>CAZROO010000007.1:0-26023 GCA_964601735.1 uncultured Pseudomonadales bacterium
TTGGCACCTCGATGTCGACTCATCACATCCTGGGGCTGGAGCAGGTCCCAAGGGTATGGCTGTTCGCCATTTAAAGTGGTACGTGAGTTGGGTTCAAAACGTCGTGAGACAGTTTGGTCCCTATCTACCGTGGCTGTTGGAGTGTTGAGGCAAGTTGCTCTTAGTACGAGAGGACCGGAGCGAACGCACCTCTAGTGTACCTGTTGTGGCGCCAGCCGCATCGCAGGGTAGCTACGTGCGGACGAGATAACCACTGAAAGCATCTAAGTGGGAAGCTTCTGCCAAAACAAGCACTCCCTATGAGGGACGTTGTAGACCACGACGTTGATAGGTCGCGTGTGGAAGCCCAGTAATGGGTGAAGCTAAGCGATACTAATGACCCCATTGACTTGAGTATTTCGATTGTGGAAACACAATCAACTTTGCTTATGCCGCAAGCCGGCAGAGCCCAAGTGCAAATACCTTGGCAATTACAGCCCTCTATTTGGACGTATACCCCGGCCTGCGCCGGGGCGGCGCGAAGAGCGCCGGTTTTCGACGATTGATTGAAGGGGAAAGTCCCCTGGTGACCATGGCGGAGGTTTAAAACCCGTTCCCATTCCGAACACGGCAGTGAAGCCCTCCTGCGGCGATGGTAGTTTGTCCTAAGGCACGCGAGAGTAGCGCGTTGCCAGGGTTTTTCCCTTTCAATCAATCGTCGAAGTTCGACTTCCCGTACAAGTACCAAAAGCTTAAAAGCCCCGCCTTTCGGCGGGGCTTTTTTATTGTCGCTGGGGTATTTTATGGATGTCGATGGGCATGTCGTAGCATTCGAGCAGGGTGTCATCCTTGAAGACGTCAATCAGCAGCGACTTCAGTTGGCTGGGCTGGGTATCTTCCGGATGAGGCAAGCCCTGGAGGGTTATTCGCAACCGGATGGTCAGATGGCCCCGTTCTGGATGATGGATATTGATATAACGGTTGGTGTGGCTGGCTGTTGTGATTTGAACTGTTGGGAACTGGAGAGCCACAAAAACCTTGAGGGCATGCTGCTCAAACTTGGTGAGCGGCGCCGACTCGGCGGCGATGTGCGACGTATGGGGATTTGTAGAAAGATAGGAACCGGGCATTAAAGCCTCCTGTAAAACGTGCCGGGGCATAGGTGTTGCGAAGAGTCGGTTAAGACAGGAAATGATATAGGTTATAGAAGGTTAAGATTCAAGGTGTTGGTGTATTACATCTGGTCGCGCCTTCAGCGCGCTACAACTGCACCTGCATGCCCACCTCAACTACCTGGTCGGAAGGCAGCTTGTAAAAGTCGGTGGCATTTTCGGCGAGCTTGGAGAGGCCGATGTACAAATTGTCCTGCCACAGCGGCATGCCCAGCGTACCGTTGGCCTTGAGGCTGCGGTGGGTAAGGAAGTAGGTGACCGGCTGGCCGTCGGTATAAGGCAGGCCCAGCCGGTGGGCGCGCACCATCGCGGTGGGAATGTCCGGTACGTCCATGTAACCGAAAGTGAGCTGCACACGGGTGAAATTCTTGTCGACCGGCACAAGCGCGATCTGCTGTTCGGGCGGCACGCGTGGAATATCGCTGGTGCGGATGTTGAGGATGACATTATGCGCATGCAGCACGTCGTTGTGGCGGATATTGTGAATCAGCGCGGCCGGGGCGTGGTAGGTGTCGCTGGAAAGCCAGACGGCGGTACCCGGCACATGCGCCAGCTTGTTGCGGTTCAGCGCCTTGAGCCAGCGGTCGAAGGGCGGCAGGTTCATTACAGTGCGCTGGTACAAAAAGCGCGAACCGCGCACCCAGGTGAGCATGCAGAGAGTCAGTACCGCGCCCACCGTCAGCGGCATCCAGCCGCCGTCGCCGACTTTGAGCAGGTTGGCGGAAAGAAAGAAAGCATCCATCGCCACAAACGGCGATACAATCAGCAGCGACTGCCACAGCGGCCGGTGCCAGCGCTGCCAGATGACGACGAACAGCAACAGCCCGGTGGCCACCATGTTCATGCTCACCGCCACGCCGTAGGCGCTGGCCATTGCGTCGGAACTGCCAAAGCTCAATACCGTGGCCACCACCCCCATCATCAGCCAGCGGTTGAGCTTGGGGCAGTAAATCTGCCCGCTCTGCTGGGCGGAAGTGTGGAGGAACTGCAGCCGTGGCATCAGTCCCATGGCCACGGCCTGGTGGGCCAGGCTGAAGGTGCCGGTAATCACCGCCTGGCTGGCGATGATGGTGGCCAGCGTGCTCAAGGCCACCAGCGGCAGCAGCAGGCCCTGTGGTGCCAGCAGGTAAAACGGGTTTTCCATGGCTGCCGGCTGCGCCAGAATCAGCGCCCCCTGACCCAGGTAATTGATGCACAGCGCCGGAAACACCAAAAACAGCCACGCCCGCTGGATGGGCCTGCGGCCGAAGTGGCCGAGGTCGGCATACAGGGCTTCGCCGCCGGTGACGGCCAGAAACACCGCGCCCAGCGTGGGCAGGGCCACGGCAGTGTGCTGGGAAATGAAATTGAAGGCATACATGGGGTTCAGGGCGGCAAGGATGTGCGGATTGGCGATGATGGGGAAAATCCCCAGCACCATCAGCACGCCAAACCATACCAGCATGATGGGCCCGAACATCAATCCCACGCCACCGGTGCCATTCTGCTGTAAAATGAACAGGGCCACCAGGATGCCGGTGGAAAGCGGCAGCACCCAGTTATCAAAGGACGAGGAGGCGAGGTTCAAGCCTTCAACTGCGCTGACCACCGAAATGGCCGGCGTAATCAGGGCGTCGCCAAAAAACATGGCCGCGCCGCCCACGCCCAGCAGCAAAATCAGTTTGTTGGAGCGGCCCAGCGCCTGCTGCACCAGCGCAAACAGACTTAAAATGCCGCCTTCGCCCTTGTTGTCGGCCCGCAGCAGAATACCGACGTAGCGGGTCACCGAAATCATCAGCGCCCAAAAAATCAAACTTTCCACACCATATACCGAGAGCTGGCTGGTGGAGCCGCTGGCCTTCACCGCCTCGCGCAGCGCATACAGCGGGCTGGTGCCGATATCGCCAAACACTACGCCCAGCGCGGTCAGGGCCAGGGCTTTCCAGGGGGTGCCGGGGGCGTTTATCGTGTTTGGCATTGGGGCCGATTCTACCCCGGCTATTTGCGCTTGTGTGGCAACTGCCCATGCCATAGGCTATGGCCAATAGAAAAAAAGAGGAAACCACCATGAAACGCCCCATCGCCCACCTGCTGCTTTCCACTACGTTGCTGGCGCTGCCGCTGGCCATGCCGCCACTTGCAGGCTGGGCCGCCGACCGCCATGAGGGCGCCGACTACTGGCAAAGCGTGACCGTGCTGAACGTGAGCGGAGAAGCTCACCGCAGCGTGACGCCGGACAAGCTGACCGCCACCGTGGTGATTGAGCACGAAGCCAAGGATGCCGCCACGGCGCAGGCTTACGTGAACGAAAAGATGAAACTGGCCAAGGTTGCGGCAGGCGATGTGCCGGGCGTCAAGTTCGAAACCGGCAGCTACAACACTTACCAGGTCAGCCAGGGCGACAAGCAAAAGACCACCGTCTGGCATGCCCGGCAGGACGTGACTTTAAGCGGCGGCAAGCCGGAAAGCCTGACCAAACTGGTGGCGCAATTGCAGGGCATGGGCTTTGCAGTGAACGGCCTGAGCTACGAACTCTCGCGTGAAAAGGCCGACCAGGTGCGTGGCGAACTGATTAACGAAGCCCTCGACGACGTGAAGGCCAAGGCGCAAAAGATCGCCGATCACCTGGGTTACAAGAGCGTCCGTTACGCGGTCATCAACACCGACAACGGAGGCGGCGTGGTGCGGCCGATGTACGCCCGCGCCATGGCGATGAAGGCCGAGGCCGCCGCCATGCCCGAACCGGTGGCGACGCCGGGCAGCACCGAGGTGCAGGTGAGCGTTAGCGCCGAAGTGCATTTACGCTAGAAAAATCCCATTCGGCCTCCGGCCCGTGGGTGCGGCCCTAAAGGGCCGTTTTCTACCCTTATGAAATTCGCCTTCGGCGAATACCGCTCGCGCGTCTAAAGTGCCTTCGGCGCGCTTATTAGAACGGCAGTACCTTATCCAGCCAGCGGACGCCGTACTGGGCGGTCTGGTTTTCATCCACCGTGCCGTCGCCGGTGTAGCTGATGCGGGCCTCGGCCACCTGGCTGCTGGCAATGGTGTTGGCCGATGAAATGTCCTCGGGCCGGATGATGCCGGTCAGCATCATCTTCTGTTTTTCGTAATTCATCATCACTTCGCGCTGGCCCTGGATCACCAGCAGACCGTTGGGCATCACCTGAGTGACGACCGCGGCGATGTTGGCGGTGAGGGTATCGGTGCGGTTGGTGGCACCGCTGCCGCTGAAGCTGCGGTTGCTGCTGGTATTGGCCAGGTCGGTTGCGCCCAGCGGAATGCCGCGTTCCAGCAGGTGGCCGCTAATCCACGGCAGGCCCAGAATACCCGCCTGCTGCGTATGGCTCTTGGCCTCGGCGGTTTTGCCGCTGCTGCTGGCGCTGGCGTTCTCGCTCACCACCACCGTCACCAGGTCGCCAACCTGGTGGGCGCGGCTGTCCTTGAAAAACTGCTTGCTGCCGGGTACCCACAGGCTGCCATGTTCCGGCCGCGGGGCACTGGGCACGGCCACCGGCATGTTCACCAGTTGGGCGCCGTTCTGGGCGATGTTCGAGCCGGTGGAAGACATTTCCGGCCGCAGGCTTTCCTGGCATCCGGCCAGCATTGTGGCGGCAAGCAGGGTGAGGGGGATGTATTTGCGCATTATTGTTCTCCTACTGTAACAGTGCCCGGGCCGCTCACCGTGGCCACCAGGGTGGTGCGGCTTTCGGTGTTGAGCACACGAATGGCCTTGCCCGCATTACCCGCCTCCAGCGCCAAGCCGGTGCCGGAAAGTTCGATGCCCGGACGCTTGAAAACAACGGCGACGGTGGTGTTGCGCTCCACATCGTTGGCGGTTTTGAGCGCCAGGCTATTAAAGGGGGCGCCAGCCTTCAATGGCCGCACCAGGCGCCTGCCCACCACCTCATCGGGCGAGCGCGGCGTGCTTTGGTATACCCTGGTGCCGGAAATCTCGGCCTGGGCCACATCGGCCTCACTAATAACTGTACCTGCCACCAACGCATGGGCGGCCACGGGCACAGTCTGGGTATCGGTTGCCGCGTAGGCGGTGCCGATCAAGCCAAGAACAGAAGCGGCAGCCACAGCGCAAACACCAGCAGCAACAGCCAGCCCTCGCCGCCGCCGGTTTTGAGTTGTTTGTGCAGGGCAATGTCCCGCCAGCTCATCAAGGCGTACATACCGTCGTGCTGCATGGGAATGGTTTCGTTCCGCAGGCAGTCGAGCAAATTTATAAACATGGTTCCAGCTTTCGTGGTGGCCCGCAGGCCTGTTGGTAACCACCCCTGCTTGAATCCTCTCCCGCATCTGCTTATTCATGAGTCATGCCAATTCTTTTTATTCAATAACTTGTCTTATCGAACCTGGTTCAACGTGTTCAGCATGTCATCGGCGGTGCTAATCACGCGGCTGTTCATTTCGTAGCTGCGCTGGGCGGTAATCAGCTGGGTGACGCTGGAAATCGCGTCGACGTTGCTGCTTTCCAGAAAGCCCTGCTTGATGGTGCCGGCGCCGTCCTGGCCCGGGGTGGCGTCGCTGGGCGTGCCGCTGGCCTCGGTTTCGACGTAGCGGTTGTCACCAATGTTCTGCAAGCCGGCTTCGTTGACGAACATTGCCACGGTGATGTTGCCGAGGTCGGTGCTCACGTTATTGACCTTGGCCGAGACCGAGCCGGTTTCGGAAATGGTCACGTCGGTGGCGCCGGTGGGCACGCTAATGGCCGGGTCGGTGGGGTAGCCTTCCTTTGTTACCACCTGGCCGTCGGCGTTGATCTGGAAGGCACCGTCGCGGGTGTAAGCGGTGCTGCCGTTCGGCATGGTGATTTTGAAAAAGCCACGTCCGCTCATGGCCATGTCAAAGGTGTTACCGGTGCTTTGCAGCGGGCCCTGGGTCATGATTTTGTAGGCGGCGCCGATGCTCACGCCCAAGCCAACCTGCATGCCGGTGGGGGCGATGGTACCGGCGTTGCTGGTAGTGGCGCCCACGCCGATGCGGTTCTGGTAAATCAGGTCCTGAAAGGCGGCCACCTGCTGCTTGAAGCCGGTGGTGTTGAGGTTGGCGATGTTGTTCGACAGAATGTCGACATTGGTCTGTTGGGCGTTCATCCCGGTGGCGGCGATGCGGAGTGCTTCTAACATTTCTAGTCCCTCTCTCTTTGGACGGTTATTCTACTGCGCGGGTGATATTTTAATTTTTCCTTGCCCTGCGCTCCGCACGCACTAAAAGTGTGCGCTTGCGGTGCTCGGTCTGCGGAGAAAATCAAAATCTCATCCCGCGCAGCGAATATGTGGTTTATCAAAAAGCGCATTATTGTTTGCCTAAAGTCTGGATGGCGTTGCTTTCGGTGCCTTCCATGGTTTGCAGCAGCTTTATGCTGTTCTGGTAGGCCTGGCTGGCGGCGTTCATTTCCACCATTTCCTGCACGGCGTTGACGTTGCTGGATTCCAGCGTACCCTGCCTGATAATCGGGTTGTCATCCACGGTGGGGGCATCGCCCTTGTGGGGAATGAAATTGGTGCTTCCGGCACGTACCAAATTCTGCTGTTGGGCCGGGGTGAAGTTGTAAATGCCGATTTGCCCGAGGACGCCCTGTTCGGTTGAAACCGTGCCGTCGGTGGCCACGCGGAATTCATTGGCGTCGGTGGGCAGTTGCATCGGCGCGCCGGCGTTGTCGAGCAGCGCATACCCTTCCGGTGTGGTCACCTGGCCTTCGGCGTTTTCCACAAACTGGCCGCGGCGGGTGTACTGGGTGGCGCCGTTCACGCTGATGGCAAAGTAGCCGTCCCCGGCAATGGCCAGATCAAAAGCGTTGCCGGTGTTATTAAAGGTGCCTTGGGTGGTGTCCATTAAAATGCCACGGTCGGCCACATAGCTGGTGCCGCTGCCGATGGCCGTCTTGCTCCGACCGCTGACCATTTCCTGAAAATCGGGCTTGAGGCGGTGAAATCCGTTGGTGTTGGCATTGGCCACGTTGTCGGCAATCACGTTAAAGCGGCGCTGGGCTGCCACGGCCCCGGATGCGAGAACAGCGAGTTCCTGCATGTTTTGCTCCCTTCCTATTCCAGTTAAACTCTCTCCGCCGGGGTAGATGCACAAGGCGTGCCAAGTTAGGTAACCGGTTGTCGGTTATCGGTTACCGGTGCGTGTTGAACGGGTGGGGCGGAATTCCAATAACCGGTTGCCGATTACCGATAACCCCTTGCCAAAGCGTTGTTTAAAAGCCAAACTGCGCACCGAGAGAAAAAGAACATAATTAAGCCGGAATCGCCCTTTGAAAGACGCCCCTGCCATCCAGCATGACATTCGCACCATCCGCGACATCGAAACCGCGCTGGAAGAAGCAGAAACCTTCATCACCCGTGTTAAAAGCAACAAGGTGCGGCTCACGCTGCAAAACGGCAGCATCTCCATCACGCGTGAAGAAATGGCCAAAATCACCGACCTGGTGATTACGCTGGAACGCAGCGGCAAGGCGCTGGAAAGCGCTGTGCGCTACCTGCGCGACCTGATGACCTACGACGAAGTCACCCAGCTGTTCAGCCGCCGCTATCTGTTCCACCTGCTCGAAAAAGAACTCCACCGCGCCCAGCGCTACGATAATTCCTTTGCCCTGCTGGCGCTGGAACTCGACCCGTTCACCGGCAGCAGCGACAAGCATATCGGCACCGAAGACCTCAACCTGCTGGTGGCCGAAGCCGCGCGCTGCGTGCGCCAGTTCATCCGCGACAGCGACAGCCCGGGCCGCACCGGCGAACGCACGTTCCTCATTCTGCTGCCGGAAACCGACGCCAAGGGCGCGCTCATCCTGGGTGAGCGCATTCGCAAGGCGGTCGATAAAAAGTACGACATTTCCACCGGCAAGGTGGGCATGACATTGAGTGGCGGCATCATCACCAGCAGTGACGCCACTACGCCGGAACTCGCCAACCTGCTGTTCCTGGTCGATCAAAAACTCACCGAAGCCAGAACCAAGGGCCCCAACGTGCTGGTCAAATAAAAAGCCCCGCCATCGGCGGGGCTTTTTATTTGACCATCGTTTAGATGTTGATAGGGAGGTGATGAGGACTCTTCCTGCTGTCAAAGGCTTCCTGAATCCCGCCAGTTTCGCCACAATGGTTGCCGTTATGCGCCGCTGCCTTGATAAATTGCGCTGTTCAACCATGCGTTGCTTGCGCCTGCGCCGGATTTCAGCCACTCTGACGGCAACAAAAAAACAACGCACATGAATTCCGCCCTCAACGATTCCCCCCTGCTGCTGGTGGCGCCGCCCGACCTGGCCGACCGCATCGGCGGCCTGCTGCGGGTGGGGGGCGGGGTTTATGCGGGCACGCCGGTTAAAAACCTCAGCGCGTTGAACGAGTCCATTTCTATGGCGAGATCGCAGGCTCCCGCCATCGTGCCGCTTGTTGCCGCGTTGCCCACGCCGCAGCACGGCCTTGGGGGCACGCTGGCCGAGCTGGCCCGCGTGCCCAACCTGGCGCCGCTGGTGTTGACCGACGACCGCGGGGTGGCTGCCACCGCGCGCGAAAACGGCCTGGCGGTCGTTGGTCCGCTCGCCAGCCTTACATCATCGCAGCTCATCGATTATCTCGAAACCACGCAAGCCATGCAAAACCTGAGGCACCAGCAGCAACACCTGCAGCAGCTTTATGACATGGCCGAAAGCCGCTTCCGCGACATGGCCGACCAGTTTGCCGACTGGCTGTGGGAGGTTGATACCAAACTCAACCTCAGCTTCAGCAGCAGCCGCAAACGGCCAGTGGCCAGCGCTACGCGCGGCACCTCGCTGGCCAGTTGTTTTTTGCCGGAAGAACGCCTGCGGATAGAAGACGACTTTGCCGAGCTGATGCGCGCGCCACGGCCTTTCCACGACCGCGATTACTGGAGCGCTGACCCCTTTGGCACCCGCCTGTGCTGGAGCGTGTCCGGTACGCCGGTGTACGACGGCGCGGGCATGCTGCTGGGTTTTCGCGGCATCGCGCGGGACGTTTCGGCGCAAAAGGCCGCCAGCGACCAGCTGTATTACCTCACCAACCACGACCCTCTCACGGGCCTGGCCAACCGCCACCGGTTCCACGACGAGCTGACCCGCACGCTGCGGTTGGCGCAACGCGAAAAACGCACCGGTGCGCTGCTGCTGCTCGACCTCGACCGTTTCGCGCTCATCAACCAGACCCACGGCCAGGCGGTGGGCGACAAGGCCCTCAATCACTTCGCCCAAATCCTCAAGGACCACATCCGCACCGGTGACCTGCTGGCGCGGCTGGACAGCGACGAGTTCGCGCTGGTGATGCGTGACATCAAGCTGGGCGAGCTGCCGGGCCGGTTCGAGCAATTGCAGCGTACGTTGGGCGAGCGGCCGCTGACCCTCGGCGGCAGCGGCGTTACGCTTAAAACCTCGGGCGGCGTGGCGCTGTACCCCGACCACGGCGAAACCGCCGAAGCGCTGCTGGCCCACGCGCAGGACGCGATGCTGGCCGCCAAGCAGAATGGTCCCAACCGGCTTGAATTTTTCAACCCCAACACGCCTGCCTCGGCTACCGCCGGGCAGCGGCTGGAGTGGGCCGAATTTGTTACCGCCTGCCTCAATAGCCCTACCGAGCGGCTGGTGCTGCACTACCAACCCATCGTGTCGCTTGGGCAGACGGGCGGCCCGGAGTTCTACGAAGTGCTGGTGAGGCTCATCGACCGTACCGGCCGCGCCATCCCGCCTGCGCAGTACATTCGCGTCATCGAGGATTTCGGCCTGGCGCCCCGGCTCGACCGGCTGGTGTCGGAACGCGCCATCACCGCGCTGAGTGAGTGGCACAAAAAGGGCCGGGCCATGCGCTTCTCGGTCAACCTGTCGGCGCGCACGCTCGAAGACCCTGCCTTCCTCGACGAAACCATCGTATTGCTCAAAAAAGCCCAGTTGCCCGAAAAAGCACTGGTTTTCGAGATGACCGAAACCTCGCTGTTGCGCGACATGGCCAACGCCCAGTCCTTCATCGCGGGCGTATCGCGTTACGGCGTCAGCTTCGCGCTCGACGATTGGGGTGTGGGCTACAGCAGCTTCCAGCACATCCGCGAAATGAAACTGGACTACATCAAAATCGACGGCGCCTTCATCCGCAACGTCCACACCAGCCCCGAAGACCAGGCGATGGTCAAGGCTCTCACGGCGGTGGCCAAGCAACGCAACATCCGCACCGTGGCCGAAATGGTCGAGCACGAGAACGCGCTGCAAATCCTCAAAGGGCTCGACGTCGATTACGGCCAGGGCTTCCACATCGCCCCGCCCGCACCAGAACCCATTTCGCCTTCATCCTTCTAGTAATTCTGCCGGTTAGCTAAACGCGCCATTTTGGTGTACAAAACGCCATGCCGATTCGGAAACTGCCCGACGTCCTCGCCAACCAAATCGCCGCGGGCGAGGTCATCGAGCGTCCCGCCAGCGCGGTCAAGGAACTCATCGAGAACAGCCTCGATGCCGGTGCCACGTCCATCCGCATCTCCACCCAGAACGCGGGGCTGACCTCGCTTGAAGTCCTCGACAACGGCAAAGGCATCCCGCGCGACGAGTTGAAATTAGCGCTGGAACGCCACGCCACCAGCAAGATCGAAACCACCGAAGACCTTTTCCGCCTCAATACCTTTGGTTTCCGCGGCGAAGCGCTGCCCAGCATGGCATCCGTCGCGCGCCTGACGCTCACCAGCCGCCCTGCGGAGCAGGGCGAGGCCTGGCAAGTAACGCCGGAAGGCCAGCTCAAACCCGCCGCGCTGCCGCCGGGCACCAAGGTGGAAATCGCCGACCTGTTCTACGCCACTCCTGCGCGCCGCAAGTTCCTCAAAAGCCCGCGCAGCGAGCGCGGCGCGCTGCACGCGGTGGTCACCAACGCCGCGCTGGCCTACCCGCATGTCAGCTTCACGCTGGTGGAGGACGGCACCGAAATCTGGCATCTCCCCGCCGCGCAGGGTGATTTCCTCCACGCCCTCAATCCGCGCTTGAGCACGCTGCTGGGCCATGACTTCGCTCACGCCGCGCAACCTCTGCACGTCGATAAGCAAGACGGCTGGAGCCTCAGCGGTTTCATCACGCCGCCCACCGCGCACACCGCCACCGCGCGCGAGCAGTACTTCTTTGTCAACGGTCGCCCGGTCAAAGACCGCACGCTGGCCACCGCGCTCAAGCAGGCCTATGCCGACCGCCTCCCGGCGGGCCGCCACCCGATGGCGCTTCTATTCCTGACCATGCCTGCCGAAGAAGTGGACGTGAACGTGCACCCGGCCAAATCCGAAGTCCGTTTCCGCAGCCGCGACAATACGTTTGGTTTCCTCTATGCGGCAATTCGACAAACCTTGGGGCAGGGGAGCAGGGGACAGGAAACAGGTATCAGGGAGCAGGCTCCGGTGGTTATGCCTTTGCCCAATTATCAATTGCCTATAACGGCACTTCCACAACAACTTCGGCGGGGTGAAGAGCCTTCGCAGATGGCTTATTCACTGCCTCCTGATACCCGACTCCAGGCACCTGACACCTGTTCCCTGTCACCCGATCCCTCTTTCCTCGGTGCCGCCATCGGCCAGGTGGCCAACACCTTCATTCTCTCCGAAACCCAGACCGGCGACCTGGTCATCGTCGACCAGCACGCCGCCCATGAACGTATCGTCTATGAACAGCTCAAGACCCAGCAAGCCGCAGGCACTATCCCGCGCCAGCCGTTGCTGCTTCCCGCGCTGGTGACGCTCAAACCCACCGAAGTCGACGTGCTGCTGGCCCACGCGGCCGACCTCGACAAGCTCGGCCTCGAACTCGAAGGCTACTCGCCCACGGCGGTCACGGTCGGCGCCATGCCCGCGGCTTTAGGCGACGCCAACCCCGCGCCGCTGGTGGCCGACGTTGCCCGCCAGCTGGCCGATTTCTCCCCGCGCACCGTGCTGCACGACAAGCTCGACCACCTGCTCTCCACCTTCGCCTGCCACCACAGCATCCGTGCCAATCGCCGCCTTAGCCTGCATGAGATGAACGCCCTGCTGCGCCAGATGGAAGCCAACCCGGCCACGCTCACCTGCAACCACGGCCGCCCGACCACCGCCACCTTCGGCAAATCGCAGCTCGAAAAAATGTTCGACCGCACCTGATGAAACCCATCGCCGGCGGTGTCGTGCATGAGTTGCCGTCAGATTTACGGCAGGCCTTAAGTTCTCAACCGAAGGTGCTGGCCGCGTGGCAAGACATCACACCGCTCGCACGCAACGAATTCATCTGCTGGGTCACGTCGGCCAAAAAGGCTGAGACAAGGGCGCGGCGGGTTGACATCGCGTGCGACAAGCTCGCAAAGGGCGAACGCCGACCCTGTTGCTGGCCCGGTTGCCCGCACCGCTGAAGATTTAGTTGCTGGCGCTTCTTTTGTGCAGGCGCAGCATCTTCATGCCGTTGGTGACGAGGTAAAAACTTTCCAGACCCGTCCCGACGACAGAATAATGCAGGGCATTATAAAACCACCAGCAGGCCGTGCCCGCCAGCATCCAGCCACGCATTCTCAAACCGGACATCTTGAAAATCGCCAGGCATAAAATAACGTTGGCCATAATCGGCAAGATATCGCGCAGGTCATGATAGCGCCAAATGCCGAGTTCGGTGCCGAGAACGATGAAGAACCCCAGCAGCCAGATATTCTTTGAATTACTGCCGATCAGGTAGCGCACTGCGCCGACAAGCGAAAGCGCCATGCCCACCCATGCCTGCAACAGGGCAAAGTGGGTTGCCATGCACACCGCTGAAACGCCGATGAAAAGCTTTAGCCTTTTATCCTCATTCTGGAGATATGCACTCACGCCCAAGGCCAGTGCCACGGCGGCAAAAAACTGGCTGAGCAGGTAGGTTATCACCTAGTGTCGCGTCCCCTCCGGCTCCACATGAATGGTCACCTGCGCGCCCCGGATGTGATCGGCCAGCGCTTTTTCCACCTTGTCGCATACCTTGTGCGAATCCTTCACGCTCATGCCGCCGTCCACCACCAGGTGGAACTCGATGAAGGTGACGCGGCCGGAAACGCGGGTCCTGAGCGCATGCAGTTCCACCATGTCGCCGCCGCAATGCTCCGCCACCACTTCGCGGATATGCTCTTCCACCTTGTGGCTGGCGCTTTTGTCCATCAGGCTGGAGAGCGCCCCGCTCATCACGTGCCAGCCCGCCCATAAAATGTGGGCCGCCACCAGGCAGGCAATCAGAGGGTCGATAATGCTGTAGCCGGTGACCAGTGCCAGTACCAGGCCAATCAACACGCCCACGCTGGTGCCCACGTCGGTGAGCAAATGCCAGCCGTCGGCAGAAAGTGCCGGGCTGCCCGCCAGCCTGCCGCGTCCGAGCAAAAACGCCGCCCAGCCGCCGTTCAAAGCCGTAGCCAGCAGGGTGGTGGCAATTACCCAAAAATTGATTTCCGGCATGGCCGGGTGCCACAGGCGCGGCACGGCCTCCCACAGCACCAACGTGGCAGCCACCAGAATAAACATCGCCTCGACGATGGCAGAGAAATACTCGGCCTTCTGGTGGCCGTAGGGGTGGTCACGGTCGGCGGGCTGGAAGCTCACCTTCAGGGCTACCAAGGTAATCCCCGCGGTGATGATGTGGGTGACACTTTCCAGCACGTCGGAGAGCAACGCCACGCTGCCCGACAGCCAGTAGGCAAGGTACTTCAGCGCAATCACGCCCACCGCCACCGCCAGGCTGATTTGCCCGATACGCATCACCTTGCCCGGCACGTGGTCGTCGCCATGCGAATGCCCATGATGATGGCCGTGGTGATGACCATGATGGTGGTGTGCGTGGCTCATCGCTGCCGTCCGATTCCTATTTTGGAGATACCATAAACGTTTTCGCGTACCTCGGCAAAATCCGCCCAATCCAAAACCTCGTCGGCGCCGACCTCCACCACCCACCAGCTGCCGGGCTTGCCGAATTGTGCGCGCCGCGCCAGCAGCCCCTGGGCGATGCCGCTGCCATAAGGCGGGTCGGCCAGAATAATGTCGAAAGGCGAGGGGGCATTCCACGTCCGTGCATCGGCCTGCACTACGTTTACATCGTTCCTCACGCCCAACGCGTCCACATTGCGGCGCGCCACCACCACTTCCGCATCAACCAGCGTCACCTGGGCAGCACCACGGCTATAGGTTTCCAACCCCAAAGCGCCGCTGCCGCAGCACAAATCCACCACGTTCAAGCCCGCCAGTTCCACCCGCGACACCAGCATGTTGAGCACCGCCTGCCGCAGCCGCAACCGCGTCGGCCGTGCCGCATTGTTGTCAGGCAGAATGATCTTCTTGCCCTTCAAAATCCCCGCCGAAATGCGGGATTCATAGCCGCTAGCGGGTTTCATCCAGCACCTCAAATTCCAAGCCCACTACACCCCACTTCTGTTCATCGGCGGGTGAGTAATAGGCCGACATATCCGTCTTGTGTTCGGGAAACTGCTTAAATAGCTCATTAAAATTGGCAGATTCATGGCGAGCCTTAACGCGAACCGATACCTGTTGCGTAAAGTCCGGACGCTTTAAAAGAAGAATCGTATCGCCAGGCTGAATCAGGCGGCGCTTGGCATCGTTAATGCGGATTTCCAGATTCTTGGAGCCGTTTTGAATCTGCTCAAACGGCGCCGGATGCAACCGCATCTCATGCGCAGGCATACTAGGCCTTGGCCTTATTGAGCATCTTCAGCAATTTCTCCACCCCCGGTCGCGGCACTTCGCCCACCTGGCCGCGCGGAATGTTGCCCAGCATGAACGGCCCGTACTGCGTGCGAATCAGCCGGTTCACCGGGCACTTGCAGGCCTCGAGGATTTTGCGCACCTCGCGGTATTTGCCCTCGGTCACGGTCATGCGGTACCAGTGGTTGCGGCCGCTACCGTCTTTTTCCAGCTCGATTTTGGCGGGGCGGAAGCGCGTGCCTTCCACCTTGATGCCCTTGCGGATCTCGTTGGCGTATTTCTCGCTCAGCGTCCCCATCACGCGGGCGCGATACACGCGCTCCAGCCCGGTGCGCGGGCTCATCATGGTTTGAGCCAGGGCGCCGTCGGTGGTGAGCAGCAGTAGGCCTTCGGTGGCCATGTCCAGGCGGCCCACCGTCACCACGCGCGGCAGTTGCTTGGGCAGAATGTCAAAAATCGTCGGGCGGCCCTGCGGGTCGTCGGTGGTCACCAGGTATCCGGCGGGCTTATGGAACAGAAATACCCGCGGCACCGGCGCGGTCGAAGGCTGCATTTTTTTGCCGTCCACCAGCACCACGTCGCCGTCCAACACCACCGTGGTCGGGCTGGCCATCACGCCATTCACCAGCACCAGCCCGGCCTCCACCAGCCGTTCGGCCTCGCGGCGGCTGCCGACCCCGGCTTGCTGAAGATACTTATTGAGCCGCATCGATAAACGCCTTGAACAGTTTAAAATCCGGCGTGTCCGGTTGCCGGAACATTTCCGGGTGCCACTGCACGCCAATCGCAAATTTTTTGCCCGGTACCTCGATGGCCTCAATGACGCCGTCCGGCGCCTTGCCGCACACAATAGCCTTGCCCGCGTTCACCACGCCTTCAAAGTGGTGGCTATTGATCTCAATCACGGCCTGGCCCATCACGCGCATCAGGCAGGTATCCTTTTTCACCTTCACCTCATGGGCGCGCTTGTCGAGTGAAATCTTACGGTGGGGCAGGGGGTCTTTAACCGTTTGGGCGATGCGCCAAGCCAGCTTGCCGCCGCAAGCCACGGCCAGCTCCTGATGGCCCGCACAAATCGCCAGCAGCGGCATATCCATGTCCAGCGCGGCCTGGATGTACGCCATGTCCACGTCCACGCGCGGATGGTCCACCACCAGGTTGTGCGGGTCTTCGTACCAGCTGCTGGGGGTGGGGTAATCACCGCCGGGAACCACCAGCCCCTTGATTTTTTTCAGGTAAAGCGGAATAGCCTCCAGCACCAGCGGCAACGCAACCGGCAGGCCTCCGGCGGCGTAAACGGCATCAAAATAGCCTTGCCGCAACGCGTAATGGGGCAGCTTGGAAAAGCTGCCTTCCTGTTGCCAATCCAACGTAATTCCAATTAACGGCCGCGCCATACTTGACGTATTGCCCCAAACCGCCGCATTTACAAGACCATGACCGACAAAAACACCGCCCTGATGCAAAAAGCGCTAAGCTTGGCGCAAGCCGCGGCTCAAAATGGCGAGGTGCCCATCGCCGCGGTGCTGGCCGACCACCGCGGCACCATCATCGCCGAAGCCGCCAACCGGGTGGAAGCCGACGCCAACGCGCTCGCCCACGCCGAAATGATTGTGTTGAACGAAGCCCTCAACGGCCAGCATGACAAATACCTCGACGGCTTCACTCTCGCGGTGACGCTGGAACCCTGTGCCATGTGTGCGGCGGCGCTCAGCCACGCCCGCGTCGCCACGGTGCTGTTCGGCGCCTACGATCCCAAATCCGGCGGTACGGTGTCTGGCGCCCGCGTGCCGCAGCACATGCACCACAAACCCACGGTCATCGGCGGTGTGCTGGAAAACGACTGCGCCGACGTGCTTAAAAAATTCTTCGCGGAGCGCCGATAACATGTTTGAAAAACCCCAACTCGACTCCTGGGTCAAAGCCCTCAAAGCCGGTGAAGTTTGCGCCGCCCCCGCCGAAGGCGTTTACGGCTACGTTGCCGACCCGTTCAACGAAGACGCGCTCGACAAACTCATCGCCCTCAAACAGCGCGATGCCTCCAAGGGCCTTATCGTGCTCATTCCCAACACCGAGCAACTCAAACACCTGTGCCCGCGCAACCTGCCCACGGCAGCGCAAATTGCCATTACCGCCTATTGGAATACGACGGTCACCCAGCCCACCACGCTGATTCTTCCCGCGCTCAAAACCCTGCCCATACAACTTACCGGGGGGAAAGGCACCATCGCCGTGCGCTGCCCGTCTGTGCCGTATATGCGCGAGTACCTCGAGGCCTTCAATGGCCCGCTGGTCAGTACGTCGCTGAATATTTCCGGCGAACCTCCCGCCGTATCCGCCAGCCAAATCCCGGCGGGCATTCCGGCACTTACCCTTCCCGAAGCCCTTCACGGTATCCCCAGCCGCATCTTCGACCCCTTGCAAAATACCTGGCTGCGTTAATAAAAAGCGGCCCGCGGGCCGCTTTCCTTAAACGTTGAACGCCTTGTATTCGACGCCCACAATCTCAAAGCCGCGCTTGCCGCCTGGCGTTTGCACGGTCACCTCATCGCCCTCGGTTTTGCCCAGCAGGGCGCGGCCCACCGGGCTCGTGGTGCTAATCAGGTTCTTGTCGCTGTTGGCTTCGTCCGGGCCCACCAGCACGTAGGTAATTTCCTTGTCGGTATCCACGTCGGCTACCTTCACCGTGGCGCCCAGCACAATCTTTTCGCCCTTGTGCTTGCGCGGGTCGAACACTTCGGCGCGGGCCAGCTTGTTTTCCAACTCGGCAATGCGGCCCTCGATAAAGCCCTGCTTCTCCTTGGCGGCATGGTACTCGGCGTTTTCGGAGAGGTCGCCGTGGCTGCGGGCTTCGGAAATAGCCGCGATGATATTGGGCCGCTCGACCGACGTCAGATGCTTCAATTCGGCCTGCAATTTTTCAAAGCCGAAAACAGTCAATGGCACACGCTCCATGTCGTTTCCTTTCCTTTTTCAATTTTTCGCAGGAATCCCTCAGGTTTTCAAGCCGCGACTTAGATAGCATTCTAGCACAACCCGGGCGGGCAAAACAAGATTTTACAGCAGCCGGAAAACCGCATTTCCCGCCAGCAGCGCCAGCAATCCGGCGGCAAGGGTGACCAGCATATAGCCTGTCGCAGCATACGGTTCATTGCGTTGCCATAAGGTAAGAAAATCCAGTGAAAACGCCGAGAAGGTAGTGAAGCCTCCCAGCACGCCGGTCACCAGCGCCAGCCGCCACATTTCGTCCAACTGGCCACGCACCGCCAGCCAGCCGGTCAGCAGGCCCAGAATGAGGCAACCCAGCATGTTGGCCGCCAGGGTGCCCCAGGGGAAGGAATCACCGGCAAGTTTGCCGGTGAAGTTGACCAGCAGCCAGCGGGCCACGCTGCCTGCGCCGCCGCCGATGAAAATCATGAGTGCCGTTTGCATGGCAGCATGGTAATCGGTTATCAGTCATCGGTAATCGGCAAGGTATAGCAGTTAAGCAAAAATCGCTTCCGCATTGGCGTTGGCATACCACCGATAACCGATGACTGATAACCGATGACAGGCTATAGTGGGGCAGGGGAGTGAAGTTCAGCGTGCGGTATCCGCCACAAATACTCGACAGCATCAAAACCAGGGTCAACTTGGTCGAAGAGGTACGCAAGGTTGTCGAGGTCAAGAAAAAGGGCCACCGCTGGTGGGCCTGCTGCCCGTTTCATGGCGAAAAAACCCCAAGCTTCACGGTCAACGATGACGGCTATTACCACTGCTTCGGCTGTGGTGCCTCGGGTGACGTCTTCACCTTCACCATGGAAACCCAGGGCCTGACATTCGGTGACACCATCAAAAAGCTTGCCCAGCAGGCGGGGGTGACGCTGCCCGAGCCCGAGCGCCGCGACCCGGCGAAGGAGGCGCAACGGCAGGACGGCTACAAGGCACTGGAACGCGCCAACGCTTTTTTCATCCGCAACCTCGATGGCGTGGGACGGCAATATTTGCAGGGGCGCGGCCTGTCCGATGCCACCATTGAGACTTTCGGCCTCGGTTTTGCGCCGGATGCGTGGCACGACCTGCGTGATGCCTTGTTGAATGAGGGGTTCAAGCCCGAATTGCTGCGCACGGCGGGGCTGGTGCGCGAGTCGCAAAAAGGCAAGGGCGATTACGACTTTTTCCGCAACCGGGTGATGTTCCCCATCGAGGATACGCAGGGCCGCGTGGTGGCCTTCGGCGGTCGGGTGATGGACAAGTCCGAGCCCAAGTACCTCAATTCCGGCGAAACCCCGTTTTTCAGCAAATCGCACACGCTGTTCAACCTGCACCGTGCCCGGCCGGATATCCGCAAGGCCGGCAACGCGCTGCTGGTGGAAGGCTATCTTGATGTCATCGCCCTGTATCAGGCGGGCCTCAAAACTGCGGTGGCGCCGATGGGCACGGCGGTGACCGCCGACCAGTTGCTGCTGCTGTGGCAGGCCGCGCCGACCATCACCGTCTGCCTCGACGGCGACAGCGCGGGCAGGGCTGCCGCCCGCCGGGTCTCGCAACTGGCGCTTCCCAGCCTCGAGCCCAACCGCAAACTCCAGTTCCTCTGGCTGCCCGAGGGCGATGACCCCGATACGCTGGTGCGCAAGGACGGCCTCACCGCGTTCACCCGCCTGCTGGGCCAGCCTGCCAGCCTTGAACAAGTTTTATGGCACAACCTGACGGCGGGGCTTGACCTGGCCAGTGCCGACAGCCGTGCGGTCATCGAATCGAACATGAATGCGCTGCTCGGCACCATCCGCGACAAAGTTGTACGCAAGAGTTACAGCGATGCGCTACGCCAGCGACTGTTCAGCGCCACCCGCGCACCCAAAACCGACAGCAAAGCGACACTTCTGCACTCCCCCGCCAAAACCCAGGCGCCGGTCACCTACCGCCCGGCGGTGAGCGCGCCTCCTGCCCAGCGGCGGCTTATCGGCCTGCTCACACGTTACCCTCATTTATTGCCTCAAGTTGATGAATTGTTAGGCCAAATTGACTTTCCCCAGGGTGGGCTGCGTGAGGTTGCCCAAGCCTTGCTGCGGCTCTACATGCAGGGTGTGCAGAGTATTGCCGACGAGCTTATCGCGGGCCCGCACGGCGCCGCCGTGGCGGCCCTGTGGCGCGAAACCGGCATGGAGAACCTGGAAGTTGAACCTGCTAGCATTCTCAATGAGTTGGTGTTATATTTCGGGAGTGCCGACCATCAAAAGGAAGTGCAAGCCGATGTGGCCAGGCAGCTTGCCCAGGGGGATTTAACCGAACAGGACTGGCACCGTTTTAAAATGGGCCACCGGGCCAATAAAATAGCCCAATAAATCAAATTGTTGTTATTAATTTAGGGAATGGCTCCCGCCAACCCTTGACAGGGGGCCGCCCAGGCTCCATTTACCCTAGGCTGAAAGGAAATTGCATGCCGACTCCGACCCCCCGCCCCGCCGCAGAAGATCAAGTTGTTTTGGAAGAAGAGATCCTCGCGTCCGACCTCTCGGAAGATGAGGTTGTCGCCGCCGACGCCCCCGAGGCCAGCAATGGTGATGATGACGATGAGGATGATACCGAAGTCGCCGTGATGGTGAGCACCGGAGCTGCCGCGCCTAAGGCCTCTAACGAAGACGGCGAGGCCGACAGCCTGACCGCCCACCCGAGCTTTTTTGGCAATGCTATTAAGGAAACCAAAGCCCAGCCCGCCAACGCCGTGGCCGATGATTATGGCCGCACCGACGACCCGGTGCGCATGTACCTGCGCGAAATGGGCAACGTCGAGCTGCTGACCCGCGAAGGCGAAGTCGAACTTGCCAAGCGCATCGAAGCCGGCAAACTCAAGCTCAATGACGGGCTGTTCAGCTGCCTGTGGAGCTATACCAAGCTCATCGAATGGTTCTCGCTGGTGCAGCAACAAAAGCGTTTCCTGCGCGATATCGTTGATTTGGCGACCGCGCTGGGGCCCTCCCATGCCGAATTCAATAAAACCGAGCAGGGCGAGGAAGACGAGAATGAAGAAACCCGTCCGGATGCCGTGGCGATGGCCGATCTAGGTGGTGAACAGGAAGCTCCTGAACCCAAGGAAGCCAAGGAAGACGGCGAAGAGGGTGAAGAAAGTACCGAAGGCGGCGACAGCGACGATGAGGAAGACAGCATCATTTCGTTGGCTGCGATGGAAGCCCAACTGATGCCGCGCCTGACCGAAGCTTTTGCCCGCTTGGAGCCGCTGCATAAAAAGCTGGTGAAGTTGAACGAAAAGCGCTTTGAAGCCGGTGCTGACGTTGAGAAAAACGACAAGGCCCATGCCAAGCTGATTGCCGACATGAAGAACGTGGTGCGCGAAATTCCGCTGACCAACGCCCGTGTCGACGAGCTGATGCAGCAACTATTTGCCACGGCGCGAGAATTGACCCGCAAGGAAGGTGAAGTGCTCAAGCTGGCAGCCGCTTGCGGCGTCAACCGCATGGAATTCCTGGAAGAATGGCCGGGCCACGAACTGGACGACAAATGGCTGGCCGCCAAGGCCCGTGCCAAGCCGAAAGTTCCCGAAGCCCCGGCTGGCAAAAAGCTGACCAAGGCCGCTGCCGCCAAGTTGGCCGCGACGCCTGCCGTGAATCCTTGGGCCACTTTTGCCGCCAAGAAAAAGGAAATCGCCCAACTGCGCTTCGAGATGTTCAGCCTGACCATGCCCTACGGCCTGAACCCCACCGAGTTCAAGCAAATGGTGAGCACCACCCGCAAGGGCGAACGTGAAGCCAGCGTGGCCAAAAAGGAAATGGTTGAGGCCAACCTGCGTTTGGTGATTTCCATCGCCAAAAAGTACGTGAACCGCGGTCTGCAATTCCTTGACCTGATTCAGGAAGGTAACATCGGCCTGATGAAGGCGGTGGACAAGTTCGAGTATCGCCGCGGCTACAAGTTCAGCACGTATGCCACCTGGTGGATCCGCCAGGCGATTACCCGCAGCATCGCCGACCAGGCACGTACCATCCGGATTCCGGTGCATATGATTGAAACGATTAATAAAATCAACCGCACCCAGCGTCAGATGATGAACGAGCTGGGCCGCGAACCGACCCCGGAAGAGTTGGCCAAAAAGCTCAACATGCCGGTCGATAAAGTGCGTAAGGTGCAGAAAATCGCCAAGGAACCCATCAGCTTAGAGGCTCCGGTGGGCGACGAGGAAGACAGCACGCTCGGCGATTTCATTGAAGATACCAACGCCGTGATGCCGCTGGATGCCGCCATCCAGACCAGCATGCGCGACAGCGTGACGGAGATTCTGGCTACGCTAACCCCACGAGAAGAAAGGGTTTTACGCATGCGTTTCGGTATCGCTATGAGTACTGACCATACTCTCGAGGAAGTCGGTCAACAGTTTAATGTCACTCGGGAACGTATCCGGCAAATCGAAGCCAAGGCGCTCAAGAAACTCCGTCACCCTGCTCGGGCGCGGACGATTAAGAGCTACTCGGAGAACTAAAAAAGGGGCCCCGCGAGGGGCCTTTTTTGGGGCCAGCGGGGTGGCACAAAGTGATGCGGAAGCGATGCAGCGGTGTCGGTTTGGTGGATACCGCGTGCCGGTTTGGGGCGGAAACGGTGCGCAAGTGATGCGGCGGTGTCGGTCAAACGTGCAGGGTGCAACTTTAATAGTGTTGGAGGAGGGTTACGGGCACGTTGCGGTGTACATGTCGCCGGTGCTGATGCCCGCCACGAGCTTGGTGCCGTCGCTGGAGGAAGCGATGACGTACCAGGTCTTCGAGCCTGCGGCTGTCTGCTGCGTCCAGGTCGCGCCACTATCGGTCGAGGTATAGATATAGCCGCCATTAACAATTGCCGCGAGCTTGGTTCCATCGCTCGATGATGCGATGCCGTACCAATCCCGTTGGCCCGAGCCGGTCTGTCTTGTCCAGGTGATGCCGCCGTCGGTCGAGGTATATAGGTAGCTTTGGTAGGTGACCCCAACAAGCTTGGTATTATCGCTCGATGCGGCCAAGGAATTCCACTCCTGCGTGGCCGTGGCGCTCTGGTCAGTCCATGTATAGCTGCCGGTGCAGGCTGCGGGGGGAGCCCAGTTTCCGGTGTTAACCCAGGCGGTGCCGTTGCAGTATTGCAGCTTATTGGCTGTAGTATTGAAGAATACCGTGCCACGGCCAGCGGTTGGGTTCAGGCATATGCCGGTGGCGCCCGCATTATTGCTGCCCATGTTGACCCAGTTGTCGCCATTGCAATACTGCAGGACGTTGGTGGTGCTGTTGTAGATGACCGCGCCTTCGGCCCCGGTTGGTGTGCTGCAGGGGCCGCTGCCGCCGCCCTGGTTCTTCTGGCCCAGGTTCTTCCAGTTGGTGCCGTCGCAGGCTTGCAAGACCTTGTAGGCGCCGTTATAAATGGTGGTGCCGGCGACCCCGGCGGGAGAGGTGCAGGCGGCGAAGGTTGCGCCGCCCCAGACCAAGTCCGCTATTATCAAAAGTGCAAACAGCCCCCCGCGCATGGGTTAGTGCCGTTGCTGGGCTTCCACCAGCTTCTCCAGTTTATCCAGGCGCTTGCGGAGGCCGTCATTTTCTTTTTGAAGCTCCTGCATGCCCTGCACCATCGGGGCGATCATGCCGATGTAGTTGAGCGTTTTGGTGCCCAGGGCGTCGTTGGCGGTAAAGACCAGATTGGGGAACAGCTGTTCGACATCCTGCGCCACAAAACCCCATTCGACGCGGTCGGGGCGGTCGTTCATGCGGAACTGCACGGGTTTCATCAGCATCAGTTTTTCCATGGCGCTGCCAAAGGGCAGGGGTTTGATATCGTGCTTGAGGCGGCGGTCTGACGTATCGGTGAGGACGCCGGTGTAGGAGATGTCGCCGGTGACGTTGACGCCGGTGCTGGAGACAATCCCGTTGGCGTTGATGGCGCCCGAGCCGATGCTGCCGAAGGTACCGGTGGTGCCGGAAACGCTGCCAGCATAAACATTGGTGGCGGTGACTGTGCCGGTAATGGTTACCACGCCGCTGCTGTAAGTGAAGTTGGCGCTGCCCGCCAGGTTGCCGCTGCTGTTGTACTGCACCTGGGTGTCGGCGCCGCTGGCGCTGACGCTGAAGCTGGGGTCGACACCCGTGCCGCCGGTGAGGGTATTGAACTGGATTTGGTTGGCCGACAGCGTGGTGACGCTGGTGAGGTTGGAGGTGGTGCTGATGCCCG
This sequence comes from uncultured Pseudomonadales bacterium, assembly GCA_964601735.1. Lineage (GTDB taxonomy): Bacteria > Pseudomonadota > Alphaproteobacteria > UBA2136 > UBA6156 > DATAJX01. Next base: position 23,994 of record CAZROO010000007.1, read on the forward strand.
GGACGGTGAGGACGCCGTTGGAATTAAAGTAGCCGGTGACTACGTTATTGGTGGTGATGCTGATGGTTTTAGTGTTGCTGATGGCGGTGATGCCGGTGGTGCCGGAGGTGATGCGGTCGGAAGTGCCGCCCGCGCCTAACCCATTGGTGGAACTGATATATTTAAAATATCCGTAAGTGGCGCTGACCGTGCCGGTGGTAGCGGTTACATATAGGTTGGAGGCGCTGATGGTGCCTAGGACTTCGAGCTTGGCCTGGGCCAGTGCGGCACCGATGCCGATGCCGACGTTGCCGGCGTTATCGACAATCATGCGGGTGATGTTGCCGTTGCTCATGAAGTTGAGGGAGCCCTCTTTAACGCTGGGAGCACTAACCCCACCTGCGACAAAATACATATTGCCGCGTTGGTCGCTGATGCCACTAAAATTGTTACCACGGGCCAGGAAATACGGGCCGGCGGTGTCATTGCCGGAGCCCAACCCTGCCGCGAAAAAGCCCAGGCTGGCATCGACCGCGCCGGAACTGGTGGAACCGAGATACATCAGGTTATCGGTGGCGCCGCTGCCCTGATTAAGCAGGATACCTTTGCCGATTTGCAGCAGGCCGCTGGTATAGAGAGTGGTGACGCTGGTGAGGTTGGAGGTGGCGCTGATGCCGGGGAGGGTGAGGACGCCGTTGGCATTGAAGTAGCCCCCAGTAACTCCGGCGTTGGTAATGGAAATGATGCTGGTGGCGCTGTTGGCCACCATGCTGGTGGTGCCGGAGGTGATGCGGTCGCCGCTGCTGCCGCCGCAGCCTGTACAGCTACCCACCGTAATACTGCCGAAGGTTCCGGTGGTGCCGGAAACCGACGAAGCATAAAGGTTGGTGGTGGTAACAGTGCCGGTAAGGGTGAGTAATCCGGCGCTGTAGGTGAAGTTACTGCTGCCAGCCAGGCTGCCGCTGCTGTTGTACTGGACCTGGGTATCGGCGCCGCTGGCGCTGACCGAGACGGTGGGGTTGATGCCCGCGCCGCTGGCCGTGCCCATGATAGTGATGTCGCTGACGTAAGTGGAGCCAGACACCGAAAGGGTGTTTTTAACGTAGGCCGTGCTGGCCGAAATACTGGTGCTGCTGACAAAGTTGCTGGAAAGGTTTGGAATATAGCTGGCCGCGCTGCTTAAATAGCCCCAGTTGGTGGCGCCGGTGGTAAGGGAAATGTACCCGGTGGCGCTGTTGGCGACGGCGAGGAGGGTGCCGCTCACAATTCGGTCTCCGGTGCCGCCGAGGCTACCCACCGGCGTGCCGTTGATGGTGCTGGCGGAGACGTTGGTGGCGCTGATGTTGGAAAAGGCCACCGTGCCGCTGGTGATGCGCAGCCCGGCGGAGAAATCGCAGGCCAGATCGCGGCCATCGCTGTAGCACAGGCTGTTGGTGACGACCGTGCTGGTGGCGCTAGATGGTGCCCACGCCGCTCCATTGGGGATTTCCTCCCGGTACAGCGTTGGCTACCGCGGGGCCCAGCAGGGCCAGAACCAGTAAAAGGGCACGGCAACGCGACAGCATGGTTTGGAAAGAGAATAGGGGCTTAAGCCCGCTTAAAACAAACAGATTGCTGTGCTTTTAGGCGTATGCAAGACTATGGGTGTGGTTTTATCGCTTAGGGGCAGGTGGCGGTGAAGATATCGCCGCCGAAGTATTCGATTGCTACGAGCTTGAGGCCGTCGCTGGAGGATGCGACGCCATTCCAATCCGCTGTGCCCGCAGAGGTTTGGGCTGTCCAGGTGGCGCCGCTATCGTTTGAGGTATAGATATAGTTGCCACTGGCGGCGCTTGCCGCGAGCTTGGTGCCGTCGGCCGATGAGGTGATGCTGTTCCAATCGCGTGAGCCCGCAGAGGTCTGGGCTGTCCAGGTTACGCCGCTGTCGGTGGACGTGTAGATGTAACCATTTGCTACGGTTGCCGCGAGTTTGGTGCCGTCGGCCGATGAGGTGATGCCATACCAGCCCCGTGAGCCCGAGCCGGTTTGCTGCGTCCAGTTGGCGCCGCTGT
>CAZROO010000007.1:26123-29285 GCA_964601735.1 uncultured Pseudomonadales bacterium
GGTGGATGTATAGATGTAACCACCGCCGTGGCCTACCGCGAGCTTGGTGCCGTCGCTCGATGAGGCGATGCTGTACCACTGCCGGGAGCCTGGGGCGGTTTGCTGTGTCCAGGTAGCGCCGCTGTCGGTTGAGGTGTAGACGTAATCGTTATAGGCGGCGGCTGCGAGCTTGGTGCCATCGCTGGAAGAGGCGATGGCTGTCCAGTTCCGTGAGCCGGCACCAGCGCGGCTTGTCCAAGTGACTCCACTGTCGGCCGAGGTGTAAAGGTTTCCGGTGTAGACCACTGCTGCGATCTTGGTAAGATCGCTGGAGGCTGCGACGCCGTTCCAATCCCGTCCACCCGCCGCTGTCTGGTCGGTCCAGGTGTAGGGGCCTGTGCAGGCAGCGCTTGCTGCGGCCCACTTGCCCGCGTTGACCCAGCCTGTGCCGTTGCAGTACTGCAAGCGCTTGTTGCTGCTGTTGAAGTTTATTTGCCCCGGGCTGCCGGTGGGTGAGGTACAACTGCCGCCAGCGCCGGGATTGCTTTTGCCCATGTTGATCCAGGCGGTTCCGTTGCAGAACATCATGATGTTCTTGCCGCTGTTGTAGGTGAAGCTGCCCTCGGGCCCGGCAGGATTGGTGCAGCTGCCGCTACTGCCTGCAGGATTGCCCGGTGCCAGGTTTATCCAGTTGGTGCCGTCGCAGAACATCATGACGTGCTTGCCCTTGTTATAGACCACGCTACCGGTGTTGGCCGTGGGGTTGGCGCAGGCGGCAAAGGCCGTAAAGCTGGTGGCCTACAGCCCCAGTATCAGCAGCAGGGTTAGCGGCTGAGGCATATCTGCAGTTGGCCGCCGCTGAAGCGCATGAGGCCGTAATCGTTGGCCGTGCAGGTGGCCGGGCTGGTGCCGAGCTTGATGCTGCCGGAGACGTCGAGCGTGGCGCTGGGCGTGGTGGAGGCCACACCGATCTTGCCGGATACGGTAAGGATATTGGTGGCGCTGGTGTAGGTGAGGCCGCTGTCGCCGCCGAACGAGCCGCCGCTGTTGTATTGCACGTTGGTGGAGGCGCCGCCGGGCGAGGTGGCGGAGACCGTGAGGCTGGGGTCGGTACCCGCGCTGCCCGAAACGCCCATGACGATGAGGTTGGAGATGTAGGCGGTGCCGGAGACGTTGAGCGTGGTGGCGCTGATATTGGTGGAGCTGACGAAATTGCTGGAGAGGTTGGGGAGGTAGCTGGCGCCGCTGGAGAGGTAGCCCCAGTTGGTGGCGCCGGTGGTGAGGGAAATATAGCCGGTGGCGCTGTTGGCGACGGCGACGAGACTGCCAGAGACGATGCGGTCGGACGTGCCGCCGAGGCTGCCCACCGCGATACCGTTGATGGTGCTGACCGAGATGTTGGTGGTGCTGATGTTGGTGACGGTGAGAAGGCCGCCAGAGTAGGTAAAGGCGCTGCTGCCCGCGAAGCTGCCGCTGCTGTTGTACTGCACCTGGGTATCCGAACCCGCGGCGGAGATACTGAGGCTGGGGTCGGTGCCCGCCGTGGTGGAGATGCTCATGACCACGAGGTTGGACACATAGGCGGTGCCGGAGACGTTCAGCGTTGTGGCGCTGACGAAGTTGCTGGAGAGGCTGGGGATATAGCTTTGGCCGCTGGAGAGATAGCCCCAGTTGGTGGCGCCGGTGGTCAGCGAAATATAGCCCGTGGCGCTGTTGGCGACGGCGAGGAGGGTGCCGGAAGTGATGCGGTCGCTGCTGCCGCCGCTGCCGGTGATGCTGACGCCGCCTACCACCAGGGCGGTGGCGCTGATGGTGCCGTTGACTTCGAGCTCGGTGGTGGGGGAGGGGACGTTGATGCCGATGTAGCCTTTATACAGGTCACCGAAAATGACGTTGCCGATGTTGAGGTAGTAGTTGGAGTTGTTGGTGGGGGTATCGGTACCGGCGCCGATGAAGATATTGTAGTCGCCAGCGCTTAAGCCATTGCCTGCACTATACCCGAGAGCAACGTTATTGCTGCCGTCGCCGCTGGTGTAATTGCCGTCATTATAACCGCCATTTAGGTTGTAGAGTGCACCCTCGCCGATAGCGGTATTGAGACCACCGCTTACATTGTTGTAAAGAGCGTTTACTCCCAAGGCATTGTTGGCATAACCATCAATATTGCTGGCCAAACTGTAGAGGCCCAGTCCGTTGTTATGGCCACCGGTGGTATTCGACACACCGCTGCCGTAACCCAGGAATACGCTTGCGTTAATGCTGTCGTCGGGGTCGCTGATGGCGTCGGTGAGGTCTTTGATGCTCATGCTTACACCGTCGCCGGTGATGCTGACGCCGTTGACCGTGAGTGCCGTGGTGCTGATGAAATTGCTGGAGAGGCTGGGGATGTAGCTGGCGCCGCTGGAGAGGTAGCCCCAGTTGGTGGCGCCGGTGGTCAGCGAAATATAACCCGTGGCGCTGTTGGCGACGGCGACGAGGCTGCCGGAGGTGATGCGGTCGCCGCTGCCGCCGCTGCCGGTGATGCTGACGCCGCCTACCACCAGTGCCGTGGCGCTGATGGTGCCGTTGACTTCGAGCTCGGTGGTGGGGGAGGGGACGTTGATGCCGATATGGCCGCTGGACAGATTACCGTAAATGACATCGCCGATGTTGAGGTAGTAGTTGGAGTTGGTATCGTAGGCTTGGGCATTGCTGCCAATGAGAATATTATAGTCCCCGGCTTGCAAGTCACCGCCCGCATTGAAGCCAAGGGCAACGTTATTGCTGCCGTCGCCACTGTAATTGCCGTCATTATAGCCACCGTTTAGATAGTAGAGACTAGTATCACCAAAGGCTACGTTGTCAGTGCCGGAAACGTTGCTGTAGAGCGCGACATCGCCGATGGCGTTATTGCTGCTTCCGTTAACGTTAGAGTAGAGGGCGCTATCGCCGATGGCGTTGTTGGAGAAACCATTGACATTGCTGTAGAGGACGAAATGGCCCACGGCATTGTTGTAGTCGCCAAAGGTGTTGTTGGTTAGAGTATAAAGGCCTAGCCCATTATTGTTAGTGCCGGTGGTGGTTGAAACCCCGCTGCCGTAGCCCAGGAATACGTTTTTAAGGCCGCTGCCGTCAGGGTCGGAGATGGCGTCGGTGAGGTCGTTGATGCTCATACTTACACCGCCGCCGGTGATGCTGACGCCG
>CAZROO010000007.1:29385-66130 GCA_964601735.1 uncultured Pseudomonadales bacterium
GTCGGTGAGGTCGTTGATGCTCATACTTACACCGCCGCCGGTGATGCTGACGCCGCCCACGACCAGGTTGGTGGCGCTGATGGTGCCGGAGACTTCCAGCGCCACCGAGGGCGTCACCCAGTTGATGCCGAGCCTGGAGCCGCCGCCTACTCCGGCGGCGGCATTGGTCATGTCGCCAAAGAGACTGTTGCCGATGTTCAGGCCATAACTGGTGGCGGCGGCGGGCAGGTTGGCGTTGATGCCCAGAGCGATGTTGTCGTGCCCCGAGGTGGTGGTGTAGCCGGCACTATAACCGATAAAGGTATTGTTATTGCCGTTGGTGACGCCAGCGCCCGCTGAGGCCCCGATGGCAACGGAATTGCTTACATCGGCGGTGGAGAGGGCTCCGCTCCCAAAAGCGGCGTTGTTGTTGCCATTGTTATGTTGAAGAACATACGCACCGGCTGCGGTGTTGTAGCTGCCGGTAGTGTTGTTTTGGAGAGCCTCGAACCCGTTGGCGACATTGAAGTTGCCGAAAGCATTGGAGTAGAGGGCATACACGCCGAAGGCATTGTTGCGGATGCCGACGGTGCCTAGGGCAAGCGCCCCCGCGCCGACAGCGGTATTGGTGGCACCGCTTGTATTGCTGACCATGGCGCCCACGCCGACGGCGGTATTGTAGCTGCCGGTGTTGTTGGCGCCCGAGTTGCTACCGAGGAAGACGGTACTGCTGGCGGCTTTTGAGGCTGCATCGGTCAAGTCGTCGATACTCATGCTGACGCCACCGCCGGTGATGCTGACGCCGTTGACGACCAGTGCCGTGGTGCTGACGAAGTTGCTGGAGAGGCTGGGGATGTAGCTGGCGCCGCTGGAGAGATAACCCCAGTTGGTGGCGCCGGTGGTGAGGGAAATGTACCCGGTGGCACTGTTGGCGACGGCGACCAGGCTGCCGGAGACGATGCGGTCGCTGTTACCGTTATAGGGCAGGCCGTTGATGGTGCTGACCGAGATGTTGGTGGTGCTGATGTTGGTAACGGTGAGCAGGCCGCTGGAATAGGTGAAGGCGCTGTCGCCTGCGAAGCTGCCGCTGCTGTTGTACTGGACCTGGGTATCGGAACCGGCTGCGGGAACTGTGAAGCTGGAGTCGGCGCCTGCGGTGGTGGAGATGCTCATGACGACGAGGTCGGACACATAGGCGGTGCCGGAGACATTCAGCGTGGTGGCGCTGACATTCTTGAAATAGCCGTTGGTGGCGCTGATGGTGCCGGTGGTGCCCGTGGCGCTGATGGAGGTTGTCCATAGATTAGGGATGTAGCTGGTGCCGCTGCTGATATAGCCCCAGGTGGTGGCGCCGGTGGTGAGGGAAATATAAGTGGTGGCGCTGTTGGCGATGGCGCTGGTGGTGCCCGAAACGATGCGATCGCCCTGGGTGGAAATGCCGGTGAGGTTGGAGCCGTCGCCATAATAGGTGGTGGCGCTGACAGTGCCGAAGTAGCCGTGGCTGCTGCTGACGGAGGTTGGCACATACAGCGTGCCGCTGGTGATGAAGGGGGCGCCCGCGTCGCATGAAATATCGCGCCCGTTGGTAGTGTAGCAAACGTGGCCGGTAACCAGGCCGCCGGTAGGGTCTGTTGCCAGCATATTGACCCAGTCATTGGCGGCATTGGCACGCCCCGCCAGCAGGGTTACTGATAGTATACCAAAAAGGCGCAAAAACAGGCGCATATGCGGCACTCTAGGGGGGCCGTTGCGTATGCACTACCGGCTTGCCTAAGCTGCTGGCAGGTCGCGTGCTTTAAGTGCCACTTGTATGGGCGGGTATGTGCCAATTCGGCCGCGGTTGTCCGGCTTGCAGGCAGGCGGCATCGACCACATTGGTGAGCAGGCTGGCTACGGTGAGTGGGCCGACGCCGCCGGGCGACGGGGTGATGAGGCCTGCGATGCCTTGCAGGGACTCGAAATTTGCATCGCCGTGGAGTTTGCCGTCGGGACCGCGGGTGAGGCCGACGTCGATGACCGCGGCGCCGGGTTGCACCCAGTCGGGCGTCACCAGTCCCGGCACGCCCGCGGCGGCGCAGATAACCTTTGCCTGTTTGGCGACGGCTTGCGGGTTGGGGGTGTCGTGGTTGATGCTTAGCACCTCGGCGCCTGCGCTGTGGAGGATTTCGCGCAGCGGCTGGCCGACCACGCGGCCCCGACCGATGACCGCGACCTTTTGGCCGCGCACGTCGATGCCCGCGTGGGCGAGCAGGCGCATCACGCCCAGCGGCGTGGCGGCGAGCAGGGCTGTGGGGTCGTTGTTCAGGCGCTTTTCGCGGTTTTCACTGGTGAGGCCGTCGATGTCCTTGAGCGCGGGGACTGCGTTGACGGCGCGGTCGGCGTTCCAACCCGTGGGCAATGGCAGTTGCGGAATGATGGCGGTAACCTGCGGGTTTGTGGCCAGGCTTTGCAGCGTAGCGTGAAGGAAGGCTTCGTTTTCACCTTTATTAAGGTGAATGTGTTCGGTGGCGATGTTGACCCTGGTGCAGGCGGCAATTTTTTGCCGGATGTAAGCGCTGCTGGCGGGGTTGTCGCCGACCTGGACGATGGCCAGCAGCGGCGGTTGGGGTAGCTTTTGCACGGTGGCGCGCACCTGCTCGAGCAGGGTGTCGCGCAGCGGTGCGCCATAAAGGACGACAGTGTCAGTCATTTAGGCCACACAAGCTTGACGTGCTGAGACTTGTCAAGCACCGTGCGGTAAAACATGGAGAAATTGCCAACCATTATTATCGGGCAGGGGCCGGTGGCCAATGCCATTGCCGGTAAGCTGGCAGGCACCGGGCATAATGTTTTGCAGGTTGGGTTGAGGGGCGGCAGCCGGGCGGATTTTCCTGCGTTTGCCTTGCCCAAACAGGTATGGCCATTGCAGCCTGAGGCCGCCATTGAGGCGCCGGTGCCAGCCTTGATTGCCGATAGCGTGATGATGGAGATGGGCTCGGACGGGTTGATTCATGTTAGTATTGATGGACAACCTTCGGTTGTCCCTGCGCATATTGTTATTGCCAGTAGCCGTTCCGCCGCGCGGCTGATGCCGCAACTGAACCTGAAACTGCCGCTGCGCCCGGTGCGCTGCCATGTGGTGATGCTGAAAAAGCCCGTGGGGCTGGAGGCTGTAACGTATCTTTCGCGCGGCGCGATTTATGCGCTGCCTGAGGGGGGGATTTTATACGATGGGTTGATTGACCCCCGCCAGGCAACGTTTTTGGCGGTGCCGGATTTGGCAGTGCAAGGCGCCCTGGAAGACTGGCTGGCCCGGCAAGGGGCCGAGCCCGCTGCAACACCGGAAATTGTGACCAGCGCGGCCACGCCAGATTTTTTACCTGCCTTTGGCCCCTGGCCGGAACGGCCGCAACTGTGGCTGAGCGTGGGCTGGCACGTGTACGGCCCGGCGGTGGCGGGCAGCATGGCTGCCAAGATGGCCGCGATGATGGCCGGCGAGGTGAATACCGATATTGAGATTTCTCGCCTCGATGCTGCGCGTTTCCATGTTGGACGGTGGGAAAAAACCGGGCGCCCCGCCTGGCTGCCCGAGCACCCGCAGCCGCAACTGGTGGGAGGGTTGAAGGAAATCACCCGCGCGGATACGGTCAACACCGTTGAGACGCCGACCGTCGAGCGCGGCAAGAACGTGCAGATGATTGAGACACCTACCGTGCAGCGTGCCGGGCAGGGGCAAATCAATACCCGTTCCAGCAGAGGCAAGGCCCAGGTGGCCCAACTGGGGAAAAAACTATCCTGACGGCGGCAATTTGTCCTACGTTGTGCATTGCACAAAAAGGCTTGCATTGAGGTTTGGTTGGAGTAGAATGGCCACAACCACAGGTGTTAACGAAGTAAAGAAAAAACCGCCATGTTCAACCCCACTTTCAACGCCGATTTCAGCAAGCTGTTTGACCCGCAAGCCTTTGCCAAAAACATGCAGCAGTTTATCGATTTCAATAACGCAGCCAAAAGCAGCAAGCAGAACTACGAAACGTTCAAGAAAATCAGCGGCGTGCTGGCCGACACCTACAGCACCTGTGCCGAAAAGCAAATGAAGATGGCGCAGGAAGCGGTGGAAGATTGCGTGGAAGGCATGCGCGACCTTTCCAGCGCCAAGGGCATGGAGGAATTCATGGGCCGCCAGACCGAATGGACGAAAAAGTGCGCCGAAAAGGCTCAGTCCAACGCGCAGGAACTGGCGGAAGTCATGCAGAAGGGGCAATCTCAGTGCAACGACATCATCAGCAAGATGATGATGGCGAGCATGGAGTGGAGCAAAGCTTGGTCAGGTACGACAACCAACAACGTGCAAAAATAACCAAAAACCCATGTTGTGAAGCCGCCCTACCGGGCGGCTTTTTTTGATGGTACAACAGGCTATGGATGGGTTGACGGTTCTTGGCAGGAGGTATGAAAAGCCTTTGATTATCAATGGCCTGGCGCATGCGTTGAGCCAGCAGACCGGGGTGGCCTTGGCGGTGGCGCATTTGCTTGTGCTTTTGGGGGTTACCCTGCCGGAGGAGGCGGCGCGGTTTTTGAACCCGCGGCTGGAACACTTGCCTAACCCTTCGGTTTTAAAGGATTTGGACGAGGCGGCGCGGATGCTGGCCGAGGCGTGCGCGAGTGGTGCAAAGCTGTCGGTGTTTGGTGACTATGACGTTGACGGTATGTGCGCGACAGCGATTATCTGTCGGTATTTGACGCAGATTGGTCGCTTGCCCGAGCTTTATATTCCGCATCGCCTGACCGAGGGCTATGGGCCGACCCCTGCCGCGATGGACGAGCTGAAGAAGCGCGGGGTGGAGGTGGTGATTACCGTCGATACCGGGACGAACGCGCACGAGGCGCTGGCGCATGCGCGGGACATCGGGTTGACGGTGATTGTGACAGACCACCATCAGCCGGGGGAGAGCCTGCCGCCGGTGGCGGCGCTGATCAATCCGCACCGCGCCGACGACACCAGCGGGCTGACGATGCTGTGCGGGAGCGGGGTGGCTTTCTACTTGCTGATGGGGTTGAACCGCGAATTGCGGGCGCGGGGGTTTTTTAAGGAAATACCGGAGCCGCGGCTGACTTCGCTTTTGGATTTGGTGGCGCTGGGGACGATTGCCGATGTGGTGCCGTTGGTGGGGCCGAATCGGACTTTTGTGAGCAAGGGCTTGCAGCAGCTTAATACCGGCCAGAACGCCGGGTTGAAGGCGTTGGCCAAGGCGGCGGGTTTGGTGAAGGCGCTGGATGCGGGGAATGTGGCCTTCGGCTTGGGGCCGCGCTTGAATGCCGCCGGGCGGGTGGACAACGCGAAGCATGCGCTGGATTTGCTGCTATGCGACGACGAGATGCAGGCGGCCACGCTGGCCGAGCAGTTGAACAAATTGAACGAGCAGCGCCGCGCGACCGAGAAGCAGGTGCTGGCGGAGGCGGTGGCACAGGCGGAGCGACTGGTGAATGACATCGACCCGGCGCTGGTGCTGGCGGGGGATTGGCACCCCGGTGTGGTGGGGATTGTGGCGAGCCGCATCAAGGAGAAGTTTAACCGGGTCGCTTTTGTGCTGGGGACTGATGATAGCCCTAAAAAAGAAGATAGGACGGTGGGCTTGCCCCTGGATTCCCGCCTACGCGGGAATGACGCCCTTCGGGCGTTGGACGTGGATTCCCGCCTGCGCGGGAATGGGGCCTTCGGCCCTCAGGGGGCTACACCCCCTGAACCCCCGCCAGGCTTACGAACATTGAAAGGCTCGGGCCGTGGGGTGAAGGGTTTGGACCTTGGGGCGGCGGTGCGGGCGTGTTCGGATTTGCTTCTGACCGGCGGCGGTCACGCGATGGCGGCGGGGGTGGGGTTGATGCCGGAAAATCTCGACGCCTTTCGTGCGCGGCTGAATGCAATTTTACGTGAACAGATCGTTTCAAGTGTTTATAATAATATGCCTTTGAATCAGGCGTTATCGCCGCTGCTGGCGCCGCGCCTGGACTTGCCGCTGACGGCGGCGACGATTGAATTGACGCGAACGTTGAGCCAGCTGGCGCCGTTCGGCGCGGGGAATGACGAGCCGGTGTTGATGTTCAGCGGCGTGCAGATTGCCTATGCCGCGCCGGTGGGGGATGGCTCGCACCTGAAGCTGCGGCTGGCGAGTGGCGGGGCGGTGGTTAACGCGATTTGCTTTGGGCAGGCGCAGAGCGACCTGGGGCATTTGTTCAAGACCGCGAACGGGCGGCCGCTCACCGTGTTCGGGACGCTGAAGGTGAGCAGTTTTAATGGGGCGGTGGATATTCAGGTTACCGACGCTTTACCGTTGGATTGATACCGCTGGTTTGAAGGCCTTCGGCCTGCATTATCGTGGATGCCGACGTTGCCTTCCCTTCGGTCGGCGGCTTCGCTCGTCGGCATGACAGAGTCCCAGCCGGATATTCAGATTGTGGATGCCCTGCCGTTAACCTGAGAGGTGGCATCATTTCCGCGAAGGCGGATGCCTGCCACCGAGAAAATCGAAGGTAATCCATGAGCTAATTGAATTGTGGTTTCGGTCAGGACAGCACTGGATTCCCGGTTGCGCGCGGCATGAAGGATGGAGGCTTCGAAATGGACTGTGGGCCGTGCTCCCGAGAATGACGGAGAGGGATATTCAGATTTTGGATGCGTTGCCGATTAGTGAACAAGTGAACCAGTGACTTAGTGAACCAGGGTGCTCCGGCGAAGGCCGGGGCCTTGTTTGGGATTGGTTCGGCTTTGTCGCAAGGCCCCGTTCTTCAACGGGGCGCCGGGCTTCATTGGGGTGGCTGTGCTCCCGCACTTTGGCGCAAGGCCAATGCGGGGGAACGGAGATTTTATTGGCGGCTGGTGCGTGCGCTCCGGTGAGGCAAAGGAATGGCCCGGCCCGGTTCCGGCTTTGGTTCTTTTAAGTTTTAAGAAGATTAAAGAATATGGAAGGGCCCCGGGTCTGGGCAGGGCCCCAATCCGCAAGAGGCGGATGGACCCTACCTCAGCCCGTGGGACTCACTTTTAATTTTATGGGGGCTTTGCCCCCATGCCCCCAAGGTGTGGCTGGTGTGCGCGGCTTTGCGGGGCAATGGTATAGAAAAAGAAAAGGCAGCCGAAGCTGCCTTGCCTTTAGCACCTTTTGGGTGCCCGGATCCCGATTTCCATCGAGACCCCACGAAGCTTGATGGCTTCGTGCTCTGTACTAATGAACTTTCCGGAGTGGAAAGTGTCATCAGCCAGAGTCACCTCATGTTCCGGGAAAATCGTGTAGATAATCCGGAACAAATGAGGCAGGCGCGTTGTCGGCGCCTCGATTTTGAAAACGAAGAGATCCTCCTCATTTTCAAAACCGCCCATCTCATGCCATTCAAACGGTTCACCAGCGAAGGCGAGCGTAAGAGCGGCATTGATGAGTTGCTTGTTGACAGTAAGCATGACTGTTCTCCTTTCCGAGAGAAGCGGGTGGTTTGGGATTAAACCACCACTGTTTGATTGCCTTGGCCGGAGCCTTGGCTTCGGGGTCGGTTTCCACACGGAAAGGAAAGAGAAAATAAGAAACGGTTCGATTGGTCTCGTAAGTTTAGTATGGGGTGGTTTGGGAGTTTATCAAGCCTTGAAAAAGCCTGTTTTGACTCTATATTAAGGCTATTCAGCGAATCTTCATTCTTAACCTTTTGGATGGAAAAATGCCCAGCATCGTAATGATGAAGCCTGGCCATGAGCGGCGCAGGAAGCACTCCACCGGTCTTGATAATCGCTTTCCCATGTTCAAAGCCTTCGTTCGTGAGCGTTTTCCGAAAGCCAGGGAAGGCGATATGCACGACTTCTTCCTTTTTGAAGTCGCCGATATCAAGGCTCGATATGGTGCCGCCTCCGACGACGACATTCGCCAACTGGCGGAGCGTTTCGTCAAGGAATACAGGTAGCGTTCTTCGCTCCCAATCTCGAAAGGCCCCCACCGTTTGGTCGGGGGCTTTTTATTTGTCGGTTTTCGTGACGCTGACGCGGTTGCGGCCGGCTCTTTTGGCCTGGTAGAGGGCGGTGTCGGCGGCGCGGGAGAGTTCGTCGGCTGCCGATTCGGGCGGGATATCGGAGCCCTTGTAGGTGGCGACGCCGATGCTGATGGTGGCCTTGTAAGGCGTGTTATGGAAGTGGCGCTCGATGGCGAGGCGGATGCGCTCGGCGGCGGTGCGGCCGGCGTCGAGTTCTTCCTCCGGCATCATCACGCCGAATTCCTCGCCGCCGCAGCGGCCCACGACGTCGGACGTGCGGGCCTGCTGGCGCAGGATATCGGCCACCTGCTGGATGACGGTGTCGCCGTCGGCGTGGCCGAAGGTGTCGTTGATTTTTTTGAAGTGGTCGATGTCGGCCATGAGCAGCGTGGTGGGACGCTTGCGGCGCGACTGGCGGTTGATTTCTTCGCGCAGCAGGCGGCTGAAGGTGGCTTTGTCGTAGAGGCCGGTGAGGCCATCGTGGCTGGCCGCCGCCGACAGGGCGCGGAGCTTGTTTTCCTCGATGAGCCCCATTGTGCCGGTAAGGCGCGTGACGTTGCTGAGGTAGTCGTGCGCGGCGACGGCGACGCCGGGGTCGCGCCCCAGCATGCTCTGGAGCCTGGTGCGGTGGTGGCCGATATCGCCCCACAGGGTTTTGGCCTGCCGCGACGGGAACTGCTTGCGGGTGAGGGCGTAGAGCAGGTCGGTGAACAGGCCCTCGCCGCGCTCGGCCTGGAGCTTTTCGGCCTGCTGCTTTTCGCGCTCGTTCATCGGGCGTTCGCCCGCCATTGCCAGCACCAGCCGCAAATCGAGCGGCGGATGCTGGGCCGTGCTGGCGATTTCGTCCAGTGTGCCTTCGGTTTTTACGACTTCGCTTATGATCTTGACCCCCGTTGCATACGCGCAATTTAGCATGGCTTTGGGACTGGAAAAACCCCGGCGGCGCCCTATATCTAAGGGGTGAACCCGCAACTGCCTTTATCGGTAGAAGAAGCTTTGCCCCAGGCTGCGCCCAAGCCGTTCAACCCCTTGGCGGGGATGGTGCTGATGGCCGCGCTGTGGGGGATGACTGTGCTGGCGCTGCATGCGGTCATCCGGCCGCCCCAGCCTGTGGCGGCGGCTGACAGCAGCCTGGATTTGAAAGGGTTGACCACCGCCAACGTGGTGGATTTGACGACCAACATCGTGACCGCGCTGGCGGAAGACCAGTTCAGCTCTGTGCTGATGAAGGTTCAATTGGCGCAGCAGGTTGTGGAGCGGCTTCGGACGCCGGTTGCGTCGCAGTCCCCCGCCAGCCCTGTAGTTGCCCGGTAACCAGTTCGGGCCCCGGACGGCGCAGGTTGTAGCCCTGCAACAACGGAATACCGACCTTGCGGGCCATGACTTCCATTTGGACGTTCTCGATTTTTTCCAGAATAAGTGGCAGGTGCAGGTGGGCGGCGACGCGGGCCAGGCCGATGAGCTCCTTGCGGCGGGGAAGGTCGAACCAGAAGTGCAGGGCGTCGAGCTTGATGAAGTCGAACCCCAGTTGCTTGCTGGTTTCGAGCATGCTTTTGCCGCCACCGAAATAATCGACCGCCAGGCGGATGCCGTGGCTTTGGCATTTGCGCAGGTAGGCGAGGGTGTTGGGGTCTTTAAGCAGTTCGCCGGAGCGGACCTCGAAGATGAGGTTGCGGAGGATGCGCGGGTCGGCGACCTTGAAGAGTTCTTCCATGTAGCTGAGGTCGTCGAGCGTGGTGGCTGAGAGGTTGAGGGCGAGGGGCGTGGATGGGGCGTAATCTTCGGCGAAATGGGTGGCGAGGACTTTGCGGAAGACCTGGGCGTCGATTTGCGGCAGCAGGCCCAGTTTCGCGGCCTGTGGCAGGAAGTTGTGGGCCTCGGTGCCCGCGCCGATGCCGGGCAGGCGCACGTAGACCTCGTGCAGTGCGGGCATGCTGTCGCTGGTCTGGTAAATGGGCTGGTAGGCCAGTTGCAGCAGGTCGTGCTCCAGCGCCTGGTGCACCAGGGCGCGGACGTCTTCATCCGGCAGGCGGGGGGTGACGGCGGGTTTTTCTTCTGGTGCCGGGGCGGTGGTTTCTCCTAAAGCCTTGGCGCGTTGGTGTACTGACGAGCCCCCCGATGGCGCGCGCAGGCCGCGCACGGCGGTGCCGCCGCCGCCCACGATGCCGTGGCCGGCGGGCTCGGGTGGCGGTGGCATGCTGGGCTCGAGGAGCGATTCGCCCATAGTGGCCTTGTTGACGGCGCGTTGCAGCGGGTGGGCCAGGGCGGCCATGCGCCTGCCGACGGAAGCCAGCAGGCCGCCGGGCGTGGGGGTGGCCTGCGGTTGGCCGGGGATACCGGGCTGGGTGGCCGGAGACTGTACCGGTTTGCGTTGCCGGGCAAGCTGGAATGCCGGTTGCCAGAACAGCAGTAGGCTGAGCACGGCGGCGGCGGCCCACAGGCCGGTGCGGATTTTTCCGGCACTGGCGGCCACCAGCTCAAGCGGCAGGATGATGACCACCGCCCAGTCGCTGACGCGCGGCAGCGGCCGGATGATGAACACATTATTGCCTTCGGTGATGAGGCCGGGGTGCGAGAGATCGGCCTGGGCGAGGTGCTCGTCGCGACGGCCGGGCTGGCCGGGACTGACGGTCCAGACTTCCGGCCCCACGCGGTTGGCCAGCACGGCGGAGACCTCCTGGCCATTACCCGTGGCGGGCAGGGTTGGTAGCAGCACGTTGTTGAAGACCTCGTTGAGCGGCTGGCCCAGCAGCCCGAACAACTGCATGCCCACCGGCAGGTTCTGGAGGGGCCGGGCGGTGATGAGCATGGGGTTGCTGCTGCTGCCCGACAACCAGGTGGCGCCATTGCCTGCCCGCAGGCGCGTCAGGACGCTACCGGTGGGGATGACGTTGGGCCCACCCTCGACCTTGAGGGTGGTACCTTGCGCAGCGTCGTAGAGCATCAGCAGGTTGCTGGGGTGGAGATAGCGGTACTCGTACAGTACGCGGTGCAGCGAAGTTTCGCCCGCCCCGCCGGGGGCTGTGACTGCCTGGTGCAGGCGGTTGTCGGCCAACAGGTCGTCGAGCGTGCCGGAACTGGATTGCAGGGCTTGCTGGTACCCGACGACGAAACTGCGGACGAAGCTTTCGAGCCCCGGCAGGCGGTTGCGGACGATTTGGTGCACCACGCTGGCACTGCCGAAGGTTACGCCGCCCCAGATGACCGTGAGCAGGCACAGCCGCAGCAGCATTCCCGGGGTTAAAATTTTGGCCATGTTTTTGTTGTTGGCCAACATTCTGCCACAACAACGGCGATGGCGTCAGGCGGCTTTGGCAGGTGTGCTCAGAATCAGCACCAAGGCGTGTATCCGGCCTGCCCGCAGGGGGGCGGCGAGGGCCTCATGCACTTTACGCTGGCGGGCGACGCGGTTGTGACCGGTGAAGCCTTCCCACACCATTTGCACGGTATAGTGGCCGCCACCGCCGCTACCCGCATGGCCCGCGTGTTGGGCGCTGTCGTCGCGGATGGTGATGTGGGCGCCGGGGAAGGCGGGAATGAGGATGGCGGTCAACTCATCTTTTGAAAGTGGCGTGGGCATGAGTTCTCTTTAGCATGAACAAACCTCCGCCGCAGCCCCGCGTTGGCATGCCCCTTTGCAGGCCAATGACGGGGTTATGGGTAAGATAAAAAGCCACTTTAATCCGTAGCCCCGTCATGCCCACGCCAAAGAGGGCGCGGCCACGCGGGGCCAGCGGCTGTGTTTATGGTGGTCTGTCCAGTAAGCTATGTTACAAGTGGCTTATGAAAATCGTCACCTGGAATATCAATTCGCTGCGGCTGCGCATGGCGCATGTGACGCGGTTCATCGACACCGTGAAGCCGGACGTGATTTGTTTTCAGGAAACCAAGGTCGAGGACAGCCTTTTCCCGCTCGAAGCCTTTGCCGAGCGCGGCTACTTTTCCGCCTATCACGGCCAGAAGAGTTACAACGGCGTGGCGATTGTGGCACGGCAAAAGCCGCAGGACGTGGTGTTCGGGTTTGACGGGCACATTCATAACGAACAGAGCCGGGTGGTGGCGGCGACGGTCGGCGATGTGCGCATCATCAGCGCCTACGTGCCGCAGGGCGAGAAGCTGGACAGCCCGAAGTTTGCCTTCAAAAAGGAATTCTACGAACATCTGACCGCTTACGCCGCGGCCTCGGGACGGAAACATAGCAAGCTGGTGGTGTGTGGTGATTTCAATATTTCTGCCGACGAGCGCGACGTGGATGATGCCAAGCGGCGTGGCAAGCAGGTGATGTTCACGCCCGAAGAGCGTGAATGGCTCCGGCATTTTGCCGAGACGGCGGGGTTGAAGGATTCATTCCGGCTGGTTAGTGACGAGGCCGGGGTGTTCAGTTGGTGGGATTATCGCCAGTGGGCGTTTGCGCCGTACAAGATCGGCATGCGGATTGATTACCTGTTTACCAGCCCGGCGCTGGCGGTGAAAGCGGTAGAGCATTTTAAGGATGAGCGGGGGTTGACGCAGCCTTCTGACCATGTGCCGGTGATGGTGGATTTAGCGGAGTAGCGGGTCGTTCGGCGCCGTGGCGAAGGATGTGTTTGATTCGCCTTTTTACTTCACCCCCGAGGGATGCCCTGCCCCCCTCAAGGGGGGCGGCATGACGGCTGTGTTATAAAAGTTCTTGCGGCCAGCGGTTAAAGAAAAACTCCCTTGCGGGAGTTTTTTATTAGCCGCGGCTGATTTTGCCGGGCTTGAAAACCACGTGCTTCTGGATGAAGGGGTCGTATTTACGCATTTCCTTCATTTTGCCGCCGTTGGCCTTGGCTCCTTCGCTGCGGGGATTGAAGGTGGTGGTGACCTTGTAACCCGTGGACTGGCCAGCCTTAGCGTGACCTTCCGGGTAAACGCCGGTGCTGCGCATTTCGATCGGCGGGTTGTCTTTTGCCATGGTCTAATCTCCTAAATTCAGGCGGCTTTTAGCGTAGCAAGGGGCGGGTGTCAAACGCTTTTAGGCGTGTTTGGGCTGGGCCAGCTGCACCGCCAGGATGCCGATGAATCCGGCGATGACCAGCGATAAACCGATGGCCTGGCCTATGTTTTCGGTCAACCGCACGGCGGCGCCGATGCCGCCCGCCAGCAGGGCGGCCAGGAAGAGCATTCTCATGACCGGGCTGGAGGGGGTGTCGTAATTCAGGTGGCCGAACTTTTTGGGATTAGCCTTGCGGGCGGCGGCTAATGCACGTTTTTGCGCGGGAATCAGGCCGTGGACGGGATCGATGACCAGGCGGGAGCCGCCCTCTAGCGCAGCCAGCACCTCGAACAGGCTGGCAAAGCCACCGTTGCGGGCGTTTTCGGCAATCAGGTCGCTGGGCAGGGTGCCGACGGGCACGGGTTCGCTCCAGCGGCGGTAATAGATGCTGTAGGGCGGCAGGGCCGGGGCAAAGCGGTTGCGTGGCTTATTGCTGCCGGTGCCCAGCGCCAGCAGGTGGTCGAGCTGCCAGCGCGGCATCCACGGCAGGATGTCGCTCCAGCCCGGCTTGACCAGCTTTTGCTCAAGCTGGCGGAGCGCCGGCAGCAACTGGTTGAGCTCTTGCAGCAGGTCGTGGTCTTCCAGCGTTTCGGCGGCGGGCATGAGGTGAGAGAGGCGGGTTTCGCGCTCCGGCGACAGGCAGCCTGCCCACAGGCTCCAGTAGCTGACGTTGCTGTCGTCGAGCGCCACGCGCAACTGCGGGCCGGGAAAGCCGGGGATGATGGAATAGCCGTCGAGCGCGATGTGCAGCAGCACATGGTCGAACCCGGGCGTAGGTGCCACCGTGGCCAGGGCAAGGGCGTAACGGGTGCGGATGGTCCACGGCGCGGTGGCCGGCAGCTTGGCTAACTGGGCCAGCGGTTCGGCGATGTGGGTATAAAGCAGGCGTGCTGTGGCGAGGTATTTTTCCAGATTGGCCACCAGGGGCGGCGGGTCTTTATGGGTAGTGGCGAAGTCGAGGAGAGGCGTGCGCAGGTAATAGATGTACAGCATGGCCCCGCCGGGAATGGCTGCGACGAGGTGCCTGATGTGGGCGAATTCGGTTTCGCCCCACAAGGCCACTGGGATTTCGCCCAGCATGGCCCAGGCTTGCAGGAAAATGCCCTGGCCTGCCGCCAGGTTCTGCTTGCCCTTGAGAGCCGTGGGGTTGAGCAGGGCGGTATCACGCAGCCAGTTGAGCGCGCGTTCGGGATCGTGTCCCAGCTCGGTGACGATGGCGTGGTAACGGTAGCGCAGCAGACGGTCGGCGATGATTTTATCGGTGGCGATAAGGCTCTTTTGCGCCAGCTCGCGGGCCTCGGGCAGCATGCCCTGGTGGCCGAGGGTGTGCATCAGGTACAAAAACTGGCTGAGCAGGTACAGCAGCAAATGGCTGTGTGGATTAGCCTTGTAGGCCGTGCGCAGCAGGGTGAGGGCGTCCTGCATGCGGTCCATGTATATGGCCTGCTGGGCCTGCTTGAGCCGCGGTATGATTGTGGCGCCGGTGTTGCCGAGCAGGGTGGCCTCGTTGCCCAGGGCCGCGACTTCCTCGGCGAACAGGGTGGCGTAGGTGCGTACGCGGGGGTCGAGGTTGACGGGCAGGTCGGCCGGAGGGATGGCCGGTTGCAGCAGGGGCATCAGTTTTTGATGCAGTTCCTGCAGAAAAGCCGAAGGTGCCAACATCGGTACCGGGATTTCGATGGGGGGGGCGGTTGCCTCGTCGGTGGGAATGGGGGACTCCGGGTTGATGGGAGTGGGGGCCGGTGGCAGGGTATAACGGTTTTTTTCGGCCGTCAGGTGCTGGCGCACATAACCGAACAGGCTTGCGACGTCCGGGCTGAGGGCTATGTTGCGGCCCAGGCCTTCTTCGGCCAACTGCTCCTGGAGGTTGCTGCGATCCAGCCGGGTTTTGCGCCGCTGCGACTGGCTTTTTTCCAATTTTTCGGAAAAAATGGCTAGTTGCTTGTAAAATTCGTTATTGGCCATCAGCGGCGCGCCCTAATCATGAGACAGGCTATCGAGCTGGTAGTGGGTGTAGTTGAACTCGTAGGTCAGCACGTCGGCCAACTGGGCGCGGGGGATGCCGCCGTCGCCCACGTGGATGCCGTCGATGAAAAAGTGCGGAGGCTTGTCGAGGCCCAGGGCGCGGGCCAGTTGCGCGTCGGCATCGAGTTCGCGGTAGAAGCGCCGGGCCTCGGTGGCCAGCCAGCGGCGGGCGTCGGCGGCGGAAACGCCCGCGCTTACCAGGGCGTCGAAATAGGCTTCGGGTGAGCTTTCCTTGACGTTGAACAGCGCCTTGCGGAACTCCCAGAATTTACCGCCGCGCTGGGCCACCTTGCCGTAGAAGGCGGCGAGGTTGGTTTGGTGGCTGCTATCGACCGGCAGGTAGACCTGGATGTAGCGCAGGTTATCCTTGTTGCTGTCGTAAAGCTCGTCGGCTTTTTGCAGGTCGTCCATGCAGGCCACGCAGGAGAGGTCGCTGAACTCGACCAGCGTGATGGGTGCGTTGCCGTTGCCGCGCCAGGCGTCGTGGGCGTAGGGGGTGAAGTGGAAGCGGCGCTTGAGCAGTTCTTCGGTTTCGGCCTTGCGCAGGCTGGCCGGTGTGAAGGCTGCCTCGGCGTCGGTTTTCAAATCCTTGCGGGTTTCGACCTTGAGGATGCCCAGGCTGATGCTGGGCATGGCCTGCTCGGCGCTGAGCACCTTGCCGGTAAACGACTTTTTGGTTTCATCTTCTTCGGGGGCGCCGTTGCCGATAGTACCGGAGACGGCGGTGCTTCCGGATATCTGGCCGCTAGCGGAAACAGTGGCGCTGCCAGAGACCGGCGTTGTGGCCGAAATTTCAGGCGCCGCTTCGGTTGGGCCTTCGGCTGGCTCGATGGCGGCGAGTCGGGCATCGAGTGACTGGGCGTTGGCCAGTTGGTTTCCGGCGGGTGAGGCCTCGATGATTTCGGCAAACGCCTGCTGGCCGTCGCCGCCGAATTTTTGCACCAGGCGGGTATCGACACCCATGAGCGCGAGGGTGCCCGCCGCAAGCAGGCTATAGGCAACCATAAACGGGCCCTTGGGCAGACTCATGTAGGCACTTTAGCGCCGAAATCCGCCCACACCAGTCACCGCAGGGTATACGCTGGATACCCTGTTGTTTTTGCGCTTCCTTTCCATTACAAACAGGGCGGAAGGAATACAAACATGCCGTTCGTCGTCACTGGAAAATGCATCAAATGCCGCTACACGGACTGTGTAGAGGTGTGTCCTGTGGACTGCTTTTACGAGGGCGAGAACATGCTGGTCATCAACCCGGACGAATGCATCGACTGCGGTGTGTGCGAGCCGGAGTGCCCGATTAGCGCTATCAAGCCCGACGAGGAGCTGGCGCCGGACGAACGTGAATGGGCCGAGGTGAATCGCAAGTTTTCGGCGGTATGGCCCAACATTACCGAGAGCAAGGGGCCGCTGCCGACCGCCGAGGCCGAAGCGGAGAAATCTGCGGCAGAGAAGAAAGAGTCTTTTTCGGAAAAGCCGGGCGGCGCGTAAGCCACGTTTTGGCGTGGTGTTGCCACACTAGCCAGGGGGACGAAATCTGTTATGGTGACGGGATGCAAAATATAACAACCCAAGCTTCCGCTCCGGCCTGCAAAATATTTTCAACTGTTGAGATTTCTCTTCAGTCGGCCGCGGAGTTGAATGGCTTGTACCGTCATTTACTGGCAAGATTCCCTGACGCCACCGACCAGGAACTTGAGCTGATGTACCGCTGCCGGGTTATGCATGCCCGTGCCCAACAATCGATTGAGGCGTTTGACCGCCAATATGGACGACCGGACGGCAATTGAGTTGATGGCGCTGACCAAAGAGGTCAGTCAATTAAAGGGCTTTGCGGCCGATGCCCGCAAGGCGGCCGCGCAAACTGATGATCATTTGAAACGCGAGGAATGGCTTACCAGCGCAGGCCAACTGGAGGACGACGCCACCGCGTTGCAACGGCG
The DNA here is from genome assembly GCA_964601735.1 of uncultured Pseudomonadales bacterium. Lineage (GTDB taxonomy): Bacteria > Pseudomonadota > Alphaproteobacteria > UBA2136 > UBA6156 > DATAJX01. Next base: position 46,336 of record CAZROO010000007.1, read on the forward strand.
CGTGGATATTTTAAGAAAACGATAGATACGCTTAAACACCGGCGCGGTGGGCCAGGAAATTGCCCAGCCCCGGCACCAGCCGGTTGAGGCAGTTGAGCGCCTGACGGGCCAGGACGGCGGGCGTGGGGTCGAAGCGCGCGTTGGCGATGACGCCCAGCACATGCGCGCCGCTGGCGGTGAGCTGGCTGGCGGCATTGATGGCGCGGCGGCGGGTGGTGACGCCGGTGAGCACTACCAGGGCCGTGCGTTCGGCCGCGGCGGCAAGGCTCAGCGGGTCGACATTGTTGCGGTTGGCGGCGGCCAGCGGGCTGGTGTCGATGATGACGTGCTCGTAGCCCTTGCTGACCTTGTCGAGCCACTCGCGGGTGTTGGCGAAGCTGGCGAGTTCTTTTTGCGTGCCGTCGTCGTTCGGGGCGGGCAGGAAGTCGACGCCGCTGTCGCCGAGCGGGACGATGGCTTCTTTCCAGCCCGGGGCTTTGTGGGTGATCTTCCAGGCGGCAGGGCGAGCGCCGTTGGCGCGGGTGAGGAAGCTATTTTTGAGGTTCAAATCGACCAGCAGCACCTTTTTGGTGGTGGCGGCGCTGCGCAGCGCCAGCAGTTGGGCGAGCAGGCTGGTGCCTTCAGCGCTGTCGGCGGAGATGAGAACCAAAGTACCGTTGAGGTTGCGGGTGAGGATGCGGTGCAGGCGGACCACCTCGGCGAAGCTGGCGGGCTGGACGTTTGTACCGCCGACGCTGACGTTGACCACGCCGCTCTCGATGTGGACCATGCCGAGGTCGGGCAGGGCACCGAGCAGCGGCAGGCCGGTGACGGCGGCGATGTTCTCCTGCGTGGCCAGCGCGCTGCGGCGGGCGCGGCGGAGTGTGACCACAATCATGCTGAACAGCAGTCCGGCGAGGAACCCGGCGAGGGCGTCATGCAGGTGGCGCCCGGCCTCGGTGGGCGCGGGCAGCAGGCGGGCGGGTTCGGCAAACCACAGCACGGCGTTGGGCGCGCCCTTGTCGAACGCGGCGTTGACGCTGTTGAGGCTGGTAAGGATGTTATTATAGCTTTCGCGCAGGTGGGCGGTTTCGGCCACGTCGTCCGGGTTTGGCGTGCTGGCGGCATCGTCGACGGTGGCGCCCTGGGTCTTTTTAATCTGCTCGCCGATTTCCTGCAGGCGCTGTTGTAACCTCAGGCGTTCCGGCGCCAGCAGTTCGTAAATGTAGTTGAAGGCGAGGGCGTCGAGCAGGCTTTCCAGCCGTTCGCGTTGCGGGCTGGTGTAGGTGATGGTCAGAAGCCGGTCGTTGACGGGGTGGAGCTTTAGCCCCTTGGGGTTGATGGTTTGGCCGCCGTCGCGGGCGCTGTCGGCCAGCAGGTCTGGACGGTGGAGGATGTCGTTAAGCACGGCGGCGTGGCCGGGGGCCTGCCAGTTCTGCAGCAGCGGGGATTTGGCCTCATTCACATCGAGCTGCAAGGTGACGGCTGCGGTGTAGGTGGTGGGCTGGGAAAAACTGTTGGCCAGGCTGAGCACCAGGCCCAGCAGCGGCGGCCACACCCAGGCGTGCCGGTCGCGCCAGAATTCCGCCACACTTTGCCAACCGCCACGCATGTTATTCAAATCCTTTTGGGTACTTTTACGGGAACGGGCCAAGCTTTCAACCGGCTTGGCTTTTTTGGGGGCATCCTTTGTGTTGTCGGGAGAGTTATTCGGGCCTAAAATGGGCTCATGGAAATCCTTTTTCCCCGGGTTGAGTGCGAGATGCCGACGGGAGCACCTCGACTTTTTCCCAAAGGAATTGCCAACGCCAAGGCTGTCGCTGCTCAAACTTATAAATCGAAGTCTGTTGCTGTTCCTTTTCTAGATAGTAAGGCCTGGGCTGAATATCACGACATTTTTAAGATTCAGTTTGAGCCAGCACATGGTAAACCCCCTGCGATTTCGATTGAGGGCAAGGGAGACTGGATTGCCTACCCATACGCATTGGTTAATGCGTCGGTTGAAGAAGGGTCTTGTGTGGTATGGATTGCGCCCGCGCCGCCTCCGCGGGAGTATGATGTGAGGCATGTTCGGATTTACAGTGACACGCAGATTGCGGAGCGGGATAATCAACGGATAGCTGATACGTTGCGAATGAAAAATTTGTAAAAAAACATGGCCCCTGAGGGGCCATGTCCGTGAAGAGTTAATCTTCGTCGTCATCGTCGTAGTAATCGTCTTCTTGGCTTCCGCCATCGTCATTGCAGGCAGGACAGCATATTTGGCCCGGATCTAGGCCATTTTTGCCGCAGGCTTTGCAATGCCTGACTTCGCCTTTTCCGTCATTGTAGTCGCCACTACCGCCACAGTGCGGGCAATCGAGACTGCCTGCACCGCCGCATTTCTCACATGACATTTTATCCTCGTTGTTACCCCACACTTCTCGCCTGCGGGGCGGGTGGTGTAGAATGAGGGCGAGGCTCAAACGGTATTTATGGATGGTTAAAAGATGGGGCTAAAAGGCTGTTTTTCAAGCTTGCCAAGGGGTTAAAAAGACCCTATATCGGCCCTACTACGGCGGTGTTCCTTTGGGAACCGACCCAACCGTAGGAGTTGAACCAACGAAACAGGACTACAAGCTATGGCTAAAAAAGTCATCGGCTTCATCAAGCTGCAGGTTGCGGCTGGTCAAGCCAACCCCGCCCCGCCGGTGGGCCCCGCCCTCGGTCAAAAAGGGCTGAACATCATGGAATTCTGCAAGGCCTTTAACGCCGCCACGCAGCAAAAATTCAAGCCGGGCACGCCCGTGCCGGTGGTTATCACCGCGTACGCCGACCGGACCTTCACCTTTGAGATGAAGACCCCGCCCGCCAGCTGGTACCTGCTGCAAGCCAGCAAAGTAGCCAAAGGCGCCGGTACCCACAAAACCACCATCGGCAAGGTGACCAAGAAGCAAGTGCGCGAAATCGCCGAAGCCAAGATGGTCGACCTCAATGCCACCAGCATCGAGGCCGCCGAAAAGATCATCGCCGGGAGCGCCCGCTCGATGGGCCTGGCGGTTGAGTAAGGGAAGGGGAGAAAGCATTATGGCTACCAAAAAGACTTCTTCCAAGGCTAGCGCCGGCAAGCGCCTGAGCAGCGGCCGCATGGACAACATGCCTGCCGTGGACAAGACCAAGTTCTACACCCTCAGCGAAGCCGTGAGCATGCTCAAGGCCGCGCCGAGCGCCAAGTTCGATGAGACGGTTGATGTTGCCATCGGCTTGAACGTGGACCCCAAGTATAATGACCAGATGGTGCGCGGCACCGTGACGATGCCCAACGGCACCGGCAAGACCGTGCGCGTGGCCGTCGTGGCCAAGGGCGACGCCGCCGAGGCTGCCAAGGCCGCGGGTGCCGACGTGGTTGGCGCCGACGACCTGATCAAGAAAATCGAAGGCGGGTTCCTCGAGTTCGACCGCCTGGTCGCCACCCCCGACTGCATGCCGCTGGTGGGCCGCGTGGGCAAACTGCTGGGCCCCAAGGGCCTGATGCCGAACCCCAAGCTCGGCACCGTGACCCCCAACGCCGCCAAGGCGGTGAAGGACATCAAGGCCGGCCAGATCGAGTTTAAGGTTGAGGCCGCCGGTATCGTTCACGCCGGTGTGGGTAAAAAGAGCTTTGACGCCAAAAAGCTGGAGCAGAACATTAAAGCCCTGTTTGAAGCTGTGAAGGCGGCAAAGCCGTCGGGCGCCAAGGTCGATTACCTGCGCAAGGTGTCGGTCAGCACGACGATGGGCCCGGGTGTCCGCGTTGATATGAGCAGCATCTAATCTGCTGTTCACCAAACGCAAAAAGCCGCCTTCAGGGCGGCTTTTTTAACAGTTTCGTCTTTATTTTATGGTCACGCCGCTGGGGGGATGGCTGAAGAAAGTGTTGATTTCCACCTGGGTTTTTCCGGGGATGAACAGGTCATAGCTGCCGTTGTTGGTCAGGCATTTATTGTACCCACCGGCGTTGAATTGGCGGGTGGTACCTTTGGGCAAGACCCAGCCGTTGCTGTTGCCCGGGGCCGCGCCGATGGCGGGGCCGCAGGCGGGGGTGACATAAACTGTCAGAGACAGGCTGGTACCGGTGACCGCATGCCAGCCGGAAGTGCTGCCGTTGGGGCAGCTTAAGGTATAGGTAGTGGTGGTGGCCGGGTACACAGTCATCGCGCTGGACATGTACCCGCTGGTCGAAAAGTTGCTGCCGTAAGTGCCGCCGAAAAAACTGATATATATATTGCCTGTAGCACCGTCGCAGTTCCCAAAATGATTATGGCTGGAGCAAAAGCTGCCGTAACTGCAATAGGTGTAATTCTGGCAGACCCAGTCAATCCGTACCGGCGTTCCGGCTGGTACGCTCAATGCGCTGCCATACGTCCTAATGCTGCCGGGAGTCATATTGAAAAATCCCGCTTTACCGCCACCCACGCCCAAGGCCATTGGTTGCCCGCTGGCCTGCATATTGCCCAGGGCTGAAACGCTGAACACCGCCGCGGGTACCGTTGCCACGGTATCCATGCAGGCCTGGGTATTGGCCCCTCCTGTTATCTGATGTGGAAATGGCCAGGCGCCTTCAAATACTGACCATACCGAGCCCCACGCCGGGCCGGATGAGGCGGGCGCCAATGCATGGGCCGGGGCTGCCAGCAGCATGCAGACGGTCATCAGGCCAAGGGCATTGGAGTAGCGCATATCCGCGCCTCCTATTTCTTCAGTGCGTCGACCTGCTGCTTCAGGGTGTCGATCTCGGCTTGCTGTTCCTTGATGGCGTTGACCAGCAGCGGTACCAGGCGCGGGTAGTCGACCGCCAGCAGCTTGGTATCCGGGTTGGTAATGACGGCCTCGGGCAGAACCTTTTGCACATCCTGAGCGATCAGCCCGACATCGGCCTTGCCGATGCGGCCGGTGTTGGCCTTGCTGGCGTTCCACTTGAAGGTGACGCCTTCAAGCCCGTCCAGCTTACCCAGTGCGTTCTTCAGCGGGGTGACGTCGTCCTTCAAGCGGCGGTCCGAGCCGTAATAAAAGGCGCCCGCATATATGGCGGCGCTGCCGCTGGGGCCGACATAAACCGGGGTGTTCGCATAGTAATTAAGGTAGATGTAGTGACCACCCAGGGCATCGAGGTGAAGATTGCCGTCGCTGGCCATGACAGAAGCATAGCTGCCGCTGCGCCAGCCGCCGACCTCAAGCGATTGCCCCCAGGTATTGGGGCCGAGAACGAGCGCGGGGCTATTGGCGGAGGAAACGGCAATCTGGCCGCCCGTGGTATTGATGCCGGCGGTGTTGTTCATGGTGAGCTGGTAGTCGCCGACGCCCACGCAACCTTTGACATCCGCCTTGGGGTCGGCGGGCGCGTAGAATTTGCGGATGGTGTTGCAGTAGGTTATGCCGTCGATCTTGGTTTGCAGCGCCGCGACGCTGGCATCAACCTTGCTGTTGATGGCTCCCACCGTGGCTTGGGTGGCCTGGCTGCCGGTGGTGACGGACTCCAGCGCATAGGTTGGGACGGTCACGGCACCGGTGGCCAGCGTGGCAAGAACAGTCAATTGTAAAGGAATGTGCTTCATGGGTTATTATGAAAACCTACTCCGGGGTTACTGACAAAGGCTGACAGGTAACAAAGGGAGAGGGGTGTGATGTGAAAAGCAGGGACTAAGCCCTGCTTTTTCAATGCCTTGTTTATGCCCGTTGGTTATTCGCAGATATAGATGTCATAGTGACTGAACCCGCTTGCGCCCCATTGCGCACTAAAACCACCGGGACAGGAACAGCCGCCAGTTTCCGGGTTGGCGCGGCCGCACCAGCCGTCAGTGTTCCATGTAAATGTCCCGCCGAAGCCGCGCCGGGAGCATCCTGTTGCAGATGTGCAAAGCGGCCCGTTGGAATAAACGCCGTAAACTGAGCCCGCACCGTATACGCCATACTGGGTCCCCTGAAAAACGCCACCCCAGCTGTTGGTGCTATTACCATACACGCCGTAGTTTGCGGTGCTGATGCCGTAAACCCCCACGCCCCCGTTACCTTGGCCATACACGCCATAACCGTAAGTCGGGTTGGTATTGGTAAACCGCCCCATAAAATCACTGGCTCGGCTACCTGAGACGTAGAGCCCGCTGTTATTGGTAGCCGTGTAATCGTAATCCGGCATTCCCACGCAGCCGTTGGCGTCCTTCTTCGGGTCGCTCGGCGCATAGAATTTGCGGATGCTGTTGCAGTAGACGATGCCGGTGATCTGCGCCTGCAACGCCGCGATGCTGGTATCGACCTTGCTGTTGATGGCTCCCACCACGGCTTGAGAAGCCTGGCTACCGGTGGTGGCGGCTTCCAGTGCATAGGTTTGACCAGCGACGGCGCCAGCGGCCAGTGTGGCAAGAATAGCCAACTGTAAAGGAATGTGCTTCATGGGTTATTATGAAAGCCCGGTTAGCGGTTCCTGACAAAGGCCTGCCGCTTAAACGGTAGGGGCGATGTGATAAAAAAACAGACCGGCTGGCCGCCAAGCCTAGGGCTATTTTGAAGACTGGGACGGCAGGAAAATAACGGCGGCGGTGGTTTTGCCGCTGTCCACCGTTTCATCCATGAGAATCTGCACACCCTGCTTGGGTTTGATCATGGCGGGAGATTGGGGGATTTCCTGGTAAGGAGGCGGGGCCATGTACACGCGGGTGCCGTCGTTGCAGGCCGGGGCCTTCTGGTTGAACTCCTGCATTTGCTGGGAAAACTCTTCGACAGGTTTTTGCTTGCCCCAGCTTATGATGCGTGTGCCGGAGATGATGGTGATGGACTGCGAGGTGGTTTTGCCGGTTTCTACCACAATGCTGCGGCGGTCGGGGCTGATGCTTTTGATTCTGCCGAAAACGGGCAGCGAAATACTGGGCGTATAATGCGGAATGGCGTCGCATTCGGCCTGGGGAAGCTGGATTTGTGGCTTTGGCAACTTGTACTGGGATAGGGTTGTTTGTTCCTGCCGATGGGCTTCCTGCCTGTCCTGTTTGATTTGCAGGCGTTCCCAGACGTTGGTTGCGGCGTAAACCAGGGCCGCCAGCAGGATAAGCAGCGAAGGGCCGAAGCGCAGCAGGTGGTTTTTCATGCGCGAAGTATACCAAGTCTGGCGGCTGCCCGCGCCGGGGTTAAAGTTTGCGGGTAGGCGGGCGTGCCACCAATGCCACAAATGCTTATGGATAAAGGGCTTGACCCACCCCGTAACCCCGCCTATATACCGGCCATCTGCCGAAGAAAGCCGGGCTTTCCAGGTGACAGGGAACAGGATGACAGGTAACAGGTCTTTCTCACCCCGTCCCGCGAGAGTTAATCGAGAGCATTGCTCCGCCCAGCCGAGGTTCAGGACGGAAGTCCTCCTTATCAAGCAGAGCTTAAAGGCTGACCCACAAGGGGTGGGGTGGCTGTTATTAACCAACGGAAACGAACCCATGGATCGTACCCAAAAACAAGCGTTCGTGACGGAACTCAATGCCGGCCTCAAGGCTTCCAGCGCCCTGCTGGTGGCCCAGTACCGCGGCCTGACCGTGAAGGAGCTGACCCAGCTCCGCCGCGACATGGCCAAGGTTGAAGGCAAGGTGCAGGTTGCTAAAAACCGCCTGGCCAAGCTGGCCTTCAAGGGCACGCCGTTTGAGGCCAATACCGAGCTGATGAAGGGCCCGACCCTTCTGGCCTACAGCGCCGATATGCTGACTGCCAGCAAGGTGGCCCAAGGCTTTGCCGACAAGAACGACAAGCTGGTCATTCTGGGCGGCATGATGGACGGCAAGGCCCAAACGCCCGCCGACATCAAGACCTTGGCCAAACTGCCGAGCCTCAATGAGCTGCGCGGCAAACTGGTTGGCCTGTTGCAAGCCCCCGGTGCCCAACTGGCGCGTGTTGCCAAGGCCTATGCCGATAAGGGCGGCGCTACTGCTGAAGCTGTGGCTCCTGCCGCTGCCGAAGCGCCTGCCGCTGAAGCTGCCGCCCCGGCTGCTGAAGCCCCGGCTGCTCCCGTCGAAACGCCTAACGCTTAACTCTCAAACCAAAGGATAGAAATATGTCTGACCTGAACCAAATCGTTGAAACCCTCAGCAAACTGACCGTGATGGAAGCCGCTGAACTCAGCAAAATGCTGGAAGAAAAATGGGGTGTGAGCGCCGCCGCCCCGGTGGCCGCCGCCGCTGCTGCCGGCCCGGCTGCCGAAGCTCAAACCGAGTTCACCGTGCACCTGACCGCCGCTGGCGACAAGAAGATCGACGTGATCAAGGCCGTGCGCGAAATCACCGGCCTGGGCCTGAAGGAAGCCAAGGACATGGTCGATGGCGCCCCGCAAGTCGTGAAGGAAGGCGTTGCCAAGAAGGACGCCGAAGAAATGAAGAAAAAGCTCGAAACGGCTGGTGCCAAAGTCGAACTGAAGTAATTACTTCTATCTTCATTCAAACAAGGCCCGAGAGGGCCTTGTTTTTTTATGGGGCGGGCCCATTTTAGGGCCACCTCAGTTCAATCTGGAGCAATCTTATGCTGGCTTTTCTCTATGAACATGGCGGTGAGATCTTCTTTGGCACTTTTATATTGCTCACCCTCATCATTGTCCTGAAACCGCGTTCCCGTCGCGGCCTGCGTAACGGCGAATTGCCTCCGGTACGCTATCCGTCTCAACGGGTAGCCAGGGAAGAGGATGTCATTCCTCCGCCGAACTTCCGTATTCTGGAAGGGGCGCCCCTGCCGTTGAAACCACGGCCGAGGGGGGCTCCTTCGATGACCACGTGGGCGAGAGGACTCTGCCCCTACGAGCCGGAAAGGGGCGATGAGCCAGACAAAGGTATCAGGCCCGATACCGGCGAATAATGCCAGCCCGCTTCCTAGAAAGGAGGCGGGCTTTGGCTTTTTTATATAGCTTTTTTATGCTTCGCTCGGCAAATTTCGGCCTCGTAGATACTAGTCTCATCGAGCCGCCTATTCTGGGAGCTCAAACGTTTTCTCAAATTCTCAAACTCCGGGGGGAGGACGGCCATGGCCGTTTTGACTATTGATATGGTGCCTCAACACCAACATCTGCTCCGACGGGTCAGTCAACCGGCGCGCAATGACCGCGCCACTTACGACCTCGTCACCAATATGTTTGATACTCTCTACAGTCTCAATATCGGCAGGGGTCTTTCAGCCATCCAGGTGGGTGTGCCGGAAAGGGTGTTTGTCATGGACGCAGGCCGCCGGGCCAAGAACATGGGTTACGAAGCCCGTGCCCTTATCAATCCGGTCATCCTGTACCGGTCAAAACGTCATATTTTGACTGAAGAAGAAGGCTGCCTGTCGATTCCCAAAACGTGCGAAAAAGGAGGGCAGTTGCCGGTGCCGCGGTCGGGCTGGGTGGTTATTCGTTACACCGTACCCCTCATTGCCATGGGGAGAGTGTTCATTGGCGGCGAAACCGTTGAAAAGCATTTCAGCGGCCTTGAAGCCCGCATCATCCAGCACGAGATGGACCATCTCGACGGCAAGTTGATTACCGACTATTTGCCTACCGCCAGTTCCCGGCCGGATGTGCCTATCAGGCTTTTGGCGGCGGAGTAAAATCCGCCGCCGATGGACAAAACCCGCCATGTGGCGGGTTTTGTTGTTTTTCAGATACATAAAGCGGCATATTTCAGTATTTACAGCTTTAAAATGCTGGCGGGCAGGCGTTTACTTGGGTGGTTACAACGCCTGTGCTCCCGGCCAGGCATGGAGGAACACCCCATGTCCCGCTTTTTCTCAATATCCTACTGGATTGACAGGTTTGCTTCCACACCATCTCCGTCGCCTATCGTTGACTGGCTGATTGTCGATCATGATGCCCGGGAGGCCCGCTTTGCCCGTCGGCGAACCGCACTTCCCCCTACCTGATTTTTGCGCCCCCCTGACTGGCTCCCTGCAAAGGGGGCCTTTTTTGTGGCGTGGGGCCTTGTAATCGGTATTGCGGGGCCTATCTCAAACCCGAACCTTAACCGAGGCGACATTCATTTGACGCCTCCAGGGGCTCCATCTGCTTGCCGCTTTTCATCGACCCCTGGAGGTTTTTAGATGAAGATCTTGACTACTATTTTGTTGTCGTCCCTGGCCTTGTGCCTGGTCGCCGTTCCTTACGGCGCCCCTGCACAAACCCTGGCCCTGGCCGACACGACATATAATCCGCCAAGCCAAACCCTTCTTTCCACTTCCCCGAACATTGACGCCTCGATTCATGGGCTGCTCAATGGTTCGTCGGTGATGGAAGTGAAGGCTCTCAATGCCCCGGTTTCCGCCCAAACGGAGCTGAGCCGGATGCATTGTGTGCGTCACAGCCCCGATTGGTACAAAAAGGGTTGTCAGGCGGTATGGGAGAGGCGGGCCGGCCCGCAATCGCGGCAGGCCCTGACCTCACCGGCTTACCAGCACGACGTACGGGCGTTCCGCATGGCTTCGGTCAATGCGGACGACGTGACGCTGGGCCTGCCCAAGCGGGGGCCCGGCCCGGCACCGGTAGCGTTGCCCGATGTGGGGGCGTTGCCGGTGCCATCTGCCAAGGTTGCTGCCGCTACCCCCGTTCAGCGGGGGCGTGGCGAGGCCAAGGCCGAGGCTGCCGTCCGTGCGGCGGTGGCGACGCCGGTGCGGCGGATGGTCGAATACGACTATACGCCCCCGGCGTTCAGCCCGGTGGCCTTTGGCGTCGCTCTTGGCGGTTCCGGTGATATGGTCACCGCGGGCGGCCTGCTCAAGCTGGATGGCCCGGCCTTAACCTTAGGGTGGGGCGGCCCCCGCATAGGGGCGCTGGCGATCGCCGAGGGCGAGTTCGCCCCCGGCGGCACCCGCGCCAATGTGGACATGTTCGCGACCTTGAGCCAGCCGGTTTGGGGGAAGTTGGGCATGTTGCTTGGCGCCGGACCTTCGTTCGGCGGCGGTAAAGGCGGTTTTGGTGCCGGTGGCGGCCTGATAGGTGGTTTGGAGTATACCTTCAAGCCCGGCTGGACGGCGCTGGCCTACGGCAAGGTCACGACCGAATGGTATGACAATGCCTGGCAACCTAAAACGTTTTTTGGCGTTGACATTGCATGGTCGATACCGAATGGCCGCTAACCCCCTGTTTTCGAGAATATCCCCGGCGTTCGCGCCGGGGATTTTTTGCGTGTGATGAATGGTGGCTGCCATGCGATTGCCGCGCATCATTTGTGCATCAGCCGTGCCCCAAAACCCATTGAAATCGCACCGCTTGACAGCACTGCTACAACAGCTTAGAAACACATCCGCACCTATGGATTTCAGCAGGGTGCCCTGCCATTTGCAGGCCCCCGTCTAGGCTTCAGCCAAACGGAATTTTCGTAACAAAACCAGGGGGTTATAATGTTATCGTTCACCGAGAAGAAGCGCATCCGCAAAAACTTCGGCAAGCTGCCCAACGTGGCCAGCATTCCGAACCTGCTTGATATCCAGATCGACAATTACCAGTTTTTCCTGAGCGAGAAAAACAACAGCAAATCAACGTTTTACACGCTTGATGGGGCGTTCCGCAGCATCTTCCCGATGAAGGACACCGCGGGTATCGCCGAACTCGATTATGTCGGCTACCGCCTGGAAGAACCTAAATTTGACATCGATGAATGCCGCACGCGCGATATCACCTTTGCCGCCCCCTGCCGGGTGACGCTGCGTCTGACCATTCACGACGTGGATCACACCACCGGCGCCAAGAGCGTGAAGGACATCAAGGAACAGGAAGTGTACCTGTGCGATGTGCCGCTAATGACCCCGAACGGCACCTTTATCGTCAACGGTACCGAGCGTGTGGTGGTTAGCCAAATGCAACGCTCCCCTGGTGTTTTCTTTGCCCACGACGATGGCACTACCCACAGCAGCGGCAAGCTGCTGTTCAACGCGCGGATCATCCCCTTCCGCGGCAGTTGGCTCGACTTTGAATTCGACCACAAGGACAATATTTATGTGCGCATCGACCGCAAGCGCAAGCTGCCGGTGACCGTGATGCTGCGCGCTTTGGGCCTGAGCACCCAAGGCATCATGGACACTTACTACGACAAGTTGACCGTGAAGGTGGCCGGTGGCAAGGAAACCCGCACCCTGGCCAAGGTGACCAAGGCCACCACCGCCAAGGAAAAGGCCGCCGCCAAGAGTGCCAAGGCCAGCAAGGCCGCCGCCGCTGCCGCCGACGCGCCCGTGGTTAAGGGCAAACGCGCCAAGGCCGAGGAAGTGGAAATTGCCACCGATTACGCGTTGCAGTTTGAGCCGATGTTCTACGAAGGCGTGAAGCTGAACGCCGACCTGGTGAACGCCGACACCAAAAAGACCGTGGCCGAAGCCGGTAAAAAGCTGGGCCGCCGCCAAATCCGCCAACTGGCCGAAGGCGGCCTGAAGTGGGTGAAGCAAAGCCCCGAGGAACTGCATGGCCGTTACCTGGCCGCCGACCTGGTGGACAAGGAAAGCGGTGAAGTGCTGGCCGAAGCCGGTGATGAAATCACCGACCGCGTGCTGGGCGTGATTGCCAAGCTGGGCCTCAAGCAGTTCAGCATCCTCAAGGTTGACCATCTGAACGTGGGCGCCTACCTGCGCAATACCCTGCAGGTGGACAAGACCAGCACTCCGGAAGAAGCTCTGATTGAAATTTACAAGGTCATCCGCCCCGGTGAGCCGCCGACGGTTGAAACCAGCACCAAGCTGTTCAACAGCATGTTCTTTGACTTTGAGCGCTTTGACCTGAGCCCCGTGGGCCGCATGAAGATGGACGCGCGGTTGGGCTTTAAGCACACCGACGATTCCAGCCGCGTGCTGCGCAAGGAAGACGTGATTGAGACCGTGCGCAAACTGCACCAGATCAAGGACGGCCAGGACGGCATCGACGACATCGACCACCTGGGCAACCGCCGCGTGCGCCTGGTGGGCGAACTGATGGAAAACCAAGTCCGCGTTGGCTTGCTGCGCATGGAGCGCGGCGTGAAGGAACGCATGGGCTCAACCGAAGTCGGCAACATGGTGCCCAACGACCTGATTAACAGCCGCCCGCTGGCCGCTGCGCTGCGTGAATTCTTCGCCAGCAGCCAACTGAGCCAGTTCATGGACCAAACCAACCCGCTCTCCGAAGTGACGCACAAGCGCCGCTTGAGCGCCCTCGGGCCCGGTGGCTTGACCCGCGAACGCGCCGGGTTTGAAGTCCGCGACGTGCACACCACGCACTATGGCCGGATTTGCCCGATTGAAACGCCGGAAGGGCCGAATATCGGTCTTATCAACTCGCTGGCCACCTATGCCCGCATCAACAAGTACGGCTTTATTGAAACCCCGTACCGCAAGGTGAATGACGGCAAGGTGACTGACGAAGTCATTTACATGAGCGCCATTACCGAAGGTAAGGAAGTCATCGCGCAGGCGAACACCGAACTCGACGGCAAGGGCAAGATCAAGGACGACTACGTGGTTTGCCGCAAGACCGGTGAAACCATGCTGATGCCGCGCGAAGAAGTGACCTATATGGACGTTTCTCCGAAGCAAGTGGTGTCGGTTGCCGCCTCGCTGATTCCGTTCCTGGAACACGACGACGCCAACCGCGCGCTGATGGGCTCCAACATGCAACGTCAGGCTGTGCCGCTTATCCGCAGCGACGCGCCGTTGGTGGGTACCGGCATTGAAGACACCCTCGCCCGTGACAGCGGCGTGACCACCGTGGCCCGCCGCGACGGCGTGGTCGAATCGGTCGACGCGCAACGTATCGTGGTGCGTGCCACCAAGGACGTGACCGCCGGCCAGAGTGGTGCCGACATTTACCGCCTGACCAAGTACCAACGTAGTAACCAAAGCAGCTGCCTGAACCAAAAGCCGCTGGTGCAGGTGGGCGACAAGGTCAAGAAAGGCGACATCATCGCCGACGGGCCGAGCACCGACCTGGGCGAACTGGCGCTGGGCCGCAACGTGCTGGTCGCGTTCATGCCTTGGAACGGTTATAACTTTGAAGACTCGATCCTGATTTCCGAACGCATCGTGCGCGAAGACATCTTCACCTCGATTCACATCGACGAATTTGAAGTGATGGCCCGCGACACCAAGCTGGGCAGCGAAGAAATCACCCGCGACATTCCGAACGTGGGCGAAGAAGCGCTGAAGAACATCGACGAGGCCGGTATCATCCGCATCGGTGCCGAAGTGAAGGCCGGTGACATTCTGGCCGGCAAAATCACGCCGAAGGGTGAAAGCCCGATGACGCCGGAAGAAAAACTTCTGCGCGCCATCTTTGGTGAAAAAGCCGCGGACGTGCGCGACACCAGCCTGCGCTTGCCCCCGGGTGCCAGCGGTACTGTGGTGGGCGTGAAGATTTTCAACCGCCGTGGCGCCGACAAGGACAGCCGCACGCTGGAAATCGAAGCCGCCGAAATCGAGAAGCTCGAGAAGGACATTGCCGACGAACGCCGCGTGCTGGAAGCCGATGCTTACGGCCGCCTGAAAGACCTGCTGGACGGCCAGAAAATTGCCGGTGTGAAAGCCAGCGCCAAGGCTGCCAAGCCTGTCAAGGGCGCCAAGGAAGCGCCTGTTCCGGCCAAGGGCAAGACCATTACCGAGGCCATGCTGGAAGGCATGAAGCCCGCGGAATGGTTCACCATCAGCGTGAGCAACGACAAAGTGCAACGCGACATCGAGACGCTGAAGAAGCAACTCGACACCGCGTTGACCGCGCTGAAGAGCCGCATGGAAGCCAAGGTGGCCAAAATCCGCCAGGCCGACGAACTCCCTCCGGGTGTTCAAAAGCTGGTGAAGGTGTTTGTGGCCATCAAGCGCAAGCTGCAACCCGGTGACAAGATGGCCGGCCGCCACGGCAACAAGGGTGTAATTTCGAAGGTGAACCCGCTCGAAGACATGCCGTTCCTCGAAGATGGCCGCCAAGTTGACATGGTTCTCAACCCGCTGGGTGTGCCGAGCCGTATGAACGTCGGCCAGATTCTGGAAACCCACCTGGGCTGGGCCTCGTTCGGCATCGGCCGCAAGGTGCGTGCCCTGCTGGACGAAGCGACTGAAGGCAAGCGCCCGGACACTAAGGAGCTGCGCACTTACCTCGGCAAACTCTATAAGGATGACGAGAAGGCGAAGGGCCTGGATAGCCTGAACGACAAGGAGCTGATTGAACTGGCCGGCAACCTGACCAAGGGCCTGCCGGTAGCCTGCCCGGTGTTCGACGGCGCGCCTGAAGACAGCATCAACAAGCTGTTGAAGGAAGCCGGTTGCGACGAAGACGGCAAGACCCAGCTGTACGATGGCCGCACCGGTGAAGCGTACGAGCAGAAGACGACCGTGGGCATCATGTATATGCTCAAGCTGCACCACTTGGTGGACGAAAAGATCCACGCGCGTTCCATCGGGCCCTACAGCCTGGTGACTCAACAGCCGTTGGGCGGTAAGGCGCAGTTTGGTGGCCAGCGTTTTGGGGAAATGGAAGTGTGGGCGCTGCAAGCCTATGGCGCCAGCTACACCCTGCAGGAAATGCTCACCATCAAGAGCGACGACGTGGCAGGCCGTACCAAGACGTACGAAAGCATTGTGCGCGGTGAAACCAACTTCGAGGCGGGGGTGCCGGAATCCTTCAACGTGTTGGTGAAGGAAATCCAGGCCCTGGGCTTGAATGTTGAACTGGTGGAACAACCGACTGCCCCCGCAGCTGGTTTTGACGCCTAAGGAACAAGGAGAACATTATTATGCGTAGCAACTCCAACCTGATGATGAACCTGTTCCAGCAACAGCAACCCGCGATGCGTCACTTCGACAGCATCCGCATCACCCTGAGCAGCCCGGACAGCATCCGTGCCCAAAGCTTCGGTGAAGTGAAGAAGCCGGAAACCATCAACTACCGTACCTTCAAGCCCGAGCACGGCGGCCTGTTCTGTGCCCGTATCTTTGGTCCTGTGAAGGATTACGAATGCTTGTGCGGCAAGTACAAGCGCATGAAGCACCGCGGTATCGTGTGTGAAAAGTGCGGTGTCGAAGTCATCGAATCCAAAGTGCGTCGCGAACGCATGGGTCACATTGAACTGGCCGCGCCGGTTGCGCACATCTGGTTCCTCAAGCTGCTGCCCAGCCGTATGGGCGCGCTGCTGGACGTGATGCTCAAAGACCTGGAAAAGATCCTGTACTTTGAAAGCTGGATGGTGATTGACCCGGGCATGACCACGCTCACCAAGGGCCAACTGCTGAACGAAGAAGAGTACTTTGAAGCCGCTGAACAGTTTGGCGAAGACAGCTTTAGTGCCCAGATTGGCGCCGAAGCGCTGCGCACCATGCTGCGCGAACTCGACCTGCCGACCTTGCAGGCCGAACTCAGCGCCCAGCTGACCGAAGACATGCCCGACGCCAAGCGCCGCAAGATTGTGAAGCGCTTGAAAATGATCAACGCGTTCCTCGAAGGCAACAACAAACCCGAGTGGATGATCATGGACGTGATTCCGGTGCTGCCGCCGGAATTGCGCCCGCTGGTGCCGCTGGACGGCGGCCGCTTTGCGACCTCTGACCTCAACGACCTGTACCGCCGCGTGGTCAACCGCAACAACCGCCTCAAGCGCCTGATTGAACTGCGCGCGCCGGAAATCATCGTGCGCAACGAAAAGCGCATGCTGCAGGAGTCCGTCGACGCCCTGTTCGACAACGGCCGCCGTGGCCGCGTCATCACCGGTGCCAACAAGCGCCCGCTGAAGAGCCTGGCCGACATGCTCAAGGGTAAGCAAGGCCGCTTCCGCCAGAACCTGCTCGGTAAGCGTGTTGACTACTCCGGCCGTAGCGTGATTACCGTGGGCCCGGACCTGATGCTGCACCAATGCGGTTTGCCCAAGACCATGGCGCTGGAACTGTTCAAGCCCTTCATTTACCACAAGCTGGAAATGCGCGGCGAAGCCACGACCATCAAGGCCGCCAAGAAGATGGTGGAAAACAAGGAAGACGTGGTGTGGGACGTGCTCGAAGAAGTGATTCGCGAGCACCCGGTTTTGCTCAACCGCGCGCCGACGCTCCACCGTTTGGGGATTCAAGCCTTTGAACCCAAGCTGATTGAAGGCAAGGCTATTCAGCTTCACCCGCTGGTGACCGCCGCCTTCAACGCCGACTTCGACGGTGACCAAATGGCCGTTCACGTGCCGCTCAGCCTGGAAGCCCAGATTGAAGCCCGCGTGCTGATGATGAGCACCAACAACATCCTCAAGCCTGCCGACGGCAAGCCGGTGGTGGTGCCTTCCCAGGATATGATTCTGGGCCTGTACTGGCTCAGCCTTGGCCGCTACGGCGAGCCGGGCGAGGGCATGGCCTTTGCCGACATGGGCGAAATCGAACACGCCCTGGCGCAAAAGAAGATCACCTTGCATACCCGCATCAAGGCGCGTTTCCGCGGCAAGAACTATGACACCTCGGTGGGTCGTATGTACCTTGGCAACGTGCTGCCTGAGCACCCGAAACTCACCTTCGACCTGGTCAACAAGATTATGACCAAGAAGGAAGTGGGTAAGCTGATTCACGAAGTGTACCTGGCTGTGGGTCAGAAAGAGACCTGCATCTTTGCCGACCGCCTGATGGGCCTGGGCTTCCGCATTGCGGCCAAGACCGGCATCAGCTTTGGCAAGGGCGACATGCAAGTGCCGCAGGTCAAGTACGAAATGGTCGACAAGGCGGAAGAAGAAGTCCGCCGCTTCGAGCAGCAGTTCCAGGATGGTTTGATTACCGCTGGCGAAAAGTACAACAAGGTGGTCGATATCTGGCAGCGCACCAGCGATGCCATTGCCGCAGCCATGATGAAGACCATCGGCGACCAGCCGATCAAGGTCACGCATCCGGCCAAGGCCAAGGGTGACAAGCCCAGCACCGAGGACGCGATGCAACCGTCGATCAACCCGATTTACATGATGAGCAACTCCGGTGCCCGTGGTTCCCCGGCGCAGATGAAGCAGCTCGCCGGTATGCGTGGGTTGATGGCCAAGCCAAACGGCGAAATCATCGAAACCCCGATTACCGCGAACTTCCGCGAAGGGCTGACCGTACTGCAGTACTTCATCTCGACCCACGGTGCCCGTAAGGGTCTGTCGGATACCGCGCTGAAGACCGCCAATGCGGGTTACCTGACCCGCCGCCTGGTGGATGTGGCGCAGGATTGCGTGATTGCCGAACCCGATTGCGGTACCCAGAAATATATCTGGGCCGCCGACATCACCCGCAACGGTAATGTTATGGAATCGCTCGGTGAGCGCATTCTGGGCCGTACCGCGGCGCTGGATGTGGTGAACCCGCTGGACGGCAAGCTGATTGCCGCCAAGGGCACCCTGATGGACGAAGCCTTGGTCACTCAAGTTGAAAAGGCCGGGCTCGACAAGGTTGCCATCCGCAGCCCGCTGACCTGCCAAAGCAAGGAAGGCCTGTGCGCCGCCTGCTACGGCCGCGACATGGCCCGCAGCGCGCCGGTCATCATCGGTGAAGCGGTTGGCGTTATCGCCGCCCAATCCATTGGTGAGCCCGGTACCCAGCTGACCATGCGGACCTTCCACATTGGTGGTGCCGCCGCCGCCGGTACGGCTACCAGCCGCGCTGAAGCCAGTAAGGAAGGCGTTATCAAGTTGGTGCAGGTCGTTACGCTGGATAACAGCGCCGGTGAAAGCATCGTGATGAGCCGTAATGCCGAAGCCGTGCTGAACGACGACGGTGGCCGCATGCGCGAAAGCTTCAAGCTGCCGTACGGTGCGCGCCTGCTGGTGAAGGATGGTGCCAAGGTCAAGGCCGGTACCGCCATCGCCGATTGGGACCCCTATACCGTGCCGATCATCGTGGAAACCGAAGGTGCCGTACACTTCCTCGACCTGCAGGAAGGTACCACCATGCGCGAACAGACCGACGAAACCACGGGTATGTCTTCCCGCGTGATTCTCGACTGGAAGCAAAGCGTGCGCGCGGCCGACATGAAGCCGAGCATTGTGCTGATGGACAGCAAGGGCAAAATTGTGACCCTGCCGTCCGGCGCGCAAGCCATCTATGCCCTGCCGGTTGGCGCCATCCTCAGCGTTGAGGACAACGCCACGGCCAAGGCCGGTGACATCATCGCCCGTATGCCGAAGGAACAGCTCAAGTCCCGCGACATTACCGGCGGTCTGCCTCGCGTGGCCGAACTGTTCGAGGCCCGCAAGCCCAAGGACAGCGCCATTCTGAACGAAGCCCCCGGTTACGTGAGTTTCGGCAAGGACCTGAAGGGCAAGCGCCGCATTCTCATCACCAGCAAAACCGATGGTGAAGACGAAACCCGCGAGTACATGATCCCGAAGGGCATCCACTTGAACGTGCGTGAAGGCGACTTCATCGAAAGTGGTGAAATGCTGATTGAAGGTGAAGTAGATCCGCGCGACATCCTCAAGGCCAAGGGCATTGAGGCGCTGGCCGACTACATGATCACCGAAATCCAGGAAGTGTACCGCCTGCAAGGTGTGAGCATCGCCGACAAGCACATTGAGGTGATCATCCGCCAGATGCTGCAGAAGGTGCTGGTCACCCGTCCGGGCGAATCGACCTTCGTCAACGGCGAGCTTATCGACCGCAGCGAACTGGAAGCCGAAAATGCCAAGCTGCTGCAGCTGGGCAAGGTGCCGGCCGAAGGCGAACCCTACCTGCAGGGGATTACCAAGGCCTCGCTCACCACGCGCAGCTTCGTGTCCGCCGCGTCGTTCCAGGAAACGACCAAGGTGCTTACCGAGGCCGCGACCATGGGCAAGACCGATACCCTCAACGGGCTCAAGGAAAACGTCATCGTCGGCCGCCTTATTCCGGCCGGTACGGGTCGTATCCTGCGCCAGCTCCGCCA
>CAZROO010000008.1:0-28798 GCA_964601735.1 uncultured Pseudomonadales bacterium
TGAATCTGGTGCCGACGGAGAGGATTGAACTCCCGACCTTCGGTTTACAAAACCGCTGCACTACCGCTGTGCTACGTCGGCACCGGGCCTTATATAGCCGATTTCACCACAAACCCAAAGCGGCAAACGTTGCCGCCTTCCTGGATGCACGATTCGTGAACCACTTTCGCATCGGTCAGTCCGGCCAGCAGCGCGGTATCAAACCGGCATACCTGGCGGTAGGGCCCAGCCACATGGTGGTACACGCAATTGGAGGCTTCAATCGCGGGCAGGCCGTTGCCTTTCACTACCCGCGCCTGGTAATCCAGCCGGTTCAACACCCCGGCGGCCTCGATAATCCGCACCTTCACCGGCTTGCCCTTCAACTCCGCCGACAGGCCACGGGCCGTGGCGCTGCCCAGCCGGGCCAGCCACCGGCGCAGGCCTTCGTCACCTTTTTCGGCTTTAATCGCCTCCAACATCACCGCCGAAAGCATGCCGTACTGCTTGGGAAAAACATCCAGCCCGCGCGTACTCAGCCGAAACACCCCGCCGGGGCGCCCCCCGCTGCTGGCGGCACTGCCACGCTCCACGTAGCCCAACCCTTCCAGCGCGGTCAGGTGCTGGCGCACCGCCGTACGGCTGATGCCCAACCCCTCGCCCACCACCCGCATGGTCAAACCGGCCCGGTGGGCCAGCAGCAGGTGCAGCAGTTGCCGTTGGGTATCTCCAAGCGCTTCCATGCCGCTGCCATAACATGCGTCAATACTAAATTAAATAGCTTTTGACATATTTATATGACTAAAGTATTCAGGCTCATTAACTTAATATCAACCCACTAAACAAAGGAACCTCTCCTCAAATGCCTACTTCCCGCAACAACCCCTTCCTCGCCGCGCTGGCCACAAGCCAGGCCGCAGGCCTCATCATGGCCGTCGTCGTCATGCTGGTGTTCACTATCTTCCTCGGCAAGGGCCCCATCTACCCGGTGCAGGTCATCGGCTCGGCGGTGTTTGGCGAAAACGCCCTGGCCGGCTTCAACCTCCCCGCGTTTCTGGCCGGCTTGGTGCTGCACCAAACCGCCGCGCTGGCGTGGGGCGTACCGTTTGCCATCCTCGCCGTCATGCTCGGCATCAGCACCCCGCTGGCTGCTACGGCACTGGGCCTCGGCGTCGCCGTGGTCAGCATGGTCGATGCCTACGTCATCGTCCCGGCCGTAATGGAACGCCTCCACGGCACCGACATCTGGAACCGCGAAGTGCCGATTTTCTGGGATTGGGCCGCGCACCTGGTGTACGGCGCCAGCTATGGGCTCTACCCGTGGGTGCGCAGCAAGCTGGGCCTGTAAAGCCCCGCCACCAGCCAAAAACGCCCGCCCCGGGCGTTTTTGTTTATAAGGCATTGCCATTCCCGCATTGAATTTTTTTCCGTTCCGGTTTCATGGTGTCCACTTACAAAAAGGAGGCACTTGAACATGCGCAGCATCGAAGACAGTAAAATCCTGATCATCGCCACCGACGGCTACGAAAAAGCCGAGCTCGAACAGCCGCTGCACGAACTCCGCAGCCGGGGCGCCACGGTAGCGGTGGCCGCGCCGCACAAAACGCTTGAGCCTGGCATCATCCGCGCCTGGAACGGCCACAAGGCCGACTGGGACAGAAGCGTGCCGGTCGACCTCACCTTCGGCGAAGTCGACCCCGGCGACTTCGACGCGCTGGTCATTCCCGGCGGGGTGATGAATCCGGACAAACTGCGCCGCGACGGCACGGCGGTCGACCTGGTCAAACGGTTCGTCGCCCAGGGCAAGGTGGTCGCAGCCATCTGCCACGGGCCGTGGCTGCTGGTCGAGGCCGGCGTTTTGCAGGGCCGCACCGCCACCTCGTTCGCCAGCATAAAAACCGACATGGTGAACGCGGGCGCCGACTGGGTGGACGAGGAAGTGGCGGTGGACGGCAGCGTCATCACCAGCCGCAGCCCGGCCGACCTCCCCGCCTTCATCCGTAAAATCATCGAGGAGGTGGAAGAAGGCGACCACAGCCCGCGTCGGGGCGTCCAGCACTTCGGCGAACCACTGCACTAAAAATGATAGAGGCCTTCAGGCCTCTTTTTTCATATCTTCGTCATTGCGAGGAGCACGGCCCACAGTCGGTAAAATATCTCCTCCGTTTAAGCCGCGCGCATGTGGCAATCCATGCTGTCCTTAATCGGAGCCTGTACCTCTCTCCTTTTTATTTATCCAACCCCAACTCCTCCAGCACATCCTCCCGCGTCACCCCCTGAATATGCAACGCATGCCACACCGCCATCACCGTCAGGCTGAACGCCACCTTCCCCACTTTGCGGTCGCCCAGCTTCTTCAAAACAGCCTCGCGCCCCTTCTCCGTCAGCACGTCGTTGATGAAGGCGCTCTGCCGCCAGAAGTGCGCCACACGGTCTTTTCCTCCCGCCAGCCACGCCCCCACCGGCACGCTGAACCCCTGCTTTTTGCCAAACGCCAGCTCCTCAAACCCGCGCCGCTTCAAACGCTCGCGCAACAGCCATTTGCCAAAGCCGTCACGCACCTTCAACCCGTCCGGCAGCGCAAACCCGAACGCCGCCAGCGCGTCATCCAGGTACGGCACCCGCCCTTCCACGCCCTGCACCATCAGCGTGCGGTCGAGCTTCAGCAGCAAGCCGTGCGGCAACCACTCGGCCACGTCGGCGCCCTGTTTTTTCTGAAGCGCCGACCACCCTCTCGTCGGCCACGGCAGCTTCACCTCACGCTTCACCCCGGCCAGTTTTGGCTCCTTTAAATATCCCTTCACCGCCGCCAGCTCGCCACCGCGCCAGCGCCGCAGCAAGTCCTTCCACCACGGCCGCTGGTAGCTCTTGTACCCGCCAAAAATCTCATCCCCGCCTTCACCCGAAAGCACCACCTTCATCCCGCTCTCGCGCGCCGTCCGCGCCAGCTTCAGTAGCGGCAGCGCGGCATAGTCCAGCGCCATGTCGTCCAGCGCAAAGGCCATGTCCACCAGCCCGGGCCAAAAGTCCTCTTCGCCATAAACCACTTCGGTATGCAAAGCCCCTACCTCACCCGCCAGCGTCCGTGCGGCGGCCCTTTCATCCTTCGCGTTTTCAACATCAAACCGCGCGGTGAAGCTCCGCACATCCACCCCCAAATCCCGCAGCGTCACCACCATGTTGGTACTGTCCAACCCGCCCGACAAAAACACCCCCACGCCCACCTCACCCTGCAAGTGCCGCGTCATCGCCGCGCGCATGGTCTGTTCAAATTCCTCCAGCACCTTCTCGGCATCCATCTTCACCGGCGCTTTCAACGGCGGCAACCGCCGCCCGCGCTCGACAATCTTCCCCTCCCGCACCAGCAGCCACTCGCCCGGCAGCAAGCGCTTGATACCCGCAAACAGCGTCTCATCCCCCGGCGTATCGTGGTAGTTCAGAACCAGACCCAAAGCGTGCTGGTTCACCTCCCGCGCCACCCAGCCCGCCGCCAGCAGCGCGCGCGGTTCACTGGCACAGGCGAAACCCTTCGCCGTTTCAGCATAGTAAAGCGGCTTGATGCCAAACACGTCCCGCGCCACCACCATGCTGTTGTCACGCGTGTCGGCAATGATGATGCCGTACATCCCCTGCAGCTTCTCAAACGCCGAAACCCCGTCCCGCGCGTACATCCACAGCGGCGGCTCGCAATCGCTGTCGGTGGCAAGCTTCACGCCCCCCGCGCGGAGTTCCTCCTGCAATTCGCGGTAATTGTAAATCTCACCATTCGCCACCAGCGCCTGGGTCGCGCTCATCCCCGCCGCGTCTGGCAACTTCGCCAGCAGCGGCTGCGCCCCGCCCGCCACGTCCACAATGCTCAAGCGGGTATGAATCACCGCCAGCCCGCCCTGCGCCCACACCCCCTCGCCGTCCGGACCCCGGTGCGCCAACGCACTCGCCATCAACGCCGGAAGCTGCGGGCTCACCCGCGCCTTGCCCGCCAAACAGATACCCGCAATCCCGCACATACCCGCACCCTAGCCTAACTGGGCGCTCAAGTCCCTACCCGGTGCCGTATAACAAAGCGTCCTCACCTGAACGTTCACGGCCCCCGCCCGCCGCAATGCCAGCGCACACGCCCGCGCCGTCGCCCCGGTGGTGAAAATATCATCCACCAGCACCACCTGCCGCCCGTCCATATTCGCGCACTCAAAATCGGTGCCGGAAAGCTTCAGCCGCTGCGCCCGCGTCTTCGCCGCCTGGAGCTTCCCGTCACGCACCTTGCGCAAGCTCAATACATCCACCGGCAGCCCCTTGATGCGCCCCAGCGCCTGCGCCAGCAGCGCGGCATGATTGTAGGTGCGTTTCCGCAACTTCTTCACATGCAGCGGCACCGGCACCAGCAGCCAGTTTCCTTCCGGCATCTTTTCCGCCATCAGCCGGGCCAACGCCTGCGTCACCTCCGGCCGGTCATGGAATTTCCAGCGCAAAACCACCTCGCGGAGAGCTCCCTCGTACAGCAGCGGCGCGGCAAACCCGGCCACCGCAGCGGGCAGTGGCGGCGGCAGCACGCCGGTCTTGTCCCACCACGGCAATTTCGCATAACAATTCGGGCAAAACCCAACCGGCTCACTCGCCGGCAACCTGGCATTGCAAGCCACGCAGGCGGGCGGCAAAAACCACCCCACAATCCGCTTAAGTCCTTCAAAAAACATAAAAAACGTCTTTATTTTCACTTTACGAAATAAAATTTCTTTATGACCGATAACTTACACCCCAACGGCTATCCTGTCCTTGTTGAACCTGCGAACGAAGGGAGTAAAGACGTATGAAAAAACCGTTTCTGATGATTCCCCTGATCGGCGCCGTAGCGCTGGGCGGCTGCTCAACCACCAACTGGACGACCACCGAAACCGTGCTGGGCGGTGCCGCCGTCGGCGCACTGGTCGGTACGGGCCTGGGCGTAGGCGTGGCGGCCATCGGCGGAACAAACCTGTGGACAGGCGCGCTGGTGGGTGCCGGCGTAGGCGGCGGTCTGGGCGCCGCGGGCGGTGCGGTGGCCAACGAACCGCTGTACTAAGCGCCACGCATAAGCCCACAACCCATATAACAAGGAAAACACTCATGAAAACATTACACAAAACAACTCTCGTCACCGTCGCCGTCGGCGCGGGCCTCATCCTCGCCGGCTGCGGCGAATCGGTGGCTGACCGCAGCATCAGCGGCGCGGGCCTCGGCGCGGGCGTGGGCGCGGGCGCGGCAGCGCTTACCGGCGGTAACCCGTGGACCGGCGCCCTCATCGGCGGCGCGGTCGGCGGCGTCGGCGGTGCGGCCACGGCCCCGCGTTACCATCATTACGACTACGGCTACTAAAATCCCAAAAGGGCCCCGGCGAGGGCCCCTTTTTCTTGCAGCCACGCCAGCCCTGCCCTATAACCCCGCCATCATCCCCCGTTTCCCGCGCCCCGGCGCCAAAACCACGAGGCTTCCATGCTGCCGCGTTACTCTCCCCACCAGCCGGGCGTCATCATCTACGACAACGATGACACCCTCATCGATTCCGGCCCCTACGTCGAAAAATTCCTCCAGCAATGGATAGCCGACAACATCGGCATTTCGCCCGAACTGGCCTTTGCCCAGCTCAGCGAAGGCTATCGCCTCCATAACGATAGCTACGGCCACGTCGCGCGGCTGAACGACCTGCCGCCCGACTGGCCCGACAAAGCCTCCATCACCGTCCATCAGGCGCTGGCCGACCAAATGGAGGATTTTGTCGAACATAACCCCCACCTGCTGGAACAGTTCCGGCAGTTGCAGGCGCAGGGTCATATCATCGGCATCCTCTCGCAGGCCCGCCGGGTCTACCTCGACCGCTCGCTGGCCATCATGGAGCTGTTGCAGGTTCTCCACCCGCAACTTGTGATGGCTTACGAATGCGTCGGCGGCCATCTCAAGCGCAAGCCGGAACCCTACCGGACGGTCCTGCACCGGACAGCGGAAATCGCCCCCGGCCGCTGGCACCTGATGGTCGACGACAGCCCCGGCAACCTGCCATGCGCCGCCGACGAAGGCTTCACCACGGCCCTGGTGGGCAAGCACAGGAGCGCATCCGGCAAGTTCATCCACACCCGACACACTGATGTGTATGACCTCAACGAGGCCATGCTCAACGGCACCTTCAAGCCGCAATACAATTAACGAAAACAGGAAAAAAGCCGCCGGAGAGAAAAGCCCTCTCCGGCGGCTTTGCCGCAACCTATCTCAACCAGACCCATCGCAACATTACCAATGGAAAGAGGAAAAAAAATCGCGCCACAGTCCCCACCGAAGCCACCGCCGCCCACCGCGATTTGGCCTCCAACCAAACCTCCACCGAACACACCCATCAGAACAAGACCCATAGCGCCCGCCACGCGCCAATGGCCACAGCCGCCTCAATAGCCCGACGTACCTGTAAGTAAGAAAAAAGAATCGCGCCACAGTCCCCACCGAAGCCACCGCCCCATGTCGCGATTCGGCCTCCCCCGCATCAAAATCAAACTTACCGCAACCCGCGATACGAACCACAGTCTCAATAGCAACGTACCAGCAGGCAAAAAAGAGCACCTACCAAATAAGAAAAAAATCGCGCCACAGCCCCCATCGAAGCCACCGCCCCATGTCGCGATTTGGCCTCCGCCCTTCCAGAAAAATCCCTCCTGAACACTTCCCTTTTCCAAAGGGAAAAGCCATCGTACCCACCACGCATCAACAAAGCGTGCCTTTGGCGCGACGGGAATCCACAAGGAGCATGGTTATGGCAGAGCATTAGCAAATGCCCTCCGTCATTCCCGCGAAGGCAGGAATCCAGAGTCCCTTGAGGTTCATTATATTTTATGACATGCATAGTATACACCGTATCATCTTCAGGAGTTTTATATGTTCGAGTTTGAAGAACCCGAGTCTTGTGAAGGTTGCAAAGACGTTGAAATGACAGATTCTGAAAAGTATTTCAGGAGATGGCTTAATAACTCAAAAGTGGCTTATTCTTTTCTGTGTCAGAAAGATGGACATAAGGACGAATGTCCAAATCTTCCGATAGAGAAGTTTGATGCTGCTAGGGATTTTAAACGCCCGGATTTTATGGTGTCTCTTGGTAGGAGGCGTAAAAGACTTGCCATTGAGATAAAGCAAAAACTCAAACTTCCCTTCGATATTAGGAGAAGCGAACTTGATGGACTTTTGAATTATAGCAAGGAATTCAGAACTACACCTTTCATTGTTTGTTTTCTAATAAGGGATTTTACTACAAGCTACTGGATCCCCTTGAATCACATTCTTTGGGATAATAGACATCCTGCCATCACTTTCAAAGAATTCGAGAGTAAGGCAGATGGTGCATTTAAATTTGGTCCAGACCAAATGCACCACGTGGATTTAAAAGCCACGCTTCTCAAAAAGGCTTGGCCTCAGATTGATGATTTCGAGAGACAATTTCGCCCCCGTTAGGGGGCGTTTTTTTATTTGCCAGGTTTTGTTGGTACTTTTTTGGAGTGTAATAAATCATTCACATTTGTAGCAGCGGTGAATGGAGCACATATTTGTGGTTGAGGTGACTTAGCTGGCTTACCATCACAATCCTTGTCTGTGCAGTTAAATAAGTCACAGGTATCCAAGCTGGCCGGA
Source organism: uncultured Pseudomonadales bacterium (assembly GCA_964601735.1). Taxonomy (GTDB): domain Bacteria; phylum Pseudomonadota; class Alphaproteobacteria; order UBA2136; family UBA6156; genus DATAJX01. Next base: position 7,624 of record CAZROO010000008.1, read on the forward strand.
ACTCTTAATGGAATATCCATGAGCTTGTTCATTTTACCGCAATATTGAACGGTATGTTCATTGTTAAAAGAATCTTTAAATGTAACTTTCGAAACAAAGTAAATATCTTTGGTGTCGTTCTGAACATCGCGCACTTGAGATTGATCAAAATAGATATAGCTGCTGGGGAGACCAGAAGCGCTGCTAATAGTTATCGGATCTTTTTTTACTTTTTCATCATAAGAACCAGAGAAAAAATTTTCATATAAATACTCTCCGGGGAAATTTAGTTGCCCTTTCCCTTTGTCACAGGAAAATGCAGCGATGTATGTCTTTGCACCTGTAGCTGCATTTGAGGTGGTATTAACAAATGTAGCACCAAAATAGCCTAAATCTCCTAGAACATTAGTTCCACCGACTATAGTAATAGTCGGCACTTTAGCTAGCCATTCATCTTTGGATAACTTGCTAAGTTGCCAAGCAAATACGGCTGATGCAACGGTAGCTAATGCAACCACAACTGTAGAAATTAGCTGCGTAACTTCGGCACTTGGTAAATATTTTTTCCAGCTCACGATATTGAAGATTGCAGGTTCACATAAGGAAATCAAGTTTTTAAAGATACATCAACCGGCGATGCAACGCTCCTCATCCCACCACCAGCCCAACAATATCCACAAGCAAGACACCCACCGAGTCATGAAAAAAATCGCGCCACAGTCCCCACCGAAGCCACCGCCGCCCACCGCGATTTGACCTCCCCCGCATCAAAATCATGTTTACCGTAACTTATCCGCTACCCTCCCGGGAATTGCCCCCTTTCGCTAAAAGGAATCGCGGCCACAGCCGCCGCAAAGGCCATGCCGTATCCCCACGATGCGAATCAACCGCTTCAACGGCCTCCCACACCCCAGCGGCCATACCTCGCTCACGTTCCTGAAGAAGAATAACTCCAAAGGAAAAAAATCACGCTACAGCCCCCATCGAAGCCACCGCCGAGCATCGCGATTTGGCCTCCACCCTCCCAGAAAATACCTCCACCGAACACGCCACCAGAACAAAACCCATCGCGCCCGCCACGCGCCAGTGGCCACAGCCGCCCCGGCGCGATAAGAACCGCCACATCAACAACTGACTTCAGAATGACCCAAATGCCGCCAGCAAGGATTCACCAATCCCCGCAATGTGAACCGCACCACAACGGCACCCGGGACGCCGCCGCGCCAGTCACCACCCATGATGCTCCCCCACCCAGCACCTACCTCACCCAAAGCTTAGACAAATGTATACATTACACATGCAAAGAAGGCAGATTTGAGGGCTGGCGACAAAACAGCGCCATCACCGCACAATTTTGAGCCAAAAAACGCCCTTTCAGCGCCCCGCACCGACATCCCTACGACATTCCTGCATCATCACCGCATCACTTGCGCACACCCCCAAGCCGGGGCATCCTCCTGACGTGAACAGCCCCTCAAAACCCTTGAAAACGCCTGTATTTAGCGAAATCGCCCGGCGCCTGGCCGACCGCGTCGCCGACCTCGCCCACCGCCCCCAGCACGCCCTGCTGGCAGGTAACACGCCTCAAATTTCAGAAATTTTAAAACAGCAATTTCAAAATAATACAGAATTATCTTCAAGCAATAGCCTGCCCTCTGTGAGCTGCGACCTGCTTATTGGTCACCTCGGTTTTGGCCAAAATCCAGCCAAAATCCTGACCGCCGCCGCACCGTTTTTAAAGCCAGACAGCCCCATTCTGTTGAGCTTGCTGGGGCAAGGCAGTTTCGCCGAAATCCCAAGCCCGCCGTCACTTCCTGATGTTCGCGATATCGGTGATTTCCCCCAAGTTCGGGCTCTTTCCCTACCCGTCATCGACCGCGACAGGCTAGCACTGACCTTCGCCACCCCCGAAGCCGCACAACGTACCTTCAAGGCCCACAGCTGGCCAGTCAGTAACTTTAATATTAGCAAACTAACAATTGAAATTATTTACATTCATGGACACACAAAAGGTGCCCACCAGCCCCAACCCGCCCAGCGCGGTAGCGGTAAAGTTTCGATGGTCAAAATTTTACATAACAATTCAGATACTTAGTCTTTACATCGTACCGCCACCCCGCTAGCATTCAGTCACTAAAAGAAAGGCTAAGAACGTGAGCTTTATCAGTGAATTCAAGACCTTCGTTATGCGCGGCAACGTGGTGGACTTGGCCGTCGGTGTGGTCATCGGTACCGCCTTCGGCAAAATCGTCAGTAGCCTGGTCGACAGCATCATCATGCCGGTGTTGGGTTATTTGACCAGCGGTATTAACCTGAGCGACTTGGCGTTTAACGCCAATAGCGTACCAGGTGCACCTAACGTATTGATTAGTTACGGAAAATTTTTACAAAGCTGCGTGGATTTTCTGATTGTCGCATTTGTGATTTTTCTGGTGATCAAGGCCATGAATACCTTTATGCCCAAGCCCAAGTCTGCGCCCAAGGGACCCTCGGCTGAGGAATTATTGGCGGATATCCGCGACATTCTGAAAAAGAAGAAATAGCCCTGCCAGAGCCATTTGAGAGGGCGTGCCGAGGACACGCCCTTTTATTCAAGTGTGCGCAAGCGATGCGGTGATGATGCAGGAATGTCGTAGGGATGTCGGTGCGGCGTGCGTAAAGAGCCTCTTTTGGCTCAGAACCGTGCGGTGATGATGCCCTTTTGTCGCCAGACCTTAAAATCGTCCCATTTATGTTTATTGTATACATTTATTCTGGACTGGCGGCGAAAAGAAGCAGGTTACGGGAATACGGCAAGGTGGAGGATAGCAGGGTTGTCACCCGGTGTGGGGGAAAGCCATTGCCACGGTGGTTCGCATCGCGGAGAAGCGGTGTGGCCGTTGAAACGGCTGTGGCTGCGATAGGTTGCCCTTGCGGGAAATCCAGTGGAGTACTTGGGGGATTTTCCTGGGCGGGCGGAGGTCAAATCGCGATTGGCGGCGGGGGCTTTGGTGGGGACTGGGGCGCGATTTTCTTCATGACTCGGCGGGTATCTGTTGCTTGTGGGTAGTGTTGGGCTGGTGGTGGGAGTGAGGAGCTCTCTATGCGTCGAAGGCGCGGCTTTAGACGCGCGAGCAGTATTCGCGGAACGCGAATTTCGTAAACAACAGTAGACAGCCCTTTAGGACCTCACCCATGGGACCGGAGGCCAAGTGGAATTTTTGTTGCCGCTTCGGTTGGGTAGAATTAGCATGGTTAATAGAGGGGATCATAATGACTATTGAGGACTTATTTCAAAATTTGCCCGATGAACCGGTTGAGGTATTTACTCAGATTGAGCAGAAACTGCGTGAAAACGTAATCCAGGCCCTTGATAGAGTCTCATCTGAAGGCAGTACTGCTAATCGTCTTCGACTAAGTTATGCGAATAGTGCTATAGGCGCCGCAAAAGCTTTGGGCCTAAAGGTTTTTCCTGATACTTGGAAAATCCCCATCACTAATGGGGACTCGAATAACTTTAATAGTGTAATCGCGTCTGTAGATTACTACCTGATGCAGGAGAAAATTATAGGCGCCAGAAGGCTTAAAAAATACTCCGTAGCACTTAGTGCCGGTGAAAAGCAAAAAATTAGGCACCACATTGAACAAATCAAAGATGTCATTGATGGGTGGGATATTCCCGTACGTAAGAAAGACGCCATCATAGAGAGAACAAATGCTCTCCTTAATGAAGTAGACAAAGAACGCACTAGGTTCGATGCAGCTATGGATTTCATCTTAGAAGCCTCAACCGTAGCAGGTCAAGCCGCAGAGAAGTTGAAGCCTCTTGCCGAGCTAGTCACTAAAATTATGGGAACTGCGCGCGAAAAAGAACAAAGGCAGCTAAGTATTGGACACGAGCCCGTCAGACTGATTGAAGATAAAACTGAAGAAGATGCAGCTGCTTAGAACTACTGGATTCCCACCTTCGCGGGAATGGGGCGTTATTGTTGATGCTCTGCCATAACCACGCCCCCCGTGGATGCCCTGCCCCCCCTGAGGGGGGCGGCATGACGGCGGTGTCATAGAGATTCTTTCTAACAAGACGCCGGCCTTTGCCGGGGACGTTCTTACTAAGAGAACTATAGCCGTTAGCCCTTGGCAGCCTCCGCTTCGCCCGGTTCCCGCCTGTGCGGAAATAACGCCCCAAAGGGGCGTTTGCCCTTGAGCGCTACGCGCGCATTATCGTGGATACCGACCTTCGTCGGTATGACAGAGGGTAATCAGGAAGCTTTTTTGCCTTTGGCGGGTGTTTCTTCGCTGAAGATTTTGAGGGGTTCGGTTTGGCCCTGGACGACCTTTTTGTTGATGACGACTTCCTCGAGATTCTTTTGGGTGGGGATGTCGAACATCGTGTCGAGCAGGATGTTTTCGAGAATCGCGCGCAGGCCGCGGGCGCCGGTTTTGCGGGCGATGGCCTGCTTGGCGACCTCTTCCAGCGCGTCCTTGGCGAAGGTGAGGCGCACGTTTTCCATGTCGAACAGCGCCTGGTATTGCTTGGTAAGCGCGTTCTTGGGTTCGGTGAGGATTTGGATGAGCGCGGCTTCGTCGAGGTCTTCGAGCATCGCCAGCACCGGCAGGCGGCCGACGAATTCGGGGATGAGGCCGAACTTGACCAGGTCTTCGGGCTCGGCGTGCTGGAACAGTTCGCCGACGCCGCGTTTTTCTTCGCCCGACACTTCGGCGTTGAAGCCGATGCTGCGCTTGCGCAGGCGCTGGCCGATAACCTTTTCCAGCCCCGCGAACGCGCCGCCGCAGATGAAGAGGATGTTGGAGGTGTCGACCTGCAGGAACTCCTGCTGCGGGTGTTTGCGGCCGCCTTGCGGGGGCACGCTGGCCACCGTGCCTTCGATGAGTTTGAGCAGGGCTTGCTGCACCCCTTCCCCGCTGACGTCGCGTGTAATGGAGGGGTTGTCGCCCTTGCGGGAGATTTTGTCGATTTCGTCGATGTAGACGATGCCGCGCTGGGCGCGCTCGACGTTGTAATCGGAGGCCTGCAGCAGCTTGAGGATGATGTTTTCGACGTCTTCGCCTACATAGCCCGCTTCGGTCAGCGTAGTGGCGTCGGACATGGTGAAGGGCACATCGAGGATGCGGGCCAGCGTTTGCGCCAGCAGCGTTTTGCCCGAGCCGGTGGGCCCGATGAGCAGGATGTTGGATTTCTGGATTTCGACTTCGGGCTTGTTGCCGTTGGCCGCCGCCGCGTTGACGTGCTCCATGCGCTTGTAATGGTTGTAGACCGCGACGGAGAGGATGCGTTTGGCCCTCTCCTGCCCGATGACGTAGTCGTCGAGCGTTTTGCGGATTTCGTGCGGCGTGGGCAGACCTTGTTTGCCTTCGCCCTTGCGGGAAACCGCTGCGGGGCTGGCTTCTTCCTCGCGGATGATGTCCATGCACAGGCGCACGCACTCGTCGCAGATGAAGACGGTGGGGCCGGCGATCAGTTTACGGACTTCGTGCTGGCTTTTGCCGCAGAAAGAACAGTACAGGGTGCCGCCTGTGGGGTCGGATTTTTTGGCCATGGGTGATGAAACTTCGGGCATGGCGCGGGGGGTGTCAAGTAAAGAGTGGTTGGAGGTTGGGGCTTGACGGTTAGGATGGTATGCAGTGTGGCAACTGTGTTATTAGGGAGCAGTCGGCGCCATTGGGGCGCGGGGAGAATCTTCATGCGTTTGACCAGACGGGATGTCCTTATCCTGAACAATATTCGAAGATCGTGCCGGGACGACATGAATGGCGAGGCTTCGGCAGCCATGATCACCACCGAGGCCGGTTTTCTGTGGCAGGCATGGTTTTGCTGGAACCGGCCCATGTGGCGCCTCCGTTATGCCCGTGAACGGCTGAAGGTATTAAAAGACGCGGGCTACATTGCCGAGATCATCCACGAGAAGAAACGCGAAAGCGACTTCTTCCGCGAAGTTTTCGTTATGACACGCGCTGGCATGGTTGCCCTTCGTGAGGCGGAAGCCACACCTTCACCGCTGAAGCTATTTGGATGGCTGCGGTCTGATTTCATTTAACGACACAGTGGCCCCTGCTTTTGCGGGGGCCGTTGTTTTTGTCCCCTGCTCTGTTACACTTGCCCGCAACAAAAGGAATACTTGATGTCGTATTTAGTCCCCATGGTTATCGAGCAAACCGCGCGCGGCGAGCGCAGCTACGATATTTACAGCCGGTTGCTGAAGGAGCGCGTGATCTTCGTGAGCGGTCAGGTGGAAGACCACATGGCGAACCTAATTGTCGCCCAGCTGCTGTTTTTGGAAAGCGAGAACCCGGACGCGGATATTGCCATGTACATTAACAGCCCCGGCGGCTCGGTGACCGCGGGCATGGCGATTTTGGACACCATGAAGTACATCAAGTGCGATGTGAGCACCATTTGCGTGGGCCTGGCGGCGAGCATGGGCAGCCTGCTACTGGCCGCAGGAACCAAGGGCAAGCGTTACGCGCTGGGCAATGCCAAGATCATGATCCACCAGCCGCTGGGCGGCGCGCAGGGCCAGGCCAGCGACATTGCCATCGCGGCCAAGAACATTCTGGAGACCCGCGACAACGTGAACAAGATATTGGCCGACTGCACCGGGCAGAAGATCGAGCGCATCGAGAAGGATACCGACCGGGATAACTATATGAGTGCCAATGACGCCAAGGCGTATGGACTAGTTGACCATGTGCTGATTCACCGGGAGGACATGAAGGAACCGAAGAAAAAGTAGGTTTGTAAAAGAAACGCCCCGGAGACCGGGGCGTTTTGTTATTGAGTGTTCAGGCCGCCAGCTTTTGGCTGGAGGCGCAAGCTTCGAGCAGGTGTTTGAGCATCGGCCAGGTTTTATCGCTTTTGTGGCCCGCACCGTATTGGCGGGTGGCCAGGTTAAGATTGGTGCCGGGCTTGATGGCCCGGAGCATTTCGCGGGCCAGCGGGCCGGGCTTGCCGGGATGATTATCGTAGAGGGCCATCAACACTTCCGAGAACGCGAGCGGAAAATTGTACCGCCGCCGGGCCTCGTGAAAGACCTTGGTATCATCAGCCAGGCCCGTGAGGTGGTAGAACAGGCAGCCACAGAGGTCGTCGTCGGCAGGGCGTGGAAGCAGGACCTGCAACACCTTGGGCCTGGTCACCTGCTTGCACCACTGCTTTTGGATAAAACGGCGGTCAGGCAGGTTGTCGAGCATGGCGACGGTTTGAAGATAGAGGTCATTTCGGCCGAAAAAGGCACCTTGGGTGGGCAAAGGCATGGGAAGCTCCCGGGTTGGCCGCGGACGGCGGGAAAACGAGACGGTGGGTGCCGGGATATAGCATGAGGCTGTGAAGGCGGGAATGGGCTCTGCACGATTCATCAAGGCCCCGGACTGGGGCATGGTAGCCGCAAAATGGAATTTTGCGACCATGCCGCCATCCGGGGCGGCGTGATTCTTTAAAAAAAGGGGCCGTGGCCCCTTCCCTACAAGCTAGACGGTAAGGATGTCCTTTTCCTTCACCGCCAGGATGGTGTCGACCTGCTTGACGTATTCGGACACTTCCTTTTCCAGCGCTTCGGTGGCGCGCTTGTGGGCGTCTTCGCCCTCCTCTTCCTTGACCACCTTGAGCGCGTCCATGCCGTCGCGGCGGACGTTGCGCAGCGCGATGCGGGCGTCTTCGGCGTATTTTTTAGCGAGCTTGACCAGCTCGTTACGGCGTTGCTCGTTGAGCTCGGGCAGCGGAATGCGGATGAGCTGGCCGTCGACCGCCGGGTTGAGGCCGAGGCCGGCGTCGCGGATGGCTTTTTCGGTCGCCGCCACGAGAGAGCCGTCCCACACCTGCACGGTGAGCAGGCGGGCCTCGGCCACGTTGATGTTGCCGACCTGGTTGATGGGCATTTTGCTGCCGTAGGCATCGACCATGACCGGGCTGAGCAGGTCGGTGGTGGCGCGGCCGGTGCGCAGCGACGCGAATTCTTGTTTAAGGGCGGTTATCGCACCAGCCAGGCGTTGGGAAAGACCATTGCTCATCATTATTTCCTTATTTGTGGCCAGCCAAACCGATGGCTGGTTTGTGTTTTAGACGACGACACGCAGTTTTACTGCGATAGGAGGAGAAAACCAAATCCAGACGCGGTTTGGCTGAGCCACCCGCAGGGCACGGGCCAAAACGGCCTACCGATGTCGTTTTAAAAGGCTTGTGTAGGGTCAACCACACGGCGCCCTTCCGCACCGCCACGGATAGGCCGTTTGTGGCCTCGTGCAAATAAGGAAATAATGATGAGCAATGGTCTCTATCGGACATGGCGGCAACCTGCCTTTAAAGCGGAGGGCCGTCAAGCGGTTGACAAAGGCTTTACTCCGTCCCAGTTAATAGCCACCTGAAGAACCTTTGTGTCACGTTTCTTCCTTAACCCCTCATCCGGAGAGTTGAACATGACTCCTTCTGCGCACGACGACGCACATACGACCGCTGTCATCCGGGGTCTCTTCAAACACTTTGAAGGCGCGCCGACCCAATCGCCGGTGACCCACAACCCAGGCGATAACGATTTTTACGACCGGGGCAACGAATTGGGCAAAGGCACAAAGCTCCCCAAGAAAACGCCTGCACCAAAGCCTTCTCGTTCCCGCCCCGACAAAGGCGACCGGCTATAGCCTTACTATTTTAGGCCGCACCCCCTCACGTCATTTTGGAGCAGCTTCGGCTGCTCCTTTTGTTTTGCGCTATGGTTTTGGCATGGTTCGGCAATTGGGTTTTCTAGGTGAATTGAGCCTGCACAAGGACGCCTGGTTGCCGGTGCTGATTCTGTTTGTGGGCGTGTTTGTGCTGGACGCTACACCGCTGCGCAAGCCGTTCAAGTGGGCCGAAACCTTTTACCATGAGCTTTCGCACGGCATTGCCGCGCTGCTGACCGGCGGCTGGGTGACGCGGATTCAGTTGCGCTTCAACGGCAGCGGCGTATGCACCACGCGGGGCGGCAGCCGCACCGTGATTTTATTGGCCGGGTATGCCGGGGCCGCCTTGTGGGGCGGGGTGATCTACCTGATTGGCGGCGGGCTTTCGCCCGAGGCCACGCACACCTGGCTGCTGGTGGAGATTGCCGTGCTGGCGATTGTGTTTGTGCTATGGGGCCGCGACCCGGCGACGTGGATAATCATCGCCTGCATTGCCGGGGCTTATGCACTGGGCTTGTTGCTGCCGGAGAATGCGATTCTGCCGTGGCTGTTCCGGATTGTGGGGCTGTATGTGCTGGCCAATGCGCTGAAGGCCCCCCTCGCCCTGATTGACGGGCGCAGCGTGGGCGACGGCGCGGCATTGCAGCAGATTTACTGGATCATCCCCGAGATTGCCTGGGTGGCGCTGTGGTTTTTGTTTGCGCTGGGGGTGCTGGTTTATTGTTTGGCGTGCACGGTGCCGGGGGTGGGTTGGGCCATTGGCTTAGCTTAACAGGCGACTGGGGCGACACCTAAAAAACCCGCTGGGCGCGAGGAGAAATTCATTTTCTCCGACGTCCCGAGCACCGCAGCGTACATCTTAGTACGTGAGGAGCGCAGGGCTAGGAAAAAAATGAATTTATACCGCGTCCCAGATAGGGCTTTAGGATTTCTCCACTTGGGAGAAATCCAGTTCGATGGGCGTGGCGCGGCCAAAGATGCTGACGCTGACGGTCAGGCGCTCCTTGTCCTCGTCGACGATTTCCACCATGCCCTGGAAGTTGGCGAACGGGCCTTCCATGACGCGGACTTCTTCGCCGACCTCGAACTTGACCAGACTGCGCGGCTTTTCGGCACCGTTTTGCATCTGGTTAAGGATGCGTTCGGCTTCGCCCTGCGAAATGGGCAGCGGCTTGCGCCCCTGCTCGGCGCCCATGAAGGCGGTGACGTGCGGGGTGTGGCGGATCAGGTGCCAGACGTCGTCGGTCATCAGGCACTTGATGAGCACGTAGCCCGGGAAGAACTTACGCTCGCCGCTGACCTTTTGGCCTTTTTTGACTTCGACCACCGGTTCCATCGGGATGAGCACGTCTTCGACGCACTTTTGCATAGCCTGCAGCAGGATTTGCTCGCGGATGAGCATTTGCACGCGCTTTTCGTAGTTGCTGGCGGTTTGGATGACGTACCAGCGTGCACCTTCGACCGGTTGCGGGTTCCAGGTGATACGGCTGGCGGCTTCGGCCAGGATTTTGCGGTGGCTGACCTTGGTCTTCTTGGCCTTCTTTTCGGCAGGCTCCTTGGCCTTTTTGGAGGCCTTAGCCAGCTTGGCCTCGAGGGCCTTGCGTTCGCGGATGCCCGCCTTGCCGCCCGCCGAGGCGGAGGTGGCTTGCGCCGAAGTTAATTTTTTACCAGCCATTTCAATCTCCTATAACCCTATAATCCTATAGCCCCGCAAGCCTAGACACTCAAGCCCAGCAGCCATTTGAGCAGCATGCCGACGCCCATGTCGACCGCCATCAGGTACGCAGCCACAATGCCGACCAGGATGAACACCATGATGGTCATCTGGCGGGTTTCCTTGCCCGAGGGCCAGGTGATGCGTAGCGCTTCGGCCTTCACGTCCTGGGCGAATTTGGTCATCTCGTTCAGGGTCATGGGTGGCCTTTCATTTATGTTATGCGCAGCCGAAAGTATCGGCCGAGCCGTTGGTGGGGTTTAGCCTGTGGGGCGCGCGGGGTCAAGGGCTTGTAGCCGTTGTTTGGCCATGATAAGGCAGCGCGACATTACGGTTCACCTCCCTTTTCACCAGGAGAATACCATGCCCTCCACCGCCAAAGCCGCCGGTCTCGACGAGGCTCGTATTGAGCAGCTTATCCGCAACCACCTGATGCCGTTTGGAGACTGCGTCAGCCTTTACAGTTTGCAGGCCGCTGCCGATTTGATGGCGGAAATTGGCAAGGGCTGGGCCTATTTCGGCATAGATGACCTTACACTGGAACGCCTGTATCAGCAATCTTATGCCGACGCAGCCCGGAACATCATCCACAACGCCCTCACCCGTGGCCTTGATGACCGGAGCAGTATGGAAGAATTTGACGAGCTGCTGCAGAAGGCCGGGCTCAATTATGCGATGCTGGGCGTTACCCGTGCCGAAATCGAGAAATGCATCAAACCGGAAAAAGGCCCCCGCTAGGGGGCCTTTGGCATTTAGGCCTTGTCGATGGCCTCTTTAAGCAGGCGATTGACTACCTCGGGGTTGGCCTGGCCTTTGGTTTCGGCCATCACCTTGCCGACGAAGCTGCCGAAGATGCGCTCGTTGCCCGCCTTGTACTTGGCGACGATGTCGAGATTCTGGCTGATGACGCGCTCGCAGATTTCACGAAGTTGGCCTTCGTCGGAAATTTGGCCCATGCCTGATTTTTCAACGATTTTGGCGGCCCCCTCGCCGGTTTCCAGCATGGTGGCAAACACCTGCTTGGCCATTTTGCCGCTGATTTTGCCGGAGGAAATCAAGTCGAGCAGCTCGCCCAGTTGCGCCGGGCTGATGGGCGATTCTTCCAGCGGTTTATCCATTTTGTTGAGCGCGCCGAAAAGCTCGACGGTCATCCAGTTGGCGGCGATTTTGGCGTCGCGGCTCTTGGAAAGCTCGTTGAAGTAGTCGACGTAGGCCTTGTCGCTGGTCAGCAATAGGGCGTCGCCCGCCGACAGGCCCATTTGCAGGAACTCGGCCTTGAGGGCGTCCGGCAGCTTGGGCATGGTTTCCTTGATCTTGAAGATGCGGCCGACACTGATGTTGAGCGGCAGCAGGTCGGGGTCGGGGAAATAGCGGTAGTCGTGGGCGTCTTCCTTGGAACGGAGGGGCCGGGTTTCTTCCTTGTCCGGGTCCCAGAGGCGGGTTTCCTGACTCACCGTGCCGCCGCTTTCCCACACGCTCACATGGCGCTCGGCCTCGTGCTGGATGGCGTGCATGACATGGCGGATACTATTAAGATTTTTTATTTCGCAACGGGTTCGAAGCTTATCTTCACCTATTTTGCGAACCGAGACGTTGGCATCGCAGCGCAGGTTGCCCTTTTCCATGTCACCGTCGCAGATGCCGAGAAACCGGAGCAGCGTACGCATCTTTTTCATGTAGGCGCCAGCTTCTTCCGGCGTGCGGATTTCGGGCTCGGAGACGATTTCCATCAACGGCACCCCGGCGCGGTTGAGGTCGACGTGGCTTACCGTGCTGGCGCCGATGTCGTGGATGCTTTTGCCTGCGTCTTCTTCGAGGTGCATGCGGGTGATGTTGATGACGCGTTCGGAGCCGTCGTCGAGTTCGATGGTCAGTTTACCGTGCTCGACGATGGGTTGGTCGTATTGCGAAATCTGGTAGCCCTTGGGTAGGTCGGGGTAGAAATAGTTTTTGCGCGCAAAGACTGAAGTGGGGTTGATTTGCGCCTCGATGGCCAGGCCGAGCTTGATGCCCGCGTCGACCGCGCCGCTGTTGAGCACCGGCAACATGCCGGGCATCGCCAGGTCGATGCTGCTGGCCTGGGTGTTGGGCTCGGCGCCGAACTGCGTGCTGCTGCCGGAGAACAGCTTGGATTTGGTGGTGATTTGGGCATGGACTTCGAGCCCGATGACCATTTCGTAATTGTGGGGCAGTAACTGCTTGTCGCTCATGGCGCGGTTATACACAAAAAAGCGGCGCCGGGGAAGGAATCAGATGCTCCTCCCCCGGCACCCACTGGCCTGTCGGGGCTAACGCCCGTTGCCCCAGCGCTGGGTGGCCTCGGCCACGCGCGCGCCGAAGATACGGGCGCTTTCGTGGTCTCCCGCCGGCGGGTTTTCGGGTCCGGCTGCGGCGTCAGCCGACTGCGTCATCAGCCCCAGGTAGCCGCCCAGGCGGTTGAGGTCCTTGCCGTCCTTGGTGTAGTGGCTGGGCAGCGTGCCGCAGGTGACCCACACCATGCTGTGTTGCGCCGCCACGATGCCGATGGTTTGCAGGGTGTTGACCTTGTCGCCGCTAGGCGTACCGCTGTTGGTGAAACCGGCTGCGATTTTATCCTTCCACCCCTGTTTGACCCAGTTGCGGCTGGTGGCTTCGAGGAACATCTGGAAGGTGCCGGAGGCGCAGCCCATGTAGGTGGGGCAGCCGAAGATGATGCCGTCGGCGGCGTCGAGGGTCTGCCAGTCGGCCTCGGTGATGGTTTCGACGTTCACCAGGTGCACGGTGGCACCGGCTTTGCGTGCGCCTTCGGCCACGCTTTGCGCGACCAGCGCGGTATGGCCAAAGCCCGAATGATAGGCGATAGCGAGATTAGTCATGCTTTTTTCCTGATACTTAACAATGGCGGCACAGGTGCAGTCCGCCCATTACTGAGGCAACCGGGCAACCTGAGGGAATATGTTCCCCTCCCGGCGGTTAGCGGCGGGTTGGCCCGCCGTAAGCCCACCGCCCGATGATGCGGGAGGTGGTAAATGGTGGAACGGTTACATCCCGTTCACAAACTTGGCGTTGGACGTGTGGCCATTGGCGCGCACGGCCTTCATCGGTTCAAGGTAATCTTCGAGCAATTGCAGGTTCCAGGAGAGGCGCTCGCGGTTATAGGCATCGGCGTCCTTGTGTTCCGGTTTGGGCGTGTCGAGGAACATCTCGCCCGCGTTGCGCAGGATGAAGTGCTCGGGCAAAAACAGCATGCGGTTGTTTTTACCGCCGTTCATGCGCAGTTCGGTGACGGGGTAGGTGCCGCCGAGGCTGGCCGATACCCCTATGAGCAACGCCGGCTTGTGCGCCGCCAGCGGGCCGTTGCCGAGCATCAGGATAAGGTTTTTAAGCCCGCTGGGCACGTTGCCGTGGTACTCGGGGCTAATGATGACCAGGCCGTCGGCTTTCTCGAATTCGGCAGCCAAGGGGTTCCAAAACGTGGCCCACTTTTCATCGAGCGGCTTCATGCCCCACATCCCTTCGTCCCACAGCGGCAGGATGGTTTGGGACAGGTCGATGATATGGGTGCCGTAGCCCTTGGCCTTGAGTTCTTTCTCCACATGCCGTGCAACCCGGCCGCTGTTGCCGGTGGGCCGGTGGCTGCCGGAAATGATGAGGATGTTGGACTTGGGCACGGACATTTCCTTCCTTTACGGGAGGGTTATAGCATTGCCGTTTCAATATTTCAATATTATTGAAATAAAAGAAACCTACCCCCGCAAACCACGCCACCACGCGGGCGCCCGAAAAAACTAATGATTACCCGGCGTGGTTATGCGGGGCCTTGTTTGATGAGAAACTCCCGGCAGGACCCCGGATAAAATCGCGGATTTTACGATTACGGTCTTACTGACCGCCGCGCCGCGATTTTTCCGGGGATAGGGTTGGTTAATTCTTAAATGCCGGTTGCTGGATCTTGGCCAGTTGCTCGTGGGCGTGGGCGACTTGCAGGATTTTTTGCTCGTCCCAGCGCTTGCCGATGATTTGCAGGCCCACAGGCAAACCCCCATTTTCATAAGGGGTCAGGCCGGCGCTGACGCTAAGTGCAGGCAGGCCAGCGAGGCTGGTGGGGATGGTGAAGACGTCGTTGAGGTACATGGCCACCGGGTCTGCCATTTTTTCACCGATTTTAAAGGCAGGTGTGGGTACCGTGGGGCAGAAAATCACGTCCACCTGCTTGAAGGCTTCGTCGAAGTCATGCGCGATGAGGCTGCGGACTTTCATGGCCTTGGTGTAGTAGGCGTCATAGTAGCCGCTGGACAGCGTGTAGTTGCCGACCATGATACGGCGTTTGACTTCCGCCCCGAAACCCGCGCTGCGGGTGTTGGTGTAGGTTTCCATTAAATTGGCACCGGGCACGCGCAGGCCGTAGCGCATGCCGTCGTAACGGCTGAGGTTGCTGGAGGCCTCGGCGGGCGCGACGATGTAATAGGTGCTGGGCGCGTATTTGGTGTGCGGCAGGCTGATGTCGATAATCTCGGCCCCCTCGCCTTCGAAGCGTTTGACCGCATCCATGACGAGTTGCTTGATGGCCGGGTCTAGGCCTTCGATGAAATACTCTTTCGGCAAGCCGATTTTGAGGCCTTTCAAACTGACGTTGCCGAGCGTGCCGACCCAGTCGGGGACATCCTGTTTGGCGCTGGTACTGTCTTTGGCATCGTGGCCGGAGATGGCTTGGAGCATCAGCGCGGCGTCCTGCGTATTGCGGGCGAAGATGCCGGCCTGGTCTAGGCTGCTGGCGAACGCCACCATGCCCCAGCGCGAGCAGCGGCCATAGGTGGGCTTGACACCGACCAGGCCGGTATAGGCCGCGGGCTGGCGGATGGAGCCGCCGGTATCGGAGCCCGTGGCGCCGTAGCATTGGTAGTCGGCCACCGCGGCGGCGCTGCCGCTGCTGCTGCCGCCGGGAACGCGGGTTTCGTCCCACGGATTTTTGGTGGGGCCATAGTAGCTGGTTTCACCGCTGCCGCCCATGGCGAATTCGTCCATGTTGAGCTTGCCGAGGTTGACCGCACCTGCCTGCCAGAGCTTGGCGGTAACGGTACTTTCATAAGGCGGCTTGAAGCCGTCGAGGATGTGGCTGGCGGCTGTCGTGAGCACGCCTTCGGTGCAGAACAGGTCTTTGATGCCCATCGGCAGGCCGAGCAGGGGCAGCTTTTCGCCTTTGGCGATTTTCTTGTCGGCCTCGGCGGCCATCGTCAGGGCCTGCTCGCCGGTAACAGTGATATAGGCGTTAAGGTGCTTGCGCGACTCGATGCGCTCGAGGCTGGCTTTGGTCAGCTCGGTGCTGGAGACTTCTTTTTTGGCCAGTTTATCCAGCGCTTGCTTGGCGGTGAGTTTCAGTAAATCGCTCATGGGTTACTCCACCACCCGGGGCACGACGTAGAAGCCCTCTTCGGTTAAGGGCGCAACGCTCTGGTGGCGTTCGCGCAGGTTTTGCTCGGTCACGGCGTCCGGGCGTTCCGGCGTGCTGGCGCCCGCCACCGTGCTGGTCAGCGGCTGCACGCCTTCGGTGTTCACCGCCTGGATTTCTTCGACGAACTTGATGATGTTCTGGAATTTGTCGGCGAAACTGGCTAACTCATCGTCGGAGAACTTGAGCCGCGAGAGGGTCGCTAACTTTTGGATTTGTTTGGTATCGATGGTCACTTTACGTCCCTGCCCTTGACATTTGCAAGGCCGGAACCTACCCCAAGGGTGTGATTACGCGCAACCCCTCTGATTTACCTGCCCAAGGCCGGATTGTGGGCTTTGATTACGGCACCCGGACGGTGGGGGTAGCGCTTTCGACCTCATCGCAGGGCAGTTGCTCGGCTGTTGCGCCGTTGTCGGCGGTTGGTCGCATGGATGGCATTTTGACGGCCTGGAAGGCGCAGAACGGTATAGACGTTGTCGCCGCGGTGGTCGGATTGCCCCTGAACATGGACGGGACGGAAGGCCCGCGCGCGGCGGCGGCGCGGAGCTTTGCCGGGATTGTCGCCAAGGTGCTGGGGGTACCTGTATTACTGTGGGATGAGCGCCTGAGCAGCCGTCAGGCCGAGGCGGCGTATTTTGAGCAGCGTACCGGCAGGCAGACGCGGGGCAGCAAAAAGGCCAGCTCCGGCCAGACCGACAGCGGCGCGGCAGTGCTGGTTTTGCAGAGCGCCATCGACGCCAGGCGCTGACACGCAGCGGCGCCAGCTTTCTCCGCGCTTACCTGGATGCATTGTGCGCTTGCGCGCAAAGGCGTTGGGACCCTAGGCTGTGGTTGTAACAGATCACCGTTTTTTCATCCTTGGAGCCCCCTCCATGACCAATCTTCTGACGGCCACGGCTGCCATCGAGTTTACGCTGACGGCCCATCTCTGGAAGATGAGGCACGCCGACCCCGACCTGCCCCCCGACCTTGAAACCGAGCTTGGCTTGCTGTTTGAGGCCTTCGACGGTTTGCCGCCGGTGGTCGGTCGCAGCCAGCGCCTTCTCATTAGCAGCATGCGTCACCGCAAGGAACGCAAGCTGTGCTTTACCGGCTGGGCCTGTCTCCAGCAGGTAGGACTGGGCCTGACCCTGCCGGATTTAAGCCTGGCGCAGGGCAGTAGCCCCAAAAACGGGCTGTTCAGCCGCATGGCCCAGCTTGAATTGCCGATGCAGGACTACGTGCAGGGCCTGCGGTGGGACGACCCGCGCGGGACCGGCAGCATCTATACCATTGAGTTGATGCACCGGACCGTGATTTTGCCGGGCCTCACCCCCGCCGCATGGTTGCATAGCCCTGTTTTTCGGGCCAGCATGCGCAAGGCCGACGTTGCCGTGTCGGATACCTGGCGTATCGCTCCCGGCCGGCAGGAAGCCAACGAAGCCTGGCTGCGGCGGCTCATGGCCCATTTGCAACCGGGTCACATCCACCGGCAGTACCACTGACAAGCGACAGACGGCCCCGGATAATCCGGGGCCGTTTTGGTTGTGTGTGGCCTTTGATAAGGCTATACAGGAGTATCTTCTTTTCTCCCTTTTAGGAGTAAACCCTCATGAGCAACTCCCTGACCGCGACCGTGGCCATGCAGCTTGTGGTGCAACTTATTGACCCTGCGACCGGTAAACCAGCCAAGGTTTTTGGCACGGAGGCCGAAAACGAATTGCGAAGCATCCAGAGCGTGCTGCAGGGGCTGTGCGAACAGCCGCCGCAGGAGCAACAGTTTGAGGTACGCGACCCGGCCTGCTTCGATGGTTCGGCATGCTTCGATGACGCGGAGATGGACTATCTGTCTCCTGAGACAAGCAAAAGCATGGTCCGGATGGTCATGCGCCCTTACCGGCGGGCCGTAAACGACCCGCAGCGCAAGCTTGACCCGGAACTCGAGGAAATTCGTGCCGGCCTCTGCCGGGCCAGCAAGCGCCTGCTCAGGTTTTTGCGCGAGACGCCCTTCGACCAATGGCGGTTGGAAATCCCTCGTCCAAAGACGGTTCTCCTGCCGCTCCAGACCAGTGATGCCTTATTGAAGAACGACATCTTCATGCGGCGGGCATGCAAGAAGGGGTTTGTGCCGGCCCGATTGGCGCTGACGAGCATGCCTGCGGTAGATGAGCCGTTGATGGAGACTCCCAACCGGCTGCTGCGCCGGAACCACCCGGCCGAGGACCTCACCGCCAAGGTGTTGAGCCTGGACGAGTTCCGCAAGAAATGACGAAGGCCCGGAGAGAAATCTCCGGGCCATTCGGTTATTTGAGGTGTTCGCCTGGCGTATGGCGAAATTTTTTGGCGACGGCGCTTTTAAGTTTTTTGCTTCCGGCTTTTTTGGACTTCTTCGATTTTTTGGCCAAATCTGACCTCCTTCACAGGGAAAGCGGGAAAATGAGTAAGGACCTTATAGAACACACAGGCCGTGCCCACAACCACCGGGGTGAATATTCGGGCAGTTCCTTAAATGAGGCAGGGACGGACCTTAATGCTTGATGGGTTTGAATTCCGCATGGACGTTACGCCGAAGGCGTACCTGTAAGGGGAGAACAGCCACGCGACCGCAAGCCTTTAATGTTTGATCGGTTTGAATTCCGCGTGGACGTTCTGACCCACCCGATTCAACTGTGCCACCCCGTAGACGTCGCCTTCGAGCTGGCGCTTGAGGATGTTGAGCGCGGCCTCGGACGTATCGCCATTGAGCATGACGCGGTTGATGACCGCATCGACCGCCGCCGAAGGGCTGTTGGCGTGGACGGTGGTCATGCTGCCGGCGTGGCCGGTGTTGATGGCCGAGCAGAAGGTGAAGGCGTTCTCTTTGCGGATTTCCCCCATGATGATGCGGTCGGGGCGCAGGCGCAGGGTGGCGTTAAGCAGGTCGTTGATGCTGTTGCCCTTGCTGTTGGAGAACAGGAAGTGGCAGGTATTGTCTTGCGGGATTTTCAGTTCCGGCACGTCTTCGAGCACCACCAGGCGGTCGGTGAGCTGGATGTGCTTGAGGCAGGCGTTCATGAAGCTGGTTTTACCGGTACCGGTACCGCCTGAGATGATGATGGTTTTGCGGCCCTGGATGCTGTCGATCAGCGCCTGGCGCTCGGCGGGTTCCATGACGTAGTTGTCGAGGTTGAATTCATGCTCTTGCGCCAGGCGCACGCACAGCGTGAACTTACGGGCGTTCTGCTGCCCGGCCACGAACTGCGCGCGGTGACCGCCGGGGAGCTTCACGCTCAGGATCGGGTTGGACATGACGTAAGTCTGGCCGGTGCGCTCAGCCAGCAGGTTGAGGATGGCGAGCGCGGCATCGAGTTGCATGTCCGGCGCCTCGTAGAACTCCCACGTGCCATTATAGGCCTCAAAACCCACCTGGCCGGGCTTATTGACCACCAGTTCCTTGCGGCCCTTGAGGTTTTCCGGCGTAAGCCAGCGCAGCAGCGGCTCCGCCATTTTTTTCTCGGCGGGGCTTAAGATCAGTTCGGCGCGTTCGGTAGCCATCTTCTCTAGGTGTTAGGTTTGAGGTTCTTGTTGTTTGACAGGCATGTTACTTAATGAAGGCAAGGAGAAAAACACCATGAGCGCGAAAGTGGAGATTTATACCAAGGACTACTGTCCTTATTGCACCAAGGCCAAGATGCTGCTGGAGCAGTTGAGGGTGGCATTCACCGAAATCGACATTTCCCGCAACCCGCAAAAACAGGTTGAGATGCTGGAACGCAGGCCCGGCGCCCGCACCGTGCCGCAGATTTTCATCAACGATGCAGGCATTGGCGGCTGCGACGACCTGTATGCGTTGCATAGCCAGAATAAATTGAAGCCCCTGTTGGAACTATAACCGGCGCCCCGGCGAAGGCCGGGGCGCCGTTCCTTTTTTAAATAAAGAATTCCAGGGCTGTCATTTCTTATCGGCTTCGGCGGGTACCAGGCTCATTAAATAGCGGGTGCCCTTGGCCGCCGCCTCCCACCGCGCCGGGCGCAGATGGAACCGCAGCCAGCGGATTTTGCGCGGCGCCAGCCCCTGCCCGTGCGCCAGCGTCATAAGCTGGTGCGGGGTGAACAGGCTGCGCCAGCCGCGTTTTTCGGCCGGGACACGGCCATAGATGTAGCTGCTGAGCAGTACATGAATGAGCCACGCCCACGGCGTGCGGGTGATGGCCGAGACCAGCAGCAGGCCGTCCGGCTTGAGCAGCTGGCGGCAAATCCACAGCAATTTTTTGGGGTCGGAGTGCTCTTCCAGCACGTCCAGCGCCAGCACGACATCGTATTTTTGCGGGGTGTTGATAAGGTCTTCGGCCTTGGTTTGCAGGAAAGTGATGGGCGTGCCGAAGGCATCGGCGGCGGCTTTGGCGTGGGCCAGTGCGTCGGCGTTGGGGTCGATGGCCGTGACGTCGGCCCCGGCCAGGGCCACGAACTGCGACATCGGCGACACGCCGCAGCCGATATCGAGCACGGTTTTGCCGTAGAGGGGCGCAGGGTCGTCCGGCCGGGCGGCGTAAAAACGGGTGACGGCATCGAGGATTTGCAGCTGGCAGACCTGCACGTATTGGCCGTAAAGCGCGGAAACCGGCGGCGGGTTGCGCAGGGCATTGATAAGACTGACCAATCGGTGTGGCATGGAGGCTCGCAGCGTAAGCCCAAGCCTTATAAATAGGCAAGACCTACCCTAAAAAGCGCTTGCATTGGGGCGTGGATTCTGGCAAGAGAGCCAAACCTTTGGCCGCATAGGGCGCCAATTGGTAAGCCGTAGGGCAGGATTTAGAAAGGTTGATGTTCGTGAGTATGGTTCGCGTGGATGTCCGCGATAACGATGTGGAACAGGCGCTGCGTCGCCTGAAAAAGCTGATGAACCGCGAAGGGCTGTTCCGCGAGCTGCGTCAACGCCGGCATCACGAAAAGCCGTTTGAAAAGCGCGCGCGCCAGAAGCGCGAGGGCATCAGCCGCAGCCGCAAGGCCGCCCGCAAGCGCGAAAGCGAACTCTAGGGAACAGGCGACAGGCTTCGGGAAACAGGGCACAGGCCCTGTTTTTCTTTATTTTTGCCCTTCTCACTGCCACCTGTAGCCTGTAACCTGTCCCCTATGAAACTTGTTTCCCCCCTCACCGGCGCCGCCAGCGGCTTCCCCGAATATACCCCCGCCCAG
The DNA here is from genome assembly GCA_964601735.1 of uncultured Pseudomonadales bacterium. Lineage (GTDB taxonomy): Bacteria > Pseudomonadota > Alphaproteobacteria > UBA2136 > UBA6156 > DATAJX01. Next base: position 28,557 of record CAZROO010000008.1, read on the forward strand.
CAGCGGGCGTTTGACTGGGCCACAACCACCATTAAGGGCGTTTATGAGAGCTTCGGCTTCACCCCGCTGGAAACGGCCGCGGTGGAGAAGCTTTCTACTTTGGAGAGCAAGGGGATTTCGGCAAAAGAAGTTTATGGCATTCGCCGCCTGAACGTGGCCGAGGGCGAGGACGGCGGCAAGGACCTGGCCCTGCGCTTTGACCTGACCGTGCCCACCGCCCGTTATGTGGTGGATAATGTGGG
>CAZROO010000008.1:28898-48116 GCA_964601735.1 uncultured Pseudomonadales bacterium
AGCATCATGAGCGGCGGGCGCTATGAGGATTTGGCCGCGAGTTTGGGCAAGAAGAAAATGCCGGGCGTGGGGATTTCAATTGGTATCTCGCGCCTGATGACCTATTTGCTGGGGCTGCCTGACTATCAAATGGCGGCGACGCCCGCCGATGTGCTGGTGGCGGTGGCCGATGAAGCCGCCCTGCCCCAAATGGCCGCCGTGGCGCAAAAACTGCGCGCGGTTGGCGTGAAGGTGGAACTGGCTTTTCCCGGCAAGGGCTTGGGCCAGCAGTTGCAGACCGCCGAGAAGCGCGGGCTCAAGTGGGCCGTCACCGGCATTGAAGGCAACAGCGTGAAGCTGCGCGAATTTGCCAGCCGGAAGGAACAAATCTTGTCGCTGGCGGATGTGGCCACAGCCATAAAATAGAACGGCGCCCCGGCGCAGGCCGGGGCCTTGTTTAAGGTTATTTGCCGCACGAACTAGGCCCCGTTCTTCAACGGGGCGCCAGAAACAATACCCCCTAGGCGAGTGGGCCATGCCTATCGCTGTTGGGCGTGGATGCCAGCCTTCGCTGGCATGAAGCCCTTGGGAGGGGTGACAGCGGGCCTGAAATCGGGTAGTTCAGGCCATGGATTTACGCGAACAACTGGCCAAATTCGCCGCCCGGCACGCGGCCATTCAACAGGAATTGATGAGCCCCGAAATAGGAAATAATCCTACTAAACTCGTGGCGCTGAACCGCGAGTCGGCAGAGCTTCAGCCGCTGGTGGATGCCTACAACGACTACGACAAGCTGCTGCGCCAGCGTGATGACGCCGAAGCCATGCTTTCTGACCCGGACATGAAAGCCATGGCGCAGGAGGAGTACGACGACGCCCTCGCCCGGATTCCACAGATGGAAGCCGATTTGAAGGTGCTGCTACTGCCCAAGGACAAGGACGATTCGCGCAACATCATTCTCGAAGTCCGCGCCGGAACGGGAGGAGAGGAAGCAGCACTGTTCGCCGCCGAGATTTTCAGGATGTACCAGAACTACGCCGTCACGCAGGGCTGGAAGGTGGAATTGCAAGACGCAGCCCATGCCGAAAAGGGCGGGCTGCGTGAAGGCATCGCCCGCGTGATCGGCAACAATGTGTATGGCAAGCTCAAGTTCGAGAGCGGCGTGCACCGTGTACAGCGTGTGCCTCTGACCGAAACCCAGGGCCGCGTGCACACCAGTGCCGTAACCGTGGCGGTGCTGCCCGAGGCCGAGGACGTGGACATCAGGATTGAGGAAAAAGACCTGCGCATCGACGTGTTCCGCAGTTCCGGGCCCGGCGGTCAGAGCGTCAACACCACCGACAGCGCGGTGCGGATTACGCACATCCCCACCGGCGTGGTGGTGAGCTGCCAGGACGAAAAGAGCCAAATCAAGAACAAGGCCAAAGCGCTGAAGATTCTGCAAAGCCGCCTGTACGCCGCCGAAAAGGAACGCCAGGACCGCGAACGTGCCAGCGCCCGCAAGAGCATGGTGGGCAGCGGCGACCGCTCGGAGAAAATCCGCACTTATAACTTTCCCCAGAACCGGGTGACCGACCACCGCATCGAGTTCACCGTGCACAACCTGCCGGACGTGATGGCAGGCGGCAAGAACCTGAATGAAATCATCGCCAACCTGCAACGCGCCGACGAAGCCGACCGGTTGGCGAGCCTGGCTGAAGAATCGTAATGGAAACAGTCGGCGCTGCCTGGCGGCGCCTGCAAGCAGCGCTGGAGGATGGAGGCATCGACCCCGCCCCGCGCGAGGGCCAGCGCATGGTGCAGTATGTGCTGGACTTGGATAACACATCGCTGCTGGCGCAGGAATGGCGTGAAATAACCGCTAATGATTCAGTTGTTTTAGAGATTATCTTAAAGCGGCGTCTCCAGCGTGAACCCCTCGCCTATATTCTGGAGCTGGCCGATTTTTACGGGCGGGAATGGCGCGTGGCGCCGGGGGTACTGATTCCCCGCCCGGATACGGAAGTGCTGGTGGAAACGGTTATCGGTTATCGGCCATCGGTTATCGGTGAGCAGGTTGTCGCTGTAGAAGTGGGCCTTGGCAGTGGGGCGGTTTTAGGGTCTGTTTTACTGGCAAAATCCGAATGGCGGGGGGTAGGGATTGAGATTTCTCCCGATGCGCTGGCGATTGCCGAAGAGAACCTGCGCAGGGCCGGTGTGCTGGAACGGTGCGAGTTGTTTGAGGGGGATTTGCTGACACCCCTTGCCCCCAACTTTACTAAGCGGGTGGATGTGATTTTTTCCAACCCGCCGTATATCGCCGAGGAGGAGTGGGCGGCGCTTGAGCCCGATGTGCGGAACCATGAACCCAAGCTCGCTTTGGCAGCGGGTGAAGATGGATTGGATGTTTACCGGCGTCTCATTCCGCAGGCATTGGAGAGACTCAAGCCCGGTGGGATGCTGGCGGTGGAGATGGGCTTTACGCAAGGCGAGGCCGTATGCGGGCTTTTTACGGCGGCGGGATTCAAGGATATTAAAATTATGCCTGACTTGGCCGGGCGCAACCGGGTGGTGGTTGGCGCCAAGTAGTTAAAACTTTTGGGCAGCTACGCTTGCACCGGTACGGCACGGTGGGTATGCTGACGGCAGAGTCATTCTCTCCTTTTCCCCCTCCTTTTTACGGAGTTACCCTGTGAACATACACGACATGCCTCTGCGACCTGGCGAGCCGCCGCAGCGCCTGTTGGCCATACCCAACACACCCGGTTTCAAGGGCTCGCGCAAACAACAGCGCCAGACAAACCAAAGCCACGATGTGGCCAACAAGGCGCTACCCCTGGTGTTTGAGGCCATGTGGCGGCACGGTTATTCAACCAACCGCGCCTGCCACCATGTGGCTGCCAGGTTCCAGCTAAACCAGAAATACCTGAGAAGCCTGCTCCAGCGGTTTGAAACCGGCGAAGCCAGAACCTGGCGGCAGCGGCACAGCCCTTTTGCGCTGAACCCCCAGATAAGATGGTACAAATTGCAGTTACAGGCCAAGCCACCGGTATCACCCGGCTTGCAACAAAGTCTGGGCCATGAACTGGCACGCTTGCAGGCCACCGTGCCGGGGATTTCGGCCCATGCCGCCTGCCAGCAGGTGGCCAAGGCCTGGAACCTGAGTTTCACGACCGTGCACATCGCCTGGAAACGCCATCAGTTGGAGGCCCTGCAACCACCCACCAAACCCGGCCTGTTTGCGGGCTTGTAGGCTGAAGACGTCATCCCTGCGTGGATGGCGTCTTTTTTATTCTGCATGGCGGTTTGGCAGCGGCCTAGGGTGGTGGCCGGTTAGCCTTTACAATCGGGCCTATGCGCCAGACCTGTTCCCTGACCCGTTTATTTGCCTGCCTGCTGGCCGCCGGTCCCTTGTGGGGCTGCGCCACCACGCCGCCACCCGCTACGCCCCTGCCCTATCATTTTACCCTGGCGGACATTTCAGACGCGCGCCCCAGCGTCGAAAACGGCGGCACCGACCCGCTCTACGACGCATACCCCTACGACGCGCAGGCCATTGCCCTGGGCTTTACGGGCAACCTGCCTTATTCGATATACGGCGCCCGCGAAGCCAGATTGCATTTGAAGGTGACCCACTACGAAGCCACCACCGACGGCAACGGCAGCTACGCCATGAGCATTGCCATGGAAGGCTATGCCGACGACGACAGTACCAATACCCGCCAGATGGCGAAGTTCGGCGCCACCTGCAGCGAAGTGCAGCGCGAGGGCTTTGCGCTTGATGCAATCGCGACCGAGTCCTGGCAGGAAAAGTCGGCCCGGCCATTGACGCCCCAGGGGCGCGACAAAAGAATGTGGCAGGCCGTGCTGAAAGGTTGCACGCAGGAATTGGCGCACCAGTTTAGCGCCGCGTTGATGGCGAAAGGAAATAATTAGGATGACAGGTCACAAGGCTACAGGACTACAGGCTTTCGGGATGATTTGCCGACTCTGCTTTCTTATCCTCTTATCCTCTTATCCTTTTATCCTGTCATCCTGCGCCGGCGGCCGCCAGCCCGACTACCCGCCGCTGGAAGGGACCGGTTTTACCGACCGTGAATGGACGCAGAAGGAACGGCTGATTGCGCGCAGCGACTTCAGCGTGGAAATCGTCCGTTTTGTGGACAACCGCAACCCCCGCGTGGAAGCCACCGACCCCTACGACAACACCATTTACGACTACGACCCCGACAACCTGATGCAGGGCGTGACCGCGCGGGCGCCTGTGCTGTTCAACAAGTACCTGGCTTACCGCCCGCGCATGGCCAAGCATTACCGGGTGGAAATCGAACTGACCCGGCTCAAGACGCGCATCCGCCCCGGCAGCCTCTGGGACGGCCAGTTCGGCCGCTACACCGTAGAACTGGAAGCCCGCGTGATTGCCCGCCGCAGCGACAGCAGCGTGGCCTTCAACCGCCCCTACAGCATCGAGCTGGAGCGCCGCCGCACCACTTTCAACGGCCGCAGCCCCAGCTCGGACATGGACCGCAACCGCATGTACGATTTGACCGAAGATGCCATCCGCCAGATGAGCGAGGCCATCGGCTGGCAACTCCGCTCTACCGACAGCCACATTTGGGGCAGCCCCAAAACCGATGCGCTGCCGCCCGCGCAGTTCATCACCCCCACTGCGCCGGTGACACCGACCAACCCCGAGGTCGGCTCCATCCAAGACTGATAAAAAAGGGCCGCAAGGCCCTTTACTACGCGCCAGGCCCTAAGCCCTTAAGCGCGGCGCTCGCTGAAATTGGTCAGGATTTGATACGCCACATTAATCCGCTTGATGTATTCCGCGGCTTCCGGCGCTTTGTTCACATCGGGGTGGTTCTTCTTCACCAGATTCAAATAGCGTGGTTTCAATTCCGGCATCGGCAGCGGTTCGGGAATGCTGAAAATGGCACAGGCTTCCTTCACGTCGGCCGGCAGGGTGGCGGTACTGGGTAACGCCTCCTTATTGGCCTTTTCGGCCTTGATACGCTGCTGAAAGAACCCGAAGAGGTCTTGCGCGGTTGCAAACGGCTTCACCTCGACCTTGGCGCCTTTGACGCCGTTGAGGCCTTCCATCCATACCGGGCGCTGCCACACCGTGCTGCCGCTTTGGATGCCCCACAGTTCATTCTCGTTAAAACCTTTGAGGCCGTCCCAGTTTTTGTTGAACTCCTTGATATGGGCCTGGCAGAAATACTGGCGGCCGCGCAAATCACGCGGGTTTTTGGGAGCCGGAAAGGTTCCTTCTTCGTTACACTGGGGCCAGCTGCACTTGCTCATTTATCCTCCCAACATGGGGCGAAGGAGCCATTCCGGCAAGTGGGGAAAGGCTAAAATGATAAGCCACCCTAAAATGAGCGGTAAACCGAAGGGATGCATGGCCTTGGGCCGCCAGAACGCCAGTGGCAGCCACACGATGCAACCCACCGCCACCGCCATCGCCGCCGTTTGCAGCGGCAGCCACGCCAGCATCGCCGCGAGCAATTTGAAATCGCCGCCGCCGAAGTGCGATTGCAGCCGCCGCTGGCCGGACAGTTGCAGCGCCAGCAACACTACCCCGGCCAAAAACTGCGGCATGGCATGGATTTGGAGGGCGTGGGTAAGCCCCACCGCCAGCAGCGGAATGGTGTAGATATCCGGCAATATATATAAGGTCAGATCCAGCGCGGCCAGCCGCGCCAGCACCCAGGCCAGCGGCCACAGCGGCGCGGGTAAGAGGATGGTGCCGAGAATGCCTCCCAGTAGCGTGACGACGCCGTCGGCCCGCAGCGGCAGCCAGCCCGGCAGGACCAGGTCGGCGGGCGCAAGAGTGGCTTTTTCCCAGGGCCAGAGGCAACTGTGGGCTTGGCGGTGAGCGGCGGGAACCTTCATAAAAACAGCATACGACAAAGCCTCCTTCGCCGTCAGCCCGTGCTTTTGCCGATTGACAAAATAAATTAGCACTCTATATTTATGAGTGCCAATAATGGGGCAAACAAAAGGAGATAACCACATGAAAACATATGACCTTCTACCCTTCGGATTTGGCCGCCCGGCGTTTGGCAACGCCTTTCCGACAACCATTTTTGAAGACATGAACCGCCTGATGGACAACTTTGGCAGCACCGCCGCCGACCTGATGCCGCGCCTGGACGTAGCCGAAACATCCAGGGCCATCACCTTGCAGGCCGAATTACCCGGCATGACCGAAAAGGACATTGATGTTCAGGTGCATGGTAATGTGGTGACCATCAAGGGACAAAAGCGCCTTGAGCGGGAAGAAAAAGACACCAACTGGCACGTGGTGGAACGCCGTAGCGGCAGCTTCAGCCGCAGCCTGCAACTGCCGTTTGAGCCCGAGGCCGATGCGGTGGATGCCAGCGTGAAGGATGGCGTACTGAAAGTCAGCATCGCCAAACCCGCCAATAATGGGGCCACGAAAATCACCGTAAAAGCGGCACATTGAGGCGCGAAGGTCTAAGGGGCCATGAGGCCCCTTTTTTATTATCTGCCGGCACCGCTAATTGTTGAAACAGTCGGCGTCGAACGAAAAGCAGATGCTGGCCGAGAATGGCGGGTCGGTGCGGCCGGACACGTTGCTGCTGTAGTGCAGCGTGCGACCCCAGGGGTCATGCGCGTAGGTGCTGGGCAGCCCCAGGTCGTTCATCAGTTGCGTCATGTCATTCTCATCGCCGCTGTTGTAGACCGGCTTTTTAAGGATGTCGGACGCGTAATAGACCACGCCGCTGGCGCTGTTGGCGTTGCTGGGCGGATAAAAGTTGAACTGCGTGTAGTTTTTGTTGTTGGTGTTGGTGCACCAGTCCGGCGGCTTGAGGCCGGTGCAGCTGGCCTGGGCCTCGACATACGCGGCGTTTTCGGCCGTTTGCAGCTTGTCGATAATGAGCTGTGCGCGGGCGCGGTAGTCTTCCAGCCGCGCCATTTCGATATCGCGCGTGCTCATTTTGGTGCCAACGTCGTCGTTAAGCGGTTCCCACTGGGCAAAGTCGCTGTCGGTGGAAAGCGATGGGCTGTTGGCCACACCATCCTTGCCGGCACTGTAGACCACCGCGTAATGCACGGTGATGGGGTTACCCTCGAGCGTTACCGTGGAAGAGAACCGCTCGTAGTACCAGGGGTTGCCCCAAGGGTCTTTTTTAAGTCCCGGGTCGGTCACCAGACCGCTTTGGAACAGGATGTCGAGGTTCGGCGGCAGTTGGTTGATGCCGACGCTCTGGTAATATTTGAGAATGGAATCGCGCAGGTTCTGCGCCCCAAGCTCGGCCTGCTCCACCTTGCTGCGCTCGAGCCTGCTCATGATGGTGATGCCGCCCGCGGCGGTAAGGATGGCAGCAACGATGAGCGCGATGCGCGCGTCCATGCCAAACATGGCGCCACGCTGCGCCAGCCGGGTCATTAAACCCCGGCGCTTGTCAGTTGGTGCCGGAGACCGGCGTTGTCGGCGTAACAAACGAAGCATTATTGTTATCGGTTTGTTGTTGGTCGTTGGTGTCGCGTAAATTCAGTTTTTGAGTATAGGTGTAATTCCACGGTGTCGTAAACGATAATGCCGCATTGTCGTTGTCGCCGAACTGGTAATCGAACGGTTTGCCCCAGGCATCGTGGTAACTGAACTGCGCCGCCAGCCGGCTGTATTCGCCCACACTGGGGAAGCGCATGTTGCCGGCGTAAAAAGCGTAAATCTGCTCGGCCATGCCTTCCAGCGCGCTGGTGCTGTCGCGCATTTGCTTGCTGCGCACCGCCGAGGTGTCGAACGTGACCACCGTGGTATTACTTTGCGCGGCCAGCGCGAGGATGTCGTCGGCATTGCCGGCACGGTAAACCTGCGCGCGCCGGAGGATGTCGTCGGACGCCGTGACCCCTACCCGCGTATTGCCCGCACCGAAGTTGGCCTTGGGGTCTTGCTCCTGCACGCCCACCATCACCTGCTCGCCGCCGCGGGTTTTGCCGGTAGCGATGGTGGTATACGGCATGGCCCGTTTCACGTCGATGTCGTCATGGTAGTTATCGCGGGTTTCGGTCAGCATCGAAAACTGGATGGCCTTGGCCATGTCTTCGGCCTGGGCTTTGTCGTGCGCGGCGTTCCTGGCCTGCTGGCGGGCAAGTTCCTGTTTGGCCCATTGCAGGCTGAGCACCGAAAAAATACTCATGCCGATGATGAGGCCGAACATGAAGGGCGAAATCGCCCCCCCTTGAAGCGAACCAATCGCTAAACGCTCTCCGGTGGGATGGATTTTTGCTTTTTTGCGATGGCAGAGCACCGCAAGCGCACTTTTGAGGTGCGTGCGGAGCGCAGGATGAGAAAAAAGTAAAAAGCCGCCCATCCGGGAGCGTTTACATAGCGAACGGAATGGCCAGGTCGTATGTAACACCATTAAACTCCAAGGTAACCTTGCGCGACTGGATGGCCCGCACGGTGACAGGCAAGGTAAAGATGCGCTGGTAGAGTGAGGGCTTTTCTTTGCGTTGTTTGGCGATTTCGGCCACCTCGTCGGCATAGGCCTGCTGGTAGGCCTTGATTTGCAGCGGCGTAAGCCCCTTGGCATCCGGCATTTGCTCCTGCAGCACGTTGAGCAGTTCGTCGTCGGACGGCGTGACGGTGATGCTGGCCTTAAGTTGGTCGCCCACTGCGTAGCTGACGCCGTTGATGATGGCGCGGCGTTCAGGCGAGGTCATCACCCCGCCCAGCTGCAGGCCGCGCAACAGGTAGCTGAGCTCGTAGCTGCGCAGGTCGGGGTTCCAGTTTTGCAGGTATTCGCGCAACCGCTGCTGCATGGCCCCCTTGAACTCGGAGAGGTCGAGGCCGGCAGGCACGTTGAGTGCGGGGAGTTCGGTCTGGCTGGGCTCGGCACCGCTGCCTTCGTTGATGACGATGGCCGCAGTGGTGCCGCTGACCGCCGTGCCGCTGACAGTTTTGGAGACCGGCACCGCCAGGCCCAGCGGGTCGATGGTCGCGCCTTCCAGCAGGTCTTGCAGTGTCGGCAGCGGCTTTTGGTTTTTGCCCTGCTTGTAATAATCGTCCACCACGTCGGCGCGGGAGAATTCGAAGTCCGGCTGCCCGGCAAAAGTGCGCGGCCAGTTGAACCTGCTGCCGGTGGTGGGCGCGGGTATGGTTTGCGCAACGGCAGCGCTGGCCAGCAATAGCATGGCCACAGTCCAGGCATTCGCTAGGCGGGATGGATTTTTGCTTTTCTCCGACGCACGAGCACCGCAGCGTACACTCTTAGTACGTGAGGAGCGCAGGGCTAGGAAAAAGTAAAAAGCCGCCCGCATAGTAGAATGCTCCTTAGAATTGCGCGGATGGATCGTAGACATACAAGTATCCTTCGATTTGAACCATGCGCTGGTCTTCCGGCGTGCCCTTGGGCACCAGGCCGCAAGCATAGCAGTAACGGGTAGGCACAAAACCGGGCAACGTCACCAGGCGGCGCATCAGTTCCTCGCTCTGGCCGAAGGTGGAGGGTCCGACGATACGGAAGGTGTGACGGTAAAGCATGCGCGAACCGCCGATGGTGCGTGGCTGGCCGATGAAGCGCCATTCCATGCCCGGCGGGCCGATATCGAGCAGGCGCTCGATGGTGAACTTCTGGTCGTCACCGGTTTGCATGCTCTGGGCCCGGACTTTTTTAACCCGCTGGTTGAGGTCGAGCCCTTCCTCGCGCTTGCTGGTGGCGTCTTCCAGCCCGGCCACCTTGGCCTTGTAGTCGGCGCTTTGGTCAAACCATTTCCATGTGCCGATAATCAGCGACATCACCATCAGGGCCAGGCCGGCAGCAAACTTGATCATTGGCCGTCCTCCGCTTTTTTACTTTTGCCGGCGGTGGCTTTAGCCGGTGTATCGCCTGCCTTGATTTTGCCGCCGACCAGCTTTTGGTACTCACGCCAAACCGGCCCCAGGGGTACCAGGCCTTCCAGCTTGTAAATACCGCTGGGTTGTTTGCGCACCGCGGCAATCAGCGCGCTGTTGAGCAGGAAGGCCTTGGCCGCAGGCTCTTCTTGCAGCCAGCCGCTGTAGGCGTCGCGCTTGGCTTCCACCGTCACCAGCAACTGGTCGGGCGGGGTGTCGGCGTCCGGGCTTTTCACCTCAAAGCTGTCGGTTTTGAAATTGCTCAGCTCAATAGCCCGGCTGGCGTCCTTGACGGTGAGGTAGAACAGTTCGCGCTTTTGCATCATGCGTTCCTGCTCGGTCACCACGCGCTCGACTTCGCCGAACTTGCCACCGCTGGGGATTTGCTGCTCGACCACGCGGAGCTGCTCGTTGACGTCATCCACCCGGCGGGCATTGAGCGTAAGCAGGCCCCAGGTGGTAGCCACCATCATCATGCCCAACACCAGTACCAGGCTGCCGTATTGCTCCTGGAAGGTGGGGCGGTTGAGCCAGGTGTGGGTGTCGAGCGGCAGTTCGCGTAAGGTCCGCACGGTGATGCGCTCGTTGGGCGGCAGGTGCTCTGTTTCCCAAGCCGTATAAATGCTGGCACGGGTGGTGCGCGGGTAGCTTTTGAGCACGCTTTCCACGTCCCGCGCCCAGGTGGTGGGCGTGGTGGGCAGTACGTAGTTATCCTTCACGTCCCAGTGGAACAGCACATCGGCGGCGAGCAGAATATTAACGGTATTGGGCGCGGCGGGCGCCATGCGGCAGAGGTCGAGCAGCGGCAGGCCGCCCAGTTGCGCCTGCGCCTGGGCGTGGGCACTGGCATCGATGCCCTCTTCGGCCGTCACTTCGCCCGCCAGGAATAGGTAGGGATCGACCGGCTGGCCGTCATAGCCGCGCGGGGCGAAAAACAGGATGGCCAGGCCGCGGCGCAGACTGTCATCCACCAGTTCCTGCCAGCTGTCGGCAAACACCGGCATGCGCTCGCCCGAGAGAAGCAGCTCGCTGCGGTTGAGGCCGACGACGCAGAGGCTGCGGAACGTATCACCCACCTGCCCCACGCGGCGGGCCTGCACTATGTTGCCGAAACGGTCGACGAACATCTTCCAGTACGGCGCGATGATTTGCACGTACGGCTTGATTTGCTCGATGACCGGCTTGGCGGCCTCGCGACCGTCATTGTAATACTCGCGCCACGCCGGAGGGATGAGGTCTTTTATCTGGGCGCGGAGTTGGGCGATGAGCTGTTCCATTATTATGCCTGCGACATCACGATCGATAACATATCGAGCATCATCACCGCGCCGCCCATAATCCACAACAGGGTGGAGAACACGGCGATGAAACGCCCGTGGGTGTCGGTAAGGATGCGCTCAAGGATATTATGGGCGTGGCTCATGCCCTCAATCAGCACGTCGTTGACGTTGCCTTCGGTGGGCGCATAGTTTTCGGCCACGCTCACCGGCGTCACGATCAGTTCGGGAAAGCCCGCACGGGTCATGGCCTCGGCCATGGTGCCACCGGTGGTGATAACGTGGTTGAAGCTGTCGATTTTACGCTTGAGGATGCTGTTGGTGGTCAGCGCTTCCATAATGGGAATGAGCTGCTTGGGCTTGACCCCGCTGGCAATAAGGTAAGGGAAATACAGCAGCATCTGGTTATAGGTGTAAAGCGTCAGATAGGTGCCGTAAATGGGGATGGAGAGTTTGATGCGGTCGAGCGTGCCCCGGCCTTGCGGGCTGCCGTAAAGGGTGAAAATCATGATGAGCAAAACAATAAACGCGCTGGCGAACAGGTACCAGTAATGCGCGCAAAAATGCGTGGTGGCCATAATACCCGCCGGAATGGCCGCCACCGGCTTACCTTGCTGCGCCTGCAGGTTGGCCATGACCGGCAGGGTGTTGAGCCCGGTGTTGAAGATGCTGACGCACGACATCACCAGCATAAGGAACGGCGTCAGCAGTTCGGCCATGCCCGCGCGTGAGCTGGCAATGGCCTTGTCTTCCAGCACGCGTAGCACCTCAAAGCTTTTTTGCATGTTGTTGCTGGCCTCACCCGCCATCACCGCAGCGCGATGGACGTCGGAGAACATCTGGCGCTCGGACAGCATGCTTTGCGACAGGGTTTTACCCTGCGACACTTTTTGCGCGATACCCACCAGCGCCCCGGCAATAGCTTCTTTTTTCTCCGACCGGAAGGCCTTGGCCACGGCACGGAGCGCATCGGCGGTGGTCTGGCCGGTTTTCATCATCATGGCCATGAAAAAGAACAGGCGCTCGCGGTCGCGCGCGCTGATGGAGGTACGGCCGCTGCCCGCGAATGGCGACGCCGTGCCTGCCCGCAGGGCCAGCGTGTCAGCGAAGGGTTTCGAGTTCGGCACTGAACAGGTTCTCCAGTTCATCGATTGAGGTAATACCGTTTTTAACGTGGCGCAGGCCGTTCATCAGCATATCCTTCATGCCGATACCCGCTGCCTGCTCGCGCATTACGTCAAGCCAGTCCGGACGCAGGCGGGTACCACTCCACACGTTTCGGTGGATGTCGCGGCGCCACATTTCCAGCACTTCTTCCATGGCAATGCGCCCGGTGTAGCCGCGGTAGTGGCACAGCTCGCAGCCGTTGCGGTTGGGGCGGTATATGTTCTCGCCCGCCTTCCAGCCCAGGGCGCGGATTTTTTCCAGCTGCTCGGCGGTTTTGGTGTCAAGCTCGTGCGGCACCTTGCACTTGGGGCACAGGCGGCGCACCAGGCGCTGCGAAATGATGCCCTTGACGTTGGAGAAAATCAGTTCCGGCGGCACACCACGTTGCAACAGGCGGTCAACCGTCATGAAGCTGTCGTTGGCGTGCATGGTGGTAATGACCAGGTGCCCCAGGTTACCGGCATCAATGACGCGGCGAGTGTCTTCGGGCGAACGCACTTCCCCGATGAACAGCACATCCGGGTCCAGCCCCAGCGCGGCGTACATGAAGCTTTCCAGGTTCACGCCCGCGTTCAGATCCTCTTCGGTCTGAATCACGTTGCCCATGCGTTCTTCGATCTGCTTCTCGTACGCAATCACGTTCTGCCCCGGGCGCTGGCCGCGGCGGATCATCAGGCGGCAGGCGGTCGATTTACCACTACCGGTCGGTCCGGCAAAAATGATCACACCTTCTTCAAAACGCATCAGCTGGTCGATTTTATCGATGGTTTCATCGGTGTAGCCGAAGGTATCCATGCTGCCCTCAAACGGGCGCAGGAAACGCATGGCGATTTTGGCGGTATTCTCCAGCGTAATCGGCTGGGTGGTATAACGGATATCGACGCTCTGGCGGTTGGTGAGCTCGAACGTCATACGGCCATAGAGCGGCTTTTTGAAGTTTTCGGCGCTCACGCCCGCCATGTGGCGCAGGCGGCCCACCACGCGGTCGTAAACCTCGCTGGGCAACGCCACCAGCTCTTCCAGTTCGTTATCGATGCGCGCCATCACCGTGGGCTTGCGGTTGAGGATTTCGACGTGCAGGTCGGAGGCACCATTTTTGTACGCGGTGCGGATAATTTCATCCACCAGCGAAATGATGGCGTCATCGTTACCGGCGTTGATTTGGGCGTAGGCATTTTCGACCAGAAACTTGAGGCTGTGCCCTTCCCGCTTGTTCATGCGCTCCAACGCGCCTTCGATGCTCTTGGCGCTGGCCCAGACGAACTGGTGGCTGTTTTTGCGGTTGCGCAGCAATATTTCCGAATGCAGGCGCTTGTTGGGCAAATCGGCCGCCGCCCACAGCACCTGGCCCCGGCCAAGCTCAATGGGGCACGCAGTGTGGAACTGCATGAATTCACGGTCGATACCCTCCACCTGGTGGGGGGTAACCTTCATCATTTCCTCATCGTTTTTGACCGGATACTCGTAGGCGATGGCCTTGTAGCGGCCCTGCTGGCTGATATTGAGCTTGCCCGCCTTGCCCAGGGCCTCGATAAGCGCATCGGCGTCCTTTTGCACCACCACCGGCAGGCTATGCAAATCGGTGACGCCGATGACGTGATCGGCAATCATCAAATCCACAATATCCATAGCCATGCGCGGTACTAAATCTCCTGCGCCAGCTTAGGGTAAATGCGGCGGATTTTCAGGCTTAAAGCAGCATACACGGTAATTACGGCACAGCGTGTGTGGCCGAGATACACCGACTTAAAAATCGAAGACTAATCCTGAAGAACTCTTGATAGCAAAACCGTCATTCGTCTTTTCCAACTCGACCCAGCAACAGTCGCCGCAATCACCCACGATTTCACCTTTTTTGAGAATCTCACGGAACAACGCCCGCATGCCACCGCCATGCCAGACCGCCGCCGCACAAGCATGATTTTGCGCCACGATATGGTTGAAAGCTTTCATCATCCGCGCAACCGCATCGATATAGCTCTCGGCCCCCGGAAGGGTGTTGTTGCGGTCTTTCACGGCCTGGACGAGGTCGGGGTATTTTTGCTTGGCCTCGGCCTTAACCATTCCGGTAAGCTGGCCATACTGGTTACGCTCGGCGAGCCCATCTAGCACTTCCACTTTCAACAAAGGCAAAAGCTGCGATTTGAGGCCATTGGCCGTTTGCTGGGCGCGTTTGAGCGGACTGCTGTAAATCTTTTGGATGCCACGATTGGCCAAAGCTAAACCCAAAGCCTGTACCTGACGTTCGCCTTCCTGTGACAGCAAATCGTCGTAAGCGCCGCCGTAACGGTCTTCAACATCACCAGTGGTTTGGCCATGACGAATGAAAAAGAGTCTCATGCCGCACTATACCAAAAAAACGCCCCCTTAAGGGCGCTTTTTTCCAATCTCTGGCGGAAGTGACGGGACTCGAACCCGCGACCCTCGGCGTGACAAGCCGATACTCTAACCAACTGAGCTACACCTCCGCTCCTTAGTTTCAGAGACTTAGCCTTAGGCCAGTTTCTTCCGTCGCGCCAACTTGACTAGAACTTGACGCGGCGAGGCTTATAACATGGCTCTGTATCGTTTGGAAGATTCCCCTTACTGGTGGGTCAGCTTGGTTAATCCTAGGACTGGCCGACGTATCAGGAAATCAACGAAACTGACCGACGTAAAGAAGGCCAAGGTTTTTGAGGAAGAACTGCGGGCCAGCCTTGTCCTCGGCCAACAGCATTACGCTTTGCAGGAAACAGAGAAAAGCCCAGCATGGCAGCAAGCCGCACAGAGGTGGCTCAATGAAACCCGTGACAAGCGCGACCACATTAACGACCAGATAAGGATTGCGTGGCTTAAGCCTCACTTGAACGATAAGCCGCTGGCCGAAATCACAGCGGCGGTTATTCACCGGCTTGGCGAACTCAAAGCGGCAGAAACTTCGCCACCCACAGCCAACCGGGTGCTTACTCTAATAAGAGCAATCCTTAGACGCGCACACCAGCAATGGGGCTGGCTCGACAAAGTGCCGCATATTAGGCTGTACAAGGAATCGGAACGCAGGATTCGCTACCTCACCAAGGACGAGGCACGAAGGTTACTGAATGAGCTACCGCCGCACTTGCAGGACATGGCGCTATTTAGCCTTAGCACAGGGCTACGCGCTTCTAATGTAACGGGTCTGCGGTGGAGCCAGGTTGACCTGCAACGCTCTCATGTGTGGATTCACCCCGACGAAGCAAAGGCAGGAAAAGCCATTGCCGTGCCCCTCAACAACGTGGCGCGGGAGGTGATAGTACGGCAGACGGGTAGGAACGAATCCTTTGTTTTTACCTTTGAAGGCAAGCCCGTTACTCGGCCTAACAACCATGCGTGGCGTAAAGCTCTCAAGCGGGCTGGCATCGCTGATTTTAGGTGGCACGACCTACGCCACACCTTTGCCTCTTGGCATATTCAAGCCGGAACACCGCTGCATGTTTTGCAGGAGTTGGGTGGTTGGAGCAGTTACGCAATGGTCATGCGTTACGCGCACCTGTCGAGTGAGCAGCTACGCCACTACAGCCAACAGATTGCAGAGCCGGATTTGCTAGGCAAAACCACGATTTCTGTTGACAAATAGCTTTAAGTATCATACACTTCGTGCCGAATCCTGAAAAACGGGCTTGTCGTTCTGGCAGGCTGTTTTCCAAGACTAAACCGCACCACAACTTTCGGGCAATTATGCTTGGAGGTCTTTTGGTGTGGAAAATCTATATAGAAAGACAATAACATGAATAACGTTATTAAAGTTAAATCGTCTGACTCCACCAGGAGGAGGCGTACATGCATGTAATCGAAAAATTGGAAGACTACAGGAGGCGTGGCTGGGTTTCCATTCCGGTCAAGCCAAGAACAAAAGAACCTCAGGGCGATAACTGGCAGAATCTAAGGATTTCTGACGTTGACCCTACCGAGTTTCAGCAGAACTCAAACCTCGGCATTTTGCTTGGTGAGCCTTCCGGGGGCTTGGTGGACATTGATTTAGACTGCCCAGAAGCCATGAGGGCGGCAAGGGTTTTACTGCCGACAACAGGCTTGATATTCGGGCGTTCATCAAAACCCGCCAGCCACTACCTTTATATGGTGGCTGATGCAGGCAGAATGAGAAAGTTCCAGTTTGGGTCAAAAACGCTCGTGGAATATCGAGCTGGTGGCGGGCACACCTTGTTTCCACCTTCAACCCACCCATCCGGCGAAGCTGTACGCTTTGACCGTGAAGGTGAGGCAGCGGGGATAAGCAGGGACAGCCTCATGCGTGAGGTAGGCAAGCTGGCAGCGGCAAGTCTACTCGCCCAACAATGGCAGGAAGGCAGTCGCCACGACAAAGTTATGGCGCTGGCAGGTGGGTTGCTGAATGGCGGCTGGGACATTGCACAGGCTGAACTTTTTGTTGAGGCTGTTTGCCTAGCGGCAAATGACCCCGAAACCGAGGACAGGCTAATGGCGGTGCGTACAACGGCAGCACGTAAGGCCAGTGGTGAGTCAGCGACAGGTTGGCCACGATTGATTGAGCTTTGCGGGCCGGACGTAGTGGCAAAAGTCAGCGAATGGCTGGGTATCCAACAAGCAACTATCACCACCACCCCAACCGAGTCCGAGATGACCGACATTGGCAATGCCCAGCGTTTTGTGCGTCACCACGGCGAGGTTATTCGCTACGTGCGCGATATGGGCGCTTGGTTGGTTTGGAACGGCCGCTATTGGGAACTTGACGACCAGACGGCGATTGACCTCAAGGCGCAGGCTACGGCTAAAAGCCTGTGGCGTGACTTGGAAAACGCCAGCCGCCAAGACTCTGCCGACCTGGCTAGTTGGGCGCGCCAGTCCAACAACTTCCACAAGCTCAAGGCTATGTGCGACGTTGCCAAGCCTCATATCGCCGTTACCTCGGACAACCTTGATGCCAGACCGTACCTGTTGAACTGCACAAATGGCGTGATTGACCTGCAATCTGGCCAGCTTTTGCCTTTCGACAAGCACCACTGGCTAACCAAACAAATCAACGTAAGCTTCAATGCAGAGGCTAAATGCCCGGTTTTTGAAGGCTTTTTGCGCGACACTTTTGATGGTGAACCTGAGTTGATTGATTTTGTGCAGCGTGCCGTGGGTTACAGCCTGTCGGGCGATACCTCGGAGCAGTGTTTCTTTATCGCTCACGGTACGGGAGCCAACGGCAAATCCACTCTCCTCAAGGTACTGCAAGAGTTACTTGGCGACTACGCCTGCAACACCCCGATGGAAACGTTGATGGTCAAAAGGCAGGGAGGCGGCATCCCCAACGACATTGCCCGCCTGCGTGGTGCTAGGCTGGTAACGGCAAGCGAAGGGGAGGCAAACCAGCACCTAGCGGCTGCCCTGGTTAAGCAAATTACGGGCGGCGACACCATGACGGCGAGGTTCCTGCGTAAGGAATACTTTGAGTTCAAGCCGGAGTGCAAACTCTGGCTAGTAACGAATCACAAGCCAAAATTGAGGGGTGATGACCCGGCAATCTGGCGCCGTATTTACCTGATTCCCTTCAACGTAGCTGTACCAAAAGAGAGACAGGACGGCCAGTTAAGCGAAAAACTAAAAGCGGAACTGCCCGGCATCCTGGCTTGGGCCGTGCGTGGCTTCCAGCAATGGCAAAGCGGTAGGCTACAGCCTCCTCAAGCTGTTCTGGCGGCAACCAGGGCGTATCAACACGAAATGGACCATGTGAAGCGCTTTGTGGACGATGAGGTTATGCCTGCGCTTGGTCAAAACGTGGGTAAGGCCGATATGCACGCGGCCTACATCAGATGGGCAAACGAAAACGGCGGCGACAGCTACTCGATGCCGGAATTGCATAAACGCCTGCTGGCGCTCTCGTTTAAAGCAAAACGAGGCACGGGCGGGAAGCATCAATGGCAGGACGTGAAGCTCTCCGCATCACTCGAATAAGGAGTGACAAAGGTGACACTGGAAGTGGTTAGGTTTGTATGCAATTTTCTATAAACCTGACCCTTCTGGGGGTCACTGGTGTCACTTTCTTTCGTATTGATTGACCTTATCGCCTGAGTACCCGCCAGTGCCGACTAGTTACCAATCCTAGGTCTAGTTACTATCTATAAAGTTATTTGAAATTAGCAAGTTAGGTCAAATTAAGTTCAATTCTGAACCTCAAATATGAAGTCGCCGATGAGGTTTAGCTGTTTTATTTTTCTACTCAACCCCCGGCAAAACGCCAACTACCCCCTACCTGAAAGTAGACTTACTGGCTGAATAAATCCTTAGTCTTTAACCCTAGCGCCGTGGCTATTTTATAAATGTTTTCCAGCGACACATTCCTCTCACCGCGTTCAATAGCTCCAATGTAGGTGCGATGTAAGTCACAAACCTCAGCGAAGGATTCCTGAGAAAATCCTTTGGCTAGACGCAGCTCACGTACACGCGTACCAAATTTTACTCTGACCGCAGCTAATTCCCGAATATCCATGCGGGATTAGACAATTTCTGCACACTATGTATCTACAGGCTATAAGTAGCACTTGACGCGTTTGCGGCCCTATGGTTTTTGATGACTATAGATAGCATTTGAGAGGGATATGAAACTAAAGCTCGCTCTGTTCGCCTTCTTACTCTGGATAGCGGGAGGTCTAAACCCTGCATTTGCTGAGGATACTTGGTCTGATAGCCCTCCAGGCCCAGGCTGGTGGAATGTGCCAAGGTGGGGATGGGTGGGCGGCCATTCGTCAGGTGAAATAAGCCAAGTTGTCCTATCTCAGTGCCCCGATGGCACTCCTGCACGTACAGTATTTAAAAACGCCGAGGGACAGGTTGTTGGTTTTAGCCAAACAGTTTGTCCACCTGCATCACCATTATCCTCAAGCACAGGCAATGGTATTTTAATTATCGGTTCTACTAACTCGGACTTTACTTGTGCAGAGGGCGATAGTTCTTGCTTAACTA
>CAZROO010000008.1:48216-55435 GCA_964601735.1 uncultured Pseudomonadales bacterium
AAGGCATCCTTTGACGGGATGCAGTACACCGGCAGGATTGATGCGGGCTTGAATCTTCCTGTGTGGTTCGAGTCCACATTCACGCCCTTGGCTTCTTTTCAGTACACTCACTTGGATTTAGACGGTTACACAGAGCAAGGGCCTTCGGCCTTACAGGTGGACGGAACAACCTACGACACGGCAGACATCGGTTTAGGCGCCAAGCTGGCGTGGAAGTGGGCCTTTGATAATGGCTATACGCTACAACCCAATGTGCGGGCCAAATATCTGTTGACTGTGGGGGATAGAAGTCTGGTTACTACCAATCGGTTTGTCGGTGGTGGCTCGACATTCACCACACAGGGTATTGAGGCTGACAGCAATGCGATTAACCTAGGGGCCGGTCTGGAATTGACCAGCGCCTACGCCACAAAGGTTACATTGGATTATGATGCGGATATTCGTGCAAGCCTGATAGGCCACGCTGTACAGGTAAAGGTGCGGGTGCCGTTCTAAAGGGAGAGTTTAAACGCTATGGATTGTTCTGGTTTGTGGGCGAAAATCTGGAATGGATTATTGGTTGCTTTTTTACTGATATTTTTCGGATATTGGATGTGGGCCGCAGATTATCCCTTATTTGGGATTCTTGGCGGTTTAGTCGGACTATTATTTAAATGAGCAAACAGACAACAGCTTTATCCTTATGCTTTATACTTGTCGGACAGAACGTTTCTGCCGAAACACAGAGTATTTTTGTTCCAGAGATAAATGGCTCAATTACATATGAAATACCGGATGTTTATTGCCGCTGGCCTGAAAGTTACGAGAAACGACAACTGACCGAAAGTGCCGAAAGCCCAGAGTTCAAATTCGTTTCGCTTTTCACACCTTGTAAAAACCTTAGTCTCGACTTTAAGAAACTACAGCACGTTGTGCATATCGGTACGGTGGGATTTTCTAAAGAGCCGGTAGCCTACACAAATGATGAACTGATTTTAAAGACCAAGGAATTCATTACCGGGAGAAAGAAAAAGAAAGGCGAGATTGCGAACTTCGTAACCGATGATGGTGTGGTGTTTATTCAAGAGATTCCTTTTGCACCCATCCTACGGATTCAGGCCATGAAAGTTTCAGGGGATAGGCTATTGACCGCTTGGCTCGATGCACCAGCCAGCGTCAAAGACGACAAGGATACTTTGAGAGTTCTGTTGAAGGTTATCCAGAGTATTCAGCATTCAATGGAGCTAGTGAACTAATGCCGGGGTATCTTTATAACGCCGAGTGTCCATGCGGCTATAAGCAATTTTTGAAGCCGGGTTTTAATCCTAGAACAGGTGAAGGTTTTTGCATGGCCTATAATGAGCATTCCACCGAATTGGCAACTGTTAACGCAGAAGAGGCTGAGCTAAAACAGCTTCCAATTCTTTCTGACCCAGCCTTTGATGATTCCAAGCTTTTGGACTTTAACAACGGCATAGAATCTACTTACGGCCACTTCCTGTGCCCCTCATGTAAAGACCCAACCCTTGTGCTGGTAAAATGGGGGAATTGGGATTGATGGTCTGGCTTGGGCTTGCACTCTTGGCGTTGTGGTATCCCTTGGGCCGATACATGGCGATAAATAACCTGGGGGTTGAAGAACGAGCGCTGATATTTAACGGCGAGAAGGGAAGGATGTTGCTACGCTTCATGAACCTGCTCTGCAACCTGATGCTGTTCGCCGGTATTGGATTTGTTGCTGTTGGCTTATTTTCCTGAACTAGACTTTTAACCTTCGGAAAATTTGCTACTCGTGAGACTCACTTACTGACCGAGGGCGGGATTACGATTTTTCCCCTACCCCCTATCTGTTCTCTGAACCTATAGAACGCACCCAAGCTACTGAAAATAAAGGCTATATCCTTAGGCTCACCTTGACTAGAACTTGACACAACGGTATGGTGACGACGACTTAAGCGTTGGTGAACGCAAGGGAACGACTAACAACAAAGTGGCTGATTCTAAGGAATAACTGGCGGAAGTGACGGGACTCGAACCCGCGACCCTCGGCGTGACAAGCCGATACTCTAACCAACTGAGCTACACCTCCGCGCGCCGGGGTTTATAGCAGGGTTTTGGGCAAAATCAAGGAACAAAAATAGTGGCTTTGGGGGTAAGGCCTTATGAAACGCGCCTTTGGCACGATACAGGGTTTGGGTGCCCGCCAAGCAATTACCCCGGTTGAACTTACCGGTTTTTTAGGGCATAGGGGCTCCGGACGGGCAATTAGCTCAGTTGGTAGAGCGTCTCCTTTACACGGAGAGGGTCGGGAGTTCGAGTCTCTCATTGCCCACCACTTGTCATTCCCCCGCCCCTGCCCTACATCACGGTCATCTTCGGCTCATCAGACCAGAGGTTTTTCCCATGCGCATCAGCCATATTTGCGTCGTTTCGGAGCAGAATATAACTGACGACCACCGTGCCTGCCTGCTGGCCGCCCTGCAGCGGCTTTTTCCCGGTTTCAACGAGGTTCAGGCCGGGCATATCGACTGGCATATCCCCTTCCCCTACGGCACTTACGGAGAGGACAACGTTTTGAAGTTCAAGGAACGTTTCAAGGACATGCTGGTGGTATATTTAGGCCGAACCGAGGTTCCTCCTCGGGAAGCCGCTGCTGTGCGCCAGGCGGGCGGCTATCCAGTTGCGGGTTACTTCTTTGCCGAGGTAACCGGCCGCAAACAATTGTCGCTGAGCGCCTACAACTTGCGCTACACCAGCCGCTTGCACCGCGACCATGACAAAAAATGGCTCGCGAGTGGTATTACGGCAGGTGACATCTACGGCGAATGGCCACCCCTGGAGTTTGTACTGTCTGCAGCCGCCTAGATGGCCTATCCACCAACAAAAAGCCCGCCGTAAGGCGGGCTTTTTTGCATTGAACAAGCGAAAGCTTAGTTCACGGCGTCCTTCAGGCTCTTGCCGGCTTGGAACTTGGGCGAGTTCTTGGCCGAGATCTTGATGGTGGCGCCGGTGCGCGGGTTACGGCCGGTGGTGGCCTTGCGCTTGGCGATCTTGAAGGTGCCGAAACCGGTCAGGCGCACTTCGCCGCCCTTCTTCAGTTCCTTGGTGATGCTTTCGATCAGGCCATCCACGAGGGCGCTGGCTTGCGACTTGCTCACCTTGGCGCTGGTCGCCAGCTTGGCAATCAGGTCTTGCTTGTTCATGAGGATTCTATCCTTGCGTTTATGGGTTATCCCTCACGGCCATTCCGGTTTGGAAAGACCGCCTCCCCGCGCTCACCTTGTGGTGCTGCGGGACGGCTGCGATTTCAGCGGCTCAAGGCCTATGTTGTCAAGCAGTTGCGGGCGTAATTATGCTGCTATACCGCCATTTTTGGGGGTTTTGCATATTTCTTAATCAGTAATCAGTGCTCAGCGACCCGTGATCGGTAAGGAAAAGAGCCATTTCGGCAGTGCCGCTTTCGGACCAAAAGCTAAAAAATCACCGCGCCCAAGGCGCGGTGATTTTACCGATCACTGATTACTGGTCACTAATCACTCATGGAAGCATGCATCGGCGCCCCGCCGCCCCGGGTGGGGAGGTTGCTGCGCACTTTGCTCTTGCCGTTCCGGGCATCCTTTTTGGACGACGCCTTGCCTTCCTTGGCGCGCCCGCCGCCGCCCTTGAAGGGACTTTTGACCAGCGCCTTGGCCAGCACTTCGTCAACGCTGTCCACCGGCACAATCTCAAGTCCTTCCTTGATGTTCTTAGGCATGTCGGCCAGGTCCTTCACGTTCTCACGCGGCAGGAACACGGTCTTGATGCCGCCACGCAGGGCCGCGAGCAGTTTTTCCTTGAGGCCGCCAATCTGCATCGCACGGCCGCGGAGGCTGACTTCGCCGGTCATGGCGATGTCGTGCCGCACCGGAATACCGGTAAGCGTCGAGACGATGGCAGTGACCATAGCCAGGCCCGCGGATGGGCCGTCCTTGGGCGTGGCACCATCCGGCACGTGCACGTGCACGTCGCGGTCCTCGTGGAATTTGCTGTCGATGCCCAGCTCCTCGGCCTTGCGGCGCACGTAGCTGCTGGCGGCATGGATGCTCTCCTGCATCACCTCGCCGAGCTTGCCGGTGGTGATGAGTTTGCCCTTGCCCGGCAACACGGTGGCCTCGATGGGCAGGATGTCGCCACCCACCTCGGTCCACGCCAGGCCGGTAACCAGGCCCACCTGAGGGTCGTGTTCCTTCATGCCGAAGCTGAACTGGCGTACGCCCAGGTACTTGTCGAGGTTGTCGAGCGTGATGGTGATTTTATCCGCGCTCTTGGCCGATTTTTTGACCTCCTTCGCCTTCGCCAGTTCCACAACCTTGCCTTTGGACTTTCTGGTTTCCTTGGCGGACGGGCTTTCGGCGCTCACCAGCTCCTTCACCGCCTTGCGGCAGAGGGCGTCGATGTTGCGCTTGAGACTGCGCACCCCGGCTTCGCGCGTGTAGTAACGCACAATGCCCTGCAGCGCCTCGTCGGTGATTTTCAGTTCACCAACCTTCAGGCCGCTGTCCTGCATCGCGCGCTTCACCAGGTGGGTACGGGCGATTTCGAGTTTTTCATCCTCGGTGTAACCGGCCAGGCGGATGACTTCCATGCGGTCGAGCAGCGCCGGCGGAATGTTGAGCGTGTTGGACGTGCACAGGAACATCACGTCGCTCAAATCCACATCCAGTTCCAGGTAGTGGTCGTTGAAGGTGTGGTTCTGCGCCGGGTCGAGCACTTCCAGCAACGCGCTGGAAGGGTCGCCGCGGAAATCCTGGCCAAGCTTGTCCACTTCATCGAGCAGGAACAGCGGATTCATGGCCCCGGCCTTGCGGATGTTCTGGATAATCTTGCCCGGCAACGCGCCAATATAGGTACGGCGGTGACCGCGGATTTCGGCTTCGTCGCGCACGCCACCCAAAGCCATGCGCACGTACTCACGGCCGGTGGCCTTGGCGATGCTTTCGGCGAGCGAGGTTTTCCCCACCCCCGGCGGGCCGACGAGGCAAAGAATCGGCCCCTTGAGCTGGTCGACTCGCTGCTGCACGGCGAGATACTCGATGATGCGTTCCTTGACCTTCTCAAGGCCGAAATGGTCTTCATCCAAAATCTTCTCGGCAAACACCAAGTCTTTCTTAAGCTTGGTCTTTTTACCCCAGGGCAGGCCCAGCAGCACGTCCAGGTAATTGCGCACCACGGTAGCCTCGGCGCTCATCGGGCTCATCATCTTGAGCTTCTTGATCTCGCCCTCGGCCTTCTCCTTGGCTTCCTTGCTAAGCTTGAGTTCCTTGATCTTCTTTTCGTACTCGGCAAAGTCGCCTTCTTCTCCCTCGCCCAGCTCTTTCTGAATCGCCTTCATCTGCTCATTCAGGTAGTACTCGCGCTGGCTTTTCTCCATCTGCTTCTTCACGCGGTTGCGGATGCGGCGCTCGACCTGCAGCAGGCCGATTTCGTTTTCCATCAGCTGGTAAAGCTTTTCCAGCCGGTCATCGACCAAATCGATTTCCAGCAGTTCCTGCTTCTGGTCGATTTTCAGGTTCAGGTGGCTGGCAATGGTGTCGGCCAACCGCGCGGGTTCGTCGATGGCAGAGAGGCTCACCAACACTTCCGGCGGAATTTTCTTGTTGAGCTTCACATACTCTTCAAACTCGGCCACCACCGTGCGTTGCAGCGCTTCCAGCTCGTTCTCGTCGCCCTCGCGCTCGATGAACTCCACCGCCTTGGCGGTGAACATGCTGCCGGTATCGGCCAAATCGGTGATGCGCACGCGGGTCTGGCCTTCCACCAGCACCTTGACGGTACCATCGGGCAATTTCAGCATTTGCAGCACGTTACCCAGGCAGCCCACGCGGTACAGGCCGTCCAGCCCCGGCTCATCCTGAGCCTCGTCACGCTGGGCCACCAGCACAATCTGCTTGCTGGCCTGCATAACCTCTTCCAGCGCTTTCACGCTTTTCTCCCGGCCCACGAACAGCGGCACGATCATGTGCGGAAACACAACGATATTCCGCAACGGCAACACCGGCAGGTTTTGTTTCGGGCTCAGGCTGGATTCAACGATAGAACGTGACACGCGAGGTTTTCCTTTTATTAAGTAACGCACCTTAGCACTCAAGCATACCGAGTGACAAGAGTTCTTCTTCTCCGCCACAGGACAGCACGCTTAATAAGACATGATGTGTAAAACGGGTGTAAAAAAGCAAGGTGTGTGCCAGCGCTTTGGGCGTGTGGGGATAAAAGCCTGCTCATTCCCCAGGCCGGTGTGGCCCAAATAACAGGCGGCCCCAAAAGACGGCAAAGCCGCCCCTGTAATCCCCCCGCAACCCTATGATCCTGTCCTGTAACCCTTACTGGCGCAGGCCCTTGGGCCCGATCGTCCCCGGCGGGCAGTGGGCGCCGGTGCAAAATACCGGGTCGGTAAACAGGTAGGCCTGGGCCGGGCCGGCGTCGTGCCACCAGCAGCTACCGTGGGCACAGGTCATCACCTTGGCGGGCAGGTAATTCACCGTGCCGCAACCGCCCTGCCCTTCAAAGCTGGGCTGCTGGCCGGGCTCCTGCGCCAGCGCGGGCAAGGCCATACCCAGCGCCAGAATGGTCATCCACAGCTTGTTCATCTTCCTTCCCCTCCAGTTATGTATACAATTATCAACATCCCCCGGATAAAGCAAGGGCCCTTACCGCAGTAAAGGCCTTACCTGGCTTGAAGTTAAACACTATAAAGCCGCTACACCGGGCGCCGGTGTAGTAGACTTTTACCGGGGGAAACAGCCCGAGTTGTTACACACCTGGCGGCCGTTAAAACGCGCCTGTTGCTGCGGCGTGGGGTAATGCAGGGTGCAACCGGCCCCAAGGCAATATACGCTTTTCGCCTGCGGCTTGCTCCAGTCACGCACGCTGGCAGGGTTTTTGGGGTCGGCAATAACCTGGCCGCTGACGCGACTACTATGGCTATGGGCACGGTGATAGCTGCCGCTGCCCCAGCTTTGCTGCGGCTGGTTGAAATGTCCGGCCCACACATTCCCGGCGGCAAGGCTCAAACCGGCGGCAACCATTACCCCGGCCAACATGGATACTGTTTTTTTCATTTATTTTCCTCTCCTTAAGTGGAGAGCAGGCTAGGCCTCGCCCCGTTAAAAATCCATCAGGGAAGCCGCCTCGCCTGAACGTTTTCCAGACGCATACGATATATAAAGGAGAAACAGGCCTAAGCGGGCAGGCTAGACAATGG
>CAZROO010000008.1:55535-56800 GCA_964601735.1 uncultured Pseudomonadales bacterium
GTTACGTTTTTGTGGTCGATCATGAAAATAATATAACGGGTTCCGATAAGACATTAAATAGCCTCGCAGCCGTCATTCCCGCGAAGGCGGGAATCCAGTAGTCTTGTGGAGTGAACACGAAAGGCGGTTACGTTTACATCCTGGCCAGCGGGCGCAACGGCACGCTGTACATTGGCGTTACTGCCAACCTAGCCACCCGGCATTGGCAGCACACCAGCGGCAACGGCAGCGAATTTGTCCGCAAATACAAAGCTTATAAGCTGGTTTACTACGAGCAGTTCAATGATATCCGCGAGGCCATTCTGCGTGAAAAACGCATGAAGAAATGGGAGCGTAAGTGGAAGCTTTGGAAGATTGAAGAGATGAACTCGGGTTGGAAAGATTTGAGCCTGACGTTAGGCTAGTGAGGCACTCTGGCGGCTACTGGATTCCCGCCTTCGCGGGAATGACGGAGGCCTTTCATACAAAAAACCACTGCAAACGGAGGAACTTAAAACCAAATCCCGCCAAACAGGTTGCCGAGGATGGCCGTGCCTTTCTTGGGAGTCACACGGCCAAGGAGGATGCTGACAGCCACGTACAACACCGTCCCGCCCGCAAACAGCAGCACTCCGCATAGGCCGATGACCCACCATTGGCCCCAAGAGCCGGTGAGGCCCAGGTAGGCGTCGAATAACCCACCCGCCAGCAGTGCTAAACCCAATACCGTATAAGCTAAGCTCATGCGCACACTATATCACAACAAAAATCCGCCCCCAGGGCGGCATAAATCCGGCAATCCCATACGCAATTCATACCAAGCATTTAGCGAGGCTCCTCCGCCTCATGCCGCAGAAGTGCGGCATCCACGTCCTGTTTCCCGTATTACCGGATGTTGGACGTGGATGCGGGCCTTCGCCAGCATGAGGCGGAGGAGGGCAGTGTAGAGATGAAAAAACCGCCCAAAGGGCGGTTAAAGCTCGGCAATCAGCATACGCAATTCATATCCCAAGCGTTTGGCGAGGCTCAGAGTGAGAGCTTTTCCATAGAAAGGAGGTGATCCAGGCGCACGTTCCCGTACGCCTACCTTGTTATGACTTAGCCCCAATCAATGGTTGCACCGTGGGCGACTGCCTCCTTGCGGTTGGCGCATCGACTTAAGGTGTCCCCATCTTTCATGGCTTGACAGGCGGTGTGTACAAGACCCGGGAACGGTATTCACCGCGGCATGGCTGATCCGCGATTACTAGCGATTCCAGCTTCATGCCGTCGAGTTGCAGACGACA
>CAZROO010000009.1:0-28769 GCA_964601735.1 uncultured Pseudomonadales bacterium
TCACCCAACCCACGCACGCGGTAGTGACGCTGAACGCCGATGGCACCTTTACCTATACCCCCACCGACCACCACCTGGGTGCGGACACCTTCACCTACACCATCACCGATGCCGAAGGTGAGCGCGCCACCAGCACCGTGACCGTGAACGTGACCGACAACGCGCCGGTGGCCGTAGCCGACAGCTACACCACCAACCAGGACACGGCCATCACCTTTGACACCAAGGTTAACGACCATGACCCGGACGGTGACCCGTTCAGCATTACCGGCCACACCAATGCGAGCCACGGCACCGTGACGGAAAATGCGAATGGCACGTTTACCTACGTTCCGGCGGCTGGCTTCCACGGCACCGACAGCTTCACCTACACCATCAGCGATGACTGCGGGTTGAGTTCGACCACCACGGTGAGCATCAACGTGAGCGAGACGGTGACCCCGCCTCCCCCGCCGCCGCCTCCCCCGGTGTGCCCGCTGACCATTGACCTGGGCGGCGACGGCATCACGATGCTCCACGACGGCAAGAGCCAGTTTGACCTGACCGGCGACAACGCCACCACGCACACCGCGTGGGTGGGCCCGAACGAAGGTATTCTGGTGCACGACGTGGGCGCCGACGGCAACGTGACCCTGGACAACGTGTTCGGCCCCCACACCAATGACGGCTTTACCGAACTGGCCCAACTGGAAGACACCAACCACGACGGCGTGGTAGATGCCAACGACGCGGGCTGGAACACCCTGAAGGTCTGGACCGACACCAACGGTGACGGCATCAGCGAAGCCGGTGAACTGCATAGCCTGAGCGACCTGGGCATTACCGGCATCAGCGTGAGCGATGTGCATGCCACCAACCAGGACTTCGGCGACGCCTACATCACCAGCAGCAGCACGGTGACCTATGCCGACGGCCACACCACCGACATGAGCGACGTGTTCTACCAGCTCAACACCAAGGTAGACACCAGCACGGTGCTGGGCCAGCAATCGGAAATCGTGGCCGGCAACAGCGACGTTGTAACCGCCCCGGTACAGGCCCCGGCTGCCGACACCCATGTGGCGGTCAGCAGCGGCACCGAATTGCTGAACCACATTGAGCAACCGGTTCACCCGGTCTAAAACCTGGTCCACCCCATACAAAACGGCTCCCTAGGGAGCCGTTTTGATTAGAGCGCGTTGGCCAGCTTGCAGAGTTGTTCGGTGGAGAGCGTTTCGGGCCGGGCGGCGGGGTCGATACCCAGTTGGGCAATGGCGGACTCGTCCAGCACGCCGCGCAAGGACGCCCGGAGCATTTTGCGCTTTTGGCCGAAGGCCAGGCGCAGAAGCCTGTCGAGCTTGGCCATATCGACGTTATAGCGCGGCGCGGGCAGCGGGGTGATATCGACGATACTGCTCATGACCTTGGGCGGCGGGTTGAAGGCGCCGGGCGGGATATCGAACAGGCTGACGCAGTCGGCCAGCAGATGGGAAAGCACGCCCAGGCGGCCCCAGTTTTTGTTGCCTGGTTTGGCGCAGATGCGTTGAACGACCTCCTTTTGCAGCATGAAAAGCATGCGGCGGACAGGCACACCCGCATTGGCGGCGTGGAGCAGGTCGGCGACGATTTCGGTACCGACGTTATAGGGGAGATTGCCCACGACGATGGCCCCTTCTCCGGCCAGTGCTTTCCAGTCGGCTTTGAGCGCGTCGGCGTTATGGATGGCGGTCTGGGAGTGGGATTGGGTGAGTTCGGTCAGCGTTTCGATGCAGCGGCGGTCTTTTTCCAGCAGCACAAGCTTGTTGGGCAGCGGCAGCAGTGGTGTGGTAAGCGCGCCGGTGCCCGGGCCGATTTCGATGACGGTGTGTGACGGTTTGACGGCCCCGGTGATGACGCTGGCGATGCGGCCGATAACCCGGCCATCGCGCAAGAAATGCTGGCCGAGCTTTTTATTGGCGCTGACGTTCAACTTGGTTAGAGCCTTAATTGGCGTTCTTGCGGATATCGACGAACGACTTTTGGCGGATTTCACGCATCAGCCTGCGGCTTTCCAGCTCCAGCCGGTTGGCGGTGAGGTGCTCGCGCACGCGGGCGCGGTATTCGGCCATGTTGTCTTCGTTCGCTTCGAGCGGCTTGGTGGCGCGCACGTTATCGAGCCGGATGATATGCCAGCCCAGCGGGGTGCGGATGATGCCCGAATACTGGCCGGGCTGGAGTTTATCCAGCGCGTCTTCGAGTTGCGGGTTGAGCTCGCCGCTGGCAAACCAGCCCATGTGGCCACCGTTGCCGCTGCTTTTATCGTCGCTGTACTGCTTGGCGAGGTCTTCGAACTTGGCGCCGCCTTTCAGCTTTTCGAGAAGCTGCTCGATTTTCTGATGCTGGGAAGCTTCGTCGGATTTGTCGGTGACGCTCAGGAGAATTTGCGAGATGTCGCGTTCGGTGACGTGGCGGCCCTTGAGCATTTCGCCGATGAGCTGGTCGACTTCGTACTGGCTGACGGTGACGGTGGGCCGCACCACCTGGGCGATGACCTTTTGCCAGCGGATTTCGGCTTCCATCTTGCGCTTGAGGGCGCCTTCGAGGCCGCCCGCGCCGAGTTTGGCGAGGTCGATCTGCTTGCCGATTTCGGCCTTGTATTTTTCGAGGTCGCCGGGCGTGACGGTGATGCCGTTGGCGGTGGCGAACTGGTGTTGAAGTTCTTCGTCAATCAGAATCATCAAGCTTTTGTTTTCAATAAACCTTTTATCGGCAGCGGAAAGCTGGTCGGCGCCGCCAACCTGGCGCTCGGTGAGGGCCACCCGCTGGCCCAGCTCGCGGCCCGAAATGACCGTGGTGCTGACCACCGCGACGATGGAATCGTTGAAGCTGGTGGCCACCGCGTGGACGGGCATGGCCATAAGCATTTGAACAAACAGGGGAATAACGAACATGAGGGCGCGCATGAGGGTTAACCTGCCACGTTTTTGCGAATACACCAAGGGGCTTTTAAGAGTGTGCGGAAGTGGCGCACAACTGTCGCAGCGGTGTCGGTTTGGCGTGCAGGGGTGTCGGTTTTAGGGTGGTTTTGATGCGCGGATGGCGCCCTGACGGCTTATTTTAAATCTTTTTTGGTATTTTCAATAAAGTCTTGCATCTGTAAGGCCATATGATTGTGCTTTTTTGCCTTCCGCATTACCCCGAAAAAATTTCTCAAGGACACCATTTCACGATCACTGCATTGGCAGACCTCACAAGGTCCACCCCAAGTACGTCTACTACAGGTACATTTGAGGGCTACGTCGCGAAGCGCTATTTTCAACTTTTTCTGAGTATCACGGATAATCTTAGAATCGCTGATTGTGTTATCAAGCGATTTCACTGCACTGACGCTTTCGAAGAAGAGCCGTAATATATTGCGTTCTAATTCGTTGTTCATTCAGTTCTCTTGGAAATGGTGCGCTCGGAGAGACTCGAACTCACACCCTGTTACGGACTGCCACCTCAAGGCAGCGCGTCTACCAATTCCGCCACGAGCGCACGGTGGCGTGTTTAGCTTGTTTGAGGGTTGGTTGCAACCCCTCCTCCATGCTTCGTTCAGGCAAGACCCCGGCCTTCGCCGGGGACGTTCTCTCTTGCGGCGTGGCGGCTATGTATGAAGATGGCTAGATTTGAGCGCTTCGCGCGTACTTATCGTGGATACCGACCTTCGTCGGCATGACAGTGGTGTTATAGCGGCCTGTTCCGGAGTTTGTGTTATAGCTCTTTTATGCAATTTGAGGTTTGGCCGGGGTTGGTGGGTTATGAGGATGGCGTTGCCCGTATGGAGCTGGCGCTGGCGGAGGTTCTGGCCGGTGGGCCGGAGCGGATCATCTTTTGCGAACATGCAGCGGTGTTCACGACGGGTTCGAGCGCCGAGGCTTCGGAGGTTTTGAGTGCCGGGGAGATTCCGGTGGTGTCGAGCGGGCGCGGCGGCAGGACGACGTATCACGGGCCGGGGCAGCGGGTGGTTTATCCGGTTGTGCGTTTGGGGGACAGGGATGTCCGGGCTTATATACGGCGATTGCAGGAGTGGGTTTGCGCGATGCTGGATGAGTTGGGGGTTGAAGGTAAGATTACCGATGATGTTGGTGTTTGGGTTGATATGGATTCCCGCCTGCGCGGGAATGGGGCGGAGAATTTAGCCAAGATTGCGGCGATTGGAGTGCGGGTGCGGCGGTGGGTGGCTTATCATGGCGTGGCGATCAATGTTGAGCCGGATATGTCGGCTTTTGGGCGCATCAGGCCCTGCGGGTTGGACAAGCCGGTGACGAGTTTGGCGGCTCTTGGTGTGGAGGCGAATATGGCGATGGTGGATGGGCTGTTGCGGAAGCATGCGGGGTTGCTGACCCCCTGAGAAACAACAAAGCCCGCTTACGCGGGCTTTGTCTTTTGACAGCGCCGATTACTCGGAACCATCGAACTCCATGGAATAAACCTTGGAGCCTATCGTTACGTTCATCACGCAACTATAATGCGGCCAGGCCGCAAAGTTCAAATCCTTGCATTCCTGCGCAGACCTGACGAGAACCGGCTGAGCCAGTTCGCCATTCGCGATTTTATCGCGCATGGCCATCGCCTCCTCCACCGTCAGCCCGTCCTTTTTAGGGGCGGACATGGTAGCGAAATCGTCAGCCTGA
This sequence comes from uncultured Pseudomonadales bacterium, assembly GCA_964601735.1. Classification (GTDB taxonomy): domain Bacteria; phylum Pseudomonadota; class Alphaproteobacteria; order UBA2136; family UBA6156; genus DATAJX01. Next base: position 4,635 of record CAZROO010000009.1, read on the forward strand.
GCGGCTGAGGCGATTACGGAGGCGAGAAGCGTAACGAAGAAAAAGGTTTTCGGCATTGCCGTTTTCCCTATTGCGCCCTGCGGAATGCGAGGGCTTCAGATGATACAAGTGTTACAATTTACATATAGGGTGAATCTGCCGGTTTTCAAGCCACAGGGGGTATGGAATTCATGGCTTATTTTGGCGGATTTTATGGTTTTAAGCGCCCTCTACCCCCATATTTAAAGCATGACGAATCTCATCAACCAGGCCGGTAAGGCCCTGACCCCGGAACTTGAGGCCCTGGCCGCGCAGTTCGGCCTTAATAAAGTTGAAGCGCGGTTTCTGGGGCCGCTGCTGAAGTACATCGCGCGGCCGGGCATCAAGGAAGTCATCATCAACAAGCCCGGACAGGTCGGGTATGAATTCCCCGACGGGCACTGGGAATGGGTGGAGGCGCCCGAACTAACCCTGGAACAGCTGGAAGACGGCGCGCGGATGCTGGCGAACCTGAGCGGCGAGGTGTTCACCCCCACTCACCCGATTATGAGCTGCAAGATGCCCGGTGGGCACCGTGTGCAGATTGTGGCCGGACACCACACCACCCAGCAGTTCACCATGAGCGTGCGGATTGCCAAGCGGAAAGATTATACGCTGGATGACTTTGTGCTGCCGCCGGGCACCAAGGAGCAGATTGTCGATGCGATTGTGAACAAGAAGACGATTCTGATTAGCGGCGGGACCAGCACCGGTAAGACCAGCTTCATGAACGCGGCGCTGAAGTTCATCCCCAAAGAAGAACGGTTGATTACAATGGAGGACGTGCCGGAGCTTGAAGTGCCGCACACCAACCATGCGGCATTGATTTTCGGCGGCGCCAACCGCGACCCGAGCGGCAAGGAAATCCGCGAAATCCTCAACGCCTGTTTGCGGATGCGGCCCGACCGCATTCTGCTGGGGGAAATCCGCAAGGAAAATGCTTTTGCGTTCTGCTCGGCCATCAATACCGGCCACGAGGGCAGTATGGCAACCATCCACGCCAACAACCCGGACAGCGCGCTGGACGCGGTGATTAACCGCGTGATGCTGAACGGTGAAGTGGCCGAAAGCGCGTTGACCGTGCTGAAGCGCCAGCTTGAGGACGATATTTACGGTATTATTCAGCTCACGCGCCAGGGTTCGGGCGTGGCGGGCTACTTTAAGCAGCTAAAGGCTTGATTCCCGGCTTTTTTGCCCCATTTTAAGGGTAGTTTCACTCCTTTCTCATGGAGCATCTCGATGACACCTTCCAACGATAATGGGGAGTCGCCTGGTGACTATGAATTCCACAGGCCACTGAACCAGGAGTCCTTGCCGCCCATCGGCTACCGCAGAGCAGTGCGCAACCCCTACAAAATGAGCGGCGGGCAATTACTGCTGCTCGGTATTATTTTGGTGGGCCTGCTCACCATCGCTTTCGGGTATCCGGATTTACGGCCTTTCATCGGCTTGCCCGCCTGCCCCGGCGGTACCGGCTGTTAACGTAAGTTGCCCCGGTTTTGCCGGGGCTTCTTTTTTATTTGGCATGCTGCGCTTATGACGTGCGCCGATGGCGCAACGCCGCGCCGACGAAGCCTGCGAAGATGGGATGCGGTTGCAGTGGACCGCTTTGGAATTCCGGGTGGAACTGGCCCGCGATAAAGAACGGGTGGTTCTTCAATTCCACGATTTCGGCGAGGTCGGGGTCGGTTGGACTTACACCGCTGAAAATGAGACCGACCTTTTCGAGTGGCTTCCGGTATTCGGGGTTAAACTCGTAACGGTGGCGGTGGCGCTCGGTGATGTTCTCGGCCTTGTAGAGCTTGTGGGCCAGCGTGCCCTTGGCAAGTTTGCAGGGGTAGCTACCGAGGCGCATGGTGCCGCCGAGGTCGGAGCCTGCGCTGCGTTTGAATTTGCCCGCGTCCCACTCGATCATCATGCTGATGAGGGGGTGTTTGAGGTTTTTGCCCAGTTCCCTGGAGAATTCGGTGCTGCCCGCGCCGGTGAAACCGGCTTTGTGGCGGGCGTATTCGACGATGGCCATTTGCATGCCGAGGCAGATGCCGAAGTAAGGCAAGTTGTTTTCGCGGGCGTACTGGATGGCGCGAATCATGCCCTCGGTGCCGCGATGGCCGAAGCCGCCGGGCACGAGAATACCCCCTGCCCCGCTGAAGCGTTTGGCGACTTCCTTGTCGGTCATTTTTTCCAGCGATTCGCTGTCGACGAAGTCGATCTCGACCTTGGCGTCGTGAGCGAAGCCGCCGTGCAGGAGGGCTTCGTTGACCGAGAGATATGAATCGCCGAGCTGGACGTATTTGCCGACCATAGCGATTTTCACTTTACGCGGCGGTTGCATCACCAGACCCGCGACGTGTTTCCAGCGCTTGAGGTCCGGCTTGGTGGACTTGATGCCGAAGTGGTCGAGCACGGCGGCGTCGAGGCCATTCTCATGCAAAGTTAAGGGCACACTGTAAATGGTTGGGGAATCGGGGCAACTGACCACATGGCTTTCCGGCAGGCCCGCGAACATGGCGATTTTTTTAAGTTCGTTTTGCGGCACGGGAATGTCGGCACGGACAACGACGACATTGGCCTTGATGCCCATTTCAAGCAAATCGCGCACTGCGTTTTGGGTGGGCTTGGTTTTGATTTCACCCACGCAGGCCAGCACCGGCGCGTAGGTAAGGTGCATGTAGAGACAGTTCTTTTCGCCGACCTCGAGGCCGAACTCGCGGATGGCTTCGATGAAGGCGCGGCCTTCGATATCGCCGACCGTGCCACCGATTTCAACCAAGGCGAAGTCGGCGGCACCATTGAGAAGTTTGATGAACTCCTTGACCTCTCCGGTGACGTGCGGGACGACCTGGACGGTTTTGCCGAGGTAATCGCCACGGCGTTCCTTGCTGAGGATGCGCCAGTAGATTTGGCCGCTGGTGGTGTTGGAGTATTGCCCGGTGGGGACGTTGGTAAAGCGCTCGTAGTGGCCGAGGTCGAGGTCGGTTTCGCAGCCGTCGGCGGTGACATAGACCTCGCCGTGCTGGAACGGCGACATGGTGCCGGGATCTACATTAAGATAGGGGTCGAGCTTTTGCTGGATGACGCTGAAGCCACGGGCCTGGAGCACGGCGGCGAGCGCGCTTGCGGTGAGCCCTTTGCCCAGCGAGGACATCACCCCGCCGGTGACGAAGATGAATTTGGTGGTGGGGAGTTTTTTGAGGCCGGGTTTGGCTGGCTTGGCGACAGGGGCGGCGTAGTCACGCATTATTTTGCGGTGGCGGAGACAATCGTCGGGCTGGCGGCGTGCGCGCCGAGGGCAGCGGGCAGTTCGGGCAACGCCGGGGTGGTGGAACTGACCGTGGCGGCTGCCGGAGTGGGTACGCTCATGATGCTGTTGGCGTTTTCGTGGCCCCGGGTGAGGTAGGCAAGGGTGAGACAGTTAATGAGGAACACCGCCGACAGGAAAGCCGTGGGCTTGGCCAACGGGTTGCGAATGATGGGCTGGTTGCCGCCACCGGTGCCGCCGAAGACGCCGCCGGAAGCGGGGTCGGTGCGCTGGAGGAGGATGAGGATAATCATCAGGATGGCGACAAGGGCGTTCACCAGGAGCAAGAGGGCTGTCATGGGGCGTATGTAATGGAACACGCGTTAAGCGTAAAGCCTTAAGCGTAAAGCGAGAGCATTTTGTACGCACTTTTGGAGGCAGTTTGACAGAGAGTGTTCCCTTTAAGCTTTACGCTCAATTGCTTTACGCTATATATAGCGGCCATGATGAAATCTTTCAGAAAGTTGGGGGAAACCCGGCCGGCGAAATTTTTGCTGGGGGTTCTGGCTATCAGTTTTGCAGCGTGGGGCGTGGGTGACTACCTGGTGCACCAGTTGGGCGGCGAAGCCATGACGATTAACGGTGAAGGCATCAGCGTGGGCCAAGTGCAACGCGATTACGACGGCGCCCTGAAGCGCGTGCAGCAGATGCTGGGCGGCCAGCCGGTGCCCCCGGCTCTGCTCGCCAAGCTTAATATTCCGCAACAGGTGACGGCGGATGTGGTTCACCGCACGGTGCTGCGCCAGCAGGCCAAGGAGTTGGCGCTGATTCCTTCGACCGCGCAGATGCGTGATGAGATTGCACAGATTCCGGCGTTCCAGCAGAATGGTGTTTTCAACCTGAGCCGCTACCAGCAGACGCTGGCCGGCAACGGCATGAGCACCAGCGAGTTTGAACATGAGCTGGGGCATGATTTATCGGTGCGGCTGTTTGGCCAACTGGTACAAATACCCAGCCCGACGGTAGTGGCGGTGCGGCCTCTTTCGGCCCTGGCGCATGCGACGCTGACGCTGAACGTGCTGGCGCTGACCCCGGCCAGTTTGCCCCCTGCCCCTGCCATCAGCGACAAAGAACTGAAGGCCTTTTACGACGCCAACCCCAGCCTGGGCGCGGTGCCGGAAAAGCGCAGCTTTAATGTGTTAGTGCTGGATGCCAATGAGATGGCCAAGACGCTGAGCATCAGTGACGACCAGGTTGCCGCCGAATATAATGCCCACAAGGCTGATTACGCGCTGCCGGAACGCCGCAGGGTACGGCACATTCTGGTGAACAGCGAGGTGGTGGCCAAGCGCATGGCGGGGGAAATCCATAACCTGAAAGACCTTGAAAAGGCCGCGCGCGAGCACACGCTTGACCCCGGCAGCAAGGACACCGGCGGCGACCTGGGCCTGATTGCCAAGACCGATGTGGTGCCAGCCTTTGGCGACGCTGCGTTCAGCCTGCCGGTAGGTGGGATTAGTGCACCGGTAAAGAGCCCGTTCGGCTGGCATATCATTGGCGTGGAGAGCATTGAGCCGCCGCACCAGCAGGCGCTGGCCGAAGTGCATGACCGGATTGCCGCCGAGCTGCGCAAGCAGACCGCCGAGCAGACCGTGAGCGACCTGGCCAACCAGATTACCGATGCGGTAGCCGCCGGTGATACGCTGGATAAAATCGCTTCGCAAAAGGGCTTGAAGCTGCAACGCTATACCCTGATTGAACCGACCGCCGAGAATCCGGACGCAGCGATTATGCAGGTGGCATTTGCCCAACAGGAGAAGCAGGTGAGCGACCCGATTAATCTGCCTCACAACGCCGTGGGCTACGTGCAAACCACCACCATTGTGCCCGCTACGCGCCGCGTGCTGGCAGAAGTTCGTGACCAGGTATTGAAGGCCGCTCAACAGGCGCAGATGCAGGCCGGTTTGGCCAACACCGCCAAGGCCATTTATGAGGCCAGCCGCACGCCCGGCAACGGCGGGCTGGCCGACGCCGCCCGCGCCGCCAAGGTGCCCAACGTGAGCGTGACGCAATTGACCATCGGCCCCAGCAACTCCACGCCGGACTGGCTGCAGAAAGACCGTGGCGACGTGCTGGCGCTGCCGGTGAACGGGATTCTGGAAAACCCGATTGCCGTGGGCGGCAACCAGTTGAACCTGGTACAACTGGCCAAGCGCCAGCTGGGCGACCCGACACCGGAACAGATTGCCGCAACGACCGAGGCCTACACCAAGCAGTTGCAATCGGAAACCGAGCAGATGGTGATGGAGAAGCTGGCACAGGCCTCGAGCATCAAGATTAATGCGGACCGGATGCGGAGCGTGTTCGGGCCTTCATACACCATGCCTTTTTAGGTAAGCGGAGGGGAAGGTAGAGGAATGAGGCCAGTTTTCGCTTTATTGTTTTTTACCCTTGCGCTGCCCGCTTTTGCCGATGGCGTAGTGCTGACCTACCGGGGCGCCAACCATTGGGTGGCGCCGGGCGACAACAAGAGCCAGCAGGTTTTATTGAAAGCGGCTGAGGGTGGACAGACCACGTTTGAGGCGCGGTTGCCTTCGACCCAGCGTGATTTGGCTACCGCACGGCTGGAAGTGCTGCGCGATTTGCTGGCGCAGAAATCGAAGGATGGCGTGACGATTACGGAAGTGGATGGGGCGCCTGCGGCGGCGAATACTCTTTGGATAAAATAAAAGAGCCCGGCATTGCCGGGCTCTTTCTACTTAATTATTGATGAAGGTGCCATCAATCTCCGATAAATCGGGCCTGGTGAAATCGCGTTCATCGGGTTTGCTCACACCCAGCGCTTTAACGACCCTATCAAGGCTTAGTTTAAGAGGCACGAAAGCCAGCAACAGCACGGCAGGGATGACGAGATATTTCATGATTATTCGCCCTTGGGGATAAAACGTGGAAAAAGGTTTTTTGATTGCCGGCACTATAGTGCTGGCTGAGCCAAAAGGCAATTACTGCACGGACACGCCGGTGAGGCCCTGGAGGTTGGCGAGCAGCGCGGGCTTGATGCGGAAGCCTCCCGGTAACCTGACGGTAGCGCGGCCCTGGCCGGTAGGAACATCGAGCTTGACCGTTGTGCCGCCCTGCCCGGCCTGGCGGAGAAGGTCTTGCACGCGGAGGGTCTGATTCATGTCGGCCAGCTTGATGACGAGCTCGGCGCGTTCGGCCAGGGCATCGTCCAGCGCACGGATTTTTTCGGCGAAGATGCGGAGGCGCTCGCCGTCCTGCTGCACTTTGATGGTGATGACGACGCTGGCGCTTTCTTTCAGTAAGTGAGCCTGGGCAGCGTAGGTTTCGGGGAATACGGCGATTTCATGCTGGCCGGTGGGGTCGGACAGCGTGACCACACCCATGCGGCCGCCGGATTTGGTTTTGACTTCACGCAGGCTGAGAATGACGCCCGCAACGCTGGCACCGCCGCCGCCGGAGGCGCCGAATTCTTCCAGCGATGCCAGCGGTTTGTAGCCCACCAGTTTTTGTAGCTCGGCCTTACAGGCGTCGAGAGGGTGGGCGGAGAGGTAGAAGCCGACAGCCTCCTGCTCGAAGGCGAGTTTTTCCAGCGTGTTGAGATGCTGGGCGGGTTGCAGCGATTGCTTGTAAGGGTCGGCGCTGGGAGTGCTGCTACCGCCGAACATATCGGCCTGGCCGCTTTCGCGCTGCTCAAGGCAGGCAGTGCCGTAGGAAAGGTAGACATCGAGGTTGGCGAGGAGCAGGCCGCGGTCGGTCTCCAGGCTGTCGAGCGCACCCGCCTTGGCCAGCACTTCCAGCTGGCGGCGGTTGAGGCTGTGCGGGTGGTTGCGGGCCATCAAATCCCAAATGGATTTGTAGGGGCCGTTTTTGCTGCGTTCGGTGACCAACTGGCGCATGGCGATTTCGCCCGCGCCTTTAAGCGCGGCGAGGCCGTGGCGAACCATATTATTTTGGACTTCGAAGAACACGCCGCTGTGATTGACGTCGACCGGCAGCAGTTTGAAGCCCATGTTGCTGATCTCCTGCTTATAACGGAGGAGCTTGTCGGTATCGCCGCGGTCGTAGGTCATGGTCGCGGCCATGAACTCGAGCGGGTAATGCGCCTTGAGGAAGGCGGTTTGATACGAAATAAGCGCGTAGGCCATGCTGTGGGCCTTGTTGAAGCCGTAGCCCGCGAAGGCGCTAATCTGGTCGAAGATGCTGTTGGCGGTGGCTTCGTCGATGCCGTTGACCGTGGCCGAGCCTTCGACAAACTTGGCACGTTGCTTGGCCATTTCTTCCGGCTTCTTTTTACCCATCGCGCGGCGGAGGATGTCGGCACCGCCCAGCGTGTAGCCCGCCAGCACGCGGGCCATTTGCATGACCTGCTCCTGGTACACGGCGATGCCGAAGGTGATTTCGAGGGTATCCTTGAGGAGCGGGTGCGGGTAGGTCGCCTCTTCCTTGCCCAGCCGTACGTTGATGTACTGCGGAATCCATTCCATCGGGCCCGGACGGTAGAGCGCGATGAGCGCCGAAAGGGCTTCGAGGTCGTCGGCCTTCATCTTGCGGGTGAGCTCGGTCATGCCGGCGCCTTCGATTTGGAAGACGCCGAGGGTTTGGCCTTTTTGCAGCATGTCGAAGGTGGGTTTATCGACCAGCGAGATGCGTGAGATGTTGAAATCGGGGTCGCGGCTGGCGCGGACGATGTTCTCCGCCATGCGGATGACGCTGAGGGTTTTGAGGCCGAGGAAGTCGAATTTCACCAGCCCGGCTTTTTCTGAATCGCCCCAGCTGAAGGCTGTGGCGGGCAGCGGCGAGCGAGGATCGACATAGAGCGGGGCGACGTCGGTGATGGGGCGGTCGGCGATGTGGATACCCGCGGCGTGGGTGCTGGCGTGGCGGTAGCAGCCTTCGAGCTGCATGGCCGTGTCGATGAGGAGCTTCACATCCTCTTCGTTGTCGTAGCGTTCGCGCAGGCGTTCGTCCTGGCCCAGCACGGTTTTAAGGTCGGGCGGGGTGGCGCCTTCGGGAATGAACTTGGCGACATCGCCGCAAAAACCGTACCCGAGGCCGAGCACGCGACCAACGTCGCGGATGCAGGCACGGGCCTTGAGCGTGCCGAAGGTGATGATTTGCGCAACGCGGTCGGCGCCGAAGCGTTGGCGCACATAGGCGATGACTTCCTCGCGCCGGTCCTGGCAGAAGTCGATATCGAAGTCGGGTAGGCTGACGCGGTCCGGGTTCAGGAACCGCTCGAAGAAGAGTTGCCAGCGCAGCGGGTCGAGGTCGGTGATTTCGAGGCTCCAGGCGACGAGACTACCGGCACCAGACCCCCGGCCCGGGCCCACAGGAATCCCCTGCCCTTTGGCCCAGCGGATAAAGTCGGAGGTAATCAGGAAGTAACCGTCGAAGCCCATCTGGATGATGATACCGAGTTCGTATTCGAGGCGTTCAAAATACCTGGGGTGCTCGGCCTCGGGGATATGTTGCAGGCGGCGTTCGAGCCCGGCTTTGGACTCGCGGCGGATGACGCTTTCGACGCTCTCCTCGCCTGAGAATATCCATTTGGGCATGAACATTTTTTTGACGCTGATTTCTTCCAGCAAAAAGGCGCAGCGCTTGGCGATGTTAACGGTATTGGCCAGCGCGTCCGGCAGGTCGGCAAAGCGGGCGGCCATTTCTTCCGGCGATGGCAGGGTGTGACTGGGCGTGAGCTTGCGGCGGTTGGGGTCGGCCATAGTGGTGCTGTCGCCGATGGCGAGCAGCGCCTCGCAGGCAAACTGTTGGTCGGCGTCGAAGAAGCGGGTATCGTTGGTGGCGACCAGCGGCAGTTGCAGTTCGGACGCCGCAGCGCGCAAAGCATTTTCGATTTCTGGCTCTTCACTTAGACCGTGACGTTCGAGCTGGATGTAAAGGCGGTCGCCGAAGGCTTGCTTGAGCTGGGTGAGGTTTTCAATCAAAGTTCCTTGCTGGCGCCAGGCGTCGGCGGCGCCGCGGTGGTACGGGCCGGAGAGGCAGATGAGACCGTCTGCGTGGGTGAAAATTTCGGAGAGGTCGATGCCGTCGATGTCGTGTTCCAGCTTGGCCATTTGCGCGGCGGAAATGAGCTTGCAGAGGTTTCGCCAGCCGGCGTGGCTTTGCACCAGCAAACTGAGGGTGGCGTTTTTTTTGGGCTTGCCGGGGTCGGTGGGCAGCCAGACCGGCAGCTCGGTGCCGAGGATGGGCTGCACGCCCTCGCCCGGCAGGTATTTGGACAGTTCGACCGCGCCGAACATGTTGCCGAGGTCGGTGATGCCGACGGCCGGGTAGCCGAGCTTGGCGGCCTGCTTGGCCAGGGCCTTGGACTGGATCATCCCCTCCAGCAGGCTGTAGCTGGTTTTGACGGTGAGCGGGATGAACGGGACAGCCATGCTTTTAATTTAGCGCGTCGGACCTGCGCCGTCACGCGGCCAGCGAAACGGTGTGGATATTAAAGAAGCCCAGTGGGTGGGCTTTTTTATTTCAGTATCCCGTCGTTCATGTGCAAGGTGCGGTGGCAGCGTTTGGCCAGTTGCGGGTTATGAGTAACCATCAGCAGCGCGAGGCCTTCGGTTTTGACCAGCTTGAAAAGCATGTCGGCGACGCCGTCGGCGGTGTGGGGGTCGAGGTTGCCGGTGGGTTCGTCGGCCAGCAGGAGTTGGGGGTTGTTCATCAGTGCGCGGGCGATGGCAGCGCGTTGCTGCTCGCCACCTGACATTTGGGTGGGGTAGTGGTTCGCGCGTTTGGCCAGGCCGACTTGTTCAAGCAAATGGGCTGCACGTTTTTCATCGGCTTTACCATTGATGAGCGCGGGCATCATGACGTTTTCGAGCGCAGTGAATTCCTTGAGCAAATGGTGGTGCTGGTAGACGAAGCCCATGCTCTGGCCACGCAGGTGGGCGCGCTGGTCATCGGTGAGTTTGGCGGCATCTTTACCGTTAATAAGCACATCGCCGCTGTCGGGCGTGTCGAGCAGCCCGGCGACGTGCAGCAGCGTGCTTTTGCCGCTGCCGGACGGGCCGATGATGGCCACGGCCTCGCCTGCCTTGACGGTGAGGTTGATGCCATGCAGCACGTTGACGCACGCGGGGCCTTCGCCGTAATGGCGCTGGATATCTTTCAGGGTAAGGACGTTAGCCACGGCGTAGCAGCTCCACGGGGTCGAGTTTGGCGGCGCGCCAGGCCGGGTACCAACTGGCGAGCAGCGTGAGGACGAGAGCCATGCCGACGATACCGCAGAAGTCGAGCGGCTCGATGCGGCTGGGCAGTTGGCTGAGGAAGTAGACGTCGGCGGGGAAGAGTTCGATGCCCGTCAATGTTTTGATGCCGCCCACCACGGCGGTCATGTTGAATACCACCAGCAGGCCCAGCAGCGTGCCGCCCGCGATGCCCATGCCCCCCAGCAACAGGCCGTTGGCGAGGAAGATGCGGCGGATGTCGGTTTGCGTGGCGCCCATGGTGCGGAGGATGGCGATGTCGGCGAGTTTGTCGTTCACCAGCATCATCTGGCCGGTGATGATAGTAAAGGCTGCGACCACCACGATGAGACTGAGGATGATGAACATCGTCACACGCTCGATTTGCAGGGCGCGGAAGAAATCGGCGTTCTGCTGCTGCCAGGTGGTGACGCCGATACCCATGGTGCTGCCTGCGCGGCGCGAGGCGGCATCGGCCAGTTCCCAGGCGATGGGCTGGATTTTATCGGGGTTCTTGACACGGACCTCGATGGCCGAGACGGCGTTGTTGAGCTGGAGGAACTTTTGCTGGTCGGCGAGATTGGCGAGGACGAGGCCGCTATCGAACTGCACCATGCCGATTTTGAATACGCCGCCCACCGTAAAGGTTTGGATGCGCGGGATGAAACCCATGAGACTGCGCAGACCCTGCGGCGAAATGACCGTAACCCCCTGCCCGACGCCGACGTGGAGGTTGGCGGCGAGCCTGTCGCCGATGAGAATGGTGTTGGAGGCGAGGTTGGGTGTGCCTTCGACCATATGCGATTTGATGGTGGCGGGAACGTCGGCGGGGTTAAGTCCGCGCATGATGGCGCCACCGGCCTGGCCGCCCGAGGCTATCATGACCTGCCCGGTGATGTAGGGCACGGCACTGACTACGCCGGGAATGGCTTTGATGTCTTGGGCTAATAAGGTGGCTTCGGTAGTGGTGAGGCCCGCGACCTCGACATTGGCGTGGCCGGCGAGGCCGAGGATGCGGCCAATGAGTTCGTCGCGAAAGCCGCTCATGACCGCCATGACGATGATGAGTGCCGCCACACCCAGCAGAATGCCGGTGACACTGCAGATGGTGACCACCCGGGTGAAGCCGCGGCGCCCGCGCGCATATCGGCCGACGAAGGTGGTGGTGAGGTTGGACATTGACTGGTTGGTACCACAGGGTTGTACGGCTTAACAATGTATACTACTAATACGGCACCGAAACGGATGCCTTTTTAACAGGAGTACCTGCCCATGCCGCTGAAAGTTGGCGACTGGGTAACGATCACCCTTGTATCGCCAGATGGAGAATCTCTTTTGCATGCCGTGAAGGCCGAAGTCGTCCTGATCAGGAAAGAGAGGATTTATGTCGATTATCTCGACCCGCATAACCGGGAATGGAAGTTGGGCAGACTGGAGCAACCTGATGAGTAAAGACTCCAAGACGCCTGTTACCAGAGTGAAACTGAAAGACGCCAGCAGCCTGCCCGAACCACTCCAACAGCAAATTGGTGAAGTGGTGCAAGCAGAACAACCGCGTGGCCGCGCGGCGTTACCTGATTGGCCAGGACGGCTTATGACGGTGAGGTTCGGCCCTCAGGTAGTTTGTACCCCAGCCTCTAACCTGACGATTATGACATGACGGACGGCCCCTTAACGGGGCCGTTTTTTATGGTTTTAGAGCTTGAGACCCTGGGGCAGTTGGCCTGCGGGGAGGCTTTGCTTTTCGCCGGTTCTGCGGTTTTTCCACTCCACCTCGCCCGCCGCCACGCCCTTGGGACCGATGGTGGCTTGCCAGGGCAGGCCGATCAAATCCATGTCGGCAAATTTTTCGCCCGCGCTGGCGTCGCGGTCGTCGGTCAGGGCTTCGAGGCCTTGAACCTTGAGCTGGTCTTCGAGTTTGGCGACGGCGATATCGCAGCCCGCATCTCCGGGACGCAGGTTGATGATGCCGACGTGGAAAGGTGCGATCTCCATCGACCAGACCAGCCCAGCGTCGTCAGAGAGCACTTCGGCGATGGTGCCCATGACACGGCTGGGGCCGAGGCCGTAGCAACCCATGACCGGATGTTTGGCCTTGCCGTCCTTGTCGGCGAAAGTGAGGCCGCAAGCCTCGCTGAATCGGGTGCCCAGCTTAAAAATATTACCGACTTCGATGGCTTTGGCGGTTGCGAGTTTTTTCTCGTCGCCGTCTTTATAATCGGGAATCAGGTCGGCGATGGCTTCTTTTTCGTCGATGATTTCCTCGTTGATGGCGTCGCCGCTGGGGAGCCTATAAACGATATCTTCGCCGCTGTCGGTGAGGGTCTGGAACTCGTGCGAGTATTTACTGAAGGCGCCGCCGGAGGCGAAGGTGCGCAGGGTCAACTCGCCCAGGCCGAGGCGCTGGTAGATGCGCTTGTAGGCCTCGGTGGCTTTTTCGTAGAACGCGTCCAGGTCTTCCTGTGTGGCGTGGAAGGAGTACATGTCCTTCATGCGGAACTCGCGGCCCCGCAGCAGGCCACTTTTGGCGCGGGCCTCGTTGCGGAACTTGGTTTGGATTTGATACACGGCGGCGGGCAGGTCGCGGTAGCTTTGGATGACGCTGGCGCCGACCGGGGTGACGACTTCTTCGTGCGTCGGGCCAAGGGCGAGGTCTCTATCCCCCGCCCCTTTGAGCTTGAACAGCACGTCGATTTTGTCCCAGCGGCCCGTCACGTCCCAGACCTCGCGCGGGTGCAGCGCGGGAAGCAGCAACTCCTGCCCGCCGATGGCGTTCATTTCCTCGCGGATAATGTTCTCAATTTTGGAGAGCACCCGCAGGCCCAACGGCAGGTAGCTGTAAACTCCGGCCATGAGTTGGTGCACCATGCCCGCGCGGGTAAGCAACTGGGCGTTACGGCTGACTTCGTCTTTGCTGACGTGCTTGGTGGTTTTGAGAAAATACTTGCTGCGGCGCATGGGGCTCCTTGAATTCAGGCGCGCAATGTAGCGGTTCTGGCGGGGTTTGGGAAGATTCTTAAAGTGGTGGCGCCTCTGTGACTCGAACACAGGACACACGGATTATGATTCCGTTGCTCTAACCAACTGAGCTAAGGCGCCAACCGGAGGTCGATTTAACGGGGGTAGCCGGTTCTGTCAATAAAGAAGGGGCCGAAGCCCCTTCTGTTTGTTTAAGCCGACTTCTTTTTAGAAGTAGTAGGCCAGGCCGATGCGGGCCTGACGGTCGTTCAGCTTGCTGTCGGCGCTGCTGCCGGGAGCGGAGCTATCCATACGGCCATAGTAGGTGTTGACCAGTTCGCCACGCACGCCAAGATTGTTGGCCAGGTGGTATTCGGCACCGATACCGACCGACGGGCCGGTTTTGGTTTGGGAGTCGTCGATACCGCCGCCATTTTGCTCGAACTTGGCGCGGTTGAAGCCGACGCGCACGTACGGCATCAGGCAGTCGTTCATGTTGTAACCCACGCGGGCCGAGGCACCGTAGTTATAATCCTGCTTGAACTTGCTGGCGACGGAGCCCATGCCACGGTCGCTATGGGCACTGCTGCCGTTGGCTTCGAGTTCGCCACCCAGGTAGACGTGGTTGCTGAAGGTTTTACCGTACCCACCGTACAGGCCCAGCACACCGCCGCTGATATTGTGGGTGTCGCTAAAGCCGACGCCCGCGGCATTGCCGGATTGCTTGTTGTTGATGGATTGGTAACCGCCTTGGACACCGAGATAGGCGCCGTCAATGGCGAAGGTGCTGCCGGCTGCCATGACGGCGGCGGCGGTTAACAGGGCTACTTGCTTCATATGTGTTCTCCTTCGTTAAGGTTGGGGCTGTATGCCAACAAACGGAAGCGGAAACAAGACGAAACAGCATTTCATGGATGAAAAAATTATGCCGTATTTATGTTGCTTACGGCAGGATGAGCTTTTAACCGCTTGCGCATCGGTAAGCGCTATTGCATAAACGAAATATGCAAAATTTAGGCGAAACCATTAAGAATTTGCTGGCTGACCGGGGCATGAGCTCGGCCGAGCTGGCGCGGGCCAGTGGCGTAAGTGTGGCAAGCTTGAGCCGCATCCTTTCTGGGCATACAAACCCGGGGTTTGAGAGCGTGGTGCGGATTGCCAAGGCGTTGCAAGTGCCCTTGGACAGTTTGGCGATGCTGGAAGGCAGCGGTGTTGCGGCGGCTCCAGCCCCGCAGGCGGTGGGGGCTTTGACGCCGGAGACAGCTTTGACCGCTGTTCTGGAGCTTTGGGACACCGACCATACCCCCGCCAGCGCGGCCAAGCTGATTGGCAGCGCCATGCAGGGCGTGTGGGTGGAAAGCTGGACGCAGGATTACGCCGACCCCACCCTGCCCCAGCCCGCCGTGGTTATGGCCGAGACCGTGGGCCCACGCCGGGTGCGGCTGCAATTGCTGGTGCCTCACCTGATTATCGAAGGCGGTTCGGTACCCGGAATTTTGAGCGTGGTGACCGCCGCACTGACCGGCACCGGTGCCCGGCTGATGGATATTCGCTTGCCCGAGCTTTTGGCCCGTACCTTTAGGGGACCCGCGTTTGGGGTGCGCGGGGTTCGGGACGCCATGAACAAGCATGGGCGCCCGCTGATGAGCTGCACCATCCGGCCCCTGCAAGGCTTAAGCGCCCGTCAGTATGGCCGCGCGGTTTACGAGGCTTTGGTGGGCGGGACGGACTTTTGTGCCGACCCGGTGCTGCTGCATAATATCCCCACCAACGGCTGGCGTGAGCGCTACCGTTTTGCCGCCGAGGCCGCCCATGCCGCCATGCGCGAAACCAACGAGTTTAAGAGCCACGCCTGTAATATCACCGCCCCCACCGTCGACTTGATGATGGAGCGGGCGCTGTGGGCCAAGGACATGGAAATGGCCATGGTGATGGTGGACAGCGTGGCCGTGGGCTGGGCCGGGATGCACAGCCTGGCCGAATGGTGCCGCAAAAACGAGATGGTGCTCTGCGCCATGGGCGGGCGGGCGCTTTCCGGCGACATGATGAGCGAGCAGCTCCATGCCAAATTACTGCGCTGGGCGGGGTGCGACGTGGTTTCGACCGCCAGCCCGCTGCGCGGCAGCGTGGTGAACCGCCGCCAGGTGGGCGGGGTGATGACCGCCCTGCGCGATGATAACATCCCCGCCGCGCCGGACACCGGGCATTATGTGAACCAGCCTTTCCACGGCGTGAGCGCCGCCCTGCCCGCTGTGGGCGGCGGGCATAACCCGTGGCACTTTCCGCGGCTTATCGACGCTTTGGGCGACCATGTGGTGATTCAATGCGGCGGCAGCATCATGGGCCACCCGTGGGGTAGCCAGGCGGGCGCCATGGCCAACCGTACCGCCATTGAGGCGCTGGTGCAGGCCCGCAACGAAGGCCTGAGCCTGGCGGTGGAAGGCCGCACCGTGCTGACCAAGGCCGCCCGCTACAGCCCGGAACTGAAGCAGGCGCTTGACCACTGGCATGAGGGGGCTTTCCTGTTCGGGGTGATTTCCAGCACCGTGAGCGGCGCCACCGCCCGCCCCAACCAGCCGAGCGGCGCGGAAGTCCAATCTTTTTCGGGCCAGCCGAAGGACAACATCAAGCCTTTTGCACCGCGCGATGTAAACCGCGATGACGATGATGACGACAATGATAATGAGCCGGTGTAAAACTCATGCAAAATCAATATATTGACAAGCTTACCTGGCTACACATTGAGAATGGCCGGGTGCTGGTGACGCGAAGCAAAGGCAAGGATACCTTTTACATGCCGGGCGGCAAGCGCGAGGCCGGGGAAAGCGACCAGCAGGCGCTGGCGCGGGAAATCAGTGAGGAATTATCGGTGACGCTGGATGCGGCAAAAGCCAAGTATATTCATACCTTTGAGGCGCAGGCGCATGGCCGCCCCGAGGGCACGCTGGTGCGGATGACGTGTTACGACGCGCCGTATGAGGGCGAACTGAAAGCCTCGGCGGAAATTGAGGAAATCGACTGGTTCGGTTACGCCGACAGGCCACGGATTGCGCTGGCGGGACAGATTATTTTCGACTGGCTGAAACAACGCGGGATGATGGAGTAGATATGAACCAACGTTTTGAAACTTTTGCCTTTTTGCCGCCACTTTCCAACGCACAGATTGAGGCCCAGGCGCATACCCTGCTGGCCAACGGCTGGCTCGCCACCATCGAGTTTGCCGAGGCCCCGACCCATGCCGATTTTTACTGGCGGCAATGGCCGCTGTCGCTCAACCAGGGAACCACCCGCTTTGGCGCCGAGGGGCCCCAACACCTGAGCGCGGGGCAGATTCTGGCGCAAATTGACGCTTGCGCCCGGCGTCACCCGTATGCCTTTGTGCGCCTTAGCGGCTACAACCCGGCCAGCCGGATGACCGAGATGCAATTCATTGCCAAGACACCGCAGGAAGGGCAGTAGACGCGTGCGGGCGTGATGCGCCGGTGGCGCATTGGTGCCGGTTTTTTGTCGGTTGGGCGTGCGGGAATGGCGCAGGTTTGTCGCTCGGGTGGCACAAAATGGTTCAAAGTGGTTTTTCGATATTTTATGATTTGCAATTTTTTGTTGCTAGAATGGAAAGGTTCGGTTCGAGGGCCATGAAGGCCTGGTTTTTTTATCTGGGCGACTATGGCTCACCCCAATGGATGCTTGCCCCCGGGTTAAACCCGAAGGCGGCATGACGGCAGTGTTATTCCTGCTTGGATTTGGATGTGGATGCTGGCCTTCGCCGGGATGAGGCAGTGTTTAGGGTTTTCTTTTTAAACAAGGCCCCGGATAAATCGCGGATTATACGGCTGCCGTTCTTATTAGCTTTATGGCCGCGATTTTCCGGGGATAGACAGTGTTTGGTGTGGAGTTCTTTTTCGATTTGGCGCGCCAGCCCAACGCGGGGCAGCGGAGATTTATTAGGATGGCGGCTTTCAGCAAACAAGACCCCGGTTTGCGCCGTAGACGTTCAAGGTTAGAACGTTCTGGTTTGGAGGTACTTTGAGCGCTTCGCGCACTTTTATCGTGGATGCTGACCTTCGTCAGCATGACAGAGGATAATTAGACGGCGGCTTTGACGGCGTCGCTGATGGATTGCAGGTTGGCCTGCATGGCAGTTTCGGTTTCGGCTTCGACCATCACGCGGATTAAGGGTTCGGTGCCGGACTTGCGCACGAGGGTGCGGCCCTTGCCTTCCAGGTTTTTATCGGCATCGCGAATGGCTTTTTGCACAGCATCGCTATCGAGGATTTTCGCGGCGTCGGTGCCTTCGGGTAGTCTGATGTTCTCCATTTTTTGCGGCCACTTTTTGAACAAGGATTGAAGGCTGCTGGCCGGTAGGAATTTACCGGAAGAGGGACGTGGATGCTGGCCTTCGCCAGCATGGGGCCTCCGGCTCAAAGGGGCTTCGCCCCCTTGACCCCCATGAACATCATCCCTTGTTCTACCCTCTGCCCCATTGGCGGCACCGCGGGCGAGGTAGTTGAGAACCTGGAGGGCGGCGAGCGTGCCGTCGCCGGTGGTGGCGTAGTCCTTGAAAATCAGGTGGCCGGAGTTTTCGCCGCCAAGGTTGTAACCGTGTTCGCGCATGGCGCTTTCGACGTGGTGATCACCCACCGGGGTGCGGTGGAGGTTGAGGCCGATGGTTTTGAGATAGTGCTCGAAACCCATATTGCTCATGACCGTGCTGACGACGCCACCGCCGGTAAGCGTGCCGTCGGCCCTGCCCTGCGTGGCCATCGCGGCGAGGATGTGGTCGCCATCGAGTATGTCGCCATTTTCGTCAACAAGGATGAGGCGGTCGGCGTCGCCGTCGAGCGCGATACCGAGGTTGGCCTTGTGCTTTTTGACGCAGCCCGCCAGCGTAGCGGGCGCGGTGGCGCCGACTTCGTGGTTGATGTTGTAGCCGTCGGGGTCGCAGCCGATGCGGAAGACCTGTGCGCCGAGTTCCCAGAAAATTTTGGGCGCGATTTTGTAGGCGGCGCCGTTGGCGCAATCGACCACCAGCTTGAGACCGTTGAGGTTGAGGTCGCGCGGGATGGTGGTTTTGACGAATTCGGCGTAGCGGCCCACGGCGTCTTCGACCCGCAGGGCCTTGCCGATGTCGTCGGCGCTGACGAGCTTGATTTGTTCGGGGTTGTCCATCAGCGCCTCGGTGGCCGTGACGGTGCCGTTGCCGAGCTTGATGCCGTCCGGCCCGAAAATTTTGATGCCGTTGTCCTCATATGGATTGTGGCTGGCGGTGATCATCACGCCGGCGTCGGCGCGGAGGCTGCGCGTGAGCATGGCCACAGCTGGCGTGGGCAGCGGGCCAACCAGCAGGCAGGTGAAGCCGACGCTGGTGAAGCCCGCTTGCAGGGCGCTTTCAATCATGTAGCCGGAGAGGCGGGTATCCTTGCCGATGACCACCGTGGGCCGGGTGTGCGGCGACTTGGCGCGCAGCACCTGCCCCGCCGCCTGCCCGACACGCACGATGTTGACCGGGTTGAGGACACGTCCGTTGGCGGGGCCCCGGATGCCGTCGGTGCCGAAATACTTTGATGTCATGCGGCGCTTCTAGCATATCCGGTATGGATAACCAACCTGTCAGCCTAAAGAACGGTGGAAGCTTCGGCACGGCTTGCCTGGATTGCCACGTCCGCGCGGCGTAAGGCTTCGATACCGGCTGTGGGCCGTGCTCCTCGCAATGACGGCAGTGGCGGAAAGGAGGCCTGACGGCCCCCTTTCATCCCCCCTCTTCGCCTTTCAAACTTAGGCGGTTTTGAAGATTCTTTTCTTCAGTTTGAGGGCTCCGCGGGCGCCTTTTACGAGGCCGGGGGCTACTGTTGGGGCCTTGGCCGCGCGTGGCGGGCGGCGCTTGGGCAGTTGCTTGCCTTGCAGCACCAGCGTGATTTGCTCGGCGTCGAGGGTTTCGTGCTCGAGCAGCGCCTTGGCCAGCAGGTGCAGCTCCTTGCTGTGCCTGGTGAGTATCTTGTGGCAGCGGTCGTAGTTGCGGTCGATGATTTTGCGGATTTCGACGTCCACCCGGCCCGCCATCTCCTCGGAGATTTGGGTGTGGCTGGAAATGTCGCGGCCCAGGAACACCTGCGATTCCTTGTCGCCATAATGGATGGGCCCGAGGCTGCTCATGCCCCATTGGGTGACCATGCGGCGGGAGAGGTCGGTCGCGCGTTCGATGTCGTTGCTGGCGCCGGAAGTTTGCTGCTTGAGCACGGTCTCTTCGGCGATACGGCCACCGAACAGCATGGCGATCTGGTTTTCCAGCCACGCCTTGTCGTAGGTGAACTTGTCTTCAGTGGGCAAGCTCATGGTGACGCCCAGCGCGCGGCCGCGCGGGATGATGGTGACCTTGTGCAGAGGGTCCTTGGGTTCCGGCAGGTACAGCGTGGCGATGGCGTGACCGGCCTCGTGGTACGCGGTGGTCTTTTTCTGGTCTTCGGTCATGACCGTGCTGCGGCGCTCGGCGCCCATCATCACCTTGTCCTTCGCGTTTTCGAAATCACGCATGTCGACCAGGCGCTTGTTCTGACGCGCGGCCATGAGGGCGGCTTCGTTGACGAGATTCTCCAAATCGGCGCCAGAGAAGCCCGGCGTGCCGCGGGCGATGATGCCTGCGTCGACATCTGCCGACAGCGGCACCTTTTGCATGTGGACGGTGAGGATTTGTTCGCGGCCGCGGATGTCCGGCAGCGGCACCACCACTTGCCTGTCGAAGCGGCCCGGGCGCAACAGTGCGGGGTCGAGGACGTCCGGCCGGTTGGTGGCGGCGATGATAATCACGCCTTCGGAGGCGTCGAAGCCGTCCATTTCCACCAGCAAGGCGTTGAGGGTTTGCTCGCGTTCGTCGTTACCGCCGCCGAGGCCCGCGCCACGATGGCGGCCCACGGCGTCGATTTCGTCGATGAAGACGATACAGGGAGCGGATTTTTTGCCGGTTTCGAACAAGTCGCGCACGCGCGCCGCGCCGACGCCGACGAACATTTCGACGAAATCGGAACCGCTGATGCTGAAGAACGGCACTCCCGCCTCGCCCGCCACGGCCTTGGCGAGCAGCGTTTTACCAGTACCCGGCGAGCCCATGAGCAGTACGCCCTTGTGGATGCGGCCGCCGAGGCGTTGGAACTTTTGCGGGTCTTTCAAATAGTCGACCACTTCGGTGAGTTCCTGCTTGGCTTCGTCGACGCCGGCCACATCGTCGAACGTCACCTTGACCTTGTTTTCGCCCTGCATTTGCACGCGGGCCTTGCCGAAGCTGAACGCGCCGCCGGGGCCGCCGCGCGCGCCGCCTTGCATCTGGCGCATAAAGTAGACCCAGATGACGATGAACAGCAGCCACGGCGCCCAGCCCAGCACCACGCTGAGCAGCGGGCTGGCTTCGGCGGCGGCGTCGACCTTGATGTCGATGCCCTTGTTGCGCAGTTCGGTAATCAGGTTGGGGTCGTTGGGCGCCAGGGTGCGGAGCTTTTGGCCGTTTTTGAGCGTGGCCTCGATGCGCCCGGGCTCGGCCAGCCCGACGTGGGTAACCTGTCCGCCGTCGACCTGCTTGAGGAAGTCGGAGTAGCTGACTTCGGGCTGCTTTTTGGGAGCATTGCCCTGTTGATAGAGGCCGACGGCAATAAGCACGGCGGCGAAGATGGTGACCCACAGGAGACCCTGTTTGAAGAGATTGTTTTGAGGCATGGACGAACTTTACCTCCCCTCCCCGGGCCGGGCAAGGAAAAGCGGGTAAAAGGGCGCTATGTTTTATAAAAGAATCGTGGCTTCGGTAAAGCCTGCACTGGATTGGCGTTGCCGGTCTCCGCTACGCTACGGCTCCCGGTTGCGCGCGGCATGAAGGTCGGAGGCTTTGATACCGACTGTGGGCCGTGCTCCCGGGAATGACGCGGTGGGGTTGTAAAATCGGCTTTTGGCCCCATTTCAAAGAGGTTCTTTAAGGGTGGCATGGTGCCGCCCTGTCATCTGGAGCGTTTTGATGAATATGCTGACTAAAGGCCTGGTTTTTGCCGCCGGTGTTCTCGGTTATGCGGCTCTCGGCGTGCTCGGTTCGGCAGCCCATGCGGCGACGCCCGGCATTCCGCTTACGGAGACCGCATGCATCGTGGTGGCCGCACAGGCGCTGACCGATTATGGCGACAGGGGCCCCACCCTTACGGCGTTTCTCCCCACTTTTGTGGGCGAGCGCCCGGGATGTGCTGTAGAGCTGACGGCGCGCGATGGCAGTTTTATTTATGCCAACGGGACGATTCGGGGAGCCGAAAGCTCCCAGTTTGAAACCGTGCGCCGCGAGTGGGCCAAGCCCCCGGTACCGGGGGCGGCGAAGAAACCAAAAGCCAAGGCGGCGACCAAGGCCTCGCCGAAAGGCCAGGTGGTTGCCACCCCCGGCAAATTGCACTAATCCCCGCCGGTTGAAAGGAGCCCTTCCGCTTATGCGGGAGGGCTCCTTTTTATGGCTTTTGGGTTGAAAAACGGCGAGTTGGCCCCATATCGAAAGAGTTATCACCCCGGGCTGAAACTTGGCTCGGTGAGCCATCGGCCTTTTTGAAAAGGAACTTCTCATGGCTCTTTCGCGCAAATCGGAGATCGCCGTCCTGTCGCTGCTGGCCGCGCTGCAAATGGGTGCCGTCGGTTATTCCGGCTACACTGGTTACAAGGTTGTGACCCAATGCGACGCCCGCGCAGGCCTCTGTGACATCAGCGGCACCAACCGATTCATCCGGTTCTCCATGCTGGCGTACCTGAATACGGCTCCCCTGGCCATCAATGCCTACAACTGGCTGACGGGCAATGACACCGCGCAACCCGTACTATCCCCATCCATACCCGAAAACAAACAGCGGTTGCGGGAGTGGCTGGCTTAACCTTTTTAACGCATATGGAACCGCCCTGATTTTTTCAGGGCGGTTTTTTATGGCTTGAGTCTGGTACCTTTGAGGGCGCCTTGCTTCCATTCGATTTTACAGGCGCCGAGGGTGGCCGCGCCTTTGGGCTTTTGCGCGATGGCGGCGAGCAGCGTTTGGCGTTTGGACGTGCGCGGGGCGAAGGTGTCGGCGTCGTCCTTCACCAGTTTGGCGAGCAGGCGGAGGGCGAGCTCTTCGGGGAGGCTTAAGAGCCAATCGCGCTCGCAGGCCCATGTCTGAGGATTATAGGATTGTAGGGTTATAGGATTATAGGTTTTTGGGACAAAGTGGATTTGCCGCATCAAGACATTGGCTTGGGATTCGAGGGCGGTTTCGGCACGTTGGAGGCTGGCGATGCTGGCAGCCACGGCTTCTTCGTTCAGCCAATCGCCTTTGAGTTTGGCACGGATTTTACCGCGCGTGCTGGTGGCGTTGGTGGGGTCTTCGACCCACCGGATTTTATGTTTTTTGAGATGGGCGCGGAGTTCGTCGCGGCTGAGGTTGAGCATGGGACGGATGACGGTAACGCCGCCGACAATATTTTGTTCGGGGATGCCAGCGAGGCCGGTGAGGCCACTGCCTTTGGCGGCGCGCATCAGGAACTGCTCGACGTTGTCGGTGCGGGTATGGCCGAGGAGGATGGCGTGGAGGTTTGCCTCTTGCGCCACTTTGGCGAAGGCGGCGTAGCGGTGTTTGCGGGCCGCGGCTTCCGGGTTGGTTTTGGGTTTTCCGCCGGGCGCAAAAACAATGCTGAGCGGCACGTTCAGTTTATCGCAGAGCTTTTGCGCGGCGGCGCTGCTGCGTTTGGCGAAGGTTTCGTTCCAGCCGTGGTTGACCAGGATGGCGTGGAAGTTTTGCGGCCCGAATTGGCTCACCAGCAGGTGCAGGAGTGCGAGGGAATCGCCGCCGCCGGAGATGCCGACGCCGTAACGTGCGGTGGGAGTGTGCCAGTGGGTGGCGATTTGCATACGTGTTTTTAGGCTGGTTGAAGCGGTGCCGCAAGGCTCCTTTCAAACAAGACCCCGGCTTGCGCCGGGGTCCTTTTCTCTTATGGCGGTAGTGGACGTGGATCCCGGCCTTCGCCGGGATGAGGCGGTTATTTTTTCGCGGGGGCGGGTTTGGTGGCCGGTTTGGCGGCTTTGGTCAGCTCATCCAGCTTTTGCTTGGCTTTGGCAGCTTCTGGCGCCTGCGGGAAATCGTGCAGCAGCTTTTGCCAGCTGGCCTTGGCGAAATCGGGTTGCTTGAGTTGTTGCAGGGCGAGGCCCATTTTGTAGAGGTTGGCCGGGGCCTTGGCGCCCTTGGGGAATTTTTCCAGCCCCGACTTGAAGGCCAGGAGCGCGGCGTTGGGGTCGTTTTGCACGAGGTGCACCTCGCCCAGCCAGTACCAGGCGTTGTCGGCGAGTTTGTCCGTCGGGTACTTTTTGACGAAGGCGCCCAGCCACTTGAGCGCGTTGGGATAGTCGGCGGCGGTGAGGTAGGCGTAGGCCTTGTTGTAATGTTCGGTGGCGGTGAGGTTGGCGGGGATTTCAGCCGAAGCCTGAGGCACTGCGGCCGGGGCCGTGCCGGAAACGGCGGGGGAAGCCTCCGACGCCGGGGCTGCGGGCGCAGCGGCGGCAGGTTTGGTGGCTTGGGCTTTTTCGAGTGCCGTCAGGCGAGCGTCCATGTCCTTGGTGACAAGGTCGAGCTGCTTGGCGAGTTGCTCGACCGCATGGCTAAGGCGTTCGACGCCGCCGTTGACCTGGTCGCCCTGGTGCTCGAGCGTGGACATGCGGTTTTCCAT
>CAZROO010000009.1:28869-43161 GCA_964601735.1 uncultured Pseudomonadales bacterium
GTGTATGGGCTTTGGCTCCCTGCCCGTTTGTTTTTTGCCTAATGGCCGAGCGCGAGCATTTGAGTGCCTTTGGCACGTATTATCGTGGATACCGACGTTGCCTTCCCCTTGGTCGGCGGCTTCGCTCGTCGGCATGACAGTTAACTGCCGGTTTTGACGCCTTGCTGGCCGATGAGGGGCACGAAGCTGACCAGGCCGAGGACTTGCTCCTGGGTTTGGCCGTTTTCGGTTTTGGTGAGGCGGACGAGGCGTTGCTGACGGTTTTCGTCGCCGACCGGAATGACGAGCCTGCCGCCGGGCTTGAGCTGATCGATAAGCGCGGGCGGAATGGACGGGCCCGCCGCCGTGACGATGATGGCGTCGAATGGCGCCTGGGCAGCCCAGCCGAGGGTGCCGTCGCCCACTAGCGCGGCGAAGTTGCTGTAGCCCATTGCGTTCAGGCGTTCGGCGGCGCTGGTGGAGAGGCGCGGGTGGCGCTCGATGGTGAAGATGCGTTTGGCGAGCCGGCAGAGGATAGCCGTTTGGTAGCCGCAGCCGGTGCCGATTTCCAACACCTTTTCGGTGCCGGTGAGTTGCAGCGCGGCGGTCATTTCGGCCACCACGGTGGGTTGCGAAATGGTTTGCTTTTCGCCGATGGGCAGTGCGTTGTCATCGTAGGCCTCGGCCCCCAGCGCGTGCGGCAGGAAAAGCTCGCGTGGGACACGGGACATGGCTTCGAGCACCTTGGGATTGGTGATGCCCTTGGCGCGGATGGTCTCTAACATCCGGCGCATTCTCGTGGCGTTGGGTTGGATGTTTTTCAGGTGCATTCGCAGGTGCCAGGTCGCAGGTTGCAGATTACAGGATTCAGAGCGCTTCGCGCACTCTTATCGTGGATCCCGACCTTCGTCGGGATGACACCGAGAATGCTCATTTGGCTTTTTCCAGCTTGGTGAGGCCGCCGAGGTGGGGGCGCAGAACGGGCGGGATGGTGACGGTGCCGTCGGCGTTCTGGAAGTTTTCGAGAATGGCCACGAGGGCGCGACGGGTAAGCCCGCTGCCGTTGAGCGTGTGGATGAGGCGGTTGTCCTTTCCGCCTTCGGGCTTGTAGCGGCCTTTCATGCGGCGGGCCTGGAAGTCGCCGCAGTTGGAGCAGCTGGAGAGTTCGCGGTAGGTGTTCTGCGAGGGCATCCACACTTCGATGTCGTAGGTTTTGGTGCTGCCGAAACCCATGTCGCCGGTGCAAAGGACAATGGTGCGGTAGGGAATTTCCAGCCGGCGCAGCAATTCTTCGGTGGCGGCGGTCATTTGCTCGTGCATTTGTTGTGACTGCTCGGGCGTGCAGAGGATGACCATTTCGACCTTATCGAACTGGTGTTGGCGGATGATACCGCGGGTGTCCTTGCCCGCGCTCCCGGCTTCTGACCGGAAGCACGGCGTGTGGGCGGTGAACTTGAGGGGGAGTTCGCTCTCTTTGAAGATGCGGTCCATCGCATAGTTGGTGAGCGGGACTTCGGAGGTGGGAATGAGGTAGCGGCCATCTGTCGTTTTGAACAGGTCTTCCTCGAACTTGGGCAACTGGCCGGTGCCGAGCAGCGCGGGCGCGTTGACGAGGTAGGGGACGACGACTTCGGTGAAGCCTTTGTCGTTGGTGAGGTAATCGAGCGTGTACTGGTACATGGCGCGGTCGAGCCGGGCCAGGTTGCCTTGCAGCCAGGCGAAGCGCGAGCCGGAGATTTTGGCGGCGGTGGGTAAATCCATCAGGCCGAGGTTTTCGGCGACCTCTTCGTGCGGCAGGATTTTGAAATCAAACTTGCGCGGTTCGCCCCATTTGCGGATTTCGACGTTGTCGTCTTCGGATCTGCCGACGGGAACATCGGCTTGGGGGATGTTGGGAATGACCGCGAGAGTGGGGTTGGCGGTGTCGTCGTTGGCCGCGGCGATTTGGGCGTTGATGGCCTCGGCCTGTTTCATCAATTCGGCGGCGTCGTCCCCTGCCCGCTTGGCTTCGCCGATTTGTTTGGAGATGGCGTTGCGCTGGGCTTGCAAAGCCTGGACGTTGCCCATGTTTTTGCGGCGCTCGGCGTCGGCTTCGACGGCTTTATCGACGAGTGAGACATCGGCGCCCCGGTTTTTGAGGGCGGTTTTGATGGTTTCGATGCCTTCGGGCGTGCGGAGAAGTTGCGGGTCAATCATGGGCGGAGAATGGCTTTATTTGGCGGGTTTGGCAAGCAAGAGCGTCAGTTCGAACATGGCCCACAGCGGCAGCGCGAGGAGCAGCATGCTGAGGGGATCGGGCGGCGTGATGAGGGCGGCCAGCGCGAAGATGCCGACGATGACGAAGCGCCTGCCCTGCCTGACGGTCTGGCGTTTGACCAGCCCCGTGCGGATAAGCATGAACAGCAGCGCAGGCAGGTTGAAGGTGACGCCGAAGGCCAGGCAGAGGGTGCCGGTGAAGGCGATGTAGCTTTCGAGCGTGGGAGAAATAACGAGCCCCGGAATGGGTGATTGCAGCAGGAAATGCAACGCGGCAGGCAGCACCGACATATAGGCCACGGCGAGGCCGAGGTAGAACAGCGCCGGGACGACGACGAGCAGCAGGCTGGTTTTGCGGCGTTCGTTTTTGTAGAGACCGGGCGCTATGAAGGTCCAGACCTCATAGATGAAATAGGGCATGAGCAGCGCCAGAGAGAGGATGAACGACAGTTGCAGCAGGCTGACGAACGGGCCCGTGACGGTGGTGAACTGGAGGTGGGCACCGGGGATTTTATCGAGCGGCGCGGTGAAGTACGGCAGCCAGCGGGATTGGGTTTCAAACAAAATGGCAGTGGCAACAAACAGCACACCAAGGCTGCGCAGCAGGCGGGTGCGGAGTTCGAGGATATGGGCGGCGAGCGGGTTGCTCATAGCCAGGACAGCACCGCCGTGTATGCGGCGAGCAGCACCGTATGGTAGACCTTGAGTGTAACCGTCATGACCACCACGCTGAGGGCATGGGAAAGCAGGGCCAGAAGGCCGTCTTGCTGGATGAAGGCCAGCGCGAGCAGCACCAGGCAGAAAGCAGGAAGCTCGTTGGTGAACGGCAGCGGCACGATGATGAGGATAGCCTGGACGATGATGAACAGCCCTGCGAGTTTTTCGCCATGTTTGCGCACCAGGCCCGGCAGGCGGCGGTGGATGTAAGGCTGAAGGAACCGCAGAGGCTTTTGCACGTGGCCCAGTATTTTGAGTAACTGTTTTTTGGGAAGCTGCCTGTGGCTGACGGCCTCTGGCAGCTGCGGGTGGGACAGCCCCAGCAGCATTTGCACCCCCAGCAGCAGCAGTACCGCGCCGAACAGGCTCACCACGCCCGGCACCGGCAGCATGGCCGGCAGACTGAGCATGAGCAGCAGCACGCCGAACGAACGCTGGCCCAGCGTGTTGAGAAGCTGGTTGAGGGAAACGGTAGAGCCGGATGCATTATGGATGGCGGTTTTGACGCTATCGATAACCGGGCAGGCGATGGTGTTATTTTGCATAAGTTACTCCTCTAGTCCGGCAATCATGCCGTGGATGTAGCGCCGGACGGTGACCGTCCAGACGCCGAGTTGACGCATGACGCGCGGGAGGTCTTCCGGCTTTAAAAAGATGATGGCCACGAGGGCCAGCATCAGGATTTCGCCTAAGCTGAGCCCCGGCATTACTTGCGCTTTTTGGTTTTACGTTTGGGTTTGGTACCCTCGCCTTCCATGCCTTCCTTGAACGCTTTCACGCCCTTGCCGAGGTCGCCCATGACGTTGGGCAGTTTGCCCGCGCCAAAGACGATGAGCACGAGCAGCAGCAGGATGACAATATGGGTAAGGCTAAGGCCGAACATCGATAATGCTTTCTTTGGGTTGGGATTGGGTAGGCTGAAGGTTGATGACCGGCGGCTGCTTGTAGGTGAGGTCGCGGAAATCGAAGCGGCCGACGATGAGCGAGCCCGCGAGGTCGTAGATTTCGTACAGCGCCGAGGTGGAAAGGATAAGGCCGCGGATTGACGGCAGGAAAGCCACCACGCCAAGGTGGTGCGGGATGCTCATGGCCGGGAGGGGAATGGCGTCGATGCCGTGAGCGCGGTAGATGGCCAGCGCGCGGAGCATGTGGATGTCGGATGTGACCAGCAGTACGTTTTTGGCGCCGCGGCGGCTGAGCGCGGGGGCAAGCTGGAGAGCGCTTTCATACGTGTTGGTGCTGGCTTCTTCGAGTTCGGTGGGGGTGATTTCGGACCGGTTTTTGGCGAAAAAGTCGGCAGCGACCCTGGCTTCGGACGGGTTCTGCACGCCCTCGGTATGGCCGCCCGAAATGATGACCGGCAGGCGCAGGTTGATGCGGCGCTGGGTTTCGTAAGCCACCGCCACGCGCTGGATGGTTTCGGCGCGCGGCAGCCAGCCCATAGCGCCGCTGTCAAAGATACCGGCGGTAAGGACGACGATGGCGTCGGGGGTGTCTTCGGTGCCCAGTTGCCGGGCCTGGATGTGCGACGCAAGCATGAGCCCCAGCGCGCGGCCCACCAGCGGCGTGGCCAGCAGGTAGCCGAAGACGAAAGTGGCACAGAGAACGGCCAGCACGGCGTTGCGCCCGCGCGGGCGGCGCCACAGCAGCCACAACGCCACGGCAATGCCAATCAGCACCAGGCCGGTAGGGAGGAAGAGCGTGGTAAAGATCAGCTTCACAGGCCAAGGTTATAGCGCATTTTTGAGCTTGTAGCTTGTAGCTTGTAGCTTGTGGCAAGCCGGGGCTGGTTAATTTGTAAGCGGCTGGCTCTTTACCAAATCGTTAAAACGGGCTTGGGCCTCGGCAACCGTTTGCGGGGACGGCGCCAGCAGCGGGGCCATGTTTTGCAGGTAGGAATGGGCGACAGGATTGAGAGACGGCAGGACGGCATCGGCCAGTTGGTTGGCATCCTGCGCATTGTAAATGGTGCCCGCCATGCCCGCCTTGAGTTTGCTGAAGCTGCAAATGACGATGTCGCACCCGGCCTTGAGGGCGTTTTGGGCGCGTTGGGCGTAAGTGCCGCGGAGGGCTTTCATGCCCAGGTCGTCAGCCAGGATGAGGCCGTTGAAATTCCAGCGCTGGCGCATGCTGTTGAGGAGCGCGGGGGAATTGGTAGCGGCGTTTTGGCTATCGAACGCCGGGTAGCGGATGTGCGCGGTCATGATGAAATCGGCCTGCGGCGCCAGTTTTTGGAAAGGCAGCGAATCTTCGGCAAGCTGGGCCCGCGTGGCGGTAACGATGGGGAGTTCGGCGTGGCTGTCGGTGGTGGCGCGACCGTGGCCGGGCGCGTGCTTGAGGCAGGCGAAGCAGCCCCCTGCCCTCAAGCCTTCCAGCGCGGCCTGGCCCAGCGCGGCGACGGTGGCGGGATTATCGGAGAAAGCGCGGTCGCCGATGATGGCGTGGGTGTTGGGGTGAGCGACATCGAGCACGGGGCTGAGCACCCAGGTGGCGCCGACATCGCGCAACTGCGCGGCCAGCAGCAGGTGGCCGAGGCGGCAGGCTTCGAGCGCCTGCCCGGGATTGCCCTGGTACCAGTCGCCATAGGCTTTGGCGGGCGGTAGATTGCCCCCGAATTGCAGGCGCTGGACGCGGCCGCCTTCCTGGTCGACAGCGATGAAGGGGGATTCGAACGGCGAAAAGGATTGAAGCTTTTTGCACAGCGCGCGCGTTTGTTCCGGAGTTTGAATATTACGCGCAAAGAGCAGGAAGCCCATAGGATTGAGTGCCTTGATGAAGGCGGTTTCGTCGGCCGATAGCGTGGGGCCGGACAGGCCGAGAAGAACGGGGGAGACTGGTTTGCTCATGCTGGTGATTGTACCTAGCCCTTATACCATTGGGCAACAAAGGCCCCAAGCGGGGCCTTTGAAGCTATTTTCCAGCTACCGGGAAGCAGGGTTGTTTGCTGCCAAGCGCGGCGCAGACTTTTTTGGCGGCGGCACTATTGGCCAAGCCAAAGAACTGTACGCGCCAGTGGCCATTGCCGGCAGCGGGTGTGGCCAGGCGCAGGCCCTTGAGTGCGGGGTACTGTGCTTGCAGCCTGGCCCCGGCCTTTTGCGCATCGGCCTGGCTGCCAACGGCAGCCAGTTGTACACCGTAGCTGCCACCGGTGGCGGGCTTGGCTTCGGTCTTGGGCGCGGGCTCGGCAGCGGGAGCGGCTTGAGCCACCGGCTGCGCATGAGGTTGTTCGACAGGTTGCGCCTGAGCAATGGGCTGCGGGTTGAGTTTGGTTTCGGCCACCACAGGGGCTGGCGCGGCAGCCTGAGGTGGCGCCTTGGAAGACGCGGCGGTTTTGACCGGCGGAATAGTAACTGTAGGGCTATTATTGGCCTGCGGCGCAGTGGCAGTGATCACTTCGGTCGGCGTTGCGGCACCTTCCAGCGGTAACTGAGCCACCTGCCCGGCTACCGGCGCGGGCGCCGGGGCGGAAACGCCGGTGGAGGCTTCATCAAGCAGGTCAAAGACCATTTTATCGCGGTTGGGGATGACCATACCCCCCGGTTCGTCCGGGCGGCGCTTGAGGGCTGTATCGGGCGGGCTGATGAGTGCAGGCTCGACTTGCGCGGTACGGATTTCGTCACGCATCCACAATGCGTAAATAACCATACCGATAAACCCGCATGCCACCAGCGCCACCAGGCTCAGCTTAAGCCAGCGCATCATCATATCGCCCATAAAAACTCTCTCTCTTACTCAAAAAACATACACAAAGTGTATGTAATCAATGTGCTGCATAAACGTGCAAAAGCAAAAGAGGAATTTAGTTAAAAACAGCAGACAGCAAGAGAATTACATACTCTGTGGTGCAGAAACGCCACAAAGAGACAGAACGTCGGCAATGGTGGTTTGGGCGGCGGCGGCAATAGCCAGGGAAATGGCGGTAGCGGCTTTGTCTGACGGATTCAGCCACTTTTCGGCTGCGTACCAGTGGTGGACAGCACCCGCGAGTTGATGCGCATAAGTGGCCAGGCGGTGAGGTTCGAGCGATTTGGCGGCGAGCTCGATAACAAGGGGATACTGCGCCAGTGCCTGCAATACGGCGCGGGCAGCGGGGGTAAGTGCAGTGGAAGAAGCATTGGGCTGGGGTAAATCGGCAAGGCCCAGTTCGGCCTGCTGGCGGAATACCGAACACAGGCGGGCATGGGCGTACTGCACATAGAACACCGGGTTATCCATGTTTTTGGCTACGGCCTTGGCAAGATCGAACGTCAGCGTGGTGGTGGGTTTGACCGTGAGCATGGTGAAGCGGAAGGCGTCGGCACCCACCTCTTCCAGCACATCGGAAAGCAGCACGATGTTGCCCGCGCGCTTGCTCAGTTTGACGGGTTGGCCGTCGCGCAGCACCTTGACCAACTCGTACGGCACGGGATGGTAGAGCCCTTTTTCGCCGGTAAGGCCTTCGATGGCTTTTTCAAGCGGGCGGAACGACCCGGCCTGTGCCGCGCCAATGACCGTGACCAGCAGGTGATAACCGCGCTGCAACTTATTATAGTGGTAGGCGATGTCCTGACCGAAATAGGTAGGTTCGCCGTTGCGCTTGTAAATCGGTTGGTCTTCTTCCAGACCAAAGGCGGTGGCCTTGAACAACGTCAGTTCGACCGGCACATAGTCTTTTACCTCCTTGCCCTTGGGCGGCGGTAGCGTGCCTTCGTACACGTAGCCTTTGTCGCGGAGGATTTTCACCGCTTCGGCCATCGCGCCGGTCTGATGCATATTCCACTCGGAGAAGTAATTGTCGAACTTGATGCCAAGCATGTCGATATCGGGCCTGATAAGCGCCATGCAGGCATCGACCGCGAATTTTCGCAGGCCTTTGAATAGCTCTTCGTCGTCGGAAACTTTCAGCCACTTGTCGCCGTCTTGGTCTTTTAACTGTTTGGCAATATCGACGAGATACTCGCCGGGGTAACCATCGGCAGGTACGTCTACCTGCTCACCAAACAGCTGGCGGTAACGGACGTGCAGCGACTTGACCAGTACGCGAATTTGCCCGCCAGCATCGTTCATCAGGTACTCACGGTAAACGGGGTAACCGGCTTTTTCGAGCAGGCTGGCAATGGCATCGCCAAACACCGCATTGCGGCCGTGACCAACGTGAATGGGTCCGGTGGGGTTGATGGAAATATATTCGACCAGCGCTTTTTGGCCATTGGAGAGGTCAAGTCCGCCGTAGTTGTTTTTGAGCTGCGGAATAACCAGCGCCTGGCCCATCAGCTCGGCATCGTGCACCTGCAAATTGATAAACCCCGGCCCTGCCACGGCAACATGCTTAACAGCGGAAAGCTCCTGTAAATGCGGCAGTAGATTGGTAGCAATGACCTGCGGTGACTGTCCGGCAGCCTTGGCCAGAACCATCGCGGCGTTGGTGGCAAAGTCTCCGTGCGCGGGGTCGCGCGGGGTTTCCAGCACTACATTATTAAAGGAAATATCAGATGGCAGAACACCATCTTTTTTCAGCGTTTCAAGCGCCTCAAACAAACCGGTGCGGAGTTGCTGGTAAAGTGACATAACTAAACCGCGTACGGGCCTTTCAGCAGCGCTTCGATTTTGCCGGTACTTTCACGCAGCACGCTCTGGCGCTCGCGGTTCTGTTCCAGCACAGCGGCAGGAGCCTTGGCTACAAATCCAGCATTACCAAGCAGGTTTTCAATCTTGGAAAGCTCAGCCTGCTGGTTACCCAGTTCTTTCTGCAGGCGCTCACGCTCGGCGGAAAGATCAATCAATCCCATCAGCGGTAAAATAAACTCCTCACCTTCCACCACCAGCACGGCTTCGCCCGCGGCAGGCACGGTGTTACGCTGGGAGAATTCCTCCACATTCGCCAGCGGCTTCAGGTAACTGGCAATCGCCTCCCATTCGCTGGGTAATCCCCCTTCACCTTTGTGGAAAATATTCAGCGGCGTCTTGAACGACAATTTGTGCAACATGCGCGCCTGGCGCACCGCGCCGGTAATCGCCACCAGTTTATCGATGGTGGTACGCGCGGCGTCATCCACCGGCCAAGTGCTGTAAGCAGGCCAGCGTTGCAGCATCAAAAAGTTGTCCTTCTCGGCCAAGGTATGCCCTTGCCAAAGCTCTTCGGTAATAAAGGGGGTGAACGGGTGCAGCAACCGCAGCAGCTTTTCAAAGCCCCAGCCCAGCACGGCTTTGGTTTCGGCTTTGGTGGCATCATCGCCTTCGCGTAACAGTGGCTTGGTCAATTCCAAGTACCAGTCGCACCAGGTGCCCCAGGTAAAGTGATAAATTTCCTGGGCCGCCTGATTAAAAGCATAAGCATCAAGGTGTTTGTCAATCTGCGTCGCAGCTTCGCGCAAACGGCCCACCAACCAGCGGTTGATGGGGTGCTTGATACCCGCCGGGTCAAACTCCTTCTCATCCTCCAACTGCCAGCGCACATCCTGCATGGCCATATAGCGTGCGGCATTCCAGAGCTTGGTGCAAAAGTTGCGGCTCTGCTCCACTTTGGTGGCGCCAAAGCGCATGTCTTCGCTGCTGGCAATCGTGGCCATCGTCAGGCGCAACGCATCGGTACCGAATTCATCCATCAGGCCAATCGGGTCAACCACATTGCCCTTGCTCTTGCTCATCTTCTGGCCGTGTTCGTCGTTGATGAGCCCATGCGTAAAGATAGTCTTGAACGGTACCTTGCCGGTCAGTTCCAGGCCCATCATCACCATGCGGATAATCCAGAAAAACAAAATATCCCGCCCCGGCATAATGGCTTTGTTAGGATAGAACAACTGCAAGCGCTCACCGCCATTCGGCCAGCCCTGCGTGGCAAACGGCCACAGCCCGCTGCTGAACCAGGTATCGAGGATATCCTCGTCCTGCTTCCAGCCTTCGCCTTGCGGCGCCTTGTGGCCTACATAAATCTCATCGCCTTTATACCAAGCGGGAATCCGGTGCCCCCACCACAACTGGCGGCTGATGCACCAATCCTGAATGTTTTCCAGCCAGTGGCGGTAAATCTTTTCGTCGCGGTCGTTGACGAACTCGATGTTGCCATCGTCCGCCGCCTTCAAACACTTTTCGGCAATCGGCCCGGCCTTCACATACCATTGCCAGGTCAGGTAGGGCTCCAGAATCACATCATCGCGCTCGGCATGGCCTACGCTGTGCGGGTGAGCTTCCACTTTGACGAGATGACCCAACGCTTCCAAATCGGCCACCATCTTTTTGCGCGCGGCAAAACGCTCCAGCCCGCGATACGCCTCCGGCGCATTCTCATTCAGGTGCGCATCCGGCGTCAACAGGTTAATCAGCGACAGCTCCATTTCATCCCTGTGGCGCTGGTAAAAAGCAAAGTCATTAAAGTCATGCGCCGGCGTCACTTTCACCATGCCGCTGCCAAATGCCGGGTCGGCCATTTCGTCCGCCACAATAAAAATCTCACGCTCACACACCGGCACAATCACTTTTTTGCCGACCAAGTCCCTGGCACGCCCGTCATTGGGATTAATCGCAATCGCGGCATCGGCCAGAATGGTTTCCGGACGCGTGGTGGCAATCTCAATGCCATCTTCGCCTTTAAACTTGAAGCCGTCGGCAAACTTATAGCGCACATGCCACAGGTTGCCCTGTACTTCCTTATGCTTCACTTCCAGGTCGCTCACGGCGGTTTGCATCCTGGGGTCCCAGTTCACCAGGCGCTGGCCGCGGTAAATCAGGCCCTTTTCATATAAGGTAATAAAAGCTTCATTGACCGCCGCCACATAGGCCGGGTCCATGGTAAAGCGCTCGTTTTGCCAGTTGCAGCTAATTCCTAAGCGGCGCAGCTGGCTGGTAATGACACCATGCGAGTAGTCCTTCCACTCCCAGGCTTTTTCCAAAAATTTCTCGCGGCCAAAGTCAAAACGGTTTTTGCCCTCTTTGGCCCACCCACGCTCCAGCACCACGTGCACGGCAATGCTCGCATGGTCAGTACCAGGCTGGTAGAGCGCGTCCAAACCCATCATACGGGCACGGCGAATCAGAATATCCGGTAGCGTATTATCCAGCGCATGCCCCAGGTGCAACGTGCCCGTCACGTTGGGCGGCGGCATCATAATGGCAAAAGGCTTGCGGCCGTCCAGACGCACGTCAAAGCAGCCGGTCTTTTCCCAGGCATCATACCAGCGGTTTTCGATAGCCTTAAAATCGTAACGGGTTTCCAACATGCCAATAAATCTCTATATCGGCCGCACCTTAGGCAATCCCAAGGGCAGAATCAAGCCAAAAACGGCTTTTTCACCAGGTTATGAGAAGCTATTCGTCGTTGGCGAGCTTGCTGATTTCAGCCTGCACCAGCCGCTCCACCACACCGGCAAGGTTCTGCTCCAGCCAGGTTTGAACCAGCGGGCGCAAGGCAGCAGCCAAAACCTCGGCGGGTAAAGCCACCTGTAGGTCGGCCACGTCATTCACCAGGCCCAGCGGCATCATTTCGGGCGCCGCAGACGGGGCAGGTTTAGCCTCCGGAGCCGGTACTGAGGCAGCCTCCGGAGCCGAGGGTGCAGGTGCGGGCGTTGCCGCAATTTCAGAAATCAACTTATCCAGGTGGTCATCCGTCACTACCGATGCAGGCGTGGCTGATGGAGCCGGGGCGGCAGGTTCAGCTACCGGTACGGCAGCAGGCGCAGGAGCAACAGCCGGAGCCGCCACAGGCTGTTCAGGTTCCCCTTGCCCCAGCACATCCACCGGTGCCGGTACATCGGCAGCAGACTGCATTTTCATTTCACCTTGGCCAAACGCAGCCAAATCCACAATCTCTTCAGCTGGCGCCGCGCCATCGCCCGCCGGAGCCACATCGGCCTCCGACAATGCCAGCACTTCCTCGTCCGACACTTCCACCAGCTCGGCAGGCGCGGCCGGGGTTCCGGCTTTAGCCGTTTCCTCCGCCAGCGTAGTACGGATAGAGGTCAGGATTTCTTCCATGTTGGTCTGTTGGGCGGCCATACTCGCTTGTTTCTTATCTTTTTAACAATGCCGGAATATGTACCATGCTACCAAGGCCTTGGCAAAAAAATGTCACACCCGTGTGATTTATGCCGAGTCTCACGAATTTTGGCGCAAACCCTTTTCAAACGGACGGAATCCAAACCAAAACGCAACGATGCCTCCAATCATCGCGTAATCCTCGCTGCCCAAAGTCACGCCACTCGCCCGCGCCACCACGTACCAGCCAAAGGCGGTGAAAGTCACAATCGGCCGCACCAGCCCGCGCAGCAGCAATACAACCGGCGGCGCCCCCGCTGCCGTCGCCACATCCGCCTGACGCGCCTTATCAATCTGGTCATACACCAGCTGCTGGGCGTTCGTGTCCTGCGTCAAAAAATGCTGAAGCGCCTCGCCCACCTTACCCACATTATCTTCATTCAAGCCAGTCATGTTGGCTACTTCGGCCTTGCGCGCCAGCAAGTAGCCAACAATCACCTGAATCACCGGCAGCACCAACGCTCCCATGACTATTCTCCCAATATGCCGTGCGCATCAAAATTAGGGCAGGTCTTATTATGGTTGAACTCACAATGATTAAAAACCTTTAACCCCGGGTACATACTTGCCAGCATGGCATGAATCCGCTTCAGCGCCGCAAACTGCCCGGGCAGAAAATCCTTCACCCCCACCAAACAGGTTCCCACGCTGTCGGCGTTCTCACCCTGGCAATGCGCACCAACCACGTCCAGCATGCGGCCCACTTCCACCTCGCCATCGCGGCAGATGACAAAATGATAGCCAATATCATCCCACCCGCGATCCAGATGCCACTGGCGAATCATCTTCACGTCGCCAATCTCGCTATCACTGCAATGAACAATATGCTTGGCAATCGCCCGCATCTCAGTGTCCCCCGCTCAACATGCCCCAGGTAAAACCTACAAACGCCGTCAACGCACTCAGGCACCAGGCCACACCGCCCACAAACCCCTTGTAGCGCTCCAGTTCGTCACGTAGCGCCCGCACCTCGCCGGCAATCTTGCGCAGCTCAAATACAATCTCCTGGTTTTCCATTCTGTCCTTCTCCCTCAAAAAGCCCTGAACACAGGCAATCCTCTTGCGCCACCGTAAGGCGGCCCGTAAATTGCCCCGCATGAGCAAAACCTCCGAAATTCAAACGCCCACGCCCAGTGCCAACCCGCTCACCCCGTTGCGCTACAACATCCTGTTGACCCGTGACGGCAAAGAGCTGACGTTCGATTTCCCTCCCGCCACGGCCGACCTCATCACCCGCTACGGCTACCTGCTGCCGCACGATACCCGCTGCGCCCCCGGCCTGGTGCAGGACGAAAACGACCTCTACCGCCTGCTCGAACCCGTGCTCGGCAAGGGCTACCACGGCAACCTCAGCTACCACACGCGCAAGCAGGTCATCGTCTCCCTGCACGATACCGCCATCCTCGGCTACCAGCGCCAGAGCATCATCGACCCCCGCCTCACCAACGAGGTGGCCAACTTCTGGGAAATCTACCTCGATCAACGAGTCTTCCCCCAAGCGCTCGATGAATCCTGGCAGCAACTGCTGGCCGAAATGATCACCACCGAAACCACCGACAACGATGCCGATCGCAAACTGGCAGAAGACATCAAGTCACGCCTGCTCGAGCAAGCGCAAGACGACGAAACCGAATAGGCTTCTACTGGCCGGGGTGCTTTTTCATTTTTGCTCGCCCTGCGCTCCTCACGTACTAAAAGTGTACGCTGCGGTGCTCGGCCATCGACAAAAATAAAAAATCCCTCCCGCCCAGCGAATCCTTGGTTAATCTGTCAGGTTCACCGAGCGCTCGTCGAGCATCCGCTGCAAATCGTCAATAATGTCATCCAGCTTCATCTGAACCGGGTCACCGTGCAGCGGCACCAGAATCACGGTCTCGTTATCCGCCTGCAAACGCAAGTCGCGCAGCGTCGGTTTTAAATGAAGCGTGTTCCAGGCCAGCACCGCCTGGCGGTCACGCCCTTCAAGCAGCAAGGCCAGAATACTCTGCAACTGCCCCACATGCTGCTGGAACATCTCCTGCTCGGCCTGGCGCTGTTGCAGTACCTTGGCCACCGCCTGTTTCCACGGTAAAAACTG
Source organism: uncultured Pseudomonadales bacterium (assembly GCA_964601735.1). GTDB lineage: Bacteria > Pseudomonadota > Alphaproteobacteria > UBA2136 > UBA6156 > DATAJX01. The sequence goes on from CAZROO010000009.1 coordinate 42,908, forward strand.
ATTCCGGTGCCATTCCTGTACCGTCATGTCCGCCATTGTCCGTTCCTCCCTTTAACCGCCAAATAAACTGCCCAGCAAACTGCCCGGCACGTCAAAAATGCTTTCCGCCACACTGGTGCCCACCCCTTTCTGTAACGCGCTGTCAAACACGCTGTAGCCGCTCGCGGGCATCGTCTTTTCATAATAATCCAGCAAGCTGGCCTGCCGCGTCGCATCGCTACTGATGCTCGAACTGAAGCTCTTCGCAGCCGCTG
>CAZROO010000010.1:0-7498 GCA_964601735.1 uncultured Pseudomonadales bacterium
TGTAGGTGCTGCTGTAGATGAGTTTACCGGCGCCGCCTGCGGGGCTGGTGCATGCAGCATGCGCGGCCACGGGCGCGCCCAGCGCTAGCACGATACCAGATACCCATAAAATCCGCACGTTCGCACCCTTTCCACGCAAAAGGGCTACCCAAAATCGAGTAGCCGGGTGTTCTCAACCGTACGAGGACGGCGCGATGCCTTTGGGCTTGCGCCTTGGACAGAACACCGCCACCCGGCCATATGCGCCGAGTGTCTGGTCTATACACAAACAGCACCTTTCTGGCGGTGCCTGCCACCTCGTCGGGGTTGAGATTCCCCACTGCGGTCATTGCATCCCGCAGCACCCCAACCATACGGCTAAGTAGTTGAGTCGGCAACCACCCCGCCCACCCAACCGGCAGCGGTGTGGCACATCAGGCGCCTTGACGTACCGTGCCCCCTCCCTCTCGATAAATAAAAAACGGCGCCCGCCTCTAACAGCGGGCGCCGTTTGCATGTTTTCCCCTCAAATTCCAGAAACCGACAGTAAAGCGACAACTCCGCATCGCCTGCGCATCACTGCTGCGCAAACGATGCGACAGCAGAACGACAGTTTTGTGTCAATTTTGAACCATTCCGCGTACAGCCTAAACCGCGCAGACGGGGTTTTAGGCCGTTTTGGCGCGCCGCCCGAAGTCGGTATGCACCGGCACCTCCGGAAAAGCCAGTTGCTCGCGGGCGCGCCATTCGGGCGTCACGTAATTGAGGATGAGGGTTTTGCGGACGCCGGTAAACGGCCGTTTTTCAAAGCCGTGGAAGGTGTCGTCGCCGGGCACGAACACCATAGCGGTGTTGGGCAGGCTGGGGCGGCGGCTGTGCCACTTCTTGTCGAGGTCGTACACGTCGGTGGCAAGGTCGGCGTGGGCCGGGTCACGGCTCAAATATTGCAGCCAGGTCAAGGCTTTAACGCCCAGGTCGGTGTGCGGCATGTTCCAGTAGCCGTCCTGGTCGAGAGCCATTTCGAGGCGCAGGTTGCAGCCGTCAATCGGAGCATCGAAAGCCTTGGCGATGGCGTCTACAACCTCTTGATTTTGAAAGCATTGCGCCACGGCTTCGCAGACCTCGAACTTCTCGCGGTTGGCCACGTCGATGTAGGTGCGGGTATCATTGTGCATGTCGCGCAGGCCGCTCATGCCGTGGGTATCCTGCGGCATAAAAGGCAGGTTAAGCAATTGATCCACCACATTTTCCGGCAGCATATCGGTCAGGTAAAAATGCGGGTACGGCTTGGCCACCTTGTCGAGCGCGGCCAAGCTCGCCAGCACGCTCTTCACACACCGCCCGGCCAGCGGGGTGAGGTGCAAGCTATTGATGTTACTAGCATTTTGTTGCGCGAGCATGGGGGTGGCTTTCTGTTGAACGGGCGGAACACTACGCCCCTCCGGAGAGGGGCGCAAGACTCTATAACTTATTGAAAAACAGCGTTATTTAGCGCGCTTGGTGAGCTCAATAAGGCCCAGCGGCGCGTTGTCGCCAGCGCGGAAACCGGCCTTGAGCACGCGGGTGTAGCCGCCGTTAACGCCCTTGAATTGGGGGGCGACGACATCGAACAAATGCTTGAGCACGCTGGGGTTTTTTACCTGCGTGGCCACCAGGCGGCGGGCCTGGAGGGTGTTTTCGCGGGCCTTGGTGATGAGGGGCTCGACGACGCTGCGGAGGTCCTTGGCCTTGGGCAGCGTGGTGATGATTTGGCCGTGTTCAATCAATGACATAGCCAGGCCTTCGAGCAGCGCCTTACGGGCGTCGGACTTACGACCAAATTTACGACCGGCAACACCGTGACGCATGACAAATCTCCTTAATTGGGGCCCATATGGCGGGTTTTTGGTGGGGTGTCAAGGGTTTGATGTTGGGTGTGCAGAAGTGATGCGGAGATGTCGCCCTGGTGTCGGTTTGCCGTACACTGGTGTCGATGGCAGGGCCCAAAGCGTGCGAGGGTGGCACAAAAGCGGTTCAGGATTGTCGCTCCCTGCCCCCAGAGGCCTCAAGAATGGCTGATTTCTGCCTTATGATTGATGTTACAGAAATCTATTGACAAGTTTGATTATTGTAACGATAATTCACTCAAGGTTAAACGAAACGGAAGGATCGTAACAATGGCTCGAGGAGGTAAACGGGGTGGCGCGGGCCGCAAGGTCGGCACCGGCCAGTATGGCGAGAGCACCGTGGTGATGCGTGTGCCCGCCAGCCGGGTACAGAACATCAAGGACATGCTGAGCAAGGACGAGGGCCTGGAACCCACCGCCCCTTTGTACGGCTCGTTCGTCCGCGCCGGGACACCGACCGCGGGCGACGAACACGTTGAGGCGGATATCAACCTACACAGCTACCTGGTAGCGAGCCCCGACGCGACGTTTTTTGTACGGGCCCAAGGCGAAAGCATGATTAACGCCGGAATTAACGATGGCGACCTGCTGGTGGTTGACCGCAGCAAGCCCGCCCTGCACGGCGCTATTGTAGTAGCCGCGGTGGACGGCGACCTGACGGTGAAACGCCTGGATACCCGGGGCGAGTTGTTGCGCCTGATGCCGGAAAACGCCCGTTTTGAACCGATTGTGGTGGGGCCGGACAACGACTGCCACATTTGGGGCGTGGTCACCAGTGTGGTGCACGAGTTTTAATAACTAACTGAAAAACAAACATAAAGGAGAACGACGATGGACCATCGTAGCCACGCTATTACCAACACTATGGCCGAAACCCTGCCGGTGCTGACCTGGAACAGCATGATGGACAAGAAAAGCCGCCCGATTGGCATGTTTGAATGCATGAGCACCGGGATTTTGTGGCTTTTTGGAGAAGACAACGAAGGTTAACAGGGGACAGGCGTCAGGTATCAGGAAACAGGAAGGCGGTAATGCTCTACTGGGAATTAGATGTTTATAAGAAAGCCTATCAGCTTTCGCTAGACATCCATCGTACCTCGCTCACATTTCCCAAAATAGAGCAGTACGGCGGCATCGCCGGACAGATGCGCGAATCCAGCAAAAGCATTTGCGCCAATATAGCCGAGGGGTTGGGCCGTGTCGGCAGCAAAGGTGAAGAACGCAGGGGTTTAGTGATTGCAATCGGCTCCTGCGAAGAAACGGTGGTCTGGTCTAACTATTGCAGAGACCTTGGGTACATCTCTCCATCACAGACAGAGCAATGGACGAATGGTTACCGTGAAGTTGCCCGGATGCTGGTGGGGTTGATGAAGAGGCGGCTGGCTGTCGCTGCTTGATAAGAACAAAAGGAGGATGGGATGATGACGGTACGGGACAGGCGGGTGGCGCAGTGGAAAGAGGCGCAAGCCTTGCGGATTCGGCAGGTGGAACTGCTGAGCCCGGCACCCCATACGGTGTTTGGCCTGAAAGGCGACCTGGCCGTGGCGATGGCGGAATACCTTGAGAAAACCGCCATGCTGGAGCCCCTGCCCCCGGATGGCGAGCGCCACTGAGTTTATGGGGGACTGCCTCCCCCACCCCTTTTGGTTGGACATGAAAAAGCCCTCGGAGGGGCTTTTTCGGGGCAACAAGCTTAGATTTGCTTGTTGAGGCGCATGGCCAGTTCTTCGATGTTTTCGGGCGGCCAGTTGTCCAGCTTCATGCCCAGGCCCAGGCCCATCTGGCCCAGCACATCCTTGATTTCGTTGAGGCTCTTGCGGCCAAAGTTCGGCGTCTTCAGCATTTCGCTTTCTCCGCGTTGAACGAGATCGCCGATGTAGACGATGTTTTCGTTCTTGAGGCAGTTGGCGCTGCGGACGGACAGTTCGAGCTCATCAACCTTCATCAGCAGGTGCGGGTTGATGTCGATGACTTCACCCTTGCCAGCCTGTTCTTCGGCGATGTCTTCGAAGTTGATGAACACGCTCAGCTGGTCTTGCAGGATGCGAGCGGCGAAGGCCAGCGCGTCTTCCGGCGCGACCACGCCGTTGGTTTCGATATCCATGTTGAGCTTGTCGTAGTCGGTGACCTGGCCGACGCGGGCGTCGGAGACCTTGAAGCTGACGCGGCGTACCGGGCTGTAGATGGCGTCGATGAGGATGTGACCGGGTTGGCGGCCTTCTTCGCCTTCCTTGCGGTCGGCGGCCGGGCTATAGCCCTTGCCGGTGCCGATGGTCAGTTCCATCTTGAGTTCGCCATTGCCGTTGAGGTTGGCGATGACGTGGTTGGGGTCGACAACTTCGATGTCGTGGCCGGTTTGGATGTCGCCCGCCGTGACCGCGCCCGCGCCCTTTTTGTGCAGGGTGACGGTTTTGGGTTCGGCACTATGGCTGCGAACGGCCATAGCCTTGAGGTTGAGGATAATTTCGGTGACGTCTTCCATCACGCCCGGCAGGGCGGAGAATTCGTGCAGCACGCCATCGATTTTGATGCCGGTGACGGCGGCGCCTTGCAGGCTGGAAAGCAGGATGCGGCGGAGCGAGTTGCCGAGGGTGTGACCGAAGCCGCGTTCGAGCGGTTCGATGGTGAAGCCGGCGTTTTTGCGGGCATCGGAACCGGCATTGAGCGCGACCTTGCTCGGTTTGATGAGTTCTTTCCAGTTGGCTTGGATTTGCATGTGTCGCTCTCTCCTTCGGGTACTCGAATTAGTTAATATTCGTTTTTGGCGCCTGGGGGGCTAGCGCCGGAGCCTTAAGCGGTGGCGTGCCTTACACGCGGCGGCGCTTGCGCGGACGGCAACCGTTGTGCGGAATGCCGGTCACATCGCGGATGGCGACGATATCGAAGCCCAGGCCCTGCAGGGCGCGGAGGGCGCTTTCACGACCCGAACCGGGGCCGCGCAGCATGACGTCGAGAGTGCGGACGCCGTGTTCGCGGGCGCCACGGCCAGCGGCTTCGGCGGCCAATTGCGCGGCGAACGGCGTGCCCTTGCGGGAGCCCTTGAAGCCTTGCTGGCCGGCGCTGCTCCAGGCAAGGCTGTTGCCTTGCGGATCGGCGATGGTGATGATGGTGTTGTTAAAGGTGCTGTTGATGTGGGCGATGGCGCTGGTCACATTCTTTTTGCCGGAACGCTTGCGCGGCGCGGCGGCGGTGGCCGCAGCGGCGCTGGCTTGTGCGGTTTGGGCTTGGGGCTTGTCACTCATGGTGTGTGTATCCCTTTAAATTACTTGGCGGCCGCGGCGGGTTTGGCACCGACGTTGCCCGGCTTGCGGGTGCCGCGCGCGCCCTTGCGGGTGCGGGCGTTGCTGTGGGTGCGTTGGCCACGGGTGGGCAGGCCACGGCGGTGACGCAGGCCACGGTAGGTGGAAATGTCCATCAGGCGCTTGATGTTGAGCGAAACCTGGCGGCGCAGGTCACCTTCGACCGCGAAATCGGCTTCGATGACGTTACGGATGCGGGAAACTTCGTCGTCGCTCAGGGTGCTGACGCGCTTTTGGCCGTCGACCTTGGCTTTTTCCAGAATCAGTTTGCTGTTGTGAGGACCAACACCGTAAATGTAGGTGAGAGCCACCCACACTTTTTTATCAGTCGGAATATTAACACCCGCGATACGAGCCACGAGCTACACTCCCTTATTTATTAATAATTTAGCCTTGAGTGACAGAGTACCGACCGGCCTTGCCGTTGGTACGCTTGTCGCGCATGACGATGCGGACCCGGCCCAGGAACTTGCCCGCCTTGTTGCGGCGGCGGCTCACGGTTTGCAGCTTGCGGTCCCGCTTTTTTTCGGCGGAAATCGAAGAAATATAACGCATTGGGCCTCTACTCTAAATACCTGGGTTAACGGGTTTGTCGCGGCCTTTTATAGGGCCTTGAGACTTTTGGCAAGGGGTTAGGGTAAGAAAAGTGAATTTGTGTCAAGGGAAAGTTGTTCACATTTTCAATAACCCTAATAAGTATCTGTAATTATTATTAAATAAAAACGATTGTCCACCACGCTTGAAAATATGACAAATTTGCCCACCTTACCTCCGAGACTGTTTAGTTCTCGACTCATCTCTATCCAAATTCACTCTAACGCCCCGTGGGGGAGGAGAAAAGACTATGAACGAGCGTCAGAAACGCTTGAGTTCCAATACCATGTCGTCGGCAATTGATGCATTTTTGAAAAAGACCGCGCCAGCACCGCTGCCAGGCGAACCAGCAAAGACGGTGGTGACAACACCGCCGCAGTTGGCGGATTCCAAGCAGAAGACGGAGAACCTCATTATCACCCCTCCCTTGGCACAAGAGTGGCTTGATACCCGTAAGAAGGACAATTGCCGCCATTCCGAGGGAAAAATCCGGCGCTACTCCAAGGTGATGGCAGCCGGAGGATGGATGTTAACCCATCAAGGCATCGCTTTCGACCCGGAGGGAAAGCTCCATGATGGTTACCATCGGCTGCACTCCATCGTTAAAGCAAACATACCAGTGGAGATGGCAGTTACGTGGAATGTCGACCCGGAAAGCTACAAAGTCATCGATGTTGGCTTCACACGTACGCCCGGTCATATGTTCCGGATGGCAGGCAGCACACATCCGGATACCGAAGCAGCGGCCGTCCGTCTAATGCTACGGTACAGGATTGCATTGGATAAAGGTAACATGCCGGGTGATTCGCTCACCACGGATGAATTAACTACCTATTGGGAAGACCATGACGAGGTATCGGAAATTGCCGATGTTATTCTGTCAAAAGGTCCCAAGTGGAATCAGTTCATCCGCCCGGCTGTCGGTCTGACGCTGGCGCTTTTGGCTACAGATAGGCGCCATCCGATCAATCTCGTGAAGGAGTTTTTGCAGAGCGTTGGCCTCGGTGCCAATTTGGGGGATGGTAGCCCCATTCTGCATCTCCGAAACAAGCTGACCTCGGTGAAGTCCAAGAAGGGCGGTACCCGATTGATGGCAGAGGATTACCTAGTAATGGTAATTCGCTCCTACAATGCCTGGGTGCAGAAACGGCAACTGAAAATCATCTACGGCATCAACGTCAATGGTGAGAACAGTTTTCCGGATGTCCTTCGGTACACGCCTTCGCAACACCGGCATCCTACCGAAGCCGCGTAACGACAAAATATGCCAAACGCCCTCCAAAAGGAGGGCGTTTGTGTTTTTAGCGGGCGCGGGTGGGCGGGATGCCCGGGGCGGCGCCGCCGGGGCCGCCGACGCGTTCGCGGAAGGTAATGCGGCCCTTGCTGAGGTCGTAGGGCGTCATTTCGACCTTGACGCGGTCGCCTTCGAGAATACGGATGTTGTTCTGGCGCATCTTGCCCGCGATGTGGGCCAGGATTTCGGGGCCGTTATCAAGTTTGACCTTAAACAAGGTGTTGGGCAGGGCGGCGGTGATTACACCTTCGAATTCGATGACGTCGTCTTTGGGCATTGGGGGCTTTTGACATGGGGACGCTAAGTTAGCAAGGGGGATTAGCAGGTTACTGGTAGTTCAAGGGCCATGAAGGCCTGAGCTTTTAATTTACGACTATGGCTCACCCCGATGGATCCCCTGCCCCCTCGAGGGGGCGGGATGACGGCGGTGTTTATGGTGTTCTTTT
>CAZROO010000010.1:7598-42134 GCA_964601735.1 uncultured Pseudomonadales bacterium
GATCCCCTGCCCCCTCGAGGGGGCGGGATGACGGCGGTGTTTATGGTGTTCTTTTCCGGCAAGGCCCCGGATAAATCGCGGGTTTTGCGGCTACTGTCTTATTAGGCGCATGGCCGCGATTTTCCGGGGATAGACGATGTTATTGTGATCACTTCCGGCCTGCGCCGGGGACATCCTCTCTTACGGCAGTGTGGACGTGGATCCCGGCCTTCGCCGGGATGAGGACTGTGTTATAGTGACTTTTTTAAACTTGGGCTGGTTTGAGTGCCTTCGGCACATATTATCGTGGATACCGACCTTCGTCGGCATGACTGAGAAATGAAAAAGGGGCCGTGGCCCCTTCCCTTAGGCTTTGATGATTTGGAGGAGCTGGTTGGTGACGGTGTTGATGTCGGCCATGCCGTCAACGTGGTCGACCTTGCTGGTGCGGGTGTAATAATCGAGCACCGGCTTGGTCAGTTCTTCGTACTGTTCCAGCCGGTGGCGCACCACGTCCGGCTGGTCGTCGGCGCGCTTGACCAGCGGCTCGCCGGTTTCGTCGCAATGCCCCGCCAGTTTGGGCGGGTTGAAGGTTTCGTGATAGACGCGCTTGCTCCTGGGCGCATAGAGGCGTCCGGCGCGGCGGGCCACCAGTTCGTCCATATTGACCTCGAAATTGACGACGTAATCGACCTTTTTGCCCATTTTGGAGAGGAAGGCGTCGAGCGCCTTGGCCTGCTGGGCGGTACGCGGGTAGCCGTCGAGGATGGCGCCGTTTTTGCAGGCTTCCTCGACCTCGATATGGCCGAAGAGCATGTTGTTGATGAGTTCGTCCGGCACCAGGTAGCCTTCTTCAATCAGGTACTTGATGGCGTTGCCGCGCGGCGTGCCGGTGGTGGCGGCGACGCGGAGCATGTCGCCGGTGGACAGCGCCGGGAGGTTGAAGTGGCGCGAGAGGATGGCGGCCTGGGTACCTTTGCCGCAGCCGGGAGGGCCGAAGAGGACGATGAACATTACAGATTCTCCTTAATGTCGCTGGTTTGAGTGCCTACGGCACGTATTATCGTGGATACCGACCTTCGTCGGCATGACAGCATCCTTTTTAGAGCGCTGCGATACTTGCACTAGCGGCGGCCCCCGCTGCGGCTGAACAGGCTGCCGGTTTTGCCCGCCTGGGCCGTGCGCTTGAGCAGGCTTTCATACTTTTGGGCAATCAGCGCGGACTGGATACGGGCCACGGTGTCGATGGTCACGGACACGATGATGAGCAGCGAGGTGCCGCCGAAGTAGAACGGAACCATGCTGTTGCGGTGCAGCAGGTCTGGCAGGGCGCAGATGAGTGCCAGGTAGACAGCTCCGATGACCGTGAGGCGGGTGGCGACGCTATCGAGGTAGTGCGCGGTGCTGGGGCCGGGCCGGATGCCGGGGATGAAGGCGCCCGATTTTTTTAAGTTATCCGCCGTTTCTTCGGCATTGAACGTGACCGTGGCCACATAGAAGAAGCTGAAGAAGATGATGAGCGCGATGAACAGCGCCATGTACATGACGTGGCCCGGGCTGAGGTACTGCCCCACCCATTGCGCCCACGGCGCGGTGGGGGCGTAGCTGGCCAGCGTGACGGGAATCATGAGCAGCGCGCTGCCGAAAATGGGCGGAATAACCCCGGCCAGGTTGACCTTGAGCGGCAGGTGGTTGGCGTCGGCGCCCGCGGCGCCCATCATGCCCTGGCGTTGCGGATGCTGGAGGGCGATGCGGCGGGTGGCGCTTTCCATGAACACGATGAACATGATGACGGCGATGCAGCCGAGCAGGATGGCCATGACCATCAGGCCGGACAGCGAGCCGGTGCGGGCGAGTTCGAAAATGGTGAACAGGCTGCGCGGCAGTTGCGCGACGATGCCGCAGAAAATAAGCAGGCTGACGCCGTTGCCGATGCCGCGGGTGTTGATTTGCTCGCCCAGCCACATGAGGAACATGGTGCCGGTGGTGATGGTAAGGGCGGTTTGAAGCTTGAAGATGAGGCCTGCTTCCGGCACCAGCGGCATAAGCTGGCCGCCCACCTGCACGGTTTGATGCTCGATGCCCGTGGCCAGGCCGAAGCCCTGCGCAAAGGCCAGCGCCACCGTGAGGTAGCGGGTGTACTGGTTCATTTTGCGGCGGCCGAGTTCGCCTTCCTTTTTAAGTTCGCCGAGGGCAGGATAGGTGCTGGCGGCCAGTTGGATGATAATGGACGCGGTGATGTACGGCATGATGTTGAGGGCGAACACCGCCATGCGGGCAAAGGCCCCACCCGAGAACATATTGAGCAAGCCGAACACCCCGCTTTGCAGGTGCGCCTGATAGGCGCCGAGCGCGGTGGCATCGACCCCCGGTAGCGGAATGTGGGTGCCGAGGCTATAGACCGCGAAGGCAAACAGCACAAACAGGATGCGCTGTTGCAGGCCTTTGGCCTTGATGAGCAGGTCGGCGACGTCGGACTGACTGCCGAGCGAAATGTTGGCCATTGAATGACTTTCCCTTGTTGGGCTGGTTTGTAAACGAAAAGAGCGCTGCGGTAAAGGCAGTGAGCTTGTGCGATGTTGGATAATCAGGCGGCGCAAAAACAAGGGAGCCGAAGCTCCCAGGTGTTCAGACCATTGAACCTTTTACTTGGCCGCGGGGCGTTTGGCCTTGGGCAGCAACTTGCCTTCCGGCTTTTCCTTTTTGGGCAAAATGTTGAGCGTGCCGCCTGCCTTCTTGATCTTTTCGACCGCGCTGGCGCTGGCGTGCGCGGCGGTGATGGTCAGCTTGGCAGTGATTTCACCGTCGCCGAGGATTTTGAGGCCCGATTGCGGCTTTTTGGTAAGACCGGCACCGATGATGCTGTCGATGGTGATGGCCTTGCCGCCGTCGAGGCGGCCGTCATCGACCATTTGTTGCAGCGTGCCCAGGTTGACCACAGTGTATTCCACGCGGAAGTTGCTGTTGTTGAAGCCGCGCATCGGCAGGCGGCGGTAGAGCGGGTTTTGACCGCCTTCGAAGCCCGGACGGACGTTGCCGGATTTACGGGCGCCCTGACCCTTGACCCCGCGGCCCGAGGTTTTACCCTTGGTGGAGCCGATACCGCGGCCCTTGCGGGTTTTGTTTTGGGTGGCGCCGGCGTTATCGGCGATGGTGTTCAGTTTCATGACTCGGTTTCCCTTTACTATTGCCATTGATTATTCGGATTTGGTTTCCGGAGCTTCAGCGGTAGCCGGGGCTTCGTTGGTCGCTTCGGTGGCGGCGCTCATGCTGTCGGCCTTGCTCACCACGGTGACGGCAGGCTTGTCTTCACGGCGCGGGCCGCGGCCGCCCTGACCATCACGCTTGCCGCCCTTCTTGTCGGCGAAGCGCTTGGCACGGGCTTCCTTTTCGGCCTGGCGGGCGGCGTCTTTCTTCGCCTTGGCCTTGGCCATTTTTTCCATCATTTCCTTGGCGTCGCCTTCGCCCTTGCTGGCCTCTTGCTTGTGCAGGGTCAGGTCGGTGACCTTGAGGCCGCGCTTGGACGCGATGTCGCGCGGGGTTTCGATGGCTTCGAAAGCCGCGAAGGTGGCGCGAATCAGGTTAAACGGGTTGGTGGAGCCCATAGCCTTGGCCACGACGTCCTTGATGCCCATCGCTTCAAACAGCGCGCGCATCGGGCCGCCGGCGATGATGCCGGTACCAGGCACGGCAGGCTTGAGAATGACGCGGGAGGCGCCGAAACGGCCCTTCACTTCGTGGTGCAAAGTACGGCCCTGGCGCAGCGGCACGCGAACCATGCTGCGCTTGGCTTCGTCGGTGGCCTTGCGGACGGCGTCCGGCACTTCGCGGGCCTTGCCCTTGCCAAAGCCGACGCGGCCATTTTCATCGCCCACCACAACCAGGGCGCCGAACGCCATGCGGCGGCCGCCCTTGACGGTTTTGGCGACGCGGCGGACGCCGACGAGCTTGTCGACCAGTTCGGAAGTACCACGTTCAGCGCGGTTGTCGTTACGTTCCATATTCATATTCTGAATCTCCCTGCCTTAGATCTTGAGGCCGGCTTCACGCGCGGCGTCGGCCAGTTTGCTGATGCGACCGGTGTAGCGGTAGGAGCCGCGGTCGAAGTAGACTTCCTTGATGCCGGCCTTGAGGGCGCGTTCGGCAATGGTTTTACCCATTTGCTCGGCGGCATTCATGCCGCGGGTGTTACCCAGGCTCTTGCGCAAGGCCTTTTCGTTGCTGCTGGCGGATACAAGGGTTACACCCTTAGTGTCGTCAATGATTTGCAGGCTGATGTTCATGTTGCTACGGAACACGCTGAGGCGCAGTTTGCCGGGCGCGACCGAACGCAGCTTGTGGCGCACGCGGCGGGCGCGGCGGTGCGTTTGGGACTCATGGATATAACCCATTGAGGTACTCCTTTTCTGTTCGTCTTCCCCTTAAACTTGGGGGCGTTTGCCACGGTTTTGGAGCAGTGCTCGGACAAACCCATGGAATGCAGGGGGCTTATGGGGTGAAAACAGATGGTTGGCAAGTGTTTTTAGAACAAAACCCTAAGGTGCCGGGGCGGCGGCAGGGTGGCATTTTACGCCAAGCCCCTGCCCCGACCCGGCCCGCGTTGTAAGTATTTTTATGAAAAAGAGCCCTGCGGGCCTTTGGAAGTGGACGTGTATCCCGGCCTGCGCCGGGATGACGGAGAAATGAAAAGAGGGCCGGAGGCCCCCTTCCCTGTAACCTGTCATCCTGTGACCTGTTACCCTTACTTCTTTTTGCCTTCCTTCATCACGATATGCTCATTGGCATAGCGCACACCCTTGCCCTTGAAGGGTTCGGGCTTGCGCTGGTCGCGCACCTTGGCGGCGAACTGGCCGACCAGGTGCTTGTTGATGCCGCTGATGGTGATTTGGGTTTGATCCTTCACTTCGACGGTAAGGCCTTGCGGAACCGCCATTTCGATGGGGTGGCTGTAGCCCAGGGTCATGTTGAGCTTGCTGCCGGCGGCGGTGGCACGGTAACCCACACCCACCAGGCTCAGGCCCACGCTGTAACCGTTGGTGACGCCTTCGATCATGTTGCCGACCAGCGATTGCATGGAGCCCCACACCGGGCCGAAGTTGCCCTTGCTGACCGTGGGGGTGAAAACGACTTCGTTGTTTTCGACCACGGCGGAAATGCTGGGGTGCATTTCTTGCGTGAGGGTACCCTTGGCGCCCTTGACGGTGACGGTGCGGCCAGCCACGCTGACTTCGACGCCTTTAGGAATCGAGAGCGGCTTTTTACCAATACGAGACATAATATTTTCTCCTCTTTCCCGGCTTAGAACACTTGGCCGAGGACTTCGCCGCCCACGTTCAGCTCGCGAGCCTTGGTGTCGGAGACGACGCCCTTGCTGGTGCTGATGAGGGTGACGCCCAGGCCGTTGCTGACCATGGGGATGTTGGCGGCCTGGGTGTACTCGCGGCGGCCAGGCTTGCTGATACGGGTGATATCAGTGATGACCGGCTTGCCTTGGTAGTACTTGAGTTCGATGTCGAACTGCTTGTGACCGCGCTTGTCGGCGCTTTCGGCAACGCTCAGCAGGTAACCTTCGGCCACCAGCACGTCGAGAATCGACTTTTTGAGGTTGGACGCCGGCACGGTGATGGTTTTGTGCTGGCGGCTCAGGCCGTTCTTCAAGCGCGCGAACAGGTCGGCGATGGGATCGGTGATATGCGACATATTACAAGCTCCCCTTACGGACACCCGGCAGCATGCCGAGGCTGGCCAGCTTACGCAGCATGTTGCGGCCCAGGCCGAAGCGGCTGTAGTAGCCACGCGGGCGGCCAGTCATGGCGCAACGGTTGCGCTGGCGGATTTTAGCGCCGTCGCGCGGCATGGCGTTGAGCGTATCGCGCGCTTCCATGCGTTGGTCGAACGGCAGGTTCTGGTCGATGATTTGAGCCTTCAGGGCCGCACGCTTTTCGGCGTGGTTGGCGGCGATGCGCACGCGGTTGGCCTGACGGAACTTAACGGACTTTTTAGCCATTACTTGGCCCCCTTCTTGGCTTGTTGGGCGGCTTCGATTTGCGCGCGGGTTTTGCGGAACGGCATGCCGAACGCGGTGAGAAGCGCACGGGCTTCGTCGTCGCTCTTGGCGGTGGTGCACATGATCACGTCCATGCCGCGGATGCGGTCGATCTTATCGAAATCGATTTCCTGGAAGATGATCTGTTCCTTGATGCCCATAGCGTAGTTGCCGCGGCCATCGAACGAACGGCTGGAAATACCGTCGAAGTCGCGCACGCGGGGCAGCGCGATGGTGATGAGGCGGTCGAGGAATTCGTACATCATCGGGCCGCGCAGGGTGACCTTGCAGCCGATGGCCATGCCTTCGCGGATTTTCCAGTTGGCGAGCGACTTACGGGCGTAAGTGGCCACCGGTTGCTGGCCGCTGATGATGCGCATGTCGGACATGGCGCTGTCGAGCAGCTTTTTGTCTTCGCCAGCCTTACCCACGCCCATGTTGAGGACGATTTTCGTCAGCTTGGGGGCCTGGTGCGGGTTGGTGTAGCCGAACTGCTTGGTAAGTTCCGGCTTGATTTTGTCAGCGTACAGCTTGGCAAAACGCGGCGTGTAATCAGCCGGTTTGGAAGCCTTGGCAGCAGCCTTGGGAGCTTCGGCCTTGGGGGCTTCGCTCTTGGCGGGCTTTTTGGTTTGCTTTTCAGCCATGGTCAGTATCCTTACTCTTTGGACTTAGCCTTGGTTTGCTTTTTGGCAGCAGGTTTCGATTCCTTGCTACCGCCTTTTTTGGAAATGGTATCGAGCACCGTGCCGCTGGCCGTGGCCACACGCACCTTGGCGCCGTTTTCCAACTTGTAGGAAATGCGGCTGGGCTTGCCGGTCTTGGGATCCTTCAGCATCACGTTGCTGATGGCGAGCGGCAATTCCTTGTTGACCACACCGGGCTCCTGCTGGCGCGCCATCGCCATGCGGGCGGTGACGTGCTTGCGGACGGTGTTGATGCCTTCGACCAGGACGCGGCCAGTAGCGCTCACCACCTTGGTGATGCGACCGGATTTTCCTTTATCTTTACCGGCGATAACAATGACTTCATCGCCTTTCTTCAACTTAGTGCTGAATTGTTGGGTAGCCATTAGAGAACCTCCGGGGCCAGCGAAATAATCTTCATGAACTGCTTGGCGCGGAGTTCACGGGCGATGGGCCCGAAAATACGGGTGCCGATCGGCTCGTTCTTGGTGTCGATCAGCACGGCCGCGTTGCGGTCGAAGCGGATGGCGGTGCCGTCCGGGCGCTGGGTTTCCTTGGCACAACGCACAACCACGGCGCGGGCGACGTCGCCCTTTTTAACCTTGGCGCGCGGAATGGCGTCTTTGATGGACACGATAATCACGTCGCCGATGCGGGCGTAACGGCGCTTGCTGCCGCCCAGCACCTTGACGCACATCACCGTGCGGGCGCCGCTGTTATCGGCAACGTCCAGGTAGGTTTCAGTCTGAATCATGGCTGACCTTTTCCTTTTCTTTCTTCGTTACTCTTAAGCCTGCACGTCGGAGGCGCTGTCGGTCACGACTTCGCCGTAGACTTTCACGCGCTTGTGCAAGGCAAAATGCTTGAGCTTGCTGACCGGCGGGCATTCGATGATGTCGACGGTGTCGCCCATTTTGGCTTCGTTGTTGGCGTCATGCGCATGGAACTTGGCGCTGGTACGCAGGGTTTTGCCGTACACCGGGTGCTTGGTGACGCGTTCGACCTTGACCACGATGGTCTTGTCGCCCTTGTCGGACACGACGGTGCCGGTGAGAATACGCTTGGGCATGTTTACTTGCTCCCCATGTTGAGCGCGGTCTTGACGCGCGCGATGGTTTTACGCACCTGGCGCCAACGGGTGGGGCTGGCAAGGGTGCCGGCCGCTTTTTGGAAGCGCAGGTTGAGTTGCTCTTTGCGCAGGGCGGCCAGCTGGGTTTTCAGCTGGGCTTCGCTCTGGCTCTTGATTTCGCTAAAGTGCTGTTGCTTGGCCATTGTGTTCTCTCCGATTACGCGCCGTGGTGACGGACAACGAATTTGGTCTTCACCGACAGCTTCATGGCTGCCAGGCGGAAGGCTTCGCGCGCGGTGGCTTCCGGCACACCGGCCATTTCGTACAGGATTTTGCCGGGCTTGATGCGGCAAACCCAGACTTCGGGCGCGCCCTTACCGGAACCCATGCGGACTTCGGCAGGTTTTTTGGACACCGGAACATCGGGGAACAC
The DNA here is from genome assembly GCA_964601735.1 of uncultured Pseudomonadales bacterium. GTDB lineage: Bacteria > Pseudomonadota > Alphaproteobacteria > UBA2136 > UBA6156 > DATAJX01. Next base: position 15,809 of record CAZROO010000010.1, read on the forward strand.
GCGCACCCAGACACGGCCGCCACGGGCGACGTAACGGGTCATGGCACGGCGCGCGGCTTCGATTTCACGCGCGGTAATGCGGTTGGGCTCGAGGGCCTTGAGGCCGAATTCGCCGAAATTCACGTTGGTACCGCCCTTGGCCAGGCCTTTGATGCGGCCTTTATGTGCCTTGCGGTATTTGGTGCGGGCCGGTTGTAACATATCAGTTTTCCTTTATCTCGGCGCGTTTACTGGACGTTGCTCGGGTAGTCAATGGCGTACTTCTCGCCCAGGTGAACCCAGACTTGCACGCCGATGACACCGTACGTGGTGTTGGCTTCGGCAAAACCGTAGTCGATATCGGCACGCAGCTTGTGCATGGGGACCGAACCTTCCTTGTACCATTCGCGGCGGGCGATTTCGGCGCCACCGAGACGGCCGGAGCATTGGGTTTTGATACCCAGCGCGCCGTTTTGCATGGCGTTTTGCATGCCGCGGCGCATGGCGCGACGGAACGCGATACGGCGTTCGAGCTGGTCGGCGATGCCTTGGGCAATCAGGTTGGCATCGAGGTCGGGCTTGCGCACTTCGACGATGTTGAGGGACACGTCGGCGCCGCTGCGGTTCTGGATTTCCTTGCGCAGGGTTTCGATTTCGGCACCCTTTTTACCGATGATGACACCGGGACGCGCGCTGTGGATGTAGACACGGCACTTTTTGTTGGGGCGCTCGATGATGACCTTGCTGATGCTGGCGGCCTTGAGGCGGTCCATCAGGAAGGTGCGGATGGCGTTATCTTCGGCGAGCAGCTTGGGATAATCGTTACCGGCGAACCACATGCTGTCCCAGTTGCGGTTGATGCCGAGGCGCAGACCGATCGGTTTGACTTTTTGACCCATGGGTTACTCCTCGCTCTTCACTTCGGTGGATTCTTGTTTCGGCGCGGCCTTTTTGGCAGAAGCCTTCTTTTCGGCAGGCTTTTTGCCTTCCGCCTTGGCTTCCTTCTTGGCCGGCTTTTCGGCGGCTTCGGCAACCACGATGGTCAGGTGGCACCAGACCTTAAGCACGCTGGCGGCACGGCCGCGGGCGCGGGCGTGGAAGCGCTTTTGCACCATGCCCTTTTCTGCCATGGCGTGGGCGACGACCAGCTTGTCGACGTTCAGGCCGTGGTTGTTTTCGGCGTTGGCGATGGCCGATTGCAGAACCTTTTTGGCAGGTTCGGCCAGCTTTTTGCGGCAGAAGCTCAGCTCATTGAGGGCCTTTTCGACCTTTTTACCGCGAATCATGGCCAGCACGAGCTGCGCTTTTTGGGCGCTGCCCTTGACGTTGCGCGCGGTGGCGAAAGCCTGGTTGGCTTCGACCTTACGGGAATTTTGCGTTTGACTCATTTAACTATCCCTTATTTCTTGCCGGCTTTGGCATCGTCGGCACCGGCCTTCTTCTCCGGGTGACCGTTGAAGGTGCGGGTGGGCGAAAATTCGCCGAGCTTGTGACCGATCATGTTGTCGGTCACCAGCACGGGGATGAACTTGTTGCCGTTGTGGACAGCGAAGGTGAAGCCGACGAAGTCCGGAATGATGGTGCTGCGGCGCGACCAGGTCTTGATGACCTCCTTGCGCGTGCTGCCAGCCAGTTTGGCGACCTTTTCAACCAGGTTGTGGTCGACAAACGGGCCTTTTTTGATACTGCGAGCCATGTGTGTTTACCTCTCCTGTTACTTCTTGTCGCTGTAGCGGCGCAGAATAAAGCGCGAGCTGGGTTTACGCAGATTACGGGTTTTAAGGCCCTTGGTGCCCTGACCCCACGGGGTGACCGGGTGACGGCCGCCCGAGGACTTACCTTCACCACCACCGTGCGGGTGGTCGACCGGGTTCATGACCACACCACGGACGGACGGGCGACGGCCCTTCCAGCGGCTGCGGCCAGCCTTACCAATTTGGGTGTTCATGTTGTCGGGGTTGGAAACGGTGCCGATGGTGGCCATGCAGGTTTCGTGAACCAGGCGCAGCTCGCCGCTGGGCAGCTTGAGCTGGATGTACGCGCCATCCTTACCGGCCACCTGAATGGCGGTGCCGGCGCCGCGGCCCATTTGGCCACCGCGCGCGGGCTTGAGCTCGACGTTGTGAACCATGGTGCCGACCGGGATGTTCTTGAGCGGCAGGGCGTTGCCGGGAGCCACTTCGGCCTGCGGACCGGACATGACGCTCATGTTGGCCTTGAGGCCCTGGGGCGCCAGAATGTAGCTCTTTTCGCCATCCTTGTACTCGATAAGAGCAATGAACGCGGTGCGGTTCGGGTCGTATTCGAGGCGCAGCACCTTGGCAGGAACGCCGTGCTTGTTGCGCTTGAAATCGATGAGGCGGTAACGGCGCTTGTGGCCGCCGCCCTTTTGCCAGCTGGTGATACGGCCGGTGTTGTTACGGCCGCCACTGCCAGTCTTGGACACGGTCAGGCTCTTTTCCGGGGCGCCGTTCCAGAGTTCGGAACGATCGACGGTAATGAGCTGACGCAGGCCCTTGCTGGTGGGGTTGTAGGTTTTTAAAGCCATTATGCTTGCTCCCTTCCCTTACTTGACGCCTGCCATCAGGTCGACCGTTTGGCCGTCCTTGAGCTTGATGTAGGCTTTTTTGACATCGGAGCGGAACACCGTATGGCGACCGCGCACAACCTTGGTTTTGCCCTTTTGGATGAGCGTGTTCACGGTGAGCACTTCGACACCATAGAGACGTTCAAACGCGGTCTTCAATTCCGGCTTGGTGGCGTCGTTGGCGACCACAAAGCTGAGCCAGTTGCCCATTTTGCTGGTTTTTTCGGTGACCAGCGGACGGATGAACAAGTTGTACATGCGTTCGGTGGGAGCGGACTTGGTAGCCATTTAATTACTCCTCGCTCTTCTTAGTGGTTTTTTTGGCCGGGGCCTTCTTAGCCGCAGGCTTTTCGGCCTTGGCTTCCTTGGCCTTGCCGGACTTGCTGGCCGACTTGGTAGCCAGGCGGGCGTTCAGCAATTCGATGGCCGCCGGGGTCAGCACCAGCTTTTCGTGGCGCAGGATGTCGTAGACATTGGCGCCGTTGGTGGGGATGACCTTCACGTTGGGAATGTTGCGGCTGGCCTTGTCGAAGTTGGCTTCGAGGCTTTCCACCAGCACCACGGCGCTGCCGACCTTGAGCTTGGCAAAGCTGGCGGCGAGATCCTTGGTTTTGTGGCTCTTGAGGCTGAGGCTATCGACAACGATAAGGTTGCTGTCCTTCGCCTTGCTGCTCAGGGCCGTTTTGATGGCCAGCGTGCGAACCTGCTTGGGCAGGCTGCTGGAGATTTCGTGGTTACGCGGACCGTGCGCGACACCACCACCCACGAACACGCTGGGCGACTTGGCGCCGTGGCGGGCGTGGCCGGTACCCTTTTGGCTGTACACCTTTTTCTTGGTGCGGGAAATTTCGCCACGGGTTTTGGTGTGGGCCAGGCCGGCGCGCTGGTTGGTTTGTTGCCAAACCACGGCGCGTTGCAGCAGGTCGGCACGGATTTCCAGGCCGAACAGGCTTTCCGGCAGGTCGGTGGTGCCGACCTTTTTGCCTTCGAGGTTGAGGATATCAATATTCATGATTAGGCACCTTTCACAGCGTCACGGACAATCACCCAGCCGCCGTTGAAACCGGCGACGGAGCCCTTGACCAACAGTAAACCTTGTTCGGCATCGACCTGCACCACTTCCAGGTTTTGGGTGGTGACGGTTTCGACGCCGTAATGACCGGCCATCTTCTTGTTCTTCATCACGCGGCCCGGGTCCTGGCGACCGGCGGTACCACCGATGGAACGGTGGGAAATAGACACACCGTGGGTAGCGCGCAGGCCCTTAAAGCCCCAGCGCTTCATGGCGCCGGTAAAACCGCGACCCTTGGTGGTGCCGGTGATGTCGACCAGTTGCCCGGCCTTGAAGTAGTCGGTTTTGAGCGCAGTACCGACGGCAGGCAGCTCGCCACTCATGCGGAATTCGACCAGCTTTTGCTTGGGCTCGATACCGGCCTTGGCGAACACGCCCTTGACGGCCTTGGTTTCGCGCTGGGCCTTTTTGGCAAAGGCGCCGACTTGAATGGCAGTATAGCCGTGCTTGTCTTGCGTCAGGTGCGCGGTGACCTGGCTATCGGCCACGTGCAGCACGGTAACGGGCACGTGCACGCCGGCTTCGTTGAAAATACGGGTCATGCCCACCTTTTTGGCCAGCAGGCCGTGGCGGTCGGCAACGCGTTGCTTAATGCTCATGTCGTTCCCTCCCCCCTTACAGCTTGATTTGGACATCCACGCCCGAAGCCAGGTCCAGCTTCATCAGCGCGTCGATGGTTTGAGGGGTCGGCTCGAGAATTTCGAGGACGCGCTTATGGGTGCGCATTTCGAAGTGTTCGCGGCTCTTCTTGTCGATGTGCGGGCTGCGCAGCACGCAGAAACGCTCGATTTTGGTGGGCAGCGGAATGGGGCCTTGAACCTTGGCGCCGGTGCGCTTGGCGGTTTCGACGATTTCGAGAGTCGACTTGTCGAGCACGCGGTGGTCGTAGCTCTTGAGGCGGATGCGGATGTTTTGCGCAGCGTCCATAATGTAACCTTCCTTTGAGCGTGGCAGCTTCCCCAGCGCCAGAGGCTCCTTGTTTATGTTCAACGCCACCCCTCAATTCCCTGTGGGGTGGCGATGGTCCGATAGGGGGAAAATTGTCCGGACCGAATCTGTTTTCTGTTGGTTTCCCTTAATACTTGGGGCCAACCGATGGGCGCGATATAGGGGTGTTTGGAAGGAGTGTCAAGGGATTACTTGCAAAAATCGTTGGGGCGCTTTAAGAAAGAGACTCCATCACAATGCCGACCCCGGGGGATTCCCATGGCAGAAGACAACATCTCGGTTACGTTTTTCAAATTCAAGAACCTGAACTATGTTGACCTGGCGATAAAATACCCCGCCAAGTTCCACGAATACGCGACGGCAGTCCTTACGGTGGTTGCCCACCGCAACAGGATCAGCAAGCGGTTTGACAAACTTTCACGCACAACACCGCCTTTAAACAACTACGACCATGAGGCAGCGGATGAATTCTGGCAGCTGGCCAAGGAATTCACCGACAACGGCGCCAACACCCACATGCATGAACAGAGCGAGATCATCACGGTTCCGCCGCAATCGACCGATGCCTACGTACAGGCCTACCTGGCCAGCGTTGAGGAGATGATGGCCACTGCGGCCGAGGCCAACCGGAAGCCCTATTGCGTGGAGATATCCAGCCTCATCCACCAGGGTGAGCAATCCTACACCCAATGCGAGTTGCTGGCTTACCTTCCTCAACTGGCGCAGCGGGTGTCGCTGCTTCAACCCGACAGCCTTGCCAAGGCTGGTTGAATAACGATTGCGGAGGCCCGGGAAACCGGGCCTTTTTGCTTTTACAGGTGAAAGAAATCGTAGATTTGCCGGGCGAGCTTTTTGGAAAGGCCGGGCACTTTCATAAGCTGATGCACGTCGGCGCCTTCGATTTCCTTCAACGAGCCGAAGTGGAGAAGGAGTTCTTTTTTCTTTTTGGGGCCGATACCGGGGATGTCGTCCAAACGGCTGTGGGATATGGCTTTTTCGCGCTTTTTGCGGTGATAGGTGATGGCGAAACGGTGTGCTTCGTCGCGCACGCGCTGGAGCACGAATATCAGTGGCGTGCCGTAATAGATGGGTAATTCGTTGATATCCGTCGCACCGTTGGCGGCCCCGTGCACACTTTGGCGCGCAACGAAGATGGTTTCGAGGCCCTTGTCGCGCTCTTCGCCCTTGGCGATGGCGCAGAGGGTGGGGCAGTTGGGTTTGCCGAGAAGGCCTAGTTCCTGCGCGACTTTAACTAATACGTTTAACTGTCCCTTCCCTCCGTCCACCATTATTACGTCGGGCAGGCCGCTGGGACGTGGATGCTGGCCTGCGCCAGCATGGGGCGAATCCTCTGATCCTCTGATCCTCTGATCCTCTAATCCTCGCCGCAGGCGGCGGGTGAGGACTTCGGCCATCATGGCGTAGTCGTCAGGAGTGTTTTTGCCCTTGATGGCATAGCGGCGGTAGCGGTTGCGGAGCATGCCCGCCTGCCCCGCCACCACCTGGCTGGCCACCGGCATTTTGCCGGAAATATTGGAGATATCGTAGCACTCGAGACACTCGATGGGCTTATCGAGGTTGAGGATTTTGCCCAGCGCGGCCATCTGGTTGCGCCAATCGTCGCCGTCGGCCAGCTTGCGGCTAAGCGCGGCGCGGGCGTTGTTTTCGGCCTGGCGGACGATAGCGGCGCGGTCGCCGCGGGTGGGGATGGAGATTTCGACCTTGCGGGCAGCGGAAATAGACAGAGCTTCGGTGAGCGCGGGGCAGTCGTTGGGCAACTGGTTGCAGAGGATGATGGGCGGCGGCTGGCGGGCGGCGTAGTGCTGAGCGAGGAACAGGCGGAGGGTTTCCGCATGGTCGGCTGGGCGTGGATGCCGGCCTGCGCCGGCATGAAGCCCCTCCTCTCCTGTTATTCTCTCGTCATCCAGTTCCACCTGGTGGTTGCCGATGTGCTGGCCGTGGCGGTAGTAGAATACCTGGATCATTGCCCTGCCCCCGCTTTCGACCAGCGCGAAGATGTCGGCCTCCGGCAGCGCGTGGCTCATGGGCCTGTCGGCGCCACCGACGGCGGAAATGGCGCGGATGCTGTCGCGCAGTTCCGCCGCTTTTTCATAGTCCTGCGTGCGGGAGGCTTCGGCCATCTGGGTTTGCAGGTCGGCGATGACCAGTTGGGTATCGCCCTTGAGGAAGCGTTTGGCACGGGCGACCGACTCGTTGTACTTTTCCGGGCTGATTTTGTTTACGCAGGGTGCGCTGCAACGCTTGATGTCGTACTTGAGGCAGGGCCGGGTGCGGTGGCTGAAAAAGCCGGGCGAGCAGGTGCGAAGGCGGAAGGCGCGCTCCATGAGGTCGAGCGTTTGATACACCGCCATGGCGCTGGGGTATGGGCCGAAGTAGTCGCCCTTGATTTTACGAGCGCCGCGGAAGCTGCGGATCATCGGCGTCGGTTCGTCGGTGATGAGGACGCTCACATAACTGGAATCATCGCGGAACAGGATGTTATAGCGCGGGCGCAGGCTTTTGATGAGGTTGGCCTCAAGCAGCAGGGCTTCGGCCTCGGTGGGTGTGCTGACGATAATCAGGTCGCGGGTCTCGAACACCATCTTACGGATGCGGCCGCCCATGCGTTCCGGCTGAGTATATTGGCTCACACGGTGCTTTAAGTTTTTTGCCTTACCTACATAAAGAACATCACCTTTTTGATTAAGCATGCGGTAGACGCCCGGGCCCGCCGGGAGGTGTTTCAGCTTCTCTTTGAGGAGCGTGATGCCGTCCATGCGGGGGTTATAGGGCCATTGGAGAAAGGGGGCAATGCGGGTGCCAGAACGCCGCCTGCACGGTCGCACAGAACCGGAAAGATATCAGATATGAGAGAGTGGCATGGCCAAGCCTTGCATATATGACATAACTATATGAAATACATCATATTTTATTCAATCAAACGCTTGCGGAAATGCGGAACGGCTCCATCTGGGATGGTGTCACGGACGTATCTTCAGAAAGGTTTGTAAAGCGCAGTCAACCGTGACCCGCGCCATACGACTGCCCAGAGGTGACTGTTTTGCCTGTTTAGCTTCGCCGGTCAAGCGGCGGGAACCGCTGCCCGAAGGCCGGCCACAAAAAGTGGCCGCCGTTCCCTGCTACTGACAGGGAACGGCGGCCTTCGACGGCGGACTTGGTTTAACCAAGGTTTCAATCTCAGCAGGTGCAAACCATGAGAAAGAAAATCGCCAAAGCCATCGTCGATTGGTATCGAAGGTGGTTGAGACGTAGCGAGGCTGAGAAGCTCGCGCTAGTCATTCAGTACCTTGTGGTATTGAAGCTGGCGCTGGCTATCTGGCTGCTGCTCTAATCCACTGGCCAAGCCAGTTGTTAAAAACGGATGGCGGGGGGCGAAAGCTCCCCGCTGTTCATTTACGGGGGCTTATATAATGTTCCTTTGTTGTTCTGTCAATAAGTGTATACAAATTGCATGCCGCGCAGGGCTTAAGAAACCCGGCGGCCTTTGCTTGGGGGTTCGCTTGAATTCGGCCCCCTAAGAAGGGGGCATTTTCTACGCCGCAGCGTCCCAGTGGCCGGCGTTGGGGAGGACCAGGCGTTTGTTGCCCTTGAGGCGGCTGATGTCGTTCATGTCCTCGTCGGAGAGCTGGAAATCGAAGATATCGAAGTTTTCTTCCAGCCGTTCGCGGTGGACGGATTTGGGGATGGCGCAGACGTCGCCCTGCTGGCCCCCTGACTGAATGGCCCAGCGCAGCGCCACCTGCGCGGCGGTTTTATTGTGCTCTGCCGCGATTTTGTGGAGGATGGCGTTTTCGACCACCAGGCCGCGCGCCAGCGGGCAGTAGGCGGTGAGAAACATGTTGGCTTCGCGGCAGGCATTATGGACTTTATCCTGGTTGAGGAACGGGTGGTATTCGACCTGGTTGGTGAGGAGGATACCGCCCGCGAGGCTCTGGGCCTCGGCGATTTGGGTGGTGTTGAAGTTGGAGACACCAATGTGCTTGGCCTTGCCCTGCCTTTGCACCTCGAGCAGTGCCTCGATGCTCTCGGCCAGCGGAATTTGCGGGTTGGGCCAGTGGATGAGCAGCAGGTCGACGTAATCGGTGCCGAGCCTTTTGAGGCTTTCGTCGGTGGTGCGGGCCAGGTTTGCACGGTCGATGCTGTCGCGCCAGACCTTGGTGGTAAGCCAGATGTCGGTGCGTTTGGTGTCGCTATCTTTTATGGCGCGGCCGACGTCTTCTTCGTTGCCGTAGATCTGCGCGGTGTCGATATGGCGGTAGCCGATGGCCAGCGCCTCGAGCACGGCGCGGTAGCATTCGCCGCTTTCGGCCTGCCATGTGCCCAGCCCCAAGGCCGGAACCCTGGTGTTTTGAGTGGTGATGTAGTGCATGCCCCTACCCTACGCGGCGGGCTGAAAACCGTCTATAAACTTCCGGTGTGAAAGTTGGGTTTTGCAGGGAGAGGCAGGCCGAGTTTTTTGCGCAGGCTGCGCGCCAGGGTGCGGAACAGGCGGGTGCGTTTCATTTGTTTATCCCATGCGGCTTTGGCTTTGATGACCTTGATGGCGTTTTCGGACGGCATGTAGGCGGCGAGCGTTTGCTTGAGCTGGGCGCCGGGGTTGAGCGGCAGGAGGGCCAGGCCGCTGGTGGTGGATTCGAGGATACAAGCGGGTTTGCCATAGGCTTTTTCGATTCGGGAAAGGCCCGCTTCGAGGCCGAATTCTCGGACATCGTGGAAAAGCACGGCGGCGGATTTGGTGAGGAACGGCTGGATGGCAGCGGCATCCAGCACGATTTGCGCGTTGGTGTGCAGGCCGTCGATGAAGGCGAAATCGATTTTTCCCGACAGATGCTTTTTGACCACGGCGGGAACGTCGGTGGGGCTGGCGGCCTTGATGACCTTGACGTTGAGCTTGAGATCCTTGGCCAACTGTTCGGTGAGTTTGATGCCTTCGGCGGTCTGGTGGTCGAGGCCGTTATCGATGGCCACCACTTTGGCTTTGGGGGCCATCAGGGCCAGCGCCAGCGTGCTCCAGCCGAAGCTGTTGCCGATGATGAAGACGTTTTTGGGCGCAAGATGCTGCATGAGGCTTTCGAGCACGAAGACCTCGAGCATGGAGATGCCGAGGCCGTTGGTGACGCTTTTACCGTTACGCGTCAGCCAGGTGAACTGGGCTTCTTCGGACTTGCCGGTGCGCTTGGGCTGCAGGCCTGCGGCGATGTCGAAACCGCGCTTTTTGTAGGCGGCTATCAGGGTGGGGAGAATGCTCATGGACCGCACCTTACTTTAAAACCGGCTAGCCCGGCTACCCCCTTGCCAAGACTGGGGAATATGCTAAAACGCCGCCGCCGTCGCGACAGGATCAACATGCGTGGCACATGTAACCCTATGAACAAACAAGTAAAGGCAAAACGCAATGGCTAAGGAAGCTTTCCAACGCAGCAAGCCGCACGTCAACATCGGTACCATCGGTCACGTCGACCACGGTAAGACCACCCTGACCGCGGCCATCACCAAGTACTTCTCGAAAGAATTCAAGGCGTACGACCAAATCGACAACTCGCCCGAAGAAAAGGCCCGCGGTATTACCATCAATACCTCGCACGTCGAATACGAAACCGACAAGCGCCACTACGCCCACGTGGACTGCCCGGGGCACGCCGACTACGTCAAGAACATGATTACCGGCGCGGCCCAAATGGACGGTGCCATTCTGGTGGTTGCCGCCACCGACGGCCCGATGCCGCAAACCCGTGAACACATTGTGCTGGCCCGCCAAGTGGGCGTGCCCGCGCTGGTAGTTTACCTGAACAAGTGCGACATTGCCGACAAGGACCTGCTGGAGCTGGTGGAAGCCGAAGTGCGCGACCTGCTGAGCAAGTACAACTTCCCCGGCGACGACACCCCGATTATTCACGGCAGCGCCCTCAAGGCCCTGGAAGGTGAAGACAGCGAACTCGGCAAGCAATCCATCATCAAGCTGATGGAAGCCGTGGACAGCTTCATCCCCGAACCAGTGCGCGACCTCGACAAGGCCTTTTTGATGCCTGTTGAAGACGTGTTCACCATTACCGGCCGCGGCACCGTAGTGACCGGCCGTGTGGAACGCGGCGTCATCAAGGTGGGCGAAGAAGTCGAAATCGTCGGCATCCGCCCCACCCAAAAGACCGCCTGCACCGGCGTGGAAATGTTCCGCAAGCTGCTTGACCAAGGTCAGGCCGGCGACAACGTGGGCGTTCTGCTGCGCGGCACCAAGCGTGAAGACGTTGAGCGCGGCCAAGTGCTGGCCAAGCCCGGCAGCATCACCCCGCACACCCACTTCAAGGGCGAAGTGTACGTGCTGAGCAAGGAAGAAGGTGGCCGTCACACGCCGTTCTTCTCCGGCTACCGCCCGCAATTCTACTTCCGCACCACCGACATCACCGGCAGCCTGAAGCTCCCGGACGGTGTTGAAATGGTGATGCCTGGTGACAACATCACCATGGAAGTCGAACTGATCGCCCCGATCGCCATGGACCAAGGCCTGCGCTTCGCCGTTCGCGAAGGCGGCCGCACCGTCGGCGCCGGTGTGGTGAGCCAGATCATCAAGTAATTGATGAATCACCTTTAAAGCCGCCCTTCGGGGCGGCTTTTTTGTGTTATAGAGAGACGCCTTACAGCTTCATCTCTCTCTTTTAAAAGGATTGTCATGACCGACAAACCCCTAACCCTGGCCGAGATGCAGGCCCGTGTGAATGCATGGGTGGACAGCCCCGAAGGCCGAAAAGAACTGGCCGCAACAGCCAAAGCAGCACGGGAAGCCGGCCAGAAAGTGCTGGACGATGCCCGGGTAAACCCTGAAGACTTGAGGAAGGTGGTTGGCCCGCTTGGCACCCGCCCGATTTGACGATGCCGCCCCCGGAATCCGGGGGCGGCTTTTTTTGCTGGTTTGACAATTGCATACAGGTACGGCAGGGTCGGCGCCGAACTGACCTATCTCTTCTTTTTCTGGCCTCTTTTCTTGGAGATTATCTGATGACAACCAAAGGACTGACCTACGCCGATGCGGGGGTGAACATTGATGCCGCCAATACGGTGGTGAGCCACATCAAAGCGGCGGTGACAAACACCCACGGCCCAGAAGTCGAGCCGCGCGGGCGCGGGCTGAACCCGGTGTTCGACCTGTCGAAAATTCCCGGCGTTTCCGGCCTGAAAGGCCGGTTGGTGGCCGGGGCCGACGGCGTGGGCACCAAGGTGCTGCTGGGCATCCAGCTGGGCATGGTGGAGACGCTCGGCATCGACCTGGTGGCAATGGTCGTCAACGACCTTTTGCGCCAGCATGCGGCACCGCTGTTCTTTCTCGACTACTTTGCCACCGGCAAGCTTGAGCCGGGCGTTGGCGAGGAGGTCATCCTCGGCATCGCCAACGGCTGCCACATGGCCGAGTGCGCCCTGCTGGGCGGCGAGATTGCCGAAATGCCCGGCATGTACCAGGCGGGTCATTTCGACCTGGCCGGCTTTGCGGTTGGCCTGGTGCACGAGGACTGGGGCCCGCCGCCGGAACCGGTGCAGGTGGGTGACGTTGTCATCGGCCTGCCTTCCAGCGGCGTGCATTCCAACGGCTATTCGCTGGTGCGGAAGATTGTTGAGACGGCCAACCTTAAGCTGGACAGGCTGATGCCTACCGACGGCGGGGTTTTCCACAGCACAAGGCTGGGCGACCTGCTGATGATGCCGACCCGGATTTACACCCGATCGGTGCTCCCTGCCCTGCGCACCCGCAAGGTGAAGGGCGTGGCGCACATCACCGGCGGCGGCCTGATGGAAAAGCCGCTGACGATGCTGCCGGACGGGCTGGGTATCCGGTTTGAGGCAGACCGCATCGGCACTTCGCCGCTGTTCAGGCTGCTGCAACGGGCCGGGAATGTTTCGGATGCCGAGATGCGCCGGACGCTCAACTGCGGCTGGGGCATGTTGCTGACGGTGGCACCCCGTGACCTCGACGAGGTGTGCGAGGTGCTGCGCGAGCATGATGAAGAGCCGGAGGTTATCGGCTCGGTCATCTGGCAGCTCGACAACGACACCCGCGTAGTGTTTGCCTGATTCTGATAACGACCCGCCCCCGGATGTTCCCGGGGGCGGCTTTTTTGCGATTGGTTTCAGAAGTACGAAAAGCGGATAAGGGCCCAGAGCAGGACGACCGGGCAACCGATAATGTAGGCCCAGCAGATGAAATTCATCAGGCGGTGGTCTCTCATCGCCCGACTATGCAACTTAAAGTTGTATAGCGGCAGGCGGTTTTTGTTTGGCGGCGGGCGCATCGTTGCCGATAATGCACGGAATGTCCGATGTCGGAGCTTTAAGCGCCGCGGTGCTGTGCGTGCTGGCCTATACGGCCATGAACGTGCTTTTCAAAAGGCATACCCACAACGGTGGCGGCGCGGTGAGCCTGACCGCCTGGCTGGGGCTGCTGGCGCCGTTGTGGCTGCTGGTGCTGGCGCTGGGCACGCCGACGCACCTGTTGGTCATTCCACATGAAAGCGCCTACTGGCTTTGGAGCGCAGTGTGGGCTGTTTTGCTGCCGGGCACCACGCTGCTGATGGTGCATCTGCTCAAGACCCTGTCGCTTTCGGAACTCACCGCCGCGCGCAAGGCGCTGGTGACGCTGCTGGCCGTTGGCGTGGATTTTTTTGTGCTGGCCACACCGCTGCGCTGGACGACGCTACTGGCTATTGGGGTCATCACGGTTGCGGCGTTGAGCCTGCCCGCGCCGCCGGTGCGGAAACTTGTGCAGCGGCTACCGTTACGGGAGCGTGCAGCATGGTTGGGACTGCTGGCGTTGCTGTTCACATTGCAGCTTACCGCTTATAAAAAGGCGCTGCTCTATCAGCCGGATTTGGCCAGCCACATTGTGATTGTGAAGGCGCTGGCGGCCCTCGCCTGTTTGCCGCTATTCGCGTTTGAACGTACCGGTAAAGCTCCCCCGCTGAGATTGGCGCTAGGGGTCATCGGCTGTTATTTTCTGGGAAGTGTCAGCGAAGGATATGCGCTGCAAGGGTTGCCGCTTTCGGTTTTGGTGGCGGTGACGACGGCCACGGCGGCCTTGATGGCCGCGCACGACCTGTGGAAAAAGGACTTGCCCCGCAGCCCGAGAACGTATGGGCTGCTGGGGCTTATTCTGGCGGGGTTTTTGTGTCTCGCGCTTTTTTAAAAGACCACTCGGTTTGAACGTCCACGCTTTTTAATAAAACACGAAACGCTTGAACCCGTAGCCCCGTCATTCGGCCTGCAAAGGGGCAGGCCAAACGCGGGGCCGACGGAGAGTTTTTACTCCAGCGGCAAACCTTCGGCTTCCAGCGCGGCGCGCACGGCGGGGCGCTGCATCATGCGCTTGAAGTGGTCGTTCAGGTTGGGGCCGAACTCGAACCTGAAGGCGCGGGCCCAACGGCAGACGGTGAACAGGTAGCCGTCGGCCACGCTGAAACCGCCGAGCAGCCACTCGTCGCGGGCGGCGCGGCCCTCGAGCACGTTATTGATGAAGGCAAACTTCTTTTCGAGCTGTTCACGGAAGATCTTTTGCGCTTCTTCCGGCATGGCCCTGTTGAACAGCGGGCTGAAGCCCTTGTGCAGTTCGGTGGTGATGTAGTTGAGCATTTCCATGAGGCGGTAGCGCTCGAGCGTACCCGCCTTGGGCGCGAGGTTGGCGGCGGGCGCCTGGTCGGCGATGTACTGCACGATGGCCGGGCCTTCGGTAAGCGCTTCGCCGCCATCCATCACCAGTGTGGGCACGCTGCCCTTGGGGTTGACCTGCCAGTAGTCGGCGCCGTTCTCGGTGCGCTTGGCCTTGAGGTCGACCTTTTCCAGCTTGAACTCGAGGCCGCTTTCACGCAGGGCAATGTGCGGGCTGAGCGAGCAGGCGCCCGGTGACCAGTACAGTTTCATGTGCATTCTCCTTTGGTTGGCAGGTTAACGGATGGCGGCAACGCCGTCCCCTGCCCGCTGGTATATCCCATTGCGCCCTATATTTCAATAATAGTGAAATATTGAAAAATGGAGAGAATTGTCTTATATTGCCCGTGATATGCGCAGCCTGAAGCACCCGAGCGTGAAGGAAATGACCCTGGACGGGGTGCTGTACGCATTGAGCGACCCGGCGCGGCTCGCGTTTGTGCGCAGCCTGCACGCCGGCTGCAGCAAAATGTGCGGCGAAATGAGCCAGAAGGCCAAGGCGATGGCGCCCAGCACCATCAACCATCACCTGCGCATTTTGCGCGAAAGCGGGCTGGTTTTCAGCGAGCGCGACGGCGTGAAGGTGAACAACCGCCTGCGCAGCGACGAGATTGAAAAACGCTTTCCGGGTTTGCTGGATGCTGTGCTAAGACAGCATTGATGCCCATCCGCAAACTTTACCGCAAGATTTCCGCCCTTGCCCACAACCCCTACTCTACGTGGTGGCTGTTTGGCGTCAGCTTTGTCGAAAGCTCGTTTTTCCCGATTCCGCCGGACACCATGCTGGCGCCGATGGTGCTCACCCACCCCAAAAAGGCCTGGACATTTGCCGCCGTGTGCACCGCCGGCAGTGTGGCAGGCGGGCTTGTAGGCTATGCTATCGGTGCGTGGCTTTACAGCAGCGTGGGGCATTGGCTCATCAACTTTTACGGCATGAGCCAGCAGCTGGATGCCTTCCGCGAAATGTACCGTCACTACGGTGCGGCAATTATCCTGCTCAAGGGCTTCACACCCATTCCCTACAAGCTGGTCACCATCGCCAGCGGCCTGGCGGGCTACCCGGTTCTGCCATTCATCATCCTCTCCGCCATCACGCGCGGCGGGCGGTTTTCGCTGGTCACCTTTTTGCTGGTGCGTTACGGCGACAATATCCGCGAGCAGATGGAAAAGCACATGGAGCGTATGGTCATCGCCTTTTTCGGCGTGATTGTGCTGGGCTTTGCGCTGGCGCACTTCCTTTTAAAATAACGCGTCTGGGCGCGATGCTTCGATGGTTCCCAACGAATTTTAGGGTGTCAGTTTTTTACAACTATAGGTTGTAAACACCTTCATAATGCGTATGGCAATGATTGGAGGTAAAGATGACTCACACCACTCACTTTGACCGCCCCCCGATTGGCCCCGTACCGCCCCAGCCCTTGAAGCATCACCGGCCTGAAGGCCAGGTTGCAGCCATAAACGCCGAGGATGCGCTGGCGGCGATGCTGGAAAGAATCCACCCCGCTGGCCCCGGCTGGCGCGCCGTGCTGCTGGCCATTCCCGGTCACGTTTCGGAAACCTGGCGGCGGCGCCCGGTTGAAAGCCTGGTACATTCGCTGCTGCGCCGGACGCTTTCGGTGGAAGGTATCGCCCACGTTTACCTGCTGGCCGACAATTCTATTGCCGTGCTGACGCACGACATCGACGCCCTGCTGTTGCCGGGACTGGAGCAGGCGTTCATCAAGACTTTCCAGCGCACGCCCGGCGACACCCTGGTTAACCGTTACGACCTGAGCACGCAGCTGGAAGAGGTGCTGAGCATGGTTAACGCCAAACGCGAAAAACAGCGCCAAGCCAAGACCGAAGCCGAGCGCCATGCCGTGCTGACCCGCCTGCAGGCGTTGCAATTCCATATTCCCGCCGACGGACTGGCCCTGCGCCCCTACCGTGAACACAAGATTGTTCTGCTGGTGGAAGACGACCCCTTTACCGCGGCGCTGTTGACAGGCCTGACCAACCACGCGTGCGCCATAATTGTGGCGAGAACAGCGGCCGATGCGGTGAAGCAATACCGTATCCATGTGCCGGACCTTGTGTTCCTTGACATTGGCCTGCCGGACGTGAACGGCCTGACGCTGTAATCAAACTGTAGGAGCCAAGATAATCATGGAAGAGAATGGCTATAAATAAAAAACACACACCTATCCTTATAAAGAGGCGAAAGCTGGGTAAGCATTTCTAACTAGGGTGGTAATTACACTATTTTAGCTCTTAAGGAGCTACCATGAGATACTCTTCCAAGGTCATTATTATTGGGTTATTAGCCAGCCTGGTTTCTTGGAATGCTAAAGCAGAGGTAAGTAGTGCTTCTGTAATTTCTGAAACGATTACGGCTAAAGTGGACGACCCTCGATTAATCTCCAAAATTGAATTGCCCCTGAACGTAAACTGCAATTCAGATATCTCAAATGATGGTCACTTACTTTACACGATATGCGGCAGCAAACCTAAACATGACCCTTTAACCCCCTCTGGCCAAGCCAAACTTTATATATACGATATTTCTGATTTGCATAATCCGCATAAGGTTTCGGAATCGGATGTGGGTGAGGTAATGGGCTATAACCTTATTGTACGTAATGGGATGGCTTTTTATCGTATTATTGGCGGAAAAGGCGTGGCTATTGTTGATATTCGAGATGTGCTGCATCCGAAAGCAGCTGCGCATATTGATGCCACCTCACAAGACTTCAGCGTTACGGATGATGGAAAACTAGCTATTGTCCGCCCCTCATCAGAGAAATACACTTTCATAGACGTTTCAAATCCTAATTCTCCAAAAGAGGTTACTCTAGAGAAAGATAGAGCCAATCAACTTGTTAAAGGGCCTATGAAATGGAAAGCCTATGATTGGGGTCAAATTCCGGGTATCTCAGGAACTGTCACTATTAAGGATATTCGTGATGGCAAGGGGCTGTTTACAGACGAAACTAACCCGTTCCTATTACATCTGTACGACCTTGCTACACCCGAGCAGCCAAAACTGCTGGCAACGTTTCCGGAGATTGGAAGTTCATCGGAAGTTCACATTATTCCTGGTACTCAGGCGGTTATCTCTGGAGGTGGTGGAGGTAAGGGAATTTATGTTTTAAGTCTGAGCAAAGCGGCTAACCCGACTTTTGATGCTAGCCGTTTGCTGCAAGATTACGCTCAGCTAGAACAACGATACCCTGTATGTTTGGAGAGCGATTATATCAAACATCCAGATTGCATAGATGTCCGGTTTAAAGGAATTACTCATCTCGTCGATGATGGCATTGACCAACTGATTGATAGACTTCCCGATGGAATTACTCCTGAGCAGCGAATTTCAATGCTTAGTAACTATGGGTATTGGTTGTATCGGGCCTCTCATAACTTACCCAAATCAACCTCCGTTCTTCAAAAGGTAATTGAGCTTTCTCCTGAGCAGGCAAGTGCTTGGTTAAATTTGGGCGACGTTAATCAAGCTCATGTGCCTCAAGCTCTCACAGAAAGTGAAAAAGTAAGTTTGTGGACAGAGGCAACGAAAGACTACGCTCGTTACAAAGAACTATCGGGGAATGAAGCTCCGGACGCGTCTAAGTTGGAATCATTTAACCTTCCCGAAGTTTTAAGTTCCTCGAAGGATGTATGTGACTATGTGGCGAAGGCCTATAATCAAAAAAGGCAAGTAGAGATAAGTTCTCCCAAGGGTACTGCCACCGCTAATGGGAAAACAGTTAACTTTGTGGTTGCTTGGGCTGGCGGGTCATGCGCTTCCGATGAAGTTAAAGCAGAGGAATGTTCAAGTATAACCTGCTTTAAGAATGAGGAGCTCTTAAGCGGGTTCCAATTTGCAACTTCCGGCTATGGAGAGGAAGGAATTCTTATTGTTCCATTCCATGGCAAATACTACACGGTCTCTGTAGGGCCAGGAGAAGTTATAGACCCTGCTTCGGGGCCCGTTTGTAAGTTTGACCTCCGCTACACTCCCACCCTTGTAGATAATAAATCTCCAGCCCTGTGTGAGAAGTTCTCTAATGGTAAGCTTGAGCATAACATTGCGTGGACACCGGTGAAGGAGGGGGAAATTGAGAATGGAGGGGGTATAAATTTAGCAAATGCAACGCCATTCTTTGACCGTGTCGCTAAGAGCAGCTTCGACGGAAAAACCGAGATGCAGATTGGGCATTTTAATATGTCCAGCACAGGTGGATGTGGATGTGAACATGATGGTTTAGTTCAAGTTGAAAATGAAAAGGTAACAGATACTAATTCGGAACCTAACAAGTCTTTACTCGATTACCAGCACAAATGGTGGCGTTGCGGAGGTGCTGATGCTGACTTAGTAAAAGAAGACGGGATGACCTATGTAGATGCTTGGGGAAGCAAGCGGGGTGGTATTGGCTCCGCCTCTCATGTGCTCTTACAGAATAACAATGGCTCATTTGAGCCGGTGTGTAGAATTGACCAAGTGATGACAGTTGTACCTGTACCAGTCTCTGATATTTCATCTTCAGACCCAAATGCAGTACCCTAAAATCTGAAATTTTGAAAATTTGTCAGAGGGGGTATAACAGAAAATGGCTCAAGGCTGTTTTTTCCCCCTACCCCCATCTCGACCTTACACCCCTATAGAAAAGCTTGTCGCTTCAACAACTTCTTGAAGCTCAGCCGTATCTCAAGCAAACGGTCATCAGCTTTTAGAAGTGAGCCAAACTCATTAGCTTTGGCCAATGTAGCCGCATCAAAGCTTAAGCCTCGTTTAGCCCAAGGCACTTCCTTATTGAGTCGTTTGAATTGTTCTTCCCACATCATCTCTATTTGAGTGGGGTCTGTTAAAACCTTCGTTTTCATTACCAAGTCCTCAGCAAGAGCCAAGTACGGAGCACGTCTTAGACGGGCTTCGGACAGCTCTTTAGTTCGTAAGGAATAAACAAATTCCCTCGAACAATTACTAAGGCGGCAAGGTAACGTTTTCAGCACGCCGGTTTCCGATGAATTACCTCTGATAGGTAAAGCGCATCGCACATTCACAGCCACATTCGGCTTTGTGAAGCGAAAGTACCATACACCATTTCTGGCTAGCAGGTAAGAGTTGGATTTCATGGTTTCGTTACATTCCTTCGTTACACTTGAAGGACAAACGAGTGCCAAAGACCTAGATAATGGCTGGCAGCTTAGAAACTGGCAGGGGAGACAGGACTCGAACCTGCAACCAATGGTTTTGGAGACCACTACTCTACCAATTGAGCCACTCCCCTACCGGCGGGGGTTATGGCATTTTGGCGCGGCGCAATCAAGGGTTTCGTGCGCTTGCCTTTGGCCGCTTGGCGACCTATATCAGTCCTATGAAAAACACTCCCTCCCCGCGTAAACTGACGATGATTGGCACCGGTTATGTAGGCCTGGTAAGCGGCGCCTGCTTTGCCGAACTGGGCTTTGACGTGACCTGCGTGGACATTGACGAAGGCAAGATCGCCAATCTGCGGGACAAATTCATCATCCCGATTTACGAGCCGGGGCTGGAAGAGCTGGTGCGCCGCAACGCCCAGGCGGGCCGTTTGCACTTCACCACCCAGCTTAGTGAAGCCGTGCCGGGGGCCGACGCGGTGTTCATTGCCGTGGGCACGCCGCAGGACGAGGACGGCAGTGCCGATCTGAGCTATGTGGAGCAGGCCGCGCGTGACATCGCGCCCCACCTGACCGACTACACCGCGATTGTGAACAAAAGTACCGTACCGGTAGGCACCGGCGGCAAGGTGGATGCCATCATCAAACAGGCCAACCCGAAGGCCGAGTTCGACGTGGTCAGCAACCCCGAGTTTTTGCGCGAGGGCGAAGCGGTGGGTGACTTTTTGAAGCCCGACCGCGTCATCGTCGGGTTTGAGACCGAACGCGCGGGCGTGTTTTTGAAGGCGCTGTACAAGCCCCTCACCGACCAGGGCGTGCCGCTGCTGTGCACCAACCGGGCGAGCAGCGAGCTTATCAAGTACGCCAGCAATGCCTTTCTCGCCACCAAGATTACCTTTGTGAACGAGCTGATTGCGCTGTGCGATACCGTCGGCGCCGACATTCTGAGCGTGAGCAAGGGCATGGGGCTGGATGCGCGCATCGCGCCGCGCTTTTTGCAGCCGGGGCCGGGGTATGGCGGCAGTTGCTTCCCCAAGGACACCAACGCGCTAGCTAAAACCGCCCGCGACCACGGCGTGCACCTGACGCTGGTGGAGCAGACGATCGAGGCCAATGAGGCCATCAAGGAAAGCATGGTCGGGATTATCGAAAAGGCGCTTGGCGGCAGCGTAAAGGACAAGACGATTGCCGTGCTGGGGCTGGCCTTCAAAGCCAACACCGACGACATGCGCGATGCCAGCAGCCTGGTGATTCTGCCCGAGCTGGCCAAGCGGGGTGCCAAGGTGCTTGCCTACGACCCGCAGGCGATGCACCAAGCCAAGCGGTTAATGGTGGCTACCGATAAACTGGCTTACGCCGAAGGCCCGTGGGAGGCGCTGGAAGGCGCCGACGCCGCAGTGGTGCTGACCGAGTGGGCGGATTTCCGCGCACTTGACCTTGCCCGCATGGCGAAAACCCTTTCGCAGCCGGTGCTCGTTGACCTGCGCAACCTGTACGACCCCGCCGCCGCCAAGGGCGCCGGGTTGCAGTATCACCCGCTGGGCCGCCCGGTTCTCATTTAATTATTGGCGTAAATTTGCCACTCTCCACCCTTTTTGGGTGATGTTTTGGCACGCCCATTTACAACTATTAGTTGTAATAATATGTTTTACAAATATCAAAAGTTGTATAACAAACACAAGAAAGCAAGCGCCATGACCTTTACCGCCCCTGCCCCGTTTTTCCCCCGACTGCGCCGCAGCCAACAGATTGCCGAAGACCTGAAAACCATGATCGGCAGTGGTGAACTCCCCGCCGGACGACGCATTCCCACCGAGGCCGAAATGTGCCGCCGCTACGGTGTTTCCCGCACCACCGTGCGTGAGGCGCTACAAAGCCTGCGCAGCACCGGCATTCTGGATGTGACGCCCGGCCGGGGGAGTTACATCCGCCGCCCCGACCCTGCACCGATGCTGCACGAGCTGGCGCTGGTGCTTAATGCCAGCGGCGTCAGCGGCACCGACGCCCGCACCGCGCATCACAATTTATTGCGCGGGCTGCTGGCCGGCCTGGCCACCAGCAACGTGGCAGGACGGCAGGAGCTTTACCGGCACGTGGTGAACCGCCAGGCCAGCGCCGCCGACAACGCCACCAACGAGGCCCATTGGCATCTGCTGCTGGCCAAGCTGGCAGGACAACCGTTGGTGGGACATTTTTTGAACCTGCTGATGGACATGACGCATGCCCAGCGGACAAAGTGCTTTGAAGCACTGGCGAACGTGGAAGCGCTGGCCCAGGCGCAAATGCGCTTTACCACCACATTATGCGAAGGCGACCTCGCCGGTGCCGAAAGGTTACTGCCGACGCTGTTTACGGTGCCCCTGCCCCGCGCTGCGTAGGATGACAGGGTTACAGGACAGGAAAGCCCGGCTTACGCCGGGCTTTTTCTTTTGGATAGGCAACCGTTTTAGAGTGCCTTGAACTCGACGCGGCGATTTTGCGCGCGGTGTTCGCGGCTGTCGTTCGGCACCACCGGGTTTTCGGCGCCCATGCCCTTGGCCACGGTATCCTCACGCTTCACACCCTTGCGGATGAGGCCGCGCACGGTGCTTTCGGCGCGCTGCTCGGAGAGCCACTTGTTATACAGGGCGCTGCCGGTGGCGTCGGTGTAGCCGTCGACTTCCACCTTGCCGTTGCAGGCCTTCACGGTGCTCGCCACCTTGGCGACGATGCCGCGCTGGTCGCTGCGCAGGTGGGCGCTGTCGAAGTCGAAGTGCACGACCTGCTTGCTCACCTCGTCCATGCCGTTGCAGGTACCGGTGGGCTCGCCGGCGGCTTCGGCCACGGGTGCGGTGGTTTCACTGGTTTCGGTTACTACCTTGGTGCCGCTGGCGGGCTTCATTGCATTGAACCGCTTTTCCATACGGGCCAGCAGGCTTTCCGGGGTAGGTTGGGTAGCCGAGGTTTCGGCAACCGGTTCGGCCTTTTCGGTTTCAACGGCCGGGGTCGGCGCGGTTTCCGGGACTGCGGCTGCGGCCTGTTCGGAGCTGCTTACGACAGCCGTTTCGGAGGTCGCGGCAGCGGTGCCGTTTTCCCTGGCCACATCGGTCGGCGTCACCACGTCCACATCCATTTTCATGTTGTAGGCGGTGGGAATGGCGGCCTTGATGGCGCCTTCGGCCGCATCGCTATACGTGGTGTCGAGCACTTCGCCGTTGATGCGGATTTTATCGCCGATGACAGTGGCGGTGACGTTCTCGAACTGGGTGAGGTTGAACAGCACCGTACCCACCGCGCTGCGCCAGCCCGCCGGAGCGCCTTTTTGAACCACCAGGCTGGTGCTGACCTGGGCGTCGGCATAGTGGGTTTTGGCCAGGCGTTGCAGCAAGGCCTGGGTATTTTCATCCGGTACGTCGCCGCTGATGTTCAGGCTCTCGCCTTGTTTGGTAATGGTAATCTGGTAATCGTTGTTCATGTGCTTGCGGGCAGGCTTGGCCTCGCTCACGACAAGGTCGTTACTGACCACCGCCACGCCGAATACGCCCTTCACCGCTACGGCGGCCTCGTCGGAAGCTTCCTGACTCGGTGCTTCACCGCTGAGGATGACAGTGCGGCCGTCAACCGCAACATCGGCCCACAGCATGCCGTGCTGCGCCAGCACGGTGGTGGCACGGGTTTGAATATCTTCGGCGATGCGCGGCTGCAGCCACTTCACGCCCATAATCGCCACATACAGAAAGGCCGCCACTGCCGCCAATACCGCTGCCGTACGCCACATATTTAAAATCTCCTGTTCCCTCAATTTACATTGTTTGCCACACAACCGTGTGCGGCCACTTGCATGCGAACTGTGGACAAGGCGCATACAAAAAGCAAGCGAATGTATGCGTAATGCCTGTGGAACGAGCACTTGGATGTGAAACTGGCTCCCCAGCCAAGGCGGAGGCTTCTTTTCAAAATTTTATGCTATACGCGGCCTATGTACCCGTAGCTCCACTGGATAGAGAGCCAGATGCCAAGACCCGTGCAATTCAACTAACCGCCGTTTCCATCATGCTCACCGCATATTGACGGCGTGAAAGCCAGTCCTCATTCGCGGCGTCAAGAATTTTGCGGAGCGGGCCGTCGGCGCCGTCGGAGATTCACCGAGACGGCGCCTGTATCTCAACGATGGCCGTGAACCATTATTCTTTCTGCAAAGTATGAGTGAAGTACCACAGGGTGCCGTTTAGAACCATCGCACCCAAGATATTGCCGATGGTGACCGGGATCTGATTCCACACCCACCAGTCGTAGGGGCTCACCTCGGCACCCGCGAGGATACCGGTTGGGATGAGCCACATGTTGACAACCGTGTGCTCGAAGCCAAGCGCAAAGAACATCCCGATCGGTACCCACATCAACACCACCCGGCCCAAAGTGCTGCGCGTGGCTTTGGACATGACGGAGCCCAAGCTCACCAGCCAGTTACAAAGGACGCCCATGCCAATGGCGGAGCACCAGCCAATGAGGCCGTTCTGGCTATACGAGACCTTGTGCTCGGCGGTGTGCGCGATGACGGTGAGAAGGCTGTTCGGCGCGATGGCGACGTTGCCTCCTCTGGTCAATGAGAACCAGAGCAGCCCGGCGAAGAATATGCCCCCGAGCAGATTGCCCGCCATAGTCCAGAACCAGTTGCGAACCACCGCCCCCGGCGTGACCGTCCCGGCGAACATGCCGATGGGCATCGTCGCGAAGCTGCCAGTCGCCATCTCCAGGCCGAGGAAGCTCAGCGTGATATAGCCAGCAGGGAAGACAAGCCCGGCCACGGCGAGCGGTATTCCAGCGGCGACCATGGAAAATGTCACACAAGCTCCAAAGGCCAGAAAGGGCGTGCATAAAAAACCGCGAATGATTAGGTGAATGATTCCGAATTTAGCTTTCTGGGCGGCGTCCGCAGCCAGTAAAGCCCCCATTTCCTTTGGTGGTACTGTTTCGTAATTTGTATATTCAGCCATTTCGTCCTCTATACTTGTTTTTTTGATCATTTTCACTTTAAGGCATCATAAGCTCACAAATTTATGATTTATATCAGACACATGCACAAACAAAGGCACCTGTTGCATACCGGACACAGGTTTGTCGTGCAATGGCACTTCCGGGTACGCCCATTTCCGTTGCGCTACCCTGTATGATGCTGAATGGCGTGCCCGGAGAGAGTCGAACTCCCAACCGCCGGAGTAGAAGTCCAGTGCTCTATCCAGTTGAGCTACGGGCACGTAGGGCGCTTATACCTTTATATGGCCGCCCTTACAACTTACGCGCCCTTAATCGAACCCCGCCCCTCCCCGCGTTGAACCCTTACAGCGAAGCACACACACTCGGGCACCAACAATCAAGGAGGGCCCAATCATGACCAGCATGACCACGCAAATCAAAGAAATGTTCACCGGCGAAAGCGAACTGAAGAACCTACATGACCTGTTTGTTGACCTGCTGCAGGATATTTACGATGCCGAGCACCGCATTCTGGAGGCCCTGCCCAGAATGGCCGACAACGCCCAGAATGCTGAACTGCGTGCTGCCTTTCTTAAACACCATTCCCAAACCCAGGGGCAGGTGGAACGGCTGGAGCAGGTGTTCGACAGCATTGGCGAAGACCCGGCCCGCAAAACCTGCGACGCCGCCAAGGGCCTGATTGCCGAAGGCGAAGACGTGATTGACACCGCCAGCGAGCCGGCGCGTGACGCCGGACTGCTGGCCGCCGCCCAGGCCGTAGAGCACTATGAAATGGCACGCTACGGCACGCTGGTGGCCTGGGCCCGCGAAATGGGCCATGCCGAGGCTGCCCGCCTACTGGGCCAAACCCTGGCCGAAGAAAAACAGACAGACGAACTGCTGACCCGCCTGGCCGGAAAATCGGTCAACCGCGCCGCGCTGGCAGACATGCCGGGCAACCGCACCACCACACTGGCCCACCGCAAGCAGGCCACGCATAGCGGTAACCGTTCGACCCGGCATTAACGATAAGAGTCGGAAACCGCCCCATTTGCCGGGGGCGGTTTTTTACGCCTAGGGATTGACTGCAAGGCTCATTCCCCGTAGGTACGGCGCGTGTGCTGTCGTAGCTCAGTGGTAGAGCACGTCATTGGTAATGACGAGGTCGGTAGTTCAATCCTACTCGGCAGCACCAGATATTACAAAAACTTAGCCGCCTATGGGCGGCTTTGGTTTTTTTATATAAAAGTTCCCCCAAGCAAGCACTCGGTCATGAGACGGAATTTGTGACGTAATTGTGTCCTAAAGATGCCCTGTGTCGCTCTATCGACGTAACAAGATTTGGTGGATTTACTTGGTAAACGAGCATGGAAAGGCTATTCGTCGAACCACTCGTACAAGCGATAAGAAACTCGCCCAGCAAGAGCATGATGCTCTGAAAGCTAAGCTGGCTCTTAACTGTTAAAAAGGGGGAGTTGGAGAAAATCGATCTCATTCGAACCCGGGATATCGAACGTAGTCGAGTCCTGGATGATTTTGGGGGGAGGAAGCTTTGGAAAGAGGAAAATTTAGTTCTTGAACCGAGCTTTATGTATCTCACAAACATCGATGCCGAATTTAATTCCGAATGGCCACTAATAGCTAAGTTTTCTGAAACTGGCCCCCTTAACGGGGGGCTTTCTATTCCTCTATAACCTGAGGCTCTTTAACGAGACATTGGAGTGGCATTCTGGAGATTCTCGATCATCCCCAGCTTATTCTCGAAAGCGATTAAATTGCTTGAATATTTTTTGCCAGATCTTCTAGGTTCATAGCGCTGTAGCTGTCACCGATAGGTGACGGCCACACTTTCGTTTGAGCGCTAACTATGCCAGCTGGCGGTAATGGTGGCCTGCAGCGTGCTATCCGTGGGCATGGCGATAGCCTGGCTCGCGCTGAACCCG
>CAZROO010000011.1:0-37740 GCA_964601735.1 uncultured Pseudomonadales bacterium
ATGCTGAACGCCGATGAGCACGCCAACTTCTTTGAACAGCGCGCCACCGAGTATGCCCGTGCGGCGACCCAGGGCAGCTGGGATGACGCCTTTAGCGCGATGATGGCCACCAGCACCGAGGAGACCGCGCAAAGCCCGGTGAACATGCAGACGTGGGAGGAGGGCAGGTTTGCCAATACCTTCAAACCATTGCAGGAACAGTTCGGCAAAGCTTAGGCATTCTACTGGGACGGGGTGTAAATTCATTTTTCCTAGCCCTGCGCTCCTCACGTACTAAGATGTACGCTGCGGTGCTCGGGACGTCGGAGAAAATGAATTTCCCCTCCCGCCCAGCGAATGCCGGAGGCTGCGTTTAACGGAAGTGTGAATATGAAATATTTGACTTTATTATTGCTGGTGGTGGGTCTGGCTCCATTGCCTTTCACCGTTCACGCCAGCAATGACGTTTGCACCTCCTGCGCGGATTCGAAAGACGACGACGGCGACAGCTCCGATGCGTGGTCTGCCCAGCAGGGCGACGATGTGCTGAACCCGGACGGCGAAAGCCCGAATGACTTTGCGGGCGGGGTTGAGGACGGCATCAGCAACGGCGGTATTGACCTACCACAAATGGACCCGCTGAGGCCCCAGCCCGAACCCACCGGCTTGCCGCAGTAAAAAAGGCCCCGTGAGGGGCCTTTTTCGTTAGTTGAAAAGGGAAGGGCGGTTACGCAAAGCCGATGGCGTGAAGAGGTACTGGGAAATATTGCCGATTCCGGTGACCGCATGCTTGAACGTTTCACTTAAATCTTGCACGGCATTGCGGCCGGGCAGGTTAAGCAAGCCGTCAAATCCTTGGCGGAGAACCTTGCTCAGCAATAATTCGGCTTCGTTGTCGCTGAAGGCGATTATAAAAACCGGCGGTGTCCGGTTGCCGAACCGGTTCCTGAGCGCGGCCAGCATGGTCATGGCGTGAGTGCCGTCGGCCATGGTCGGTGCGCACAGAACCATCGTGGGCAGGGTGGCTTCTCCAAGCTTCAGCAGCAGCCGGTAACCAGCGAGGCAGGAAATCTTATCAATACCGGCTTCGTGCAGCTTTTCCTTCATCCAGCGCTGCTGTTCCGGCGTGAAGGCGCCGATAAGATGGCAGAATGAATACTTATGTCGCTCATGGCGTTTCATTGAGGGGTACTCCAAGAAAACGGAAAGAAGGGGTTCGGTTGAGTATACATAAATTAATTCCCTGCACAAAAGGTTTTAACGGCGCCGTTCCGTGGTAATTTGGATACCAAGATGCGCCTTAAAACCTACACCGCTCCCGACATGCAGGCCGCGTTGCGGCTGATTCGCGACGAGCTGGGCCAGCAGGCCTTGATTCTGAACACGCGCAAAATCAAAAACGCCAAGGGCGAGCCGACGCTGGAAATCACCGCTGCGCTCAACGAGCCTGAGGCGCCGACCACCAATATTCCCGCGCCGATGGAAGGGCCTGTGCCAGCTTCGATTCTGCCGGCTTATTCTTCGGTGGCGTCTGTGCCTGCCGCGTTGCCCAAAACCGTGCCGGCCTTCATGCAAAACGCCCGGGTAGTGCAGAGCCAGTCCGCGCCGGTGCAGATGCCGCTCGATTTGCAGGCCAGCCTGGAAAGCATTTTGCGCGGCCACAAGCTGCCGGTTGATTTGATCGAGCGTCTGACAGCGGCGGTGAAGGGACTGACGGCGGCGCAGTTCAGCCCCGCCGATGCGCTGGAAATGGTGCTGGGCAAGACGCTGTCGCTCAAGCCTGCCGCCGACCTGCTGCCCGCCACCCACGCCCACGCCTTTGCCGGGCCGCATGGCGCGGGCAAAACCAGCTTCATCATCCGCCTGGCTCAGCAGTGGAAGAACACCGGCGCGCAACTGGTGGTGCTGTCGCTCGACAACCTTAAGCTCGGCGGCTTTGACCCGCTGGAAAAGGCGGCGGAGATTTTCCATATTCCGGTGAAACTACTCACCGAGCCCAAGGATTTATCGGCGCTGGGTCGGCAGTTGGGGCCGAGCTTGCGGATTCTCATCGATACGCCGGGGCTGGCGCCCGCCGACCGTGTGGGCCAGCAAAAGCTGCGCCAGCGGCTGGATGATTTGAACCTGCCGCTGCAAACCCATTTGCTGCTGCCCGCAGCGTGGCACGGTGAGCAGTTGCCGCTGCTGCCTGCTGCGTATCAGAGTTTGAAAGCAGACAGCCTGATTGCCGCGCGGCTGGACGAAGCGCTGACGCTGGGGCCGCTGGTGGCGACGCTGGCGGGCACCAAGATGCCGACGGGCCTGGCGACGAATAACCCGCAACTGACGGTGCCGGTGCAGCAGCTTTCGGCGCGCTGGATTGCCGAAATGCTTACTCAGTTACCAAGGCAGCCGTGGGAGTTAGGGCAATGAACGTGGACAAGAAGCCTTTGATTCTCGCCATTGCCAGCGGCAAGGGTGGCGTCGGCAAGACCGGCCTGACGCTTAATTTGGCTACCCTGCTGGCCCGCAGCGGCAAAAAAGTGTTGGTTATTGATGGCGATATCGGCCTGGCCAATGCCGACGTGCAGTTGAATATCCATCCGCAATACAGCCTGGCCGACGTGGTCAGTGGGCGGGTGGGCATTAAGGCGGCGCTCACCGCCACGCCGCAAAAGTTCGATTTGCTCGCGGGTAGCGCGGGGCATTCCGGCCTGGTGCAACTGCCGCTGCCGCAACTGCACCTGTTCTGGGATGCGCTGGAGGCGCTGGCGCAGAATTATGACGTAACGCTGGCCGACATGGCCGCCGGGGTGAGCCCGCATGTGCTGACGCTGTGCGCGCGCAGCACCGCCACGCTGCTGGTGGCCACGCCCGACCCGAGCAGCCTGACTGACGCCTACGCGCTGGTGAAGCTGATGTGGCACCAGCAGCAGGTGAACAACGCCCAGCTTATCGTCAACCAGGCCAGCGTGCGCGAGGCTGCGCAGGTGCACAACAAAATCGGTACGGCGATGCGCGCGTTTTTGCACCTGCCCGAGCCGACGCTGCTGGGCAACGTACCGGTGGACAGGGTGTACGCCACGGCGGTCAAAAACCACCAGTTGGCGGCGCAGGCTTTCCCCCAATGCGCGGCGGTGGAAGCGCTGCGCGATATCATTCATAAATTACCCAAGGGATAACCGGGCAGCGGGGGGTAGGCTAAGGGGACTCATGGCGGATTTTCTCAGCAACGTTCTGGCCAGCAACGTTCCCGCGTTGCCGACCGGCGACCCGTCGCTGGTGCGGCTGAACCTCGATTCTGCCGCCAGCACCGCGCTCAAGCCATTTGCCGGGCAGGGGATGGTGGCGCTCACCGTCAAGCAACTCCTGCCGGGTGACCTCGCCGTGCTGGCGCTCCCCAACGGCCAGACTATCACCGCGCAGGCGCCGCGTACGCCGCTGCAACTGGGGTCGCAACTGCTGGTTCAGCTTCCTTCTTCCTTCAACGGCGCCAGTGCTGCGCAACTGACCAACACGCAGGTGCAGTTACTGGCGCGGCTCTCTACACCGGTGACGCGCGGCGGCACAGTGCCCACTGGCAGTTTGCCATTGCCCGGCACCATGCTTGGCGGCGGTGCTACCGCCGCGCCGTTGCCGCTGGTGAACCTGCAAGCCGTGCTGAGCCGGAATCCGGTGCTGGCGGTTGCGGAAGAGATTTTGGCGGCGGTGGCCAATGCCGCCACGCCGGAGGCTGCCACCGTGCCCACCCAACTGCCTGCAGGTCCGGTGGTGGTGACGCCTCAAACCACCGCGCCTGCGCCGCTGCCGCCCGGCCCGGCGGTGGTGCAGGTGACGCAACCGCCTGTTACGCCCGGGAGTCCGCAGCAGGCGATGCTGTTCCCGATTCCCGCCGCCAATACGCCGACGCCCGCGCCGTTGCCCATTCAAATCAACGCCGGGCAGGCGCTGCCGCCGGGTACCGAGTTTACGCTGACGATTCCCACGCCCGCAGCTACCGCTCCGCCAGCCGCTGCGCCGGTGGTGGTGCAATTGCCCACCGCGCTGCCGCTGGCGCCGCAACCGCTCATCGGCGCGCAGGTGGCCAGCGCCCAAACGCCGGAGGTGATGCGCCCCGCCACGCCGACAACATTGAACCCGGTGGCGCCGGTGCAGGCCACGCCCGCCGTGGTACAGGTGACGCTGAGCCAGAACACGCCGTTGCCCGCCGCGCCGCAACTGGCCCGGGTGATGACGCCTGCCACGCTGGTTCAAAACCAACCCGGTACGTTTACCCAGCAGGTGGTTCTGGCTACCGGCCAAACCGCCACCGTCACCACGCCGGCGCCGCTGCCGCCGGGCACCAGCCTGCTCCTGCAACCGAATCTGACTCAGCCGCTACAGCCGCAAGTCGTGCAAATCAACCTGCCACAAACGCCGGCCGCGCCAATGCCGCCGCCTGCCTCTCCCGCGAGTGTTCCGGCGAATATTCCCGTAAACCAACCGCTTACGGCCCAAGTACAAATGTCCGCCGCCAACACGCCGCCGCAGACGTTGCAACTCACCATCACCAGCCCCGAGGGGCAGGGGCAAACGCTTACGGTCAGCAGCCCCAGCCCGTTGCCGCCGGGTACGGTGCTGGGTATCCGCGTCAATGCCGATGCGCAGGTGGTGGTGGAAAGCCTGACCCCGCCGCCCGCGTTGGCCGGGCAGCAAACCCTGGCGCAGTTCCAGAACCAGTGGCCGCAACTGGCCCGCGCAGTGGCACAGCTCAATGCCACCGACCCCGCCCGCGCCGCCGAACTGACCTCGCGCCTGCCGCAGGCGGCGGGCCTGATGCCGGGCCTTGCCAGCTATGCCGATGCTCTTACCCACCAGGCGGCCGACAAGTGGCTGGGCAACCCGGTGGTGAGCATGTTGCGGGCGATGGGTGTGGACCTGACGCACGACCTGAGCCAGCTTGCGGTTTTCCGCCAGCCCACACCGGACGGCTGGCAGGGGATGATTTTCCCCTACATGGAACAGCCGCAGGGGAACCCGCGGCAGGGCCGGTTCTTCTGGAAGAACAGCCAGGGCGACGAGCAGCGCAACAGCGGCAATACGCGTTTTGTGGTGGAGATGAACCTTTCCAGCATGGGAGAGGTGCAGCTTGATGGGTTACTCACCTACCCCGAGCTCTGGCTCAAGCTGCGGCTGCACCCGGGGTACGACACCTCGTTTGCACCAGGGTTGCAGAATGCCGTGCAAAGCGTGCTGGAGGGCTTTGGCCTTTCTGGCGGCTTGAGCGTGGAGACATCCTCTGTTTTTCCGATAGATGCGGCCCGGTTGGTTCCAAAACCTGCCGCCCCCACGGTTGCGGCAGAACTGTAACGCCCCGTTTTTTTTGCGTCCAACCCCCGGGCGGGGCTCTACCGGAACGTGCATCCTTCCGCTACACTCATCTCCAATAACAACATGCAAAACACCACTGCCGCCGC
The DNA here is from genome assembly GCA_964601735.1 of uncultured Pseudomonadales bacterium. Lineage (GTDB taxonomy): Bacteria > Pseudomonadota > Alphaproteobacteria > UBA2136 > UBA6156 > DATAJX01. The sequence goes on from CAZROO010000011.1 coordinate 5,415, forward strand.
TACGCCTGCCGCCGCTGCCGCCGCGCCTGCGCCGGCGCGGTCCAGCGCCCCCCGCCCGCAACTGACCGAGCCGCAGTTCGTCAAGTTCGCCGCGCTGATCTACGAGCTTTCCGGTATGCGGTTTGAGGCCAACAAAAGCTATTTCCTCGCCAGCAAAATCGACAACCGGGTGCAGGCGCTGGGGCTCAAGGGTTTTGATGCCTACCTGGCCTATGTGGAAAGTCCCGGCGGCCGCACCGAGTACGGCTACCTCCTTGACGAAGTCACCATCAACGAAACCTTCTTTTTCCGCCACGAGCCGCAATTGCAGGCCTTTCGCGACATGCTGCTGCAACCGATGATTTTCGCCCGCCGCAACCAGCGCCAGACCAAGTTCCGCATCTGGAGTTGCGCCAGCAGCACCGGCGACGAGCTTTATACCATTGCCCTGATGCTCAAGGACCTGAACCTGGTGGGCAAGGACATTACCTTTGAACTGGTGGGAACGGATATTTCCCACGACGCGCTCAAAAAAGCGCAGGCCGGGGTTTACCGCAAATATAATATCCGTAACGTGCCGCCAGCGTTGCAGCAGCAGTATTTTGTGCACGACCCGGTGGGCCCCGGCGGCGAAACCTGGACGCTGAAGCCGGAAATCAGGAACATGTGCAAGTTCCAGGAGTGCAACCTGATGGATGGCCTGCGCACCACCGGGCTGGGTAAGTTCGACATCATCTTCTGCCGTAACGTGCTTATTTACTTCGACGACCCCAGCAAGGAAAAGGTGGTGCAAAACCTGGCCAATTGCCTGGTGGATGACGGCTATTTGCTGCTCGGGCATTCCGAGAATGTTTACAGCCAGCGGCATCTCATCAAGCCGGACAAGACGCATTCGGCGGCCATCGCGTATGTAAAGGCGCCGCCGGGCACGCCCAAGTACGACGTATAGCATTCTACTGGGCGGGGTGATTTTTCATTTTTCCTAGCCCTGCGCTCCTCACGTACTAAAAGTGTACGCTGCGGTGCTCGGGCGTCGGAGAAAATGAAAAATCCCTCCCGCCCAGCGAATGCTCAGGCTTGAGTTCGCTTCTTCTGTCCCGAGATTTCGTCCAGTTCGCCCTGCACTTTTTTGGCGTGTTTTTTGCGCTCGGCCAGCAGCTTTTGCTCGTGGAGGATTTCGTAGCGTTTCTGCTCGGCAAACAGGGTGTTGAGGGTTTGCATGATTTTGGCGATGTTGTCGTTCATCACTGCCTCGATTCTGGCGAGAGCGGCGAGTTCGTTGTCCACCCGGCGGGAAAACAGCCCGACCTGCCGCACGGCTTCGGGGTCGTTGCTGGCCAGGCTTTCCATGGCGCTCTGGTTGGCCCTGGCCAGGTCGGCTTTCCAGCGCTGCTGCTCGGCGTGAATCTGGGCCAGCTGGCGCTGGGCGGCGGCCAGTTGCACCTGGACTTTTTCGACCTTTTGGGCCGAGAGCTTTATCAGGGTTGCTAACGTATCGGCCATTAGCCTCGCCCTTAATTATTGGCGGCGGCGCGCAGAATGTCGAAGCTTTGCTGCATCGAGAATTTCTCATTTGGCGACTGTTGCAAAAAGGCGTTGAGCGCGGGCATGCGGGCAATCGCGGTATCGACCAGCGGATCGGTGCCTTTCACATACGCGCCCAGCCGGATGAGTTCGGCCATGTTGCTGTAGGTGGAAAGCAGTTCGCGGGTTTTTTGCACCAGCTTGGCTTCCTCCGGCTGCAAACATTGCGGCACGGTGCGGGAAATGCTTTGCAGCACATCTACTGCGGGGTAGTGGCCGCGTTCGGCGATGGTGCGGGTCAGCACCACGTGGCCGTCCAATATCCCGCGCACGGCGTCGCTGATGGGCTCCTCGATATCGCTGCCTTCCACCAGCACGGTGATGATGGCGGAAATGCTGCCCTTGCCCACGCCCGGCCCGGCGCGTTCGAGCAGGCGCGGCAGTTCGGCAAACACGCTGGGGGTGAAGCCGCGGGTGGTGGGCGGTTCGCCGCTGGCCAGGCCGATTTCGCGCTGGGCCATGGCAAAACGGGTGACGCTGTCCATCATGGTCAACACCTTGAAGCCGCAGTCGCGGAAATATTCCGACACCGCCATAGTCATATACGCGGCCTGGCGGCGGGCGAGGGGCGGTTCATCGCCGGTGGCCACCACCACCACGCTGCGGCGGCGGCCTTCGGGGCCCAACTGAAGTTCCAGGAACTCGCGCACTTCACGTCCGCGCTCGCCAATCAGGCCAATCACGTTGACGTCGGCGTTGCTGTGCTGGGCCAGCATGCCCATCAGCACGCTTTTGCCTACGCCGGAACCGGCGAAAATTCCCAGCCGCTGGCCTTCGCACAACGGCAGCAGAGTGTTGAAGATTTTCACACCCATGTCCATGCGCGGGCCCAGCATGCTGCGCTGGCTGGCCTGCGGCGGATTGGCCTTTAAAAGCCGGTCTTCGCCGCCAAGCGAAGCAAGGGGGCCGAGGTCGTCAATCGGCTCGCCCAGGGCGTTGACCACCCGGCCGAGCCAGCTGTGGTTGACGCGCACGCTCGGCTGGCTGGAGGCGTCCGGGTATACCCGGCAACCGGGGGCGATGCCGTCGAGCCCGCCAAAGGGCATCAGCATGGTGCGCTGGTATTTGTCTGACGCTCCCGACTTGTGCCCCACCACTTCGGCCACCATCGTTCCGGATTCGCGGTTGCTGCCCTGTTTAATGTCTGAAATCACGCAGCGTACGCCCAGCGCGGCATCGGGCAGGCCTTCCACCTCCACCACCATGCCGGCGGCGCCCACCACCCGGCCAAAGGCGCGGGCGAGCGGCAAGGTTGCCATTTTCTGGCCCAGTTGCTCCAGCACATCTCCCATGCCGCCATGTTACCCGCCTGCCACCCCGCTGACCATAACGCTGCCTGCACAACCAGCGGCGGTTGCCACAGCCTTGAGTTGCCCTATACTTAACCGTAACAACAAGGCCTAATAACAATAAGGTTACCCATGAGCGCCACGCCCGCCAGCAACCCCGGACCCCAAGGCCACCAAAAGAGCCGTACCGACCTGCTCAGCAACTCTGTGCAACTGGTCACGTTTGAAATGTACGGCGAAGCCTTTGCCCTGCCCATTCTCGACGTCCGAGAAATCATCCTGCCCACGGCGGTGACGCCGGTGCCGCAGGCGCCCGCGTTTGTTGAGGGTGTCATCAACCTGCGTGGCCAAATCATTCCGGTGGTTGACCTGCGCAAGCGTTTTGGCTTGGCCCCCGCCACCAGCGGCAAGGAAGACCAGCGCATCATTGTGGTTGAACTGGGCAGCAACATCGTTATCGGCCTCATCGTCGACGCCGTGCGCGAAGTTGAGCGCCTGCCGAGTGACAGCATCTTGCCGCCGCCTGCGCTAGTGGCTGGCAGCATTGGTGCCGAGTACATCAAGGGCATTTCCAACCATGAGGATAAGATGATTATCCATATTGATATGCGCCGCGTCTTCAATACTGACGAAATGACCGCGCTGGAAAAGACTTCCGGCGAGGCGGCCTAGCAGCGGCGGAACCGCCCAGGCAGACAGCGGGCAACTTGCCGCTGGCGGCAAGAAGGCCTATAAACAGGCACTTCAAACCTTTTTTCAGGGAGAGAACCGGCATGACCGATTCGATGGAAGATATATCCTCCTCACACCTGCAATACGATTACAAACGCCTGACCCGGGAGCACGCTGCGCTCAACCAGCGCATCGCCAGCCTGCTGAATGAGCCGGAGCCGGCTTATCAGCCCCTGATTCTGGCACTCAAGCGCCTCAAGCTTGGCCTTAAGGACCAAATGACCCGGCTGCCCCGCAGCGCCAACGACCTTAACCGCTGGCGCGGACGCAATAAGCTTCTTTTCGATACGCTGCGCGATGTCGCCCGCCGTTACAGGCCGACGCGCCTGGCCGTTGCGGCCTGAACCACCTGTTAACGAAAAGGCCCCGCATTGCGGGGCCTTTTCAATGGCGCCGAACTTACTCGGCGGCGGCCTTGTCGGCTTCGTCCTGTTTGGCCTTGGCGCTTTGAATGCCATAGCGCTTGGCGAATTTTTCCATGCGGCCCAGCGCGTCCACCACCTTGCGTTCGCCGGTATAGGCGGGGTGGTTCTTCGAGTCGATGACCAGTTGCAGCTTGTCGTCAGCCGCGCCCCAGGTGGTGCGGGTCATATACTTGGTACCGTCGGTCATTTGCACTTCAACGAAGTGGTAGTCCGGGTGAATGTCTTTTTTCATAATCATTTCCTCTGTTTAGCGGCTGACCGTAACCAGCCATTCGGGGCCGTATAACGGTATTTGTGGGTTTAGGCAAGCCGTTAAAACGAAAGCCCGGCGCCCCGGCCTTCGCCGGGGCGCCGTCGACTAGTTAATCCCTCGCCGGATGGCCTCGTCGGTCAAATCGCGCGCGGTTTTGGTGTCCACACTCTTTTTTAGCAGTTTTTCGGCCACTTTCACGGTCAGGCCAGCCACTTCGGCCTGTACCTCGCGCAGGGCCTGGCTGCGGGCGGCCTCGATGGAGAGGCGTGCCTGTTCGGCCTTGCGGCCCAACTCGGCCTCGACCTCGCTGATGCGCTGCTTGGCAATGGACTCGGCCTCGGCGCGGGCGGTGGAAACGATGTCCGCCGCTTCGGCCCGGGCCTTTTTAAGCTGGGCCCGGTAATCGGCCATCACCTGCTCGGCTGCGGCACGCTCGCTGGCGGCCTTATCAAGGTCGCCCTTGATTTGCGCGGCACGGGCATCGAGTACGGCGGTCACCGCCGGCACCACAAAGCGGTACATGATGCCCAGCAGCACCATAAACGCCAGAGTCGTCCAAAAATATTGACTCTGAAGGTAGGTGGTGACGAAAAGTTCCAAAGTTAAACCGTCCTTACAGAACGAACATGATCATCACGGCGATGACGAAGGCGAACAGCGCGATGGCTTCGATCAGCGCCATGCCGATGAACAGGTAGGTCTTGAGACGGTCTTCCATCGCAGGTTGACGGCCCACGGCTTCGAAAAACTTGCCGAACACGATACCCAGGCCGGCACCCGAGCCGACCATGCCGATGGCAGCCAGACCGGCGCCCACAGCCTTCAACATCCCTAAATCAGTCGCACCTTCAATAGCCATTTTGTTTTCCTCTCGTTAAAATCTTTATTTGCTTGGGCGGGTTATATCCAAGCCTTAGTGACCATGCAAGGCTTCGTTCAAATAAACGCACGTCAGCACGGTGAAAATATACGCCTGCAGTAACGCCACAAACACTTCCAGCATGTAAATCGCAATCAGCATCAGCATGGGGAATATAGCCAGCGAGGACAGCCAGTGCAGGCCTACCAGCATCATGCAAAAGCCCGCGAACATTTCCAGCAGCACGTGGCCCGCCACCATGTTGGCCGCCAAACGGACGGCGAGGGTGAAGGGGCGGACGCAGAACAGCACCACTTCCAGCGGGGTGATGAGCGGCAGCAGCCACCACGGCGTGCCCGGCGGCACGAACAGGCCCAAAAAGTGCAGACCCTGTTTGTAAAAGCCTGTTATCAGCACCATCGCAAACACCATCAGGCCCATGTAGCCGGTGGTGGCGAATTGCGCGGTTACGCCAAAGCTGTGCGGCACCAGGCTGACGACATTGAGTGCGGCGATGAACAGGAACAGCGTGAAAATCAGCGGCATGAAGGGCAGGGCGCCGTGGCCCGCCACATCGCGCGTCAGCGCGTGGATGAAATCGTAGCTGAGTTCGACAAAGGCCTGCAAACGGCCCGGCACCAAGCGCATGCGGGAAACACCAAGCAAAAACAGCAGTGAAATGGCCGCTACCGCGATGCCGGTCCAGACGGTCTGGTTGGTCACGGTCAAAAAGGCGTGGTCGCCGTTGGCAAGAACGGGGCTGACGGCAAACTGCTCAAGCGGATTGATCATGGCTTGCTTCTACCCAACCGCGCGCGCCGCGTCAACGCGGCTGACAAACGCAGCTGCGTGCGCTAAACAGTCCCGGCATCTTCCCGCGTTTTCCCAGGAGAAATTCCATGCTGATATTAGCGTTTGCCGGCCAGTCCGGCAACTTCACCGCCAGCGGCAACTTTTTGCCGCCCGGCTTTCCATACGATCCGCCACGCGAGAAAAGGAATGGCATACCGCCGTGGGTTCTCGGCGTTATCGGTCTGGATGTGGTCCTCCTGATAACAGGGTGCTTCATGCCGGATTACCTGTGGCTCCGCCTGTTTGCCATGTTGCCGACCGGAGCGGTGGCGTCGCTGTACATCAATATCACCAGTTACTATAGCGTTCCGCAGCAGGATGTTATTCTCCACCCGCTGCTGGATGACCATTTATGGCGGCGTGGTGTGTTGCTGTGCCTGGTAACGTTCGGCGTTATCGGCCTGATTTTGGTAAGTTTGTTTGTTTTCTAGAAAAATCCCCGCTTCGGCGGGGATTTTTTTATTTGGCGTTGAAGGCCTGCCACATCTGCCAGAGCCACGCGGCAAAGCCCAAAAAAATTCCGCCTAAAATGCCCCACGGCTTGCTGCCCAGCCAGTGGTCGAGGCCATACCCCGCCGCGCCGCACAGCAGAATGCAGACGAGGAACGAAATCCCCAGATCCGCCGCTTTATAGCTGTTGGTTGCCGGTTGCCGGTTGTCGGTCATCTTGACCCGTACCAACTACTTCGCGGTGGCCTTCTTGTAGGCCTTTTGGAGATAGCCCTTCATCTGGGTGTAGCTTTGCTCGCCGTCCACCCGCTCTCCGTTGATGAAAAATGTCGGCGTACCCTTTACCCCCAACGTAGTCTGGGCGGTGTTGCGCATGTCGGTGATGAATTTGTGGTTTGCGGGGTCGGTAATGCAAGCCTGCACCGCGGTATCGTCCAGCCCTGCAAAGCGGGCGATCTGTTTCACTTCGCTCAGCGGGGCGCTGGCCTTCATAATCGCTTCCTGCGCGCCAAAGAAGGCCTTGGCCAGCGGGTAATACTGCTCGGGTGGGGCACAACGCATCACCGCGGCTTCGGCGGCGGCAAGGTCGTCCCACGGCAAATGACGCAGCACATAGCGCGCCTTGCCGGTCTGCACCCATTCCTCTTCGACCTTGGGCAGGGTTTCGTTGTTGAAATCGCGGCAGTGCGGGCAGGTCATACTGGCGTACTCGATAATGGTCACCGGCGCATTGGCCTTGCCTTCCACGCGGTCGTCGGCATTCACTTCCAGTACCTTGGCTACGTCGGCGGTACCGCTTACGGCGGCGGGGACGGGTACGGCGGCGGCCGCAATCTGTTCCTGCTGCACCTGCGCCACGGCGCCGAAAATACCGGCCATGCTCAATGCCACAGCCCACAACACAACACTACGCTTCATCATTTTTTCTCCTGATAAACCCAGCCACCGAGCCGCGCCAACGCGTCCCGCAAGCCTTCATCGGCCACAGACTTGCATAAGGCGCCCGCCGCGGCAATAACCCCTGCTGCCGGCGCGGGCGGCGCTGAAACGGCCTCTCGCACAGCTACAACGGGCAAACGTTGAACAATTGTCGATACTTTTTGTACTACCTCATGCCCTGCCAACAGGTTAGCGGCGGCGATGATGGTTGGCCCCTGATATTTTAATTCCTGCGCCACGCTGGAATTCTGCACCGCCACGCGCAAACTGCCGTTCGAGAGCGCGATCGGCCAGCTCTGCGCGCCCAGCAGCGGGCACACCTGGCGCCAGCGCCGCTGCAACTGGCGCAGCAGGCCGCTCGTTTGGGCCAGCGGGCCGTCCAGAATGTTATCCAGTAACCCGGCCACCGCCACGTCGCGGTATTTGCGCCTGCTGAAATCCGGCGCGGTGGTTTTTGCTTTCCCCATTAGCCTTATGCTAACACACAACCATGCAGGCTCCGCAATTCCAAACCGCTTTGCTGACATGGTACGGTAAGCATAAGCGCGCACTGCCGTGGCGGACCACGCAAAACCCGTATCATTTGCTGATTGCCGAAACCATGCTCCAGCAAACCACGGTAGCCACGGTGCTGGGCTATTACGAGAAATTCCTCCAAAGCTTTCCCACCGTGCAGGTGCTGGCGCAGGCCAGAATCGACGACGTTCTTCACCACTGGCAAGGTTTGGGCTACTATCGCCGCGCCCATAACCTGCATAAGGGCGCGCAAACGCTGGCGCAGTTATCCCATTTTCCCGAGACTGAAGATGAGTTGCTGGAAATTCCCGGCATTGGCCCCTACACCGCGGCGGTGCTGGCGGCGACGGCCTTCAACCAGCCCGCTGTGGTGGTTGATGGCAACGTTGAGCGCGTCATGTCGCGCCTGTTCGCGGTCAAGGAATCGCTGCCCAAGGCCAAGCCGATTTTACGTCAACACGCCGCCCAACTCGCCAGTGTGGAGCACCCACGCGACTATGCCAATGCCATCATGGAACTCGGCGCGCTGGTGTGCACGCCCAAAAGCCCGGATTGCGAGCACTGTCCCGTGCAGAAATTTTGCGAGGCCTTTAAACAGGGCGAGGCCACCGCCTACCCGAAAAAAGACAAGAAAAAAGAGCTCCCACACCGTCATGCCACCACCTACGTGCTGCGCGATACGGCTGGTAACCTTTACCTGCGCCAACGCCCGGCCACGGGCTTGCTTTCTTCCCTCTGGGAGTTGCCGCACGAAGGCTGGGAAAAAACGCTGCTGCCCAAGCTTAAATGGCATAACGAGCAACCGGCGGGCAGCTATACCCACACCTTCACGCACTTCAAGCTTACGCTCATTGTGGTCAGTGCCGAGGTCGAAGAAATCCCCGCCGCGCACAAGTTCAGCCTGAAGAAACTCCCGCCGCTGAGCACGCTGATGAAAAACGCGCTGGCGTTAGCGCTGTAACCAGCCCTTCAACCCTGCCGCCAGATCGCGCGGCGCCCAACCGGGCAGGGTGGCCTTGAGCGCGGCAATATCCGAACATGATTTGCGGATATCGCCCGCGCGTTCCGGTGCATCGGCGCGTGCCACTTCTTGCCCGGTCACAATTTCCACCAGCCCGATAAGCTGGTTCAGCGTTACCGCCATGCCAGTGCCCACGTTGAACACGCTGTGTCCCGCAGGCGGGGTTTGCAGTAATTCCACAATGGCAGCCGCTACGTCATCTACATACACATAGTCGCGGGTTTGTTCGCCGTCGCCGAATACGGTGAACGGTTTTCCGTTCAGCGCCGCGCTGGCCAGAATGCTCAGCACGCCGCTGTAGGGATTCTTCGGGTCCTGGCCCGGACCATACACGTTGAAAAAGCGTAGGCCGATGGTGTTAAGCGGGTTTGCTGCCGCCTGTTTTTCATTCTCAATCTTGCTTGCCGCATACGGGCTTAGGGGTATCGCGTGCTTCGCATCCCCTTCACTTACCGGTGCCTTGGCGATGCCGCCATACACGGCGGCGCTAGAGGCGAAAATCACCGGCCCGGAAAGTTTCTTCTTCTCTGCTTCAGTTAAAATATTGCTGAAACCGTCAATGTTAACCTGTTGCGTTAAATCAGGTTTTTCGATGCTCAATGGCACGCTCACCAATGCGGCCAGATGTACCACGGCCTCGCAACCGCGCATCGCGTTTTGCACGTCATTTACGTTGCGGATGTCGCCGCGTAGATATTCACACGGCAGGTTTTCTTCTTTGCTGGAGGAGAAGTCATCGAGAATGAAGGGTACATGGCCGGCGTGCGCCAGCGCGCGGCATACCGCCCGCCCAATAAACCCCGCGCCGCCCGTTACCAGTACTTTCATGAGAGGTGCTTTACGCGAGAGCGCAAACCTTGGCCAGCGTTTCGCCGATGGTCTCAGCGGTTTTTTGCCAACTGAACCGTTTGGCCCGCGCCCGCCCGGCCTTGGCCAGGTGGCCGCTGACGGTGGGGTTCAGCAATAAACCCAATAATGCCGTTGCCACGGCAGCAGGTACGTCGCCGTTCTTGTGCAACGGCACATACAGCGCGGCACCTTCCGCCACCTCGTGCTGGAAGTCGTAATCGCCCGCAATCACCGGCGTGCCCTGGCTCATCGCTTCCAGCACCGGCATATTGAAGCACTCGGCCTGGCTCAAGCTGGCAAACACGCTGGCACCGGCCAGCCGCTGCAACAGTTTGTCGTGGGGCAGGGGGCCCACTTCGGTGACGATTTTTTGTAAACCAAGTTCGGTAATGGTTTTCTTTACCTGCGCTACCACGGCGGGGTCGATTGGCCGCCCAATTATCTGCAACCGCGCCTTGGGCAACTGTTGGTGCAGCAGCTTCATCGCGCGCAGCAGCGTAGAGTAATTCTTCTGCGGGTAATAATCGCCGACGGTTATAATCAGTCCCGGTACCCTGGCGGCGGCACTGGCCTTGGCGGGCGCGGCGGGCGCGGCCACCTTCACCTTGCGGGCGGTGCGCGGCCCGGCGTAATCGGCAATCACATGGCGGGCCACGCTCAACGCCGCAGGTGCGCGCAGCAGCGAAGCCCGTGTCAGCGCTTTCAGCACCAACCAGTAAAACCACATGCCCCAATCGCTGTACTGCGCGGCGGCGCGCGGCGTGGTGTGGATGGTCGGCACGGGCCGCCGCGCCAGCAGCGGCGTATAATTGGCGTTGCACCACATGGCGGCAAACCCGCGGGCCTGCAACGGCAACACCACCTGCTCCCACACATGGCTCAGGCCAAAGCGCAAATTGGGCGCGGGCCATACGGTCACGTTCTTGGGTACCGATATTTTCTCCAGCCCGCTTTCCGGCATCAGCAAGGTGAATTCAAACCGCTTGTCCGCCGCCAGCCACGGCAGCACGTTCTGCAAATACACCAGCCCGCCGCCGGTGGTGGTGTGCATTGCGTTGATGAGGATTTTCGAAGGGGCAGCCATCAGGCCGCTTGTATCATAAGCGCGCGTACCGGTGCAAAGCTGGTGCGATGGTGCGGTGTCACCCCCAATTTTTGCAACCCGGCCAGATGTGCCGCCGTACCATACCCTGCATTACTGGCCCAGCCGTAACCCGGATGTAAAACATTCAGCTCTGCCATCAGCGTGTCGCGCCGCACCTTGGCGATAATGCTGGCGCAGGCGATGCACAACTCGCGTGCGTCGCCGCCCACCACTGCCTGCTGCGCCAGTTCCAGCTTGGGGACGGTGAACTTCCCGTCCACCAGCAGCGCTGAACATTCCAGTTGCGTCACTGCACGTTTCATCGCCAGCAGCGCGGCATGGTGAATGTTGAGCGTATCAATCTCCGCCACACTGGCTTCGGCCACGGCAAACACACATTCACGCTCGATAAACGCCGCCACTTCCTGCCGCACCTTGGCCGAAATCTTCTTGCTATCGTCGGCCCGCGCCGCCAGCCATTCAATCAGCTTAGCATCATCCGGCAAAACCACTGCCGCCGCCACTACCGGCCCGGCCAGCGGCCCTCGCCCCACTTCATCGACGCCTGCCACCCGCGCGTGCCCGCGCGATACGAATGCTAACTCAAGCTCGCGGCCAGGCATTTTAAGTTTAACGGCTGGCGCTCGACCATCCGCCGTTCCAAGCCACGCCCGGCTTGGGCCAGTCGCCCTTGGCCAGCTCTTGCAGGCTGCCGCTTACGCCGCCCAGCCGCTGCTCGTACAGCCACAGGTTGGCCATCACCTTTTCAGTGTAGTCCTTGGTTTCCTTGAAAGGAATGCTCTCGAGGAACAATACCGGGTCGTCCTTGCTCACCCAGCCGCGGTTGAACCACCGGCGTACGTTGCCCTCACCGGCGTTGTAGCTGGCAATCACCAGCATGATATTGCCGTTCTGGTCGTCGCTGAGGTGGTGCAGATAGGCCTGCGCCAACGTGAGATTCAGCGAAGGGTCATGCAGCGCGTTGTTGCTCGGTGCCGACCGTCCGATGCGCCGCGCCACCAGCGCGGCGGTTTTGGGCATGATCTGCATCAGTCCCTGCGCCCCGGCCGAGCTGCCGATGGCCGGGTGGAACGCACTCTCTTGCCGCATGATGGCCAGAATCAACGGTTGGCTCACCGTGCTTTTGCCTTGTGGTTTCCAGGTTGGCAGCGGGTACAGCGCGCCCAACCAGGTCTGGCCGCGTTCCTTCAGTTCCTTGCCGCTTTGCAGCGCCAGCGCGGGCAGGCCCAGTTCCACGCCCAAGGCTGCGAGCGTGTCGGTGTCCTCGTAGGGCAGGTCGTTCTGCGCCAGGCGGAACTCCTGCTGGCTCAGCGCCACTTCGCCCAGTTGCGCCAGCGCCAGGCCGCGCTGCGCGGCGGGAATGCGCATCAGCTCGCGTACCTTGCCCTTGTCGAGGTGCGGGGTTTTCCATTCCAGCACCGCGCCGTCGCCCAACTGGGTCATCGCCAGCTGGCCGTAAAAGGTCGTTACATCCCCGGCGGCGGCTTGCAGCATTTTGCGGCTGTTCGAGGGGGCGCCGTTCTGGCTGTAGGCGCGTGCGGCCCACCAGGCGGCACGGGCGTAGTGCGGACTGCCGACGGGTTGCTCGCGCACCAGCCTGCTCCACTGCTCGGCGGCGTCATCCACCTGGCCCAAACGGTAACTGGCCATGCCCGCCATCCAGCGGGCCTCGTCACGGTCGACACCCTGCACTTCGGCGGCGCGGCGGGCCACGGTCAGGGCATCGCGCCACTCGCGTTTTTGCATGTAATGGTCGGCCACCGCCACCATCATGCTCTGCCAGCGGCTGTCGCCAACCACCTCGCGGGCGCCGGGGGCTTCGAGAATGCTCGCGCTGCGGTCCCAATCGCCACGCTGCGAGGCCGTCCAGGCGCCTCCCAGAATCTGCCGCCGCTTGGCGGCCACGTCGGGGGCCAGTCCGTCATATTCAGCTTCGCGCTTGGCTTTGAAAGCTTCCACCCGCTCTTCGCGGGCAGCCACGGCGGCAGGCTTGGTCAGGCCTTCGCCGCCCACCGCCACGCGCACGGTGCGGGTGCGGTTCACCATTTTACCGTGCTTGTTCTTCACGCGCGTGGTCACCTTTTTGGTGGTGTAGCGCAGGCCTTCAGCTTTTTTGTAAATGGCGACCGCTTCAGGCAAATCGTTGTAGCGGCGCAGCCATTGCGCCAGGTCGGCAAAGCTGCCGCCGCCGTTGAGGTAATAGCGCGCCAGCACGTGGCCCACCAGGCTTTCGTTTTCCACTTCGTGCAGCACCTTGTCGGTGGGGCGCTTGCCGTCCCCGGCGTCGTCGAACAACCGCTTGTAGCGGGCTACGTCGTTATCCGACAGCGGCGCGGGCACGCCTTCGGGCCACATATGGGCCTGCACCCCGGCACGGGCCGCGCCCGCCGTCATTATGCCCCCAACCATCAATCCCAGAACCCACAAAGCGACCCGACGTTTGATCAAAACAGACTCCCCCTTGTTCTCAAGGCCGATACTACCGCAGACGGTTTATGATAGCCACCACCTCAAGTTATTGAAACATCGCCACTGCATGCATGGCTTGCAAATTTCCGGCGCCGCACCTATACATCGGCCATCTTACCGTTGACTTTTACCGCGCCTGTCCAGGCGCCACTCACCGCAAGGAAACCTTCATGCGTGCTTTTTTCTCCATGCTCGGCGTCACTTGCCGCTTCACCTTCCTGCAACTGGTGATTTACCTGATGACAGGATTGTTCACCGGCGCCGCCCTGGCGATGCTTCATACCTTTTCGATGTGGCATATGCCGCCGTGGCTGGCGCCGCTGGCCTTGTCCCAACCGGTCGTTCTGGCCGTAGGGCTGGGGGCGGTGGTTTGCGCGGCCTACAGCGGCCGGGCTTACTGCCTGTGGGTTCTCAAAGGGCGGGACGGCCGCAACTGGAAAGCCCTCCTGCCGCCGCTCAATCCTGGCACTGACGAATGGCTGTACGGCCTTATGCCCCGAGCTTTCGCTGTTATTGTGATTGCCGCAAGCTTGTGGGTGATGCCGTGGCTGAAAACCCGCCCAGACCTGGCGTTGTTGAGCTTCGCCACCGGCATCGCCGGGGCGTGGCTGTGGGCGGTGGCCGCCGTGGTGCTGTCGTGTCGCCAGGCGCAGCAGGCCCAACGGCGGTACGAAAACCGCTTCCGCGCGTAAGCTTTACCCTCGACAAAAGGCGGCCCCCGGGCCGCCTTTTTGCTATGCCGTCCACTTCAGCAAGTGCTGCCAGGCGCGTTTTTTGTAGAGCGGGTTCTTCAACAGCAAATCGAGCGGGTAGGTTACGCCCACCGGCCCGGCAAAATTTTCCAACAGCGGCGAGGGTGCGCGCTGCCATTCCTCCACGCCCAGCGGGCGCTTGCTGATTTGGCCCTGCAAGGCCGAGAGTGGTGCCTGGCCTAGCACCAGCAGGTGGGTCGGCTGCTGCGTGGCAATGCACGCCGCCATGCCCGTATTCCCGGCCACAATGGCGCGCGGGCGCTCATGCAGCCCCACGGCCTTGAGCATATTGCCGAGTAGCGCGGCCTCGGCGGTGGTTGGTGCATTAAAGCAGGCTATGACCACGCCGCCGGGCTCGCCGGAGGCGACGGCCTGCACCTGTGGCACGGTGCGGGGCAGGGGCGCCTCGGCCAGTACCGCGTTGGCTACTTGCTCACGCGACGTACGTGAGGGGCGGGAAGTGAGGCTTGAGGTTCGAGGTTCGGGGCTCGGATTCTGCGATGGAGTCGCGGCGGCGGTTCTTGCCGGTTGCTTTGCAGGCGCCTTCCAGTTGGCGGGGGTGTCGGTCACCTCCACCTGCACGCCGCCGAGCATGAGGTCGTACAGCAGGCCTTCCACCTGCGGTGACCATTTGCTGATGTTTTCCCCCATAATCCATTATGACACAAAAAAGAGCCCCGTTGGGGCCCTTTAAACCGTTTTTAAACTGTTTTAAGCGGTCGGTTGAGCAGCTGCTTCGGGAGCCGGGGCAGCTTGCGCAGCCAAGTCCTCGGTGGTCAGATCGGCGGCGCTGGCTACATCGGACCCGCTAACCGCTTGATTGCTACGGGCCTTTTCGGCAATGCGGGCAGCCTTGCCGGTTAAACCGCGCAGGTAGTACAGCTTGGCACGGCGCACGTCGCCACGGCGCACGACTTCAACCTTGTCCAGCACCGGCGAGTACACCGGGAAAATACGTTCGACGCCTTCGCCAAAGCTGATTTTACGAACCGTAAAGCTGCTGCCTAAGCCTTTGTTATGACGGGAAATGCAGACGCCTTCGAAGACCTGCACGCGGCTGCGTTCGCCTTCTTTGATGCGGACGGAAATGCGCAGCAGGTCGCCGGCCTTGAATTCCGGCAGCTTGGCCGCCTTATCGGCGTTGGCCTTGTTCAGTTTCTCAATAATATTCATAGGTTTACCCTAACTGCTGCATTGCTCTGTAGGCGCTCATCTAGCCCAAAAAAACCAAGCCTGCAAGCGCTTTTTACGCGTCGCGCGCCTTGGTGCGTTTTTTGGCCTCGGCGAGGCGCCATTTTTTAATTTCGGCGTGATTTCCGTTGGTTAACACTTCCGGTACGGCCCGGCCTTCCCAGGTGGCGGGGCGGGTATAGTGCGGGTATTCGACCAGCGGGTTGCCATTTTCATCAATGATATCAAAGCTTTCCTCGTGGAGGCTGGCCTCGGCGCCGAGGACGCCGGGGAGGAGACGCACCACCGCGTCGGCTACCACTACCGCGGCGGGCTCGCCACCGCTAAGTACATAATTTCCAATGGAAATTATCTCGTCGACCTCGGCGTCGAGGACGCGCTGGTCGATACCCTCGTAGTGGCCGCAGAGCAGGATAAGGCCATTTTTGTGGGCCGCCAAGCGGCGGGCAGTCTGCTGAAAAAACGTTTTACCACAAGGGCTTAGGTAAATGGTACGGGCGCCGGGCTGGGCGGCCTTGGCGGCGCGGAGGGCGCTCGCGACCACGTCCGGCTTCATGACCATGCCGGCGCCGCCGCCGTAGGGGATATCGTCGACCTTGCGGTGCTTGTCGGTGGCGAAATCGCGGATGTTCAAGGTATTGATATCCCATACCTTTTCGGCCAGCGCGCGGCCCAAGACGCTGTGCCCGAGCAGGCCTGGAAAGGCCTCGGGGAAGAGGGTGAGGATGGTCACCTTGTAGGTCATGAGCGCTTATGTGGCGCACGACGGGGCCAAGCGCAAGGGGTGTGCAGAAGTGATGCGGCGATGTCGCTGTGGTGTCGTTTTGCTATCGGCGGCGGGTTCAAAAGGCTGGTTTTTGGTGCGTAAACGGCGCTGGAATGGCGCAAAACGGTGCGTGGGCCAGAAAATGGCCTTTCCACCCTTTATTGTATACATATAAGGGTTGAAAGGTGGGGCGCGAAGCCTATATTCGGAACAAGACACATCACTACCCGTTTGGGCGCTTTTGCGATGCAGGAGCGAATTGAGGCGAGGAGCCTTAAATCATGAAAAAAATTAATCACACTTTAACCACCGAACTTTCAAACCCCTCCCAAGGCCAGATGGTCGCAAAGGAGGTGTCCGAGGAAAAATGGCTTGCCAGTCCTTTAAAACACCGTGCGACGAAAATTGATATGACGCTTGTAACCGAGGGACAATCTGAAGATTTGGTGAGACCGATGGAAATTGGGGAAAAAGATGGTGTGTATCTGAAAAAGATAACTTACCCCCTTAATCCAAAGAAAAGCGGCTCGTCTTCTCGTCTGATTGTTTCTACGTTTTTTTTGAATAAAATTACTTTGCTGCCGCAGGCTTCGATAAAAGATCTTGTAGAACAGCTATTCAGAAATAATGTGAAGATCCCGCTGCCCTGCAGAATCTCTTACCTGGGAAAAACTATCGGAGTGGCAGTAAACTGGGAGCAATTCTACGACTACACGGCCTTTAATCTCAATTTGTGGTACCGCGCTACCCGTGATGACCCCACTCAAGATATCGGCACTACTCTCACAGCGTTTGAGCTGAATGGAGACGAAGATGAAAAAGATGTAAAAAACCTTTTTGTTAAAAGGTTGAAAGCGCCAAAGTCGCCTCCTCTTGGGTTTGTTCTCCCTCAAACCCCTGCTATCAGGGTAGCGGGCGATGTTCCCAGTAGCCTTGCTGCCATTTTTATTCCTCTCAAGGGTGTGATTAATCCTATGCAGAAAGCGGCGGCGATTCTTTATAAAGAAGAAAATTGTCCCACAACGCCGGATGGAGCTTGGATTAAATACCTCGTAAGCTTTGGTTCAGAATCGGAATCAGCGGATGATTCTTCTTTTGACGACTCATTAGAGGAAACTCTTGATGAGCCGCGGGAGGAGGGGAACGAGGAGGCTGGCATTACGACGGCGACCGTTGCCGAGGCGCGCAAGCGTTTGCGGCAGCAGAAGTTCGATGCGCTGCCGGATGTCCTGCAAGGCTTTGACGCTTTTCAGGCGCTCTACGCCGCGGCAGAAAACAAGGGTTTTGTGGAAAAGACCTTTGCGGGAACGCCGATGGTGGTTGACCGGTTGCGGGACGAGGCGATTCGCATGGAAAGAAACAACGACGAAACCGAAAGGGAGCGTCTGCGTGAGCTTTCCGGTGGAAAGATCTCGCCCGCGCGGGCGCTGGGAACGGTGGTTAAAGGCCGGCTGGTGTTTGCCGACAAACAGGTGTTCAAGGCCATGCAGCAACGCCGGTATTCCGGCCGCGCGATGCTGAGATGCCTGGGCAAGCGCCCACCGTATATTTTGCCGGACATCCATGTGCTGGCCCCCCACGAGTTCGGCCAGGTGCCGGGTTTTGTGGCCGGGCAGCACAGGTTGCAGCGCGACCGGCTATGTGTGGTGATGATCAGCTACGACCCCGCCCTTTGGGACTTGAGCCTGAGGGAACGGAAAGCGCTGATCGAGGCCAACAAGGGGCCGAAGCTGTGGGTGTTCCCCCGGCAGTGGCTGTTTGACCTTTCCAGTGCTTATCACTGGTGGGACGCGGGCTGGTTCGGAACGCCGAAAGACCCGAGTGTGCTGGATTTCGTCGTGCCCGACGACGATTACCAGATTTAGCGAAAATGCCCGGGGCGGTTCCTTTTACAAGGAACCGCCCCGGGTGTTTTTTACGATGGTTGAGGTCGGTTATGCCGCGTGGTGCCAGAGTTCTTGCAGTTTGGCGGTGCCTCCTGCTTCGAGGATGGCCCTTTGCGCTTCGGCTACCACGCCCGGCCCTCTGCGGGTGAGCCAGCCGTTGGTTTCGACCACATTGGCACCGCCCTGCAGCAGCTGGACGACGTTGCTGCCACTATACGCGCCTGTGGCAACGATGACGGCCTCGGGCCAATGCCGGCGGGCCAGCCTGACCGAAGCCAGGATGTTGGCGAAGGCGGCAGGGCCGCTGAACCCGCCTTGCGGCTGGCCGGTTTTATCGTTGACCGTCCAGTCCTTGAGGTGGGGGCGGAAACATGAGGCCAGCAGCCCGCGCAGTTCGGGCGGCGTGGTGTTGAGCAGCACTACGCCGTTTGCCCTGTTCTGCCGCGCGACCTTGAGCAACGCCAGCATGTCGGCCGGTGTGGCGGTAGGGCCGAGCTTGAGCAGCAGGGGAACGTTCGGAGCGGCTTCCCTGACCGCCGCGATATAGGCGGCGATGTGGGCAACCGCGTTGGCGACCTCGGTGGTGTTGGGGCACGAGATGTTGATGACGATGGCGTCGACATGCCGGGCGAAGGCCCGGGCCATGATGGAGAGTTGCCGGACGTCTGACGTGCCGGGCACCAGCGCGAGGTTCACCAGCACGGGAAACCCGTGGCCGTGGCGGTGCCGGAAACGCCTGATGCGTTTGAGCGCCGCCTGGTACCCCTGGCTGGGCAGGCCCAGCCGGTTGAACATCGAGTGCCTGTCGGACCAGCGTTTGACCCGTACGTCGTGGTTGCCGCCCCAGGGCTTGGCCAGCACGCTGCCGACTTCGGCAAAGCCGAACCCGAGCTTGCGGAGGCTGGCGATGCCTTCGGCGTTTTTGCAAACGCCCGCAGCGACGCCGAAGGGAAACACCTGTTTGCCGAGGAAGGGGACGAGCAGGTTCTTGTCGGCGCCCGTTTTGGGGCCCCGGGGAACCGGGAACCCCAGCTTGAGCGCCAGCATGGCCAGCCAGTGCGCCGACTCGGGCGGCAGGAAGGTAAGCAGTTTGAACATGGGAGGCTCCGTGGGTAGGCGGCGGCGCCGGTGGCGCCGCCGGGGTTTTGGGTTATTCACCGACGTGGATGGTGAAGGGAAGCGAGGCGGTCTTTTGGCCCATCGGCAGCCCCTTGTTGGGGCTGTCGTTGAGGTGGATGCTCAGCTTGAGCGGCATGATGTAGCCGTCGGGCGTGAGCAGCGCCTTCACTTCCGCCGGGCGGCGTTCCAGCCGGTAGGTGCGGTGGGAGACCGGCAGCCCGTAGATGTGGTTGTAGTTGTGGCAGGTGAAGTTCTCCCACACCTGCCGGTCGTTGGCGTTGTCGAAACTGCGGCGCGGCAGCTTGCGCAGCATCCCGATTTCGGCCGGGTAGTATCTTTCCAGCAGCTCAAGGTTGTTCCAGATGGCCAGCCAGGGGCCGAGCATCTCGAACGCGCTGGCGTATTCGGCCAGTACATGCCGCCCGCCGAAGCAGCCGTTGGCGCACCCGCACAACGTATGTTTGGCGTTGACGGTATGAGGTGCGTCGTCGGAACCGAGACAGAAATACTGGTTGTCGTTTCCGAAGGCGGCGTCCCATACCGAAATCATATCGAACAGGAACTTGAGCCGCGGCGCGCAGACGGCGCCGAGGACCGAGTGTTGCACGATGAGATCGACAGTATGCTGCATGTGCTGGAAAGTAAGCGTGCCGACGCCCCGGCCTTCGAGCTGGCGGATGAAGTTGACCCCCTCGGCGGTGGTCAGGTGTTCGCCCGAGAACAGCTTGAGGTTGGGGAGGCGGTCGATAAGGCGCGGCGCCTGCTCGGTGTAGTAAATGCTTTCGGCATTCACGCGGGGGCCGAAGTAGGCCGTGCCGGGCAGGTCGGAGCCTTCGCCGTGGGTACAGAAGGTGAGGCCGGTTTCTTCGATGGCGCGCATAACGCCGCTTTTGAAGTGTTCTTCAATCGGCACCGCCAGGTGTGAGTTGGTGGTGAGATTGCCGTGCGAACTGGCCGGGTATTTTTTGACCGATATGCCGCCCGCTTTTTTGAACTCTTCAATATCCGCCGGGGTTGTTTCGCCCGACAGGTAGAGGCAGTAATCGACGTATTCGAGCCTGCCGATGCCGCCCTTTTCGCAGCGCCACTTGTAGCCTGTGAGCGTGGCGCGGGTTTTGGTATCCGGCCCCGAGACCTTGCTGACCGGCGGGGAGGTGTTGAGCATCAGCCGGCCGCCGCAAAAGCCGCCCAGGATGATTTCGTTGATGTAGACCGGCAGCATGTATTTGACATAGCCGGTTCTGGGATTGGTGATGTTGTCGCGGATGTGGCGGTGGCCATCGATGCCGCAGGGGAAGGTGTAGCTTTGGGTTTGGTTCGTCATAGAAAACTCCGTGACGTAAGAGAGAGGATTGCCACTGCCCTTGAGTGAGGGAAGGGGCGCAAAAAGCTGTGTTGCTTCGGGCGGGTGTGTACAGGCTGGAGGCGGGGGTGGCAAGGGCCTTGTGGGCCGGGGCTGTAAGCCTGGTGCAAGGGTTATCTGGATTTTGTGGGGAGTGTGGCGCGGTGGATTGCGGTGGTGTGGTTCTCCGCCTTATAGCGATTGGGCGTTTGAGAACGTGACCTATCCATTTACCTAATGAGCTTTGGCTCCGCAGCGCCTCCGGCGTGATGCGGGGCCTTGGGGGAAAACCTGAATGATAACCGATAACGTTGCGCACCTGCCTGCGCAGGGGGATGCCTGCCCGCCGCGCCACCTTGACCGTGATGTGGCCGTGGCTGCGGTTCATGCCTTGCTGGCTGCGCTGCTGAAGGCGGCACCCGAGCAGCCGGTGAAGCTGGCGCTGGAACTGCCGGGATTACGGGAGGCGCGGCTGATACTGGAAAGCCTGCCCGACGCCATTGAACCTGATGACGTGATGGAGGCGGCTATGGCGCAGGCTTCGGCCGAAAGGCTGGAGTTGGTGTACGAGCTGTTCGGCGACCGCCTGCGGTGCGCCGACGACCATGCCGATGCCTTGCTGGAACGCGGCGACACCGCCATTGCCGCAGCTTACCTGCCGCTGCTGCTGTCGCGGTTGCGGCGGCCGGTGGAGTTGTTCCAGAAACTGCTGGAACGCGGCGATGATGCCCTGTTCCTGCAACTGGTCGAACATCAGGCGCACTGCTGTTTTGACACCGGCGACCTTGAGTCGTTGCGCGAATTGGCTGACGAAGCGGCGAACCGTCACCGCGAGGTGCGGCCCAGTGCCGGTGCCGAAGCCGTGGCCCGTGCCGCGGCCCTGCATGCCGCGGCGGTCCGGTTGCGCGATGCCGTGAGCTTGCGGCAGTTCTAAGGGTAATCTCCTTTTTTGCGATAAGGTCGGGGCTGTCCTGTTTGGATAGCCCCGCTTTTTTGGCATGAGGTATGCATTAAGTTTAGGCAAAAGGAAGTTTTTGCCATGACGGTATCGCTCGTTTCCAACCTGGCCAGCCAGTATGCCCAAAGCGCGATTAAGGCCCGCAGCGATGCGGTGAACACCGATACGTTGCAGCTTTCGTCCGGGCAGCGGGTGTTTTCTGCCGTGCAGGACGCCGCCGCGCTGGCGGTGGGTGCCGGGCTGAAGATTGACAATGCCGGGCTGGCTTCGGCGAAAATCAATGCCGGCGCGGCGACTTCGATGTTGCAGATTGCCGACGGCGCGCTGGGCACCGTGAGTGACATTCTGGTCCGCATGCAGACGCTGGCGGTGCAAAGCAGCAGCGGCCAGAACAGCGACGCCGACCGCCAGCCGGTTGACCTGGAATTCCAGGCCTTGCTGACCGAACTCAACCGTATTGCGGGGGCTACCAACTTTAACGGCGTGAACCTGCTCAATGGTCAGCCGGGTTATACCCAGACCAATGCCTCGAACGTGGCGGCGGATGGGATTACCAACATCAGCTATAATAAAAACAGCACCCTGGGGAGTAGTCCGACGCTGCGTTATACCTACGATGCCGCCACCGAAAAGATGACGCTGACCCGCACCGACGCGGGAGTGGCCAGCAGCCAGACGCTGGATTTGACGGCCATCATGGACAACGTGGCGGGTACCGGCAACAACCTGAGTAATGGGCAGAGCATCAGCCTGAACTTCAACCAGATTGGCGTGACGCTGACGCTGGGGCCGGTGTTTAACCGCGGGGCGGATATTCTGCCGACGGCGGTGGCGGCGCCGGGTGCGGGCGGCGTGATGGGAACGGCGGCTGCCTTTGCGCCCGCCACCAGCAGCCTGGATGGCGCCGGGGTGCAGGGTTTGCTGGATATCGGGGCGGCGTTACCCGTCGTTTATAACAGTGCCACCGGCCTGATGACGTTGCCGGTGGCGACCACTGCCGGTACGGTGACGTTGGGCCCGGTGGCGGGCGTGAGTTATGCCGTAAACGGCGGTGCGGTAGGCGCCAGCGGCGCGGCCAGCGCCGACCTGACGGCGGTGGGGGCGTCCACCGTGACCACGGTGGATGTGTATGTGGACACAACCGG
Organism: uncultured Pseudomonadales bacterium; assembly: GCA_964601735.1. Taxonomy (GTDB): domain Bacteria; phylum Pseudomonadota; class Alphaproteobacteria; order UBA2136; family UBA6156; genus DATAJX01. The sequence goes on from CAZROO010000011.1 coordinate 27,896, forward strand.
CGGCCCGCAAAAGGTGGGGACGGTGAGCATTACCGGAGACATCACCGGTACGGGGGCGGGCAGCGGCACGCTGGATATCAGCGCCGGGCAGGGGCTGGAAAGCGGCGCGTTGCAGACCGCCAACGCCAATACCCTGCTGACCTACAAGATTGGTACCGGTATTGTGAACGGCCAGGACCTGTTGCAGGTGAGTTTGCCGCCGGTGAATGCCGATTCGCTAGGGTTGACCGGGGTGGGCGTAGGCACCCAGTTTGGTGCCAATGCGGCGATTGATGCCCTGAAGGCTGCTGTGCAGATGGTGAGCAATGCGCGGGCGGTGGTGGGTGCCCAGCAAAGCCGTTTGAGCCAGGTGAGCACCAACATCAATGTGTTCAGCGAAAATAACGAGACCGCCCGCAGTGCGCTGGTGGACGTGGACGTGCCGGGCACCATCAGCGATTTGGCCGACAATCAGGCGGTGTTGCAGGCCGGGATTGCGATGCTGGCGCAGAGCAACAAGATTCCGCAGATGCTTTTAAATCTTTTGCAGAACTAACATAACCGAAGATAGCAGGTACGCTTAAAATATGGCCGAACTCGACCTTGCCAACGCGCTGGCCCAGCAGGCCTCCGGCGGTCGTCGCCGGGGCGGCATGGCGGCTGCCGGGGCGGCGGCGGTGCCTTCCAAACCCGGCTGGCAGCCGCTGTTGCTGGGGCGGGATTTTCGCGTCAGCGATGCCACCCAGACCGCCCTGGCGCGTGCGGCGGTGACCATGAACCGCACCTTGCGGCCCGAAGGTTTGGTGGTAAACGTGCCACAGGAGGGCGGAAATTTGCCGGTTCAAGTGGCAGAGGCCCGCGGCGGCAAGGTGGTGAAGGCGTATGATGAGGGCGAGTTTTTGAGCGTGTTTGCCCGTCAGCGCCAGATGAACGGCGTGATTGTGGATGGGCAGGCGTAAGGAAGAGTTAGGAACGACTTATGCAAAGACTCACAAGGACAAGGGGCAAGTAGCCAATGACGACCAGCACCAGCGGTGTAGGCAGCCTGCTGAATACCAGCGGCATTTCCGTCGGTTCGGACGGCAAAATCCAGGTCGGGGGCCTGTCTTCGGGCATTGATACCACCGCGCTGATCAACGCCCAGATTGCGGCCGACAGCGTGCCGATCACCAATTTAAACACTAAAATCACCGCCAACAACACGCTGCTCAGCGCCTACAATGACCTCAAGACCAAGGTTTCGGCCCTGCAAACCAGCCTGGATACCCTGCGCAACAACCTGGCCTTTGGCAGCACCAACGTGTTTACCCAGATGGCCGGCAGCGGCACCACCGTGGCAGGGCCCAGCGCGCCGGGCGGTTATACGCCGTCGGATATCAACAGTTTGCTGGCGACGTCGTTTTCGAGCAAGGCGCAGACTGCCAACCACACCATCACCATCGAGCAACTGGCGCAGGCACAGCAGATTAGCAGTGACTCACAGGCTAGCGGCACCGCCGCGCTGGGCTACACTGGCACGCTGACCATCAACGGCAAGGATGTGAATATTGTTGCCACCGACAGCATGCTGGATGTGCGCGATAAGATTAACGCCGCCGGGGCCAACGTGAACGCCACGATTGTGAACGCCGACAGCACCCACAGCTACCTGATTATGACCAGCAGCACCACGGGGACGGGCAGTAATGCCATCACCTTGACCGAGACGGCGCTGAGTGACGCGATGGGGCTGACCAACGGCAGCGCCACCGCCAAGAACGAGCTGACCCAGGCCAAAAACGCCATCATCGACGTTGACGGCATTACCGGCATCACCCGCAGCACCAACGTGATTAGCGACGTGATTGACGGCGTGACGCTGAGCTTGCAGAAGGCCGAGCCCAATACGGTCATCAACCTGCAGGTGGCGCCTGACCTGAACGCGATCAAGTCGGCCATCGGCACCTTTGTGACCGCGTACAACGACCTTCGCAGTTTCATCTCCACCCAGAACACCAGCACCAGTACCACCAACAGCGACGGCAGCACCACCAGCAGCTTTGGCCCGCTGTACAACAACAGCGTGATGCGCCAGGTGGCCGACCAGCTACAGTTTTTGGCGGCGACGCAGATAAAGACCAACGCCGATGGCTACCAGAGCCTGAGCCAGATTGGCGTGACGATGGGCAGCGACTACAAGCTCGCTATCGACGACAGCGCCATGGACCCCAAACTGCTGGCCAACGTGGGTGCGGTGTCGAAGTTGTTCGGTTTTAGCTCCACGACGTCGGATTCGCGTATCAACGTGATCTCGCGCAGCAGCAGCACCCAGGGCGGCACCTACTACCTGGGCATTGACGGCACCGACGGCAGCGGCATGGCCACCGGTGTTTACCTCAACACCGCCCAGAACACCGGCAACAGCACCGACGGCACCCTGAATATGCTGGGCAACAACGTGTTCCAGGCCAGCAACTTGAGTACGGCCAACGGCCTGACCCTGGGCTTTACCAACACCGACCCCAACCTGGGGGCTATCAGCAACATCCAGATTACCGTGCAGCGCGGGATTGCCGACACGTTCTTCGACTTTTTCAGCTCGCTGACTTCTACCGGCACCGGCGTGATTGACACCCAGGTGAGCAATATCACCAGCCAGAACAGCAGCTACCAGAGCCAGATTGATACGCTGAACGGCCGCCTGGCCACCGAGAAGACCAACCTCACCAACAAATATGCGGCGATGGAAACCGCGCTTTCGCAACTTTCGGCGCTGCAAAACCAGATTTCCCAGTTTTTCAGCGCCAGCAACAACAGCAATGGTAACGGCTAATGAATAACCCCACCAACTTTGGCCAGGCCTACCTGCAGCAGCAGGTGGTCAACGCCAGCCCGCTGCAACAATTGCTGCTGCTGCTGGACGGCATCATGAAATTCACCAACCGCGCCCGCGAGTGCATTGTGGCCAAGGACATTCAGGAACGTCACAACAACAACCGCCGAGCCATGGAAATTGTGGCCCACCTGATGGGGATGATTGATGTGACCACCGGCGGCGAGGCGGCAGTACGGCTGCGGCGCATTTACGGCTTTCTGCTGCAGCGGCTGGGTGACATTGACATGAAGAACAGCGTTGAGATTTGCGACGAGGTAATTGGCCACCTGCGCACCATGCGTAACGCCTGGGCCCAGATGGAACAGGCACCGACCCCGCCCAAGGCGCCGGAGAATGCAGGCCCAAAGTCTGATATGCCTGCCGCGCCGGTGATTCGGCGCTCGGCTGTAGCCTGATACAGGTTTTAGGCTTTAGGCGTTAGGGCTCTAAGAACGCTGGCGCCTGCTTTGTTGAGGCAGGGGATGAGGGTGTAGGTTTTGCCACCGTTTTTCATAAAGCTCTCTTTGCCTCGCAGGCCGAGTTCCTCCAGCGTTTCGACGCAATCGACCGCGAAGCCGGGGGCGATGACCGCGATGTTTTTGAAGCCTTTAGCGGGAAGTCCTTCAACCGTTTTGTCAAAGTAGGGTTGCAGCCATTCCTCTTTTCCGAAGCGGGATTGGTAGGTAAGAAGCAGTTTCACTTCCGGTAGTTTCTTCTTCAGTAGCCTGAAGGTGGTTTCGCAGTGCTTCTGGTAGGGGTCGCCGCAGCGCACGGTGCGCAACGGCAGGCCGTGGAAGCTGACGATGACGGCCTGGATTGGCCCTCCTACGTCCTTCGGACTCCGGCGGGTCGCTTTGCGAATGCTTTTGGCCAGCGCGTCGATGTAGGCGGGGTGGCTGTACCAGGGTTCGGTGACGGTGAGGTGGACATCGAGATTGCGTTTGAGCCAGTTGGCGAGGACGTCGAGCGTGGTGCCGACCGTGGCGCCCGCGTATTGCGGGTAGAGGGGGGTGACGCGGATTTTGGTATGGCCTTGCTTCACCAGCTTATCGAGGGTGGCGGTGATGGAGGGTTGGCCGTAGCGCATTGCATAGCCTGTAGTTTGTAGTTTGTTGCTTGTAGCAAGGGCTTTAGTGAGGGCTTTGGTGTGATAGCGCAGGGGAGAGCCGCGTTTGGCGTCCCAGATTTGGGCGTAGGTATGGCCGCTCTTTTTACTGCGGAAGGGCAGGATGACGCCGTAGAGAATCGGCAGCCAGAGCCAGCGGGGGAGGTCGACGACGCGCTTGTCGCCGAGGAATTCGGCGAGGTAGCGGAACATGTCCCGGTAACGCGGGCTGTTTGGGGTACCGAGATTTACCAGCAGGTGGGCTTGCTTCATGAGGAAGTCATACAGCGGCTGGTGGTTAGCGGCTAGTGGTTAGAATTGAACGGTTTCGCGTTTCGAATGACTAACCACCGACAATTAGCCGCCAGCCACTGCCGCAGCCTGTTCTTGACAGGCTGCGGCGCGCCCGGCATAACCGCCGCGAAGATGAAGAACACCCCTGCCGCCAACACTTACGCCCGCGCTTTTCTGGAAGCCGCCGATGCGCAACAGGTGACGGATTCGTTGATGCCCGCCGTGCAGGCGCTGGCGCAAAGCCTGGGTGACGAGAAGGTGGCAGCGCAGTTGGGCGACCCCCGGCGCGGGCCCGCGGCGCGTGCGGCGCTGGTGAAGAAGATTTCCACCGACCTGAAACTTTCCGCGCTTTTGCGCAACCTGCTGGTGTTGCTGGCCGCCAACAAACGGTTGGGCGAGGCGGGTGCGGTGATGGAGGCGATTGTGCACCTTGCCAATGAGCGCAAGGGTATTATTGAGGCTCGCGTGGAGACCGCTGTGGCGCTGACCGATGCGCAGGTGGCGGAGTTGAAGAAGGTTCTGATGAAGAAGTTGAATGCCGCCGGCTCCGGGGCTGGGGCAGGCGTGGTGGTGAGTGAAACGGAAGTGCCGGAGTTGCTTGGCGGCTTCCGCGCCTTTGCCGCCGGCCGCGTTTGGGATTGCAGCCTGAAGGGCCGCTTGAGTGAGTTGACCGCGCGATTCGCGCACGCGATTGAAAAGTAATCTGGAATTTAAGGAGAAAATAGAATGTCCACCGCGACCGATTTGCGCCCGAGCGAAATCACCAAGATTCTGACCCAGCAGCTTTCGGGCCTGAGTGCCGGCGGCAGCCTGGAAGAAGCCGGCCAGGTTGTGGCGGTGGGTGACGGTGTAGCCCGGGTTTATGGCTTGAGCGGTGTGCAGGCCGGTGAGCTGGTGAAATTCGGCGATGTTTCCGGCATGGCGCTGAACCTGGACGAAGACCATGTGGGTTGCGTGATTTTCGGCGACGACCGTTCGGTGAAGGAAGGCGATCTGGTCAAGCGCACCGGCGAGATTGTGAGCGTGGGCATCGGCAAGGAACTGCTGGGCCGCACCGTGGACGCGCTGGGTAACCCGATTGACGGGCTGGGGCCCATCAAGACCAAGCAGACCGCGCGGGTGGAAGTGATTGCGCCGGGTATTGTGAAGCGCAAGAGCGTGCACGAACCGCTGCAAACCGGCCTGAAGGCGATTGACGCGCTGGTGCCGATTGGCCGCGGGCAACGTGAGCTGATTATCGGTGACCGCCAGACCGGCAAGACCGCGGTGGCGATTGATGCCATCATTAACCAGAAGGGCACGCACAAGACCAAGAAACCGGTGTTCTGTGTTTATGTCGCCATCGGCCAGAAACGCTCGACCGTGGCACAGGTGGTGGAAAAGCTGCGCGCCGCCGGTGCGCTGGACTACACCATTGTGGTGGCTGCGACCGCGAGCGACCCCGCGCCGATGCAGTTCATCGCCCCGTATGCCGGTTGCGCGATGGCCGAGTATTTCCGCGACAACGGCATGCATGCGCTGATTGTTTATGACGACCTTTCCAAGCAGGCCGTGGCCTACCGCCAGATGAGCCTGCTGCTGCGCCGCCCGCCGGGCCGCGAAGCCTACCCCGGTGACGTGTTCTACCTGCACAGCCGCTTGCTGGAACGTGCCGCGAAGCTCAGCGACGACATGGGTGCCGGTTCGCTGACCGCGTTGCCGATTATCGAAACGCAGGCCGGTGACGTGTCGGCTTATATTCCGACCAACGTGATTTCGATTACCGATGGGCAGATTTTCTTGGAATCTGATTTATTCTACGCCGGTATCCGCCCTGCCATTAACGTGGGTTTGTCGGTTTCCCGCGTGGGTGGTGCCGCGCAAACCAAGGCGATGAAGAAGCTGGCCGGGACGATGCGCCTGGATTTGGCGCAATACCGCGAAATGGCGGCGTTCAGCCAGTTTGCCAGTGACCTTGACGCCAGCACCCGCAACCTGCTGAGCCGGGGCGAGCGCCTGACCGAGTTGCTGAAGCAGAAGCAATACCAGCCGCTGCGCGTGAGCGAGCAGATTATTTCGGTTTATGCCGGGACGAAGGGCTACCTTGACACCATCGAGCCCAAGCATGTGACGCTGTTTGAGCAGCACGTGCACGAACTGGCCCGCAGCGCCTATGCCAAGGTGCTGGATGCCATTGAGGAAAAGGGCGAGTTGAACGACGAAACCGAAACCGCCGTGAAGAAGCTGCTGGAAAGCGCCAAGAACAGCTTTAACCCCGCCGACGCCGTATTGCAAACCCGCGCCAAGCCGGTGAGCGAGACCAAAAAGGCTGATGAGGATGCCGCACTGAAGGTGGCCAAGAAGGGTAAAAAATAAGAAGGTAAAAGAAAATCGCCCCAGCCTTAAAGGCTGGGGCGATTTTTTTTGTGATTGGGGTCGTCCCGGATAAGCTTGATGTGCCTATTGTGGGAAGCACCGGGCTCAAGATTGTGGAATTCGACCCGCCAACGTACCGGTGCAGGGTCGGTAAAAGAGACTTCCTGGAACTCGGCGGTTGGAACCGGTACGCCGACCAGCCAAATGTAGGGCATGGCCAGTACGTGGTGTTGAAGATAACTGAGGAGTTCGGCGACGACGTCTTGCCCCTGAACGGAAAGGAATGGATTACGCCATACGCCTACCACCGGGATGTTGAGGCTGTTGAAACGCCATTCACGTTTGGCCCGGTGATTGAGAGCATAAGCGTGGGCCCGGAATTCGGCAAAGGAGGCGAACAGGTGGTGATCGAGGGTTTCGGTTTCTTCTGCCTTGCCGACCAGTTGGAGGTTGGAGGCTGACATGTAAAAGCTCCGGTGATTCGAGTAACGATGCGTGGCTATATAGTGCAAAAAAACGCCCCTGCAAGGGGCGTTTTTCAGCTGTGTAACCGAGCGTTACTTGGCGGCCTTTTTGTGGGCGGCGGCCTTGTGCATGCGGTGATGCTTTTTGTGGGCACCCTTGCGCCAGTGGTGCGCGTGGCGCTTGCCGGACTTGGCTTCGTGACCCTTGGCCACGCCTTGCTGGGTTTCGGTTTTGTTGATGATGATTTTGCTGCCTTGGGGCATCACGCCGTCGTCGGCGAGGGCGGGCATGGCAATGGCGGCGGCCAGCGCGGCGAGGATGAGGGTCTTGGTCATGGAGTGAGCTCCTTTGGTTTGATGTTGGTTCATTCAGGCCCGTTGGGGCTTCAGATTTAAAATGGGGCGCGGGCGGGGTTTGTTCAACCGTGAAGCGCAGCGGTGTAAGTTTGGCGAAAAGGAACTGTCACATAAAAAACCACCCCGCCGGGGTGGTTTGGAGTGCCTGCGCCTAGCGGTGATGGTTCCAGTGCTGGTCGTGGTGGCCACGGTAGTGGCGGTGGCGAACGGGTTCGCGCACCCAGACGGTGCGGCAAACCTTGCGATGGTTATGCCACCAGCAGCGGGTTTTGCGCACACGGACAAACTCTTGCCGCGGCACATAACGCATGCCGTCATAGTAGCCGTCGCGGTAACCTTCGGGGCGTACCACGGTGCGCTCGGTGATGATTCTTTCGTCGGCGTGGGCAGGGGTGGTGACGGCCATGGCGCCGCTGAGGCCGGCGGTCAGGGCCAGCATGGTTACAAGCGTTTTCATGTTCGTTCCTCCTTTTTCATGAGCCCGCAGGACAGGCTCATGCGTGCAAGGGTGCGGCGCCTAGGGGTAAGGCGCAAGACGGAAACGTTCCGCTGTAAGCTGACTGATATTTACCTGACAAGACCTTTACATTTGTGCGGTTGAGTCTGTTTAAAAGAAAAACAATCGAGGCTTCGAAACCGATGGTACTGGATTCCCGGTTGTGCGCGGCATGAAGGGATGTGGCTTTGATATGGACTGTGGGCCGTGCTCCCGGGAATGACGCCAGCAGCGGCAAGGAGGCGGCATGACGGCGGTGTTTAGTGGTTGCTCCGAGGTGGGTTGGGGGAAAAGATTGCACCACGCCGGGGGTTTTGCTACAAGCGACGCATGGCGACTTTAAAAACCCTGCGCACGCGTATCAAGAGTGTTAAAAACACCCAGCAAATCACCAAAACCATGAAGATGGTGGCTGCTGCCAAGGTGCGCCGCGCCCGTGCTGCGGTAGACGGTGCCCGGCCTTATGCCGCGCGCCTGAGCCAGATTCTTGCAGATTTGACCGCCAATGCGGGTGGCGGCGCGCCGCTGCTGCTGACTGGGCGCGATAATGTGAAGACCGTGCGTTTGATTGCCTGTGGTACCGACCGCGGGCTTTGCGGCAGCCTCAATGCCAACCTGGTAAAGACCGCCACCCAGTGGGTGCGCCAGCAGCAGGCGCTGGGCCGCCATGTGCAGCTGGTGGGCGTGGGGCGTAAGATGCGCGATGCCTTTAAACAGACTTTTCCCAACCTGCTGGTGGGCAGCCACACCGACCTGGGCCGCCACGTGGAGGTGGGCCATGCCCAGGCCGTGGCGAACGAAGCCTGCGCCGCGTTTGAAGATGGTGCCGTGGATGAAGTGCACCTGGTGTTCAGTGCCTGCGTGAGCATGCTGAGCCAAACACCTACGGTTAAACAGCTTTTGCCTTTTAGTGGTGAGAAAGATCTGGATTCCCGCCTGCGCGGGAATGGGGCGGAAGAAGTGCGGTCGGTGACCAGCTATGAGCCCTCTGCCGAGGCGGTGCTGGAAAAACTGCTGCCGCTGAATTTGACCCAACAGGTGTTTGCCGCGCTGCTGGAAACCAATGCCAGCGAGCAGGCCGCGCGCATGACCGCGATGGATGCCGCGACGCGCAACGCGGGGCAGATGATCAAGAAGCTGTCGATTCAGTACAACCGCAGCCGCCAGGCCGCGATTACCAAGGAGCTGATTGAGATCATCAGCGGGGCCGAAGCCCTCTGATGAACCCGAAGCTCAAGTTCTTCATTTTGGCTGTGGTTCTGCTGTTTGCCGCGTGGGTGGTTTACCGCATGCGCACTGTTCCGCAGCCGCATACTGCTGCTGCCGCGACCCCGGCGGCCAAGCCCGCGCCCAAGCCGGTGGAACGGTTTGTGCCGGGCGTTCACTACTAATTCTATTTACTGGCGAGCTGCGACGGGCAGCGGTAGAGGCTGACGGCGTTGCCGCTGCCTTCTTTATACAGCGGGCGGATGTTGAGGGTGCCTTTGCGCGGCTGGGTGAGGTTCCAGGTTTCTTGCCCGTTGTAGTTATTGTGGTGGCAGTCGAGTACCAGCGTGACGCTGGTGACGGTGGTGCGTGAGGTGATTTGGCTTTGCATGCTGCGGAGGTGGCAGGTGCCCGCGCCCGCGACGCTGATGCGCTTGCCTTGCACGTTATACCAGGCGCTGTCGCATAGTTCGGGATAGGCGGCCCAGGTGCCGGTGAAGTTTTTTTCCAGTTGGCTGAATTCGATTTTGGCGTGCTGGGGTTTGTAATCGGAAATGACCGCGCGTGGCACCGGTTTGGTGAATACCGGCGGCGGCAGGAGGAGGGCCTGGCGAGGTTGGGTGGACGAAACCGTGGCCGCGGCGGCGGGTTGGGCCTTGGCCGCGACCTTGCTGGGCATGTGCCGGTACAGGTAAGCCCCGACCATGACGAGGATGAGGGCCATGATCCCCGCGA
>CAZROO010000011.1:37840-40684 GCA_964601735.1 uncultured Pseudomonadales bacterium
CCGGGCGTGCCCAGGGGCGGCGGAGACGGCGGGTGAGCGGGTACGGGCATCACCGCGATGGGTTTGCCGGTGCCGGGCAGGGTAACGACGCGGGTGGTGATGCCACTTGTAGCCGGGATGCTGACGGCGGGAGGTGGTTCGAGGCCGCCTTCCGGCGACGGCGCCAGCGGCGAGGTTATGGTGGCGGGTGCCTGCCGGCTGACCGGCGTGGACCAGTTGTTGAGAATGTTTTTACCGATGTTGGCCAGCACCAGCAGGGCGATGAACCCTGCCAGCATGGCGGCGGCGAAGGAGACGTTCATCTAGTAGCCGCTGCTGCCCGGCATTGTCTCACCCTGGAGCAGGTTGGTGGGCTGCGAGGTGGGGCTGATGATGTCGAAGGTCGTGTTGCTGACTACTTCGGCTGGTGTGCTGGAAGAAATGATGCTGGTGGGCGAGATGGTATCGGCAGTGTGGTCGATCGTCAGCTTATTGCTTTTGTGCCAGGCGAGGACGGCGGCGATGGCGACGATGATAACCACCACGGCGACGGCGGCCAGGATTTTGCGTTGCGACGACATGGGAACACACTCCTTTGTTGGAGGGATATTCTAAATGGCCGTATCCTTGAACTTAAGACAAAATCCCATAAAAAACCGAAGCGGCGAAATTGCTATTGTGTTTTCTACGGGGTTGTGGCCGGGGCCATGCCGTTGGGCGACTCGAGCGTGTCCGTGGGGCTGGGATAACCGGTTGTGCTGCTGACCTCGAACAGGCTGCCCGGCGCGGCGCCGGGCATGGTGGTGCTTGGCACAGTCGTGGCGGTGTCGGTCATCGGTATGTTGGTGGTATTGTAATCTTCCACCGCCGTGGTGTTGCGCTTGTAAACGGCGTAGGCAATGCCCAGCACCACGATGACAACAAGAACGACGGCAAGCCAGCGAGCATTGGCGCTCATGAGTGATTTCCTTTCGTTTTCTGCCACTCTATTGAAGCACCTGCCGCACGGTAAAAACCATAAGGAAAAAGACAGGCGATATAAAAAAGCGGCGCTAAGCGCGCTGGAACGTGAGCGTATGGCCGGCCAGCAGTTGCGCGACGCGGGAGACCTGGGCGGGGTCGCCTGACGTTAGGTAGACCGATTGCAGGTTGCGGGTTGCAGGTTGCAGGGGGTCAAATTCGGGGTGGCGGGAGAGGTAGTCTTCCAGCGCGTTGGCCACTGCCTGCGGCTGGTTGAGCAGGCGGGTGGCGGCGGGCAGGGCGGCGCGGAAGAGGTGGGCGACCAGCGGGTAGTGGGTGCAGCCCAGGATTGCCCATTCTGGTCCAGCTTGTAGCTTGCAGCTTGTAGCTTGCAGGTAGGATTTATAGTTACCGAGCATTTTCTGCACGTATTCTTCGACCACTTCCTTCACGTGCTCTTCCGGAGCGCCGGACTCGAGCAGGGGGACGAGTTTGGGACAGGCCTGGCCGATGACGCGGGCGTGGGGGCAGCGCTTGGCCACTTCGGTTTCGAACACGCCGCTGTTCACCGTGAGGCTGGTGCCGAACAGGGCGATGGTGTCGGTATTGTACTTTTGCGGGAACTGCGGGGTTTTGACCGACCACGGGGTTTGGGTGGCGGCTTCGACCGTGGGGGCGATGATGCCGAGGATTTTTTTGTGTGGATGATGGCGGGGCAGCCAGTCGTGTTGCAGCGTGCGCGCCGCCGCGGCCGATGCCGTATTGCAGGCGAGAAGGATGAGCTTGCAGCCGTTGGCGAAGAGGACTTCCATCGCCTGCCGGGTGTGCTCGACGATTGCGGGGCCGGATTTGTCGCCGTAGGGCGCGTTGGCGTGGTCGCCGTAATAGATGAACTGGCGCTGCGGGAAGCGCGCGAGCAGTTCGTTCATTACCGTGAGGCCGCCGTGGCCGGAGTCAAAAACACCGATCATAGCTGCGTTTCCAAAAGAAAGAGGGCGTGGATGCCAGCCTGCGCTGGCATGAAGCCGTGGGGGAGGCCGCCGTGGCCGCTGTCGAAGATGCCGAACATTTGTTTTTAGTACCTGAAAATGCTTGACCCGTCAGCATTAATTGGGCATTTATCGCGGCGTTAGAACAGAAGAGAGAATTTATGGCCAAAGCCGCTGCTAAAGTTACCAAAATTTCCACTAAACCCACCAAGAAAAGAACTGCCGCCTCGGGCGTCGTCAGCCGCGTGATCGGCCCGGTGGTGGACGTGCAATTCGACGGCGCCTTGCCCGCCATTCTGAACGCGCTGACGATTGAGCGCGACGATTCGACCCTGATTCTGGAAACCGCCCAGCATTTGGGCGAGAATACCGTGCGTGCGATTGCGATGGATTCGACCGATGGCCTGGTTCGTGGCCAGGGCGTGGCCGATACCGGCGCGCCGATTTCGGTGCCGGTGGGCCCGGGCAATCTGGGGCGCATCATGAACGTGGTGGGCGAGCCCATCGACGAAATGGGCGACATGGACGACAAGCTGGTTTGGCCGATTCACCGTCCGGCGCCTTCGTTCGATGAACAAAGTACTGCGGCGCAGATTCTGGAAACCGGCATCAAGGTCATCGACCTGCTGGAGCCGTATGCCAAGGGCGGGAAGATCGGGCTGTTCGGCGGGGCCGGCGTGGGCAAGACCGTGCTGATTCAGGAATTGATCAACAACATCGCCAAGGGCCACGGCGGTTACTCGGTGTTTGCCGGGGTGGGCGAGCGCACCCGCGAAGGCAACGACCTGTACCATGAAATGATCGAGTCTGGCGTTATCGTGCCCGGCGACAGCAAAAAGAGCAAAGCCACGCTGGTGTACGGCCAGATGAACGAACCGCCGGGCGCGCGCGCGCGCGTGGCGCTGACCGGGCTGGT
>CAZROO010000012.1:0-2996 GCA_964601735.1 uncultured Pseudomonadales bacterium
CAGAAAGACGGCCTGCAAAGCCTCTCACAGCAAATCAACTCCCAAAACGCCTTCCGTAACGACCCCAACCTCAAAGCGCCCAACATCGATAACGCTTATCAGAAGTATCTGAAGGCTTGCGATAAGACGAATCCCATGCCCAAGCCGTTGCCGACTGCCATGAATACACCGGCGGGTTCCAGTCCAAGCAGCGCAACGTCAAATCCCACTGTCGTCCCTTTCTCAAAAGTATACGAAGATATCCGGTCTAATCTACTTTCTAGTGATAGTACTCCAGCGAACGCTATTGCTATTCCCAAATATACATCGGCTCAGGAGGCGGGTGATCAATGGGGGGCATATACCAAAGGTGTGAGGGCACTTCAGATCCAAATTCTCGGCGAAACGTCCCCAGCGCCCGTAACGGATGCTGATTATGCCACCACCGTGGATGCCATCATTCAAGCCATTAATACCCAGTCACAGGCACAGGTTAAAGATGGGTGGGGAAGTTCTCTTATGCCCAGCCAAAAGGCAAATCCCATGATGCGGATGAGCAGTTTCATTACAGCGGTGCCTGCCAACGGTGGTAGTACGTTACAGGATGTAACCGTTGACGCGCGCAAGGAATCTTATGTTTCTGGTGGTATCTCAAGTTATGGATATACCCAGAAGATAGGTGAAATGCCAAAAAATAAGACCGATACAGGAATTGCAACTTATTTAAATAAATTGGCCCAAAACCCAGACATCGCCAATATGCCGGTTATGGCAGTGACGTACGACAAGCAAAAAACGTCTTGCAATACCTCAACCGGAGGGTTGACGTGTGATGGGAAGGTCACCGCCACAGTTGGAGCTGATACGGGGAGTTGCATAGGTGCCGCCAATGCATTGTTCCAAAAAGCTATTCTTGGTCTGGGTGATACGAACAATGCTGACTATCACCCCTTATTGGCTCTCTTGAGTGATACCAGCGACCCGAATCTCCCTAAACCTTTGACTGCCAAAGATATCTGCACCGATCTTAATACGGCTGTCGGTGTCGAATCTGGCTGCGCCAGCGCTGAGAACATCATCAATTATGTCAGCGTCAACGGTGATGCTTCCAACAAGTCTATGTTGGCTGGGGCGTTAGCTGATATTGTCATCCGCAACTCTCTCAATGGCGGTGCTCCAGGGCAGGTGGATACTTCCCCTACCAAGACCAACGACCCGACCGGTAGCAGCTATATGGCGAGGTTCTTTAATGGCCTCAAGGGTCTGGTTTCGGATGGTATCGCCAGCTTAGGTCTCGCGGTTGCGGGAGGTATCGGCTATTTCATCGGTAACGTGATGGGTAACGCTATCCTTGCCATCGTCAAGGTGCTGGCCCAGGTAGCCTTGATGGGCATCATCATCATGACGCCCTTTATCTTCCTTATGGGGCTGCTAATCCCCAGCAATGCCGTCGGCATGCTCATCATCACTACCGTAGCGGTATTCGTGCTTAAGTTCTATCCGGCCACCATCGCCGTCATCGATTTCATGGTTGGCACCATCAACAGTGCGCAATGGGCAGCCAATGGCACCCTGCTGGGCATTGAGATCCAGGGTTTGCTGATGCTGGTGGAGGGCATGCTGGCGGCCAAGGTTCTGTCGCTGACCTTCTGGATCATGTTCAAAATGGGCGACACCAATAACCTGCGCGCCATCACCAACCTCGAAAGTGCCGCCGGCGAAATCGCCGATGCCGGTGCTGCCGCCATGGCCGCCGTTGCCGCCGTTGCCGGTACGGCAGTCGTGGGTGGTGCTGCCGCTGCTATGCAGGGTAAGAGCTTTGGCGCAGGAGGCGCTAAGGCAATGGGCAATAAATTGCTGAATACCGCCAAGGGAATGGCAAACAAAGCGGGGATTGAAACGCCCACCGCCGCCGAAGTTAAAGGCGATGTCCCGGAAACACAGGAAAAGACAGAAGTAAAAGGGCAGCTTGGTGAGGAGATCCCACATGGTCCGACACCTGATGAGCGTTCAGCAGATGATTGGCAAAAAAGTGCGGAAAAAGCTCAGGAGTCTAAGACTGCGTTTGATGGTATGATGCCGGAAATCCAGCCGGGGGGGGAAGATGACATGCTTCATGCCGGGTGGATAAGCGCCGTTCACATGGATAAGCCAGGAAAAGCCGATTCTTCTGGCGGCGAAGCCGAAGGAACTGCATCAGCGGACGAAAAGGCTGAAGAGGCTGTGGTCGCTGCAGAAAAATCGCCGTCGTTACCGGAGGGGCTGAAAGAGGCGTCGGATGGTAGTCTCAAGGCCGGTGGCCAGGTTTACGAAGATGGTAACTGGCGTAAGAATGCTTCGGGTCAGTACGAGGTGCGTCGGAAAGGCGCGGGTGTTGGCTTTACCGGCAGCGATACCTGGGTTCCGCTGGATGAAGCCGTTGCAGAAGATTCCAAATTCCAGCCCGGCGGCATGTCGACTCAACTCCGCGGCGTGCCCCTTGGCGGTAAGGACGGCAGCGCGAATGTAAACGGAGAATTCGGCGGTGCGCTTGCGGCGGGCGATGTCAATCTGCAAAACGCACAGGCCATGGCCACTGCAGGTGGCGCTTCAGGCAATGGCCAGTCGGTTGGTTCTACTTCTTCTTCAACAACGGCTGGGGCGCCCACAGTGGCGACGGCGGGTGGTGGAGCTGGCGGTACACCGCCCGACGCCCCCACGTCGCCTTCCGCGCCTACCTCTGGCGGTGGAGAGCAAAACCTGCGTGTCGGCAGAATGGAAGTGGCACAAGCCCACATGCCCGCCAATGCCGCGGCCCAGCAGCAAGGTGCCACAATCAAGCCCAATGACGACGATGCCGAATGGCTCAGCAAGGGTATGGGCGAACGCTTCCTCCGTGGCGCGTGGTCGGGGGCCGTTGGCTCGATTGCTGCAACGGGACAATTGTCTAAAGTGCCGGGTATTGGGCAAATCATGCGCGTGATGGGTGAAGTCGCCAACGAAGGCACCGAAGCCCCCATCCGCGCCCGAGCGTTTTG
>CAZROO010000012.1:3096-40563 GCA_964601735.1 uncultured Pseudomonadales bacterium
TGGGTGAAGTCGCCAACGAAGGCACCGAAGCCCCCATCCGCGCCCGAGCGTTTTGGAAGGCCGGTAAAGCTCGTGAGAATGAAGGTTTCAGCGGCCTCAGCTATTGGAAGGCCATGAAAGACCAGAGCGCGCTCCGCATGTACCAGCAACGCGAAGGCGTGCTGGCCGGCGCCGCCGCCTACAATACGCTCAAGGACAACGGCCACCTCATGAGCGGCTGGGATAACGCCAGCAACGCTGCCATCCAGGTCGCCGCCCGCCAGATGGCCGACCAAGTCAAACGTGCCATTCACGAAGCTGATCCTAAGTTTGGTAAGATGACCGCTGAGAAGTACTTCACCAATAATATGGTGGGCAGTCTTAGTCCCGACCTGGGCGTGGAGTACGCCAACTTCCAGTTCAAGCAGGGTTCGTTCAATGCGGCTGAAATCGCGCCGGTACTTAAAATTGCAGATCTGCCCAAGGGCGTGGACCCCAAAAAGGTGGAAGTGGTGTACCGGGATAAGGATAAAAAGGAAATTGCTGCCATCCTGCATGGTGAAGGTCCGCTCAAGGGACAGCAGGTCTATCAGACCACCGCTGAACATACCGGCCTCGAAAGCGTCACCTTCCTCCAACATCGCGCCGCGCTGGAAGGCTCGGTGGATGCCCCCATGAACCTGCAGAAAATCAATAGCCTCCACGAGCGCAAGCTGTGGGATCGTCGGAATGATATTAAAAAGTCCCAGGCGATTATCGCCCAAAATGAAGCTGACTTGGGCAGTACTAACGCCACTACGGTTGCCAAAGCCAAGGCTTATAAAGAGTCGGAGCAGTACAAATACGATACCATTTTTGCCAACATGAACGAAGCCGAAGCGTTTGTGGCTGACGAAATGCACCACTTCAAGCCGCAACAAATCCGCAACCACCGTGAAAAAGCGTATATCTTCATCGCGCAAAAGGTGGCCGAGAGCAAAAACCGTGCGATCGACGCCTCCTATGACGGCATCCAGGAAATCATGGAAGGCTGGCAGCATGATGTCGCCCGCCGCAAGGTGGAAGTCTCCGCCGCCGGCCGCCGTGCCACCAAGTTGTCTGCGGATATCAATCTTAAAACCGCCAAGCTCGAGGTTTCCGACAAGGGCTACAAGCTGGCCGTTCAGCATGGGGCGCAAAAAATTCACGATACCCGAGGTCAAATCAGCGACCTTGGCCGTGAGATTGATAAGGAAGATTACAATCTCAAACGCACCTTGAAGAAATTCCGTGCCTCCGAAATAGGTCGGCAAGAGGCGCGGGCCGAAGCGGTCGAGAAAGTTGGTGGCCAGCTTTACAATGCCGGTGCCAGCCTGGGAATGCCCGCGCAAAAAGCCCTTACAGGTTATTACCTTGGAACACGTTTTAGTCTTGATAATGCGGCTGTGCAGGCGGTTCGCTTGCTTACAGGGGAGGGTGTTCGCCTTGATCGTGCCCAAGCCATGTTGGGTAGAATGATGGTGAATTCAAAAGACAAAGGGAACTTCATGAGCAGTATAAGGGCTGGAAAGGACAAGCCTGCTACCGACAACAAGCAGGTCTTTGGGAAGGAAGTCCTTGAACTGGCCCGGAAGGAATTGGAAAATGCAAAGAAGACCAAGAATGTCGCAGATGAGAAAGCTGCCAATGAATTAGTGAAGATTTTGGAAAAGAAACAAGCCGAGGGGAAAACGGTGAACGGTGAGTTCATCATGGATGAAATTACAGTTAAATCCACAAAGTAACCTACTAAAAGAATAACAAGAAAAAAATGAAAACCCTCTTCCGCCAATATGCACCATTCGTGGGGTTCTACCCCGGCATTGTGGCGGATACGGCCTTGGGCACCATCAACTTTTCACCGTTCAACCAAATAGAATTCAAGGAAAACTACTCGCGCTTCATCTACAGCGAACCTACGCTGTTTTGCGGCCACAATATTATGGAATCCGAGGAGTTTCCCCTTGTCTCGGACGCCGATAAATACATTCCGCTATCGCCCTTGTTCGCCCGCGACATCGCTGGTCGCATCATTTACCTCGGCATGGGCCCCGAGCAAAAAACCGGCGACGAATGGCCGCTGGTCGACATCATCGACCCGATGAACATGGACGATGTAGACCTTGAGATTATCCTGTCGGAAGTCTTGTTCCCCCGTCACTGCCGCAGCACCATCGGCATGGAGGGCGCCGACGAACTCGAAACCGTCTTCCTCACCCGTTTCCGCAACCTCGAGATCGGCCTGACCGAAGGCCCGCCCGCCAGCGGCGGCACCGACCCCGAAGTAGGCGTCTACGAACGCGCCAACCTCTATCCCTACAAGCTGCGGCCCGATACGTTTTACATCGACGGCTACAAGCTGCCGCAAACCAACATGCTGTTCGCGCGCGGCGAAGACGAAGGCATCCACCCCGCCGCCGCGCAAAAACTGGGCGAGGCCATGCTGGAAAAATGGCAGCACCGCGATACGTCAAAAACCTGGGAGAAATTTTTCGACGAGCAAGGCGGCGAAACCTGGGCCGAAGACCTCTTCGCCAAGGGCTGCACCCTCATTCCCACCTTCGAGGCCTGCAACGGCTACAACGTGGTGAACGCCAATTTCGAACTCACCGACTACTGGCCGGGCAGGGCGGTGCTGGGCCTGCATAGCGTCGAGGGCAGCAAGCCTTCCAAGGCGCCCATCGGCACCATTCTCGAAGTCCTGCAACCCGGCTTCATCACCGCCCGCGCCATCGTGCCCGCGCGCGTGGTCATCAGCGACGGCTCCGGCTACGTCAGCCCCAACGGCGACAACCCCGCACCCCTGCTGCCCAACCTGCACCTGCCGCACACCCGCAGCATCAGCCAGTGGGGCGCGTGCTGGCTGCCCACCCACCCGGGGCATTTCGAGGCGCCCGCGTTGTGGGGCTACGATGTGCTCGACACCGGCCGCTTCGTCCAGGTGAGCGGCCCGCTATGGGACCCGCTCCATTATTACTATTCATGCACCGACAGCATCCTCGGCGCGTTCGACAAACCCGACAGCGCCGGCACCACCCCGCCGGTGCCGCAAAGCATGTTTAACCGCTTCTTCCCCATCGCCGCGCCCGAGGGCTGGGACACCTTCGATGCCGCCGAACTGGAGCGCCGCAGCAAAGCCAACATCTATCCTCGCACCGCCATCACCCGCCATCGCAACGGCAAGCCGGGGTGCGATTTCGGCTACCACCCGCTGCCGCTGGAATACGAATACGAACTCGAGCCGTTCTGGATGCCCGACCTGCACCCGCTCAACCGCGGCCACGGCCTGTGCCCGGACGACGTCCTGCAACGCCTCGCCCCGGTCATCATCCCGCCCATCGGCGCCGGGCCCTATCGCCAGAGCGTCAAGGTGCCGGAAGACTCCCCCTGGTTCACCGACGAAAATCTGCTGGCCTCACCCAGCGTCGACCCGGTCGAATGCTATCCGCAACTTGCCCGCTACGTGCTGCCGGATATCGACCCGCGCCAGTGGCTGCCGCTGTTCCCCACGCCCTACCTGGCCGAGCCGCGGCGCGAAATGCTTTTCCGCAGCGCGCAGGAACTTTGGGAAGGCATGGATGAGGTCGAAGACCTGCAGGCCATCGCGCCAGGCCTCGACGATGTACTCCACGATGCGAAAGAGGAGGGGCTGGCGCTGATGCGTTACCGCCATCACCTCTACCGCACCAAAAAAATACTCTACAAACTGGGCTGGTGGTACGGCCTCAATGTCGATGAACTCACCGCCCTCGACCAGGAAAGCGAAACCGAGGCCGCGCAGCCGCAAACCGGGCGGCAGAACAACAGCCGCGTGGCGCAGGTGGCCCGCGCCGCCGCACAGGGCGAACCTGAACCCGAACAGTCTCGCCGCCGTGCTGCTCCCGCCGCCAGCATGCCGGTGGTGCGCAATAATTAAAAAGGAGCCTAAGCTCCTTTTATTTTGCCAACGGTTTCAGAAGTTCCTGAAGCTCACCGGTCTGGAACATCTCTGTCATAATGTCGCAGCCGCCAATAAATTCACCGTTCACATACAGTTGTGGCACGGTCGGCCAGTTACTAAACACCTTCACGCCTTCGCGCAGTTCCGGGTCGGCCAGCACGTTGACGTCGGTGAACTCGACACCGCACTTGGCCAGCAGCATGGCTGCGCGGGCACTGAAGCCGCACATGGGCTCATCGGCGGTGCCCTTCATGTAGAGCACCACCGGGTTGCTTTTTACCTCTTCGGCAATACGCGCTTGAATATCACTCATCCTCTTACCTCTCGTCCTTTTATCCTCTTAGCCTATATGGGTTGTCAACTTCAGGCCGTGCAGGCCTTGCGCAAACAGGTCTTCCAGCGTGGCGTACACCAGCCGGTGCTGCTCAATGCGGCTCTTGCCCGCAAACCCGGCCCAGTGCACCTCTCCAATGAAATGCATGCCGTCGCCGCTCGGGTTGTCCACGCTCACCCGCGCGCCCGGCAGGCCTTTGGCAATGGCGGCTTCCATGTCTTTCGGGTCCATCGGCGTGTCGTGCATAGGCCTGTCCTAACACCTAACGCCCAAAGCCTGCAACCTAAAGAAGTCCGGCGCCCTTGAACGAAAAATGCTCGCTCTCGCCCATGATGATATGGTCGTGCAGCGTCACCTCCAGCAGGCTTGCGGCCTCGCGCAGGGCAATGGTGAACGTCTGGTCGGCATCGCTGGGCCGGGGCAGCCCGCGCGGGTGGTTATGCGCAATCACCAGCCCTACGGCCTTGAGTTCCAGCGCGTGCTTCAAAATCTCCCGCGGCCCGGCGGCGGCCATGTCCAACGTGCCGGTAAACAGCGTCTCGTCGCGCAGCAGCTTGTGGCGGCCATCCAGGTACAGAATGTGCACTTCCTCCCGCCCTTTACCGGCAAACAGGCTGTACAGGTAATCCAGCAGCGCCAGTCGGTTATCCAGCACCGGCTGGCCGCTCAGCGCCGCCCGCGTCACGCGGCGGCTCAGCGCCCCGATCAACACCATCAGCGTGGTGGTGGCCGGGCCCAACCCTTTCACCGTTCCCAGCTCCGCCGCCTCGGCCTTCAATACGCCGCTCAAACTGCCGAATCGCGTCAACAGCGCCTTGGCCAGCGGCTTGACGTCGCGGCGGGGGATGGCATAGGTCAGCAGCAATTCCAACAGCTCATAATCCTGCAACCCTACGCCCTGACCGGCGGCAAATTTCTGCTTCAAGCGCTCGCGATGCCCGTTACCAGAAGAGGCGGGGCCATCGGTCATTAGAATTATCCCTTATACGGCGGGCAATCAAACCCGGCGGGGCTGGAAGTCAGGATCTCCACGCCATCTTCCGTCACCGCAATGGTGTGCTCAAACTGGGCCGAGAGGCTGCGGTCGGCGGTCTTCACCGTCCAGCCGTCGTCGAGCAGTTCGGTTTTCCAGCCTCCCATGTTAATCATGGGCTCCACCGTAAAGGTCAGGCCGGAACGTAACCGGTTGGTGGCAAATTCCCTGTTGGCATAATGCAATATCATCGGGTCTTCATGAAAAACCTTACCCAGCCCATGCCCGCAATATTCACGCACAACGCTAAAGCCCTCACGCGTCGCCATCGGCTCAATCGCATTGCCGATATCGTATAAAAAGCTGCCGCTCCGTACCGTCTCAATCCCCGCCATCATCGCATTGTAGGTGGTGGTGATGAGCTTCATCGCTTCCGGTTTGGCGCTGCCCGATACGTACATGCGGCTGGTGTCGCCGTGGAAACCGCCCAGAATCACCGTCACGTCGATGTTGAGGATATCGCCATCCTTCAAAACTTCCTTGGCGCTCGGTATCCCGTGGCACACAACGTCATTCACCGAAATGCAACTCGCCTTGGGGTAGCCCTTGTAGCCGAGCGTGGCGGGAATCGCCCCATGCTCCAGCATGTCCTTTTGCATCAAGTCATTCAAATACAGCGTGCTCACGCCGGGCTGCACATGCGGCGTAATGCGGTCCAATACCTCTGCCGCCAAACGCCCCGCGGCCCGCATCTTCTGCAATTCAACACTGTTTTTAGGTACAAGTTTCATAAGGGGGCTTCATAATTTCACTGGTATTTCATGGCTAACACGGATGCCCCCCGCTGTCACCTCGCAGGCAACGGCCTTTATCTGCACGCCCGCCGCCATCGCTGCACGCAACCCCGCCGCATAGGCCGGGTCAATCAGTTCCGCCGGGCGAAATTCCGTACAATCCGCTCGCTGTACCACATACAGCTGCAACGCCGAACCGCCATTAATCACCACCTCGCTCAGAATCCCCAAATGCTTCAACCCGCGCGAACTCACCGCATCGGGGAACAACGCACACTGTTTACCCGCCGGAGCCCCCTTGGGCGTAAGAGGGCCATCCTTGGCCATGCTGACGCTCTTCACCTCAACCCACGTCTCACCAATCTTAAAATCAAACCTGGTATCAGCATCATACTTAACTTCGCCTTTAATTCCATTACCTGTAACCCTGTAATCCTGTAACCCTGTAATCCCGCTCTCCCACGCTTCCCGCGCCAGCCCATTCGCCCGCGCCGGGTGAATCCCCACCAGCGTGCCATCTCCAAACTCGGCAATTTCAGCCGAGTATTTCAGCTTGCCGCCGTCTTTTTCCAGCAGCCACACATATTCCATATGCTCCAGCACGCCTTTCAGGCTGCCGGTGTTGGGGCAGTGGGCCACCACCTCTTCGCCATCTAACTCGGCGTAAATGAAAAACCGCTTCTCCCGGCGCAGAAACCTGGCCTTAATCAAAGGGGTGGAAAAATTCATGGCCGCAAGGTAGCTTACGCCCATGCAACCCCGCAAGCCGCCAGTTTTGTCCACGAGCATTTGCGAGTGGTTACAAAACGGCGTCCCCGCGAAGGCGGGGATCCAGGTTCATAAAGGATTTTACAATGCAACCGCGTAAATTACTGGTGTTCGACCTCGAAACCATCCCCGACCTCGAACTCGCGCGCAAGCTCTGGCCGGACGTACCGGAAGACGATGCCGAAGCCAAAAAGCTGGTGCTCGATACTTTCCGCGAACGCAACGGCGGCCGCTCCGATTTCCCCGCCCCGGCGTTCCATCAAATCGTCGCCATCGGCTGCCTGCTGGCCGATATCGAGCCGATGGAAGGGGGCAGGGGCGAAAGCTACCATTTCAAAAAACTCGGCTGTATCGGCCGGTGTGATGACAATGGCTTCGACAGCGAACCCGAACTGGTGCGTCAGTGGTTCGACTACGCCGCGCAGCAGGCCGGGCACGGCGTGCCGCTGCGCCTTGTCAGCTTTAACGGCCGCGGCTTCGACCTGCCGGTATTAAAACTCCGCGCCCTCAAATACGGCATCGACGCCAACTGGCTCTTCAACAGCGGCGACAAGTGGAGCAACTACGGCAGCCGTTACGACAACACCTGGCACGTTGATTTAGCCGACGTGCTCGCCGACTACGGCGCGGCCCGCGGCGCCCCCAAGCTCGACGAAGTCTGCACGCTCATTGGTCTGCCCGGCAAGCTCGACGTCTCCGGCGCCCACGTCGCCGACATGTACGCCGAGGGCAGGCTCCGCCATATCCGCGACTACTGCGAAACCGACATCCTCAACACTTATCTGCTCTACCTTCGCTGGCAGCGCCTGGCGGGTGTCCTCAGCCCCGAAGCCCTGCAAAAGGAAGAAGACGCCCTCCGCCTCTTCCTCGACCGGGAAGGCGGCGACAAAGCCCCGCATTTAAGAGACTTCGCCGCCGCCTGGCCCGAAGCGCCCAAGCCTGAATAGTCATAAAACCGGAGCGCTATAATACCGCCGTCATTCCCGCGAAGGCGGGAATCCACATTGGGGGTATGGGGGTTTGCCCCCATTTAATAAGAGTGAGTCCCACGGGCGGCGGATGGGTGGCGCCCTTGCGCCGGGACCCAACCCCGACCCGGGGCCAATCCAATTTCTTTAACGCCGCCGCGTCAAATCATGCAGCAACTCGGTCTGAATCTGCTGAATCTCACTCAGCCGCTCCCACTGCTTGGCAATCCCCTCCGCCGTCATGCCGGGGAGCACGGCCCACCGCTGGTAAAGTACCTCCGCCCTGGCGCCGCGCGCAGCCCGGTATCTACGCAGCGGTTTTTATCGAAGTCTCAGTTTGAGTTTATATTATCGCCGCCGCGTAAGGTCGTGCAGCAACTCGGTCTGAATCTGCTGAATTTCCGAAAGCCGCTCCCACTGCTTGGCAATGAGGTGGTCAAGCTTTTCGTGCAGCAGCCGGATTTCCAGCTCGGCCTTGAGGTTAATCCGGTAATCGTTCTCGCTGCGTAAGCGGTCTTTGGTTTCCTGCCGGTTCTGGCTCATCATGATGATGGGCGCCTGGATCGCCGCCAGACAGCTCAAAATCAGGTTGAGCAGAATGAACGGGTAGGGGTCGAACGCCCGGGTCACGAACACCCAGCCGTTGATGGCAATCCACACCAGCAGAAAGCCGCCGAAGCTGGAAATAAAACTCCAGCTCCCGCCAAAGCTGGCGATGTGGTCGGCCAGCACTTCACCAAAGGTGCGCCGGTCCTCGAATTCCTCTTCCGGATTTTCGGAAATCGTCTCGTGGTGGGCGATACTCTCGGCCACTTCCTTGTCCAACTGGCCCAGCTCGCCGCGCTCCTCGCGCAGCATGTCCTGCACCTGCTTTACGCGGTATCGGCTGATGACCTCATCGCTCACCCGCGCGCCACGCGGCAGTTCGGGGTAATCCACCCTGATCGCATCGGCCAGCGCCGGGCGCAAACTGTCGATGGTGTGCAAATGGTACAGGCTGGTGGGCTTGCCGCTAATGGCGCAGGGTACGCGCTTGCCGCGGCGTTCAAGAGGAGCGGTATTCTTTTTAGGCATGCGCAAAAGGTGGCACGGGGCCGGAGAGCGGGCAACAAAAAAGGCGGCCGCCCAAGTGGTTGTGCAACCCGCTGTTCCGTTTTACCTTGCGGACATGAAAAACATAATAAATCCTACGGCGGCGGTAATGATTATCGGCAACGAAATCCTCTCTGGCCGCGTGGTGGACGAAAACCTCGCCTACATTGCCAAACGCTTGGCCGACAGCGGCATCGACCTGAAAGAAGCCCGCATGGTGCGCGACGAAGAGCCCGCCATCATCGAGGCGGTACGGATGCTTTCCAAACACTACAACTACGTTTTCACCACCGGCGGCATCGGCCCCACGCACGACGACATCACGATGGGCGCCATCGCCGCCGCGGTGGGCGTGCCGCTCGAGCGTAATGCCGAAATCGCCGAACGACTCAAAACCGCAATGGGCAGCCGCGCCACCCCGGCCACCTTTAAAATGGCCGACTACCCCGCCACCGCCCGACTGGTGCCGACCGAGGTCACCACCGCGCCCGGCTGCATCGTCGGCAACATCGTCATTCTCGCGGGCATCCCGCGTATCATGCGCGCCATGTTCGAGGCCGCGCTGCCGCTGCTGACCCACGGCAACCCCACCCACACCATGAGCGTCGACATCTGGCTGTCCGAAAGCCAGATCGCCGCCGGACTATCCTCCATTCAGCAACGTTTCCCCACGCTCGATATCGGTAGCTATCCCTACAAAATCGACAATCGCCACGGCACCGCGCTGGTCGCCCGCGGCATCGACCAGCCGCTGGTGGCGGCAGCCTTCGGCGCTATCCAAAAAATGGTGGATGACCTCGGCGGCGAACGCCGCTAGGGTTAGTCTTTAAAAGAGACGTAATTTATAGAGCCCTTGTAAATCAACTTAGAAATATCAGGGTCATTTTTAAATTCGTCCTTAACTTTGAATTCTTTCCAGCACGCCCCATAAACTTTTTTAGGTTCGGTAATATAATCGTAGTCAATCGAGTGATTTGACCAATCAAGTACATTGGTAGATCGACCAGGAAGATAAGCGGATAGTTGAATTGATATATTGTTGATGGTTTTAGAAGAACCATTATAGAAGGCGACCATCAGCGGATATTCAGCCGAACATCCCGTTTTAGGGCCTTTCTTTTGAATTAACTTAAGCCCTTCAGTAGATACTTTACTTAAGTCCCCATTAAAAAAGTTAAATGCATCTTCAATCGATACGCCGAGTTCTTTGAGATTTATGTCTTCTACTTTCACAACAACATCTATCTTCGATAGATGACGCTCGTAATTCCACCAGTTCCATCCCCACACGCCGAAGCCTATAACGATTGCCAGAATCACGAGGCACCCAAATATCTTTGCTACCCATAGCAATAACCACTTGGTAAATTCAATTAGAACATTTGTATTATGCGTTTTGCTCATTGCGTTACCTTATCTCTGGTGCCCATGACTGGATTCGAACCAGTACTGGAAGGATTTTAAGTCCTCTGTCTCTACCGTTGGACTACATGGGCACGGCGCCCGTTGTAAGGGCAATGCCGCCGTATCGCAAGCCTCTATAACGGGGTCGTCATTCCCGCGAAGGCGGGAATCCAGTAATCGTTAATTACTTAACTAACGCCAAATAAGCCGCATGCAGCTTTAAGTTAGAAGCCACGAGCCCGCTGCTCGAAACACTCAAAGCCGCCCCGGTAAAGTCCGTCACCATCCCGGCACTCTCGGCCATGAACAGTTTGGCAAGCAAAGCCTCCAGCGGCGTCAGACGGGTGGCAATCGCCGCATCGGCACGGCCGGCAGCCACTTCAATCACGTCAAACAGGCTGGTGCCGCTCTTGCGGGTGTGCAAGCCCAACTGCTCGCCTTTTTCCAGCAACTTCAGGTTAATGACGTCCACGGTCTTGGCGGGCAGCATCAGCAGGCTGTCGCGGGCATCGGCACGACCGGCCACACGCAAACGCTCCGGCCCCATCACGCCCAAACCGGGCAGGGCGTACACCAGCAAATCGTCCTGCGGCCAGTACACGCCACCGGCCACCACTTCGCCGTTCTCGATGCATGCCAGCACCATGCCCACCGGGGCACGGCCATGCAAAAAGTTGCGCTTGCCGCAAATCGGCTCAACCAGCCAGCAGGCTTCGGGCAGCGGGGCGGGGGTAATCTCGCCGTCAATCACCACCGGCAAGCCGGTCGGTTCCAGCAGTTCCCGAATCTCCGCCACCATCTTGGCGCGGGTGTCGTCGAACATCCTGGCGGCATGCACCGGGTTCATCTGCACGCGGCCCATCTCGCCCAGGGCGCGACGCATCAACGGAGCTTCCTTGGCGCAAACCTTGCGCATTACGGCCAGTTTGGGGTTAACGGTGACGGTACCTTTAGGCATTAGGCGCGACTGGCAAAAGTGCCATCCTCGGTGTTGACGATAATCCGTTCACCGGCGGTAATATAAGGCGGCACCAGCACGGTAATGCCGTTCAGAACCTTGGCGGGCTTGTAGCTGCTGCTGGCGGTCTGGCCTTTCACCACGGCGTCGGCTTCCACCACTTCCACGGTAATCTTGGCGGGCAGGGCCACGCCGATGGGCTTCTCGTTGTAGAATTCAACGTCCACCATCATGTTTTCCTGCAACCATTGCAGTTGGTCGCCCAGCATGTCCTGGCCCATGCCCACTTGGTCATAGGTATCGGTGTCCATAAAGGTCAGGTTGTCGCCGTCGGCGTACAGGTACTGCATTTTCTTCTGTTCCAGGCTCACCTTTTCAACGGTGTCGCTGCTGCGGAAACGTTCATTCAGCTTGGTGCCGTCGGTCACGCACTTCATTTCCACCTGCATAAAGGCGCCACCCTTGCCGGGCTGGGTATGCTGGGTTTTCAGGGCTTTCCAGAGCTTGCCGTTATATTCGAGCAAAAAGCCCGGGCGAATGTCTACACCGTGAATCTTCATGGGAACCTACCTTTGCTTACTTAATACTGATGCGCCGCTTCTAGCCGATTGCCGGGGCAAAATCAATGCTTTAGAGTGTCAATTAATGCGCGTTGTCTATGCCCTTGTTGCCTTGAGCCTTTTGGCCTTGCCGGCCCATGCCGTCGACGCCCTGCGCCTTACTTATACCGTCGACGGCACCCCCGTCACCCTCGAGCGCGATAACGCGGGTACCATCCAGGTCGACGGCCTGCCGTACCCCGGCCTGGTGCTCTACCGGCCGCAAACCGGCATGGTCTATTACCAGTACCCCGAGATCCCCCAGTGGTTCGCCGTCCCGCCCGGCAGGGCCGAGGCCGTCAGTGCCACCACCCTCAAGGGCCCGGCTTGGCAAAAATGGCCTGCTCAACCTGAGGGCCAGCCCAGCTATCGCTACGCCATCAAGGTACCGGGAGGGGAAGACTGCGGCCCGCTCTACGCCAGCCCGGGCGCGGGCGTGCAGGCGGGCCTCAGCGTGGCCGATATTTGGCGCATCCTTACCACCGTGGCCTGGATAAACGCGGGTACGGCGGCCCCGGCCTGCGACCGCCTGGCTATCGACAACGCCCGCGGCCAGCTTACCGGCTTGCCACTCCACTTCAACGGCCCCAACGGTGAGTGGCAACTTAAGGAACTGGCCCGCACCGGCATCGCCAGAATCGACCTGCCGGTCGACGCCCAGCCGCTCGATGAAGCCAGCCGGCTGGATATTTTGCTGCGCCAGTTCGGCCCGGACGAGCGCAAGAATTTCCTCCAGAACTACGGCAACCTGCCCATCGGCCAGCAAATCAACCTGGTCGAACGGGCGCTGAGCGGCAGCGGCCAGCAATAAACGTGCGGCTCCGGTTGAATTCCAGGGGTTGAAATCCCCGCCAAACCGGCCTAATCAGGTTTGGCGATGTAAATCGAAATCTGGGAACCTTTAATGTACTCTGCATATAATGGCATTGCCATTCACGGCACCGCCGGCAACGTCCCTCCCGTCGTGGTGGATGAACCCGTGAAGCTTCTGTTGGGCATCGGCATCGTGGTGCTGGTTGTCACGCTCCTGTGGGTTATGGGGCGCGGCCCCGCACCTATGCAAACCGACCCCGGCGTGCGTTACCTGCCCGCCGAATAGCGATATCCGCCGCCGCCCTGTTGCATAATGTATGCATAGGGCGGCGGCTCTTGTTGCCTATTTCTACGGTTGGCCTATTATGCCTTTAGGCATCGCCTGAAAAATCTACCTCTCATCCACTGTTTAACAGGCTATGCCGTGTCCCCAGGCTGGGGGCAGGAGAATGACATGAGTAGCATGGAGATCTTAACCTTCACCGATCGGCAGCGCTCTCTCTCCCTGTTTTGGCCCACGGTTGCTGCGCTTGCATTGGTTTGTATGGTTCTCGGCAGTATGCTCTACGCCGGGCTCGGCCACATTCGCCAGCCGCAACTCGCGCAAACCCAAACCACCCAGGTCCGCTAGCCGCAAAAAGTAACACCCCCGGAACCATTCCGGGGGTGCAATTGTTTGCCCTGTTGAAACCCGCTAGTGCCCGCCGCCATATATAGCCATGCGGTACCTGTTACCTGTCATCCTGTTGCCTGTAATCCTGGCTTTTCCCGCCTGGGGGCAGCAAACCGGTTTCCGCAGCCAGGATGTCGGCAACGCCCGCCTGTTCGACTATGCCTGGAGCGCGCCGGACGGCACCCACCAGATGCGCTTCGCCCTCAACCTCGACGACATTCGCCAGGCCGAAGCCGAGTTTCAGCCCTTCGATAACACCGCCGCTCAAACCGTGGCGTTCAAGGCGGTACAGACCGAGGCGAGGGGTCTCCCGGCCAAGCTTAACCTCGGCAACGCCAGTATCGACGTTTCCCGCAATATGGGCGGTTACGATGTCCGCGCCAAAGGGGTCGACGCGCCGGGCATGGAAAAAATCGCCACCGACCTGCGCACCGCCCGCAACCAGGCTATGGACGACTACGTCACCAGCAAATTCTACAGTAAAATTGACGACATCCACATCATGCCCGACCACAAGCGCATCGCCAAACGCTACGTCGGCGCTATGGCGCCGCTGGCTACGGCCCTGCAAAACAGCTTTACGGCTCGCAGTAACGACCCCCGCGACCTCATCAACTACACTATGCATTTCTGGCAAAGCATCCCGTACGATGAACTTGAAAACCGCTACACCAGCAACGGTGCGGGGTTCGAAACTCCCTACGGTATCCTGGCCGGTAACAAGGGCGACTGCGACAGCAAAAGCGTGGCTCTGGCCGCCACTTTGCGCGCCATGTACCCGAGCCTGCGCCTCACTATGGTTTACGTGCCCGACCACGCTTTCGTCGGCATCGGCTTGCCGCAGGGCCCGCACGATTACGCCCTCAAACTCGGCAATGGCGTCTATGTCCTGGCCGACCCCACCGGCCCGTCGTTCATGAACCTCGGCCAGGTCGCCGACCACGCCCTCCATGCGCTCAACAGCGGCCAGTTCTCCTACCAGGAAATTCCGTTCTAAAAACAAATGCCCGGGATAACCCCGGGCATTTCAATCGCTAAAACAGCTGTTCCAGGGTGGCTCTCAATGTGTCGGGGCTAAAAGGCTTCACCAGAAAGGCATCGCTCCCCGCTTCCTTGAACCTTGCCGCCAGCGAGAGTTGGTTGTCGGCGCTCATCATGATGAACCTGATGCCTGCCAGCGCCGGGGTACTGCGCACCCGCCGCAAAAAATCGAGGCCGTCATGAGGTTTCATGCGGTAATCCGAAATAATCAGGCCATGCTTCTTCATACCGCCGGTCAATAAGCTCATGGCGGTTTCAACGTCGCCGGCCAGGTCGATGTTCTTTTTATCAAAGCCGATTGCCTCGAGAACCCGGCGCACGGCGCGCTGCATCGAGTCGTAGTCGTCCACCACCAGCACGTTCATATCGAGGTTGATGGCCATAAAGGCCTCCAGGGGTTGGCGGCAAAGCCGCAAGTGAAAAAGAAAGCGGGAGATGGCTGTTAAATAGGCAGGCCATAAGCTTTGCGCAAGCCTTTTAACGGCACATATTCAAAGGCCTTTTTTCCAAGCGCTACATGAACAGGCAGCCTTTTTGAATTTTGTAACAAAAATCCTGTTGCCATCCCTGCCGGTTCTGTTAGTATGAATTCAGTAACAAATATCAAATAACGAACGGAAAGAATAAGTTATGGCTACCGCCCGCGAAGACAACGCCAAAAACAAGGCACTCGAAGCCGCTCTCCAGCACATCGAAAAACAATTCGGCAAAGGCAGCATCCTCACCATGAGCAAAGACAGCATCGACCGCTCGGTGCAGGTCGTTCCAACGGGCAGCCTGGGCCTTGATATCGCCCTTGGCGTCGGCGGTTTGCCCAAGGGCCGCATTATCGAAATCTTCGGCCCGGAAAGCTCGGGCAAAACCACCCTCACGCTGCACATCGTGGCCGAGGCCCAAAAGCAGGGCGGTACCTGTGCCTTCATCGACGCCGAACACGCGCTCGACGTTGACTATGCCCAAAAGCTCGGCGTGAAGCTGGATAAGCTGCTGGTCAGCCAACCGGATAGCGGTGAACAGGCGCTCGAAATCTGCGACCAACTGGTGCGCACCGGCGCGGTCGACGTGGTGGTGGTCGACAGCGTCGCCGCGCTTACCCCCCGCGCCGAAATCGAAGGCGAAATGGGCGATAGCCACGTCGGCCTGCAAGCCCGCCTCATGTCGCAGGCGCTGCGCAAGCTCACCGCCACGGTTAGCAAGTCCAACACTATGGTCATCTTCATCAACCAAATCCGCATGAAAATCGGCGTGATGTTCGGTAACCCGGAAACGACGACCGGCGGTAACGCGCTCAAGTTCTATTCCTCGGTGCGCCTCGACATTCGCCGCACCGGTGCGATTAAAGACAAGGAAGAAATCGTCGGCAACACCACCCGCGTCAAGGTGGTCAAAAACAAGGTCGCGCCGCCCTTCCGCGAAGCCATTTTCGATATCATGTACGGCGAAGGCGTGTCCCGCACCGGTGAAGTGGTCGACATGGGGGTGGCCCGCAACATCATCGAAAAGTCCGGCGCCTGGTTTGCCTACGGCGGTGAAAAAATCGGCCAGGGCCGTGAAAACGCCAAAACCTACCTGGCCGAACACCCCGAGGTGATGGCCAAAATCGAAGCCGAACTCCGCGGCAAGGGCGCGGGCCCTGCGGTCATCGAAGCCGACGACAGCGAAGACGAAGAAGGCAGCGAAGAAGAAGCTGCTGCCTAAGAATACAGGCTTCATGCCAGCGCAGGCTGGCATCCACGCCAAAGAAAGTGAAAAGGGGCCACAGGCCCCTTTTCATATCTCCGTCATCCCGGCGCAGGCCGGGATACACGTCCAAATATCTCAAGGGGAGAACTCTAAGGGAAAATGTGCTAAGGTGCGTCCAAACTTAAAAGCAATATACAGCAAAAACCGCCGATGTTCAGTCCCCACCTCTTCACCCACAAGTTCGACATCGACGATATCATCGCCGCCATGCTGCAAGGGCAGGGGCGTTATCTCGAAACGGTGACAGGCCAACTCTCCGCCATGCCCCCGCAGGTCGACAGCAAACACACGTTCCACCTCGACCCACTCCCGCTCGTCTGGCTTGCCGATCTTTCCACCCACGATGAATTCTTCAAACTCACCGGATCCGAGCAGGCCGAACTGACCGACATCATTCAAACAACCAAAGATCTGGAGCAACTCAAGCCCCTCATTTTTGGTGATACGATCCTCGGCGGCTGGCTGCGCGAACGCGTGAAGGAAGAAGCCCTGCAATGGCTCGCCGACAACAACCTCATCCCGCCCAGCATGCGCCACATCAACGGCGTGCCGCGCGCACGGCTCAAGCCGCAGGCAGAGCCCACGCCAACGCAGGTGAAAAAGGTTAACATCGAGCCCGCATGAACGGCCTCGCCATTCTCATCGCCGTCGTCGCCCTGCTGATTCTCGCCGGGCTGTTTTGCGCCATCGAGGTCGCCTTCCTCTACGCCAGCCGTGCCCGCCTGCACCAAAAGGCGCGCGAGGGCAGCAAACGCGCCCGCATCGTGCTCGATTTGTTGCAGCAGCCCGACATGCTTCTCGCCACCCTGGTACTTGTCCTCAACACCATCACCATCCTCAGTTCGGCGCTCGCCACCGCGCTGCTGGTCAAATGGTTCGGCGATGCCGGCGTGATCTACGCCACCGTCCTCATGGCCGTCGCGGTGTTCCTGTTTTCCGAAGCCCTGCCCAAATCCCTTGGCACCCGTTATCCCGAGGCCATCGCGCTACGCTTTGCCCGCCCGGTGGCATTGCTCTACACTCTGCTGCTGCCGTTGACCCGCGGCGTCCGCGTCTTCAACACGGGCATCCTCAAACTGCTGAAGCTGGAAAAAAACAAAACGCCCTCTTTCACCGAGGGCGACCTCCGCGGCGCCATCAGTCTCGGGCTGGAATACGGTACCATCCATAAAACCGAGTTCCGCATGCTCGACGCCGTGCTCAACCTCGACGAAATGACGGTGGCCGATGTCATGACCCACGCCAGCGCCATCGTCGCGGTCGATGTCGACACGCCCCCCGCGCAACTGCCCCGCATCCTTGGCCGCTGCAACCACACCCATATACCGGTGTACCAGGGCCATCCCGGCCACTTCATCGGCTTCATCGCCGTGCGCGATTACCTCAACGCCCTCGGCCAGGTGTCCAAGCGCTCCGATGTCCATCTCAAAAATATTCTCCGCCCGCTCTATACTGTGGCCGCACAAATCCCGCTGGGCCAGCAATTACTCGAGTTCTCCAGAGAGAGACTCCGCCACATCGCGCTGGTCAGCGGCGGCGGCAACAGCGTCATCGGGCTGGTCACGCTCGAAGACATCCTCGAGGAAATCACCGGCAGCGCCACGGACGAAGCCGAGGCCCCCGCCATCACGCAACAGCTCGCGGCTGATGGCTCTGTCACGCTGCCCGGCCGCTGCGCGGTCATCGACATCAACAAGGCCTTCGGCTGGAATCTCCCGGTCGACGAGGCTGTCACCGTCGCGGGCCTGATGGTCGAAGAAACGGGCCGCCTTCCGGCCCAGGGCGAAAGCGTCACCATCGACGACCTCACCCTCACGGCGGTTAACAAACACGGCCACCGCATCGAAACCATCCGCATCTCCTCCGCCAAAAAATGAAATTTCTCCGCCCCATGCTGGCGAAGGCCAGCATCCACGTCCTCTTTCTTTGTTTAGCGTTGGCCGCCTGCAAACCCCAGCAGCAAGCCCAACTCCCCAACTACAACACGCCCCCCGGCCCCCCCGCGCACGGCGACACCCTCGTCACCAGCGTCGGCGGCGACCCCGCCAACCTCGTGCCATTGCTGGCGGGCGAAGTCATCGGCGCCGAAATCGCGGGTAACATCTACCAAAGCCTGGTCAAGTACGATGCCAACCTCAACCTCGTGCCGCAACTGGCGCAAAGCTGGGAGTTCACCGACGGCGGCAAAACGCTGACCTTCCACCTCAAACCCAACCTCAAGTTTTCCGACGGCACCCCGCTCACCAGCGCTGACTGCCTCGCCAGCCTCCATGCCATCACCGACCCCAACACCCGCACCCCGCACGCGGGCGATTACCTGCTGGTGACCAAGGCCGAAGCGCCCGACCCGCTCACCTTCCGCGTCCACTACGCCGAGCCGCTGGTCACCACGCTCTCCACCTGGGCGGGCTTCTCGGTCATGCCCAAACACGTCATCGACCAAACCAAGGACTTCAACCAAACCACGCTGCGCGACAAACCCCTCGGCAGCGGCAGCTACACGCTCAAAAGCTGGAAGCATGGCCAATATCTCTACCTCAGCGCCAACCCCGCCAGTACCGAGGCCCCCTACATCAGCCACATCTTCTACCGCATCCTGCCCGACGACAGCGCCGAATGGCTCGAGCTGAAAGCTGGCAACCTCGACATGGCAGGCCTCACGCCACTGGCCTTCAGCCGTCTGACGGACGCCCCGTGGTTCACCTCGCGTTATCAAAAAATCCACTACCTCAGTAACGCCTACACCTTCGTCGGCTTCAACCTCAAAAATCCCAAGTTCCAGAACAAAACTGTCCGCCAGGCCCTCAGCTACGCGGTCGACAGGGAAGGGATGATCAACGCCGTCTTCTTCGGCCAGGCGCAGCCGATGGCGGGCGTGTTCAAGCCCGGTACCTGGGCCTACGACCCCAACCTCAAGCCCTATCCGTACAATCCCGCCAAGGCCATCGAACTCCTCCAGCAGGCGGGCTATACGCGCGGGCCGGACGGCCTGATGCGCAACGCCAAAGGCGAGCAGCTCGCGTTTACGCTTACCACCAACCAGAACAACGCCCAGCGCCTCAAAGCCGCGCAGGTGCTGCAAAAATGCCTGGCCGACATCGGCGTCACCGTCACCATCCGCGCGCAGGAATGGTCAACCTTCGTCACCAACACCATACGTAATCGAGACTTCGAGGCCGTGATGCTCGGCTGGTCGCTCAGCGCCGAACCCGACCCCTACGACATCTGGCACAGCAGCAAAACCAAACCGGCCGAGTTCAATATCATCAGCTACAGCAACCCGCAGGTCGACAAACTCATCACCGACGCCCGCAAGGAGTTCGACCAGAAAAAACGCCAGCAACTGCTCTGGCAATTCCAAACCATTTTGGCCGACGAACAGCCCTACCTCTTCCTCTACGCCCCCGAGTCGCTCATGGCCGTAAGCAAACGCATCGTCGGCATCAAACCCGCCCCCGCCGGCATCGGCTATAACAGCGACCAATGGTACGTCCCCCAGCAATGGCAACTCCGCAATAATCTCCAACCTTAAAAACCTTAAAAAAGGCACTGTCATGCCGACGAAGGTCGGTATCCACGGTAAAACGTGCCGCAGGCACTCAAATCAGCTACGCTAAGACAAGGAACCCCTAAAACGCCACCTCACCGGATGTCTATCGTGGGAACCTCCAAAAACACCGCCCCATTCCGGCGCAGGCCGGAATCCACGTCCGCATGGTCGTTAAAGAGAACGCCCTCGGCGCAGGCCGGGGTCTTGT
The DNA here is from genome assembly GCA_964601735.1 of uncultured Pseudomonadales bacterium. GTDB lineage: Bacteria > Pseudomonadota > Alphaproteobacteria > UBA2136 > UBA6156 > DATAJX01. The sequence goes on from CAZROO010000012.1 coordinate 22,952, forward strand.
TTAAACAGAAAACTATAAACACCGCCCCATGCCCGCGAAGGCGGGTATCCAGTAGCCGTAAAAAGAGCACCATAAACACCGCCGTCATGCCACCCCCTCTGGGGGTAGGCATCCACGGGGGCACCTTGAAAAACATGGCCAAAGGCCTATATCCAAACCAATCCAAACTTGGAGAAACATCATGGCCTACCAAATCGTTTGTTATTGGCCAAAAGGCGGCATCGAAACGACGCCCGAAGGCAATATTGTCTACGAAGAACAAGAAATATGGGAGCCCGGTCCCGACGAACTCAACTTCTTTCCCGCCGAAGAAGCCGCCAAAACCAAATGCGACGACCTGAACAAGCTCGGTGACGTCGACTATCAGGTCGCTCCACTCTACTAAGCGTTGATGGCCCCGCAAGCGGGGTCATTTTTCATCACCCCTCTACAAGCTGCCAGCTACAAGCTATAAGCTAGGCTATGACCGCCTGGTTCGCCCAACGCCTGCTCAACGCCATCCCACTCCTCCTCGGCATAACGTTAGTGTGCTTCGCCACCATCAAACTCGCGCCGGGCGACCCCATCAGCCTCATGGCCGACCTCAACCCCAAAATGCAGGCCAACGAAGCCATGCAAAAAGCCTACGGGTTGAACGACCCCTGGTACGTCCAGTACGGCCATTGGCTCGGCGCGCTGGCCCACGGTAAGCTTGGCACCTCACTCGGGCCCGATGGCCGTACCGTCGCCGACAAAATCGAAGACGCGCTCCCCATCACGGTCTGGCTCAACACCATCGGTTTACTTATCGTCATCCTGCTGTCGGTGCCGCTCGCACTTTTCGCCGCCACCCGCCCCAATTCGCTCGTTGATAATATACTTACCATTGTCACCTACATCGGCGCGGCCGCGCCCGGTGTCTGGCTGGCGGTGTTGGCGCTGGAATATTTCAGCGTCAAACTCGGCCTCCTGCCGCTGGCCGGAATACGCAGCTTCGGCGCCGAAAACGCCCCTTGGTACAGCCAACTGGCCGATTACGCCTGGCACGCCACATTACCGCTCGCGGTCGGCGTATTCGGCAGCCTCGCGGGCGTCCTGCGCTTCCTGCGCGGCGCGCTCATCCAAACCCTGCAGCAGGATTATTTGCTCACCGCCCGCGCCAAAGGCGCTACCAATACCCGCGTCCTCACCCGCCACGCGCTGCGCAACGCGCTGCTGCCGCTCATCACCATCCTTGGCCTCAGCCTGCCCGGCCTCATCGGCGGCAGCGTCATTATGGAAAGCCTCTTCGCGCTCCCCGGCCTCGGTCTGCTGTTCTACAACTCGGTGCTGATGCGCGACTACCCCGTCCTCATGGCGCTGCTGACGGCAGGCGCCGTCCTCACGCTGCTGGGCAACCTGCTGGCCGATTTCTGCACCATGCTGGCCGATCCCCGCACCCGCGATAAATAACTTCTCTGTCATGCCGGCGCAGGCCGGTATCCACGATAATATGTGCCGAAGGCACTCAAACCTGAAAAACAAGAACGCGGAGCCGAAGCTCCGCGTTCTCGCAAACCGCTAAGCCGCCAAGCCGTATTCCAGCACGCGCCTCACCCGCTTACTGGGTTTAACGCGGGTCAAAAACTCCAGCTGGTCGTCGCTGAAGTTCTGCAAGCTTTCAACCGAAAGCCGTAACGTCAGCAAGTCGGCGCAGGTTGGCGTCCAAGGCTCGTACTTCAACCTCATTCCGGCTTCTGCTGGAGTCCGGTTGGCCTTGCGGTGATTGGCATCCACGCAAGCCAGCACACTGTTCAGCCAAGTCTTGGGTCCGCCCCTCGATTTGGGGATGACATGATCAAGCGTTGCCATGTTGTCGGGGTTCTTGGTTCCCAGCAACAACGGCACGTCGTCATACATGCACCTGGCGCGGTCGCGCAGATAAAGGTTCACGAGGCTGAACGGTGCCGTACCGTATAAGGGGCTGAACTTGTAAAATCGTTTCAGCACAATAACGGTCGGGACCGGCATGGTAATACTGGGCGAGTGAACTTCCAGTTCACCCAGCCTAAGGTTGGTGGCGGCCCCAAGTTCCACCATGCTGATCGCCCGCCTCCAGCTGACGCTGAATTTGGGGAAAGAAACTGGCGTATAATCGGGGTTCAGCACCATAACGCGGAGCCTTTTCAGCTCCTCGTTCAAACCTAAGATACTACTGCCATCCTCCGGCATGTTCGCACTCCATGGTTATAAAGCGTAGAAAGTATCGGTGGAGAAACCACCATCTAGGGAAACCGGTTCAGATGGAACAGCCGGTAAGCTCAATCTCATTTGTACGCAATATAAAAATGCGCACAACAGGCCCGTCGCCAAACCCGTCTAAATTTCCATCACGCGTGATAAATCTGCTATCCTGCGCCCGAATGAAACCCATCGCCGCCGCCGTCTGCATCGCCATCATCGCCGCCGCGCTGGCCGCCCCGCTCATCGCCCCGTACAACCCCACCATCATGAACCTCCACGCCGTCCTCGCCGCGCCCTCGGCAAGCCACTGGCTGGGCACCGACGATTTGGGCCGCGACGTCCTTTCCCGGCTCCTCTACGGCGCCCGCGTCAGCCTCGCGGTGGGCATCGTCGCCATCGGGCTGGCCACGCTTACCGGCCTGGCGGTAGGCGCCGCCAGCGCCCTCGGCCACAGGTGGGCCGACGCCATCCTGATGCGCGCCACCGACGTTATGCTCTGCTTCCCGGCCATCTTCCTGCTGCTGGCGGCGGCGGCCATCCTGCCGCCCAGCCTGCTCAACCTGATGCTCATCATCGGCCTCACCGGCTGGATGGGCACCGCCCGCCTGGTGCGCGCCGAACTCCTCAAACTCCGCCACGCCCCGTTCATGGATGCCGCCCGCCTCGCGGGTGTAAGCCCTCTGAGCCTCTTATCCTCTCACCTCTTGCCTCATCTCTGGCCGCTCACGCTCACCACCCTTAGCCTCGGCCTCGCGGGCGCCATCCTCACCGAAGCTGCCCTCAGCTTCCTCGGCCTCGGCGTGCAGCCGCCCACGGCAAGCTGGGGCACCATGCTGGCCGACGGCAAAGCGGTGATGGAAGTCGCGTGGTGGATGACCGTCTGCCCCGGCCTGGCCATATTAATCACGGTTCTGGCCTTTACCCTGCTGGGCGAAACCCTGGGCCCCAAGCCCTTGAAAAACCGTTGAACCACCCCATATCAAATCCATAAGGGAGGCGTATCATCCCTCAACCCGGAGTTACGCCAATGCAGATCAAAACGTTTGAAGTAGTAAAGGGTCACAAGTTTGTCGGGAACGTTTTCTTGACAAAATGGCCCAGCAAAGGTTACTCGGCCCGGCTCGAAGAAGCTGGACGGAACTGTCCCAGCGCCGTTGGCATCGGTGATACCGAAGCCGCCGCAATGTACGACCTGGCGGCGCAAAAGTACGCGCGCCATCTCGCGCCGCAAATCAAGCGCATGGTGCTCAAGCTCAACGCCGCCTAACCCAGAAAAAACCGCCAGCTTTAAGCTGGCGGTTTTTTTATAGCCGTCATCCCGGCGGAGGCCGGGATACACGTCCGCTACTGCCGTAACTGGAGAGAAGCCAATCCCCGATACAACGCAGAACTTTTCATCAACTTCGCATGCGTCCCATGCGCCACCACCCGCCCGCCATCAACGACAAAAATCACATCCGCATCCCGCACGGTACTCAGCCTGTGCGCAATCGCCACCACCGTCCGGCCACGGCCCGCATCCTCCAGCGCGGCCTGCACCGCGCGCTCGCTGTCGCTGTCCAGATGACTCGTCGCTTCATCCAGCAACAGCACAGGCGCATCCACCAGCACCGCCCGCGCAATCGCAATCCGCTGGCGCTGCCCGCCACTCAACTGCACCCCGCGCTCGCCCACGGCGGTGTCCAACCCCTGCGGTAAGTCGCGCACGAACCGCTCGGCATGCGCCACCTTCAGCGCCGCCCAAACCTCGTCATCACCGGCATAAGGCCTGCCAAACGCCACATTCTCCCGCACGCTGCCGCTGAACAGCGGCGCGTCCTGAGCCACCAGCGCAAACTGGCCGCGCAACTCGCGCACATCCAGCTTACGCACATCCACACCATCAATCTTCACTGCGCCATTCTTCACATCCGCCAGCCGCAGCATCAGCCGCAGCAACGTGCTCTTGCCCGCGCCGCTCGGCCCCACCAGCGCCACTTTGGCCCCGGCAGGAATCTTCAAACTCACCCCCCGCAACACATCCTCATCCGCCCGCACCGGGTAGGCATAGCTTACCTTGCCGAACCCAATCGCGCGGCCTTTCTTCGCCGCAGGCAGTCCAACCGGCCGGGCAGGGGAGGCAATATGCGGCGGCGTCGAGATAATCTCACCCACGCGCTCCAGCCCGCCCAGCACGCCCTGCCACGCGGGCCAGAAGTTCCCCAGGTTGCTGGCGGCATCGCCCAAAAAGCCAAGGTATAAAAGGAACGCCGTCATGTCGCCCAGCGTCATGCGTTGGTCCATCACCTGCAACCCGCCCAGCCACACCACGCCGGTCAGAACCAGAAAACCCACCGCCATATTGCTGCCGAACATCAGGTTGCTGGCCAGCACAATCTGTTTCGCCGCGCTCAGAATGTCGGCCAAAAAATCCGCCGCCCTGCGCTGCAACGCCGGTTGCTGGTTGTAGGCCCGAATCGTCACCGGCTGGCTCACCTGTTCGGCAATCGCACCACTCAGCCGCGCCATCCTGTCCTGCTGCTTGCGGCTCAACGCCTTCAACCGGCGGCCCATCACCATGCCGGTCACACCCAGCGGAATGGCGGCCAGCAGCAGCATGCCGGTCAGCATCGGGCTGGTGTAAAGCAACGCGGCCAACGCGCCCACGCCCAAAAACAGCCCGCGCACCATCATCGGCATGTTAAAGCTCACAAAGTCGCGCAATGTGCCGATGTCGGCGGTGATGCGGCTCACCAGCTCGCCGCTCAACCGCTGTTCAAACCAGTCCACGTCCAGCGTCAGCAAGTGGTCAACCAGCCGCTGGCGCAAATCATTGGCGGCGCGCACGCCGGTCAAATTAATCAGTTGCCCGCGGGCCAGAATCCCCAGCACCAGCACCACCGTCAACCCCACCATCATGGCTGCCATCTCGCGCAGGGCGCCGCGGTCGCCCACCAGCAGCGCGTGGTCGAACATCCGCTTCAGCACCTGCGGAATCCCCAGCATCGCGGCGGTCGAAACCAGCATCACCAGCCCGCCCAGCCATACGCGCCAACGGTAGGGCCGCAGCAAATCCAGTAGCAAGCGGTTGGGGGTAAGGGGAAGGGGGGCGGCACTTGTCATAAAGCCTTCTTAGGCCTAAATGGCTATGCTGAACAAGTACCGATCCCCCCGTTTCAAGGAGAAGGGCCATGCCTTATCCCGATATCGCCCCCACCTATCCCCGCCATTTCTTCAACCCCGACGCCATTGCCGACGAGTGGAACCGGCTGCCCCACGGACATCTCGATCCCATGCTGCGCAAGTACGTTGGCAGCCTGCGCGACAGCGCCATCAACATGCTGCTGGCGTGTCCGAACCCACCGCGCCGCGTGACCGCATTATTCAACGTGGAGTTCGACCGCCTGCCCATCATGCACGGCCACGGCGAAATTCCGCCGGACGGCCTCCCCTGCCTGAAACAGGTCGGGCGGCTGGGCCTGCGCTCCCGGGCCGCCATGGAAAAATTCCACCTGCGGGCGCTGCGCTACAAGGTGCTGCAACGGCACCCCCTCTTTCAATGGTGCCTCGATGACGACGCGAGAACGGCCTGCTGACGCAGGCCGTTTTTTCGTGGCGTCCATGCACCATCCATCCGGTAGGTCGGTACGCGCCTGTCAGCAACAACCGGCACTTGTGCCTATAATTAGATATGCGCAACCTATGGGCTATGACATTGGCGCTGGCATTGGCCAGCGGCCCGGCCTTGGCCCTCGAATCCGCCACCACCGGCAGCCAGGCTACCCAGGCCACGGTAGGCGCCATCAACAGCAAGGTGGACGTCACCAACAATTTCATCAACGCGATGATGAAGTGCAACGCCGCGCGTAAGTTCTACGCCCCCAGCGACCCCCAAAAAAGACTCTGACGGCTGCGTGGGCGTGGGCGATTACGACCTGAACATGGCAAGCACCAGCAACGTCAGCCTTGCTGACGGCCAAGTCGCAGGTAAGGCTGGTAGTGGCTGGAGCGGTAATTTTCAGGGCGCCTCCGGAATTTACGGCTTTGGCAACAATGGTTATGGGCTTCAGGCTGGAAGCGCTAATACCTGGGCCGCTGTTTTTACAGGAGTTGGCAGCGCCGGCGGGGTTTACATCCAAAACGGCAACAACAATGCTAAGTTGTGCCTGAATGGGAGTTGCGCCTATGCTCTTCCTAGCATGAGCTCCTATATCTATCCAAGGAACAGGCCTGGTGCGTATGCTCTTTGGACTGGCCCATATAATTTCGTCTGCCCTGGCAATGGGGTGGTGGTAGGTTTGGCTATAACCACCGCTGGCACTTGCAGTAACAAATGCAATGGTGATGGCCCGATCATCCGAAATATACAATTGATCTGCCGTTAAGGTTGCGAGGCACCGCGCGTCAATGTAGCCCGCGCCGGCGGGCATCCAGGAGCGAACGGCCAAAGTCCCGAGAGAGAGAACGTCCCGGGCCAAGCCATGGTCTTGTTAAGCAGCAAGCCCTGAACCCGTCTCATCCCCGCACAAGTCTCTGTCATCCCGACGAAGGTCGGGATCCACGATAATACGTGCCGAAGGCACTCAAGTCAGACACAAGCTGGAACAAACCCCTATACTGCACCGCTTTATCCCGCCTCCGTTCTTCAATAGGGTTAAGCGATAACCGAGGCCACCGCATAATTTCACTTATCGTTCAAAGTAGAACCATCGCGCCCCCGGAATATCAAAAGCCTCGGCGCTTCCTGCGCGATGCGAGCCGAAGCATCAAAGGCTACAACGGAGCCACCATGAACTTCGCCCAAGCGGCAATCCCTCTTATGCCTGAAAAAAACCATCGCGCTCACCCAAACATCAACGTCCACGCCGTCGCTACGCGAATGAGCCAAGGCATGAACTTTTATCCACAAACTTCACTTAGATTTAAAATAGAACCATCGCGCCCCCGGAATATCAAAAGCCTCGGCGCTTCCTGCGCGATGCGGGCCAAAGCATCAACGGCCACAATTGGAGCTATGCATGCATAAGGCCTCAAAGCCGCTCAGCGTTTCATGCTCCAGTGCGCGATGCGCGCTGCCATCCATTGGCTACTCCGCCATTCCAGAGAGCCACTCCAACCCCCGAAAGGACCGCACCCTCACGCCGCATCATAATTGCATACAATAAAGACGGGCTATTCCATCTCGGCCTGGGCCTCGGCAATCGCCGCCTTGGCTTCGCCCAGGGTAAAGCCCTTGCGCAGCAGCTTGGCCAGTAGCTTGTCATAGGCTTTTTGTCTCTCAAGACGTTTTTCGCGGGCGCCCCACGGGAGGTCGGAGGCCGCGCCGCCGGCATTTTCGCCTTTTGCGCGTTTGAGCGACGTTTGCGCACCTTTTAGCGACAGTTTAGCGACGTTTTGCATCACAATACCGTCATCCGAGAGACGCCGGAGCGACATCTCTGCGTCATCTGCGCACACCCCCGCCGCCAGTAGCTCCTGGCGGATGCGGGTGGCTCCCCAACGGCTCACCGTGGCGCGGTAGCGGGCCCTCGCATCCGCATAACGGGTATTACTTAATAGATTGTTTTTAATCAATTTTTCAATAGTCTGGGCAACTTCTGCCGCTGGGTAATTTTTGCGCAGAAGCTTGGTCTTCAACTCCTTGACCGCATGCTCCCGCCGGGCCAAAAATGCAAGGGCGGTGTCGAGGCAGGTTTTTTTCTCAGCCATGATGCTAACTATTTCAAATAATTGACATTTTGTCAAGAAAAAACGGGGAGAGAAAAGATGATTCCAGAACGCATCCACAGCGCCGAAGGCCGCGGCAACATCCCGGCCTGGGCTTTCGGGGCAGGTCTTATCACTTTGATTGGATTGGCTTTTTTCGCTTGGATTGGTATCGGGATGACGCACCAGCCCGCGCCGGAAAGCGTCACGCAGGATATTCCGCTGGCCCATTAGCCAGCTGTTAACGTGCTGAAAATAAAAACAAAATTAGCACTTTTTGCCACCCTTGTGGCTATGCCTGCCATCGTGCCTGTATGGGCCGCCGACCACACCAAATTGAGCCCGGACGGCTTTCCGGCTGACTGGAAAGCCGATGATTTTCATATAGATAGTATATCGCCGACAGCCTCGGCAACGGTGGCTGTGCCGCAGCCCAAGGCCGGGGCGACCGCCTATCGCATCGACCAGTTGCCGAAGGTCAAGAGTGATGTGGCTCAACCCATTGAAAATAAATATAAAAAAGCCGATGAAACGGCTGCTGCGACGAGCCCGACGGTGGCCCCCGCCGTGGTGTTGCCCAAGCAGGCTGATGGGGATGCCGGTGATTTACCAAAAACCATTGAAGAATTAAACGGTTACGGGCCTCTTCGGGAAAAAATTGGCGGCGACAAAACCTGGAACAGCCCGGTGATTGGGAGTGTGCGGAAGGGAAGCGGAAATGTCGCAAAAGCGGACACTTTTGATACGTTTGACCCACAAAAGGTACTGGATGGGCGCAGGAATGTCGCCGCGTGGGTTCAAAATGATGCGTTCCGGCGGATTCTGATGACCAGGGGGCCGGTGCCCCAGCCGGTATCGGCGGTCGCGGCGGTCAGCGGCACCGTAAGTGCCACACTGATAGAGACCGACGTGCTGCCGACCCTGCCCAGTGGCACCGTGCCGCTACCGTGGCTGGCGGCGCGGGCGCAGACCCTGGCGGGCATGGGCTATGCCGAGGCCGCCGACAGTTTGTGGCGTGCCATTCCCGCCGGACTGCGCCTGAGCCACCAGGCGCTGGCGCAAGGCTGGGTGGCTAGCCGCCTGCTGGCCGGGCAGACTGGCGAGGCCTGCCAACTGGCGGCCAACCAGGTGCTCAACAGTGGCGACAGTCCCGCCGCGGCCTTTTGGCGCCAGGGTGTGCTGGTTTGCCAGGCGATTAGCGGCCAGCGCGATGCGCTGGGCCTGAGCCTGCAACTGGCCGAGGCCTCGCACCCCAAGGCCGACGCGTTTTTGCTGGCCGTGGCCACGGCGGTGCGCGAGGACCGGCCGGTGAGCGAAAAAATCAAACCGCCCGCGCGGATTGAGATGTTGCCTGCGGCGATAGTGGCGACTTACCCGGCGCTGATTCGCGATGAGTGGTTGCCGCGGTTGCCGGACGTAGTGTGGCGCCGGTTGGTGCGTACCGAGGGCCTGCCGTGGAAGCTGCGTGCCGCTGCCGCCGAATTGCTGGCGGCGCAGACCCATGCCGCCGCCGACGTGGAAGTGGTGCAGGCGTTTTATGCGGTGGCGAATATCGAGGGAATCGACTGGTACGATCCCATCGGGGCCGCCGGCAAGGTTTACAATCTGGGCGAGCCGGTGCGGGCCCGCGCCCTACTGTGGCAGGCCGCCAACGGCCGCGCCGCCAACAACGGGCTGCGGGCCCTGAGCTGGCAGAAATGGGCGATGCGCGCCAGCGAGGCTGGGCTGGCCGGTTTGCTGCCCGCCATGAGCCCGGACATGGCGCGCATCAAGCCCAGCGCCGAATTGGCCTGGCTGGCGCCGGTGGCGCAGAGTCTGGTATGGCAGCGGGGGCAGGATGCGACCGACTGGCTCAAGGCCTTGCAGCAGAACGCCAGCGTGGCGCCGGAGCTGAAGGATGAGGCCAAATGGCTGGCCCTGCAGGCGGGAATGATGACCCGCGAGGGGCCTGGTAAAAAAGACTGGCAGGATTGGCTGAACCTGACCGACTGGAACGAGGCCAGCCGGCTGCGCGCGGCGCGGCTGCTGAGCGCGGCGCACGCACTGGGCCATGACATGCCGATAGATTTGATGCCGCTATTGCAGCAGAAACTGGGTGAATTTAACGAGAGCGTGGCGGCGACGCGGCCGTTCTGGGTGCAGGCGATTGACGCGGCGGTGAAGGCCCGGCAGGGGGGGACCGCCCTGGACTTGCTGCGACAGTTTGCACCCGGCGAAGATCCTCAGAGCCCGCCGATTCTGGCGGTGCGGATTGATGCCCTTCACGAACTGGGGCTGGACACCGAGGCCCGGGAGATGGCGGCGGCGAGCCTGATGGCGCCGCTGGTGAGCGAGGCCGCCGAGCCGCCCGCGCCGAAGATTGTCAGCGGTAAAAAGCCGGTGGAGAAGCGCGGCAAGGGGAGCATCACCATCAAGCTGCCGCCGGTCTCGAATACTATGTCGGTGTCGCATGTGACACCTGGGGGCGTGCTTATGCCGCCGGAGAAGCAATAAAAGTTGCCGTAGGCACTTTAGACGCGCGGGCGGTATTCGCCAAAGGCGAATCATAAGGGTAGAAAACGCACCCGAAGGGCCGCACCGCCGAAGCCGGAGGCCAAGGCGGCGTTGCCCGCGCGAAGGCTGCTGAATTCCCGCCTTCGCGGGAATGACGGCTGTGTTATAGTGAAAGACATGCAAAAGCTTCCATCCGAAGCCGAAATGTTTTTGGAGCACCTGCGCGTGGCGCGGGGGTTGGCGGCCAATACCGAGGCCAGTTACCAATTGGACTTGCAGGATTTTTTTAAACATGGTGGTAGTCTTGCAGCTACGCAGGCCGACATTGAGAAATACCTGAGCGGCTTTGCGACACGGGAGGAACCGTTGGGTGCCAGCACGCAAGCCCGGCGGCGGAGTTGCCTGCGCAGTTTTTTTGCCTTTTTGGTGGAGGAAGGTGACCTGTCTGAAAATCCGACCCTGCGCGTGACGGTGCCGAAAAAGCCCCAGCGGTTGCCCAAGGCCCTGACCGAAAGCGAAGTGCGGCGGATGATTGAATTTGCCGCCGGCGAGCAGCCGATGCAGTTGCGGCTGCAGGCGATTCTGACACTGCTGTATGGCAGCGGCTTGCGGATTAGTGAGCTGGCCGGGCTGAAGGTGGCGGATATCCAGCAGGGTGAAGGGGAACTGATTCAGGTGACCGGCAAGGGCGATAAAACCCGGCTAGTGCCGCTGGGCAATGTGGCCGCGGTGGCGGTGAACGCCTGGCTGGAGAGAGGGCGCCCGCGCATGAACGGCAGCGGCAGCGTGTGGCTGCTGCCTGGCCCTTCCGGCAAGGCGCCGCTGACGCGGCAGCGGCTGTTTCAGTTGATTAAACAGACCGGCGCCAGTTGCGGAGTGAAGGTGGCGCCGCACCATTTGCGCCATAGCTTTGCGACGCACTTATTGGAGCACGACGCTGACCTGCGGGCGGTGCAGCTGATGCTCGGGCATGCCAGCCTCAATACCACGCAAATCTATACCAAAGTGGCGAGTAATAGGGTAAAGAACGTTCTCGAAACGTACCACCCGCTTGCCAAAGGTAGATAGAACCCGTGCCCCAGCATTTCCTTGAATTTGAAGCGCCCTTGCTGGAACTCAATACCCGCATGGAGGATTTGAAGGCCGCGCTGGATGCCGGCGAGGCCACCGCCGTTAAAAATATTCCCGCCGAGCTGGCCCGTCTGGACGTGCGGTTGGCGCGGGTGACCCGCTTGCTCTACCGCCGCCTCGACCCGCTGCAGAAGCTGCAGGTGGCGCGGCACCCGGAACGGCCGCAGGGCAGCGATTACGTTAAAGCCCTGGTGCCGGACTTCATGCCGCTGGCGGGCGACCGCCGCTTTGGCGAGGACAAGGCGTTGCTGGCGGGAATCGGGCATTGGCAGAATGAGACGCCATGTGTGGTGTTCGCCATTGATAAGGGGAAGAACACCCAGGAGCGGCTGGCCAAGAACTTTGGCATGCTCAAGCCCGAAGGCTACCGCAAGGCCCAGCGCCTGATGCAGTTGGCCGGGCGGATGGGGCTGCCGATTATCGCTTTGGTGGATACGCCGGGGGCCTACCCCGGCGTGGATGCCGAGGAACGCGGGCAGGCGGAGGCGATTGCGACGTGTCTGGAAATTCTGATGCAGCTGCCGGTGCCGGTGGTGAGCGTCATCATCGGCGAGGGCGGCAGCGGCGGGGCGCTGGCGCTTTCGGCTGCGGATAGGGTGCTGATGCTGGAGCACAGCGTTTACAGCGTGATTTCGCCCGAGGGCTGCGCCGCCATTTTGTGGAAGGAGGCCACCAAGGAGACCATTCCACAGGCCGCCGGGGCGCTGAAGATTACCGCGCAGGATTTGGAGAAGCTGGGGGTGATTGACGGCATCATTAAAGAGCCGGTGGGTGCGGCGCACCGCGACCCGGCGCTGGTGCTGCGCCGCGTGGGCGATATGGTGGGCGAGATGCTGGCGGAAGTATCCAGGCAAAAAGGCCCGCGCGATGTGGCCCGCCGGGCGAAGTTTTTGAAGATGGCGGTTTAACCCCGCTTAAAATTAAAATAAGGGCCCCTTGCGGGGCCTTTTTGCTAAGCGAGCAGGCTTTTGAGGTAACTGGGGTCCATGTTGTCCTTCACCTTTTGCGGGATGGGATAGAGCGTGCCTTCGCCTTCGAGCATGCGCTTGCCGTCCTTATCTTCCACCCAGGTGTCGAACACCACGTATTTATCGGCGACTTCTTTCGCCCGCGCGATGGCGGTGTACTCGGTGTTGAGCTGCACCGGCGCCAAAAATTTGGCGGTTTGCGCGCCCCATATGGCGCCGAGGCCGGGTAAATCCATGCCGAAGATGCCGGAGAATTTGGCCACCGAAATCATGCCGTGGGCGATGCGGTTTTTGAAGATGGTTTTACTGGCATAGTCGTCGTTGAAGTGGGCGGGGTTGAAGTCGCCGGAGATCTCGGCGAACTTTTGCACGTCGGCGTCGGTGACGCTGTAGGGCTGGCGGAAGGTGTCGCCGACGTTGATCTCGTTAATGCTTTTGCAGGTGCGCGGTTTGGGGTTGGACATGATTTATCTTTCTTGTTGTTTTTCTGATAATAGCGCGGAGAAGCGCAGCCTGACAGAGGCTTGTTGACGGCGTGGTTTGTTGGACAAATCGCGGCGTACCTCGTGCCGGTAAATGTAGAGGATGTAGAGCCCGGCAAGCATTTTGCTGCTCATGGCCAGCAGCACGGTGAACCAGTTGAAGATACGGACGCCGGGGACGATGTCGAGGAAGTCGAACAGCGCGAAGAACACCAGCGTATCGACGATGCCGGAGATGGCGCTGCTGACGAAAACCCGGCGGTAGAACGGCTTGTTGGTGTAGGTGTAGATGGCCCAGTCGGTGAGTTCGCCCGCAATGCCGGTGAGGCCTTCGGCCAGGGCGTATTTCCAGTTGAGCAGGGTGGTGAGCGCCACGCCGAGGCCCATGGGGATGAACACCTTGCGCGCGCCGATTTCGCGCTGGGCGTAGTCGCGCAGCACGAACCACAGGCCAACCAATGCCGTCCACGGGCTGAAGGTGACGCCGGGCGTGAGGGTGAAAATCATCGGCGCGTAGGTGAAGAGCAGGCAGACGGCGAGCACGGCGGCGAGGTAGGCCGCACTGTATTTGTAGCGCGGCAGGTGCCTCATTAGCCGAACAGCCATGTGGTAAAGAAAATCAGGAAGGCGACGGCGACGACCACCGGCATCATGCGCAGCCATAGACCTACCAACCCGATGCCCATGAGCAGCGGCAGGCTGACGAAGAAGAAGTAGGTCATGGCGAGTATATACCCTGTTTGGGCTGGATTTGGGAGATGTCAGGCAGCGGGAAATGGCCGCAGGAACAGGCACCGGAGCGGGGGTCTTGACAGCTTTGCTACGCTGATAGCCGTAACAGGAGAACAGCGATGCTGCGCGTGCAGGGTTTGCGTTTTGGATATGGCAAGAAGCCTATTCTGGAAATTAACAAACTCGACGTGAAGGACGGCGCCAACCTGCTGGTGCAGGGGCCGAGCGGCAGCGGCAAGACCAGCCTGCTGTTTCTGCTCGCCGGGCTGCTGGCGCCAGGGCAGGGGAGCATCATCCTCGACGGCACCGACCTGCAAAAGCTCAGCGCGCACGGGCGCGATGCCTTTCGCGGGAGGCACATCGGCTTTGTCTTCCAGCAGCCGCATTTGATGCCCGCGTTGACCGTGTTGCAGAATATTCTTGTCGCCCCGTTCATGGCCGGGGTGAAGGCCGACAAGGCGCGGGCGCTGGACCTGCTGAAAAAGGTCGGGCTGGGGGAGATGGCCTCGCGTTATCCGCACCAGTTGAGCCACGGCCAGCAGCAGCGGGTGGGGCTGGCGCGGGCGCTGGTGCATAGGCCCAAGCTGGTGCTGGCCGACGAGCCGACCAGCGCACTGGATGATGCCTCGGCCAAGGCCGCAATTTCCCTTTTACTGAAGAGTGCCGCTGACGCCGGGGCACAACTGGTGGTAACCAGCCACGACAAACGGATCGAGCCGTTCTTCAAGCAGGTTTTGAAACTGGAGGCGCAGGCATGAATACCTTTATTTTGACCGCCGCCTACCTGCGCCACAACGCCGCGCGGACGCTCTACAACGTGCTGCTGTTTGCCATCGGCACCGCGCTGATTGCGCTGGTGCTGGCGCTGGGCAGCCAGTTCAACAACAACCTTGCGCGTAATTTGCAGGGCGTGGACATGGTGGTGGGGGCCAAGGGCAGCCCTCTGCAACTGGTGCTCTCCGCCGTGTTGCACGCCGACGTGCCGACCGGGAACATTCCGCTCAAGGATTATGAGAGCCTCAGGCAAAACCCGATGATCAAGGCCACCGTGCCCGTAGCGCTGGGCGACAACCTGGCGGGCTACCGCATTGTCGGCACTACGCCGGATTATGCGCAGTGGTATGGGGTTCAGATGCAATCGGGCCGCATGTTCAGCAAGAGCATGGAAGCGGTATTGGGCAGCCAGGTGGCCAAAAAACTGAACCTCGGGCTGGGGCAGAAGTTTGCCGGCAGCCACGGCCTGACGCCGGGCGGAGAGGTGCACGGGTTTGCGCCCTACAGCGTGGTGGGGGTTCTCAAGCCGAGCGGCACCATTCTTGACCGGCTGGTGCTGACGCCGGTGGACAGCGTATGGTTTGTGCACGAGAACGATGACGATGAGCCGGCGGACATCCGTCCCAAGCCCGCCGACCGGGGCGTGACCGCCGTGCTGGTGAAGTATTCTACCCCGCTGGCGGTGGCGAGCCTGCCGCGGCTGATTAATTCCCATACCAACATGCAGGCGGCCAGCCCGGCGCTGGAAGCGATGCGCTTGCGCCAGGTGCTGGGCATCGGCGGCGACACGCTGACGCTGATTGGCGAGGTGCTGATGGGGCTGGCGGCGCTGGGCTTGCTGATTAGCATGGCCGAGGCGATGCGCCAGCGGCTGTACGATTTGGCGCTGATGCGTTGCTTTGGCGCGGCGCCGTTCAAACTGCTGCGGCTGGTGCTGCTGGAAGGGCTCATCATCAGCCTGGCCGGTGGGGCGCTGGGTTTGCTGGCAAGCCGTTATGCCGCCGCGTATGCCTCTGGCCAGATTCTGGGCGGGCAACTCTCGATAGGCGGTGCGGCGCTTGGCGCCACCGACGGCTGGTTGCTGCTGGGCGTGGTTGCGCTGGGGTTGGTGGGGAGCCTGATACCAGCCTTACGGATTTACCGAATCGGTATTCCCGCCCTGCTTGCCAGCCGGTAAAGTGCGCACATGAAAAAGACGACGCTCGGCTTGGGTATGGCAGCATTGCTGTTGATGGGGTTTACGGGGAAGGGCAACAACCCGAGCCCGGACGTGCTGCCCAGCGGCCAGCCGGTGAGCGAGCGCAAGGCGCAAGAGAGCCTGCCGATGGCCAGTGGCACGGTGTGGGCCACGCTGCTGCAAAGCAAGATTGCCTACAGCAACAAGCCGCCGCACATCACCGCCACGTTCCCACCCGACATCAAGGCCATGAACGGCAGGACGATTACCGCCAGCGGCTTTGTGCTGCCGCTGGATGCCAGCGAGCACACTAGCCACTTCCTGCTCTCCAAGCGCACGCCGACCTGCCCGTTCTGCCCGCCGGGCGAACCCAACGAGGTGATTGAGGTGTATTGCAACAAGCCGATTAAATTCGACGACAGCATGATCAGCGTGACCGGCAAATTCGGCCTGACCAACAACACCGACAATGGCGTATTCTTCACCATGAAGCAGGCGACCGCCCAGGCCGGGCCGGTGGCCGGTGCGTTGCCGCCCGCGGCGGGCAGCGGGGCAGGGGGCGCCAAAACCCTCTGGTAAAAAAGGGAGGCCCGGGTGGGCCTCCCTTTTTTAATTTGAACTCATTAAGCGCGGGCGACGGGGCCGGTGCTCTTTTTGGCCATTGAGGCGTTCATGTCGGTGGTGACGTTCTCGGCGGCGCTCGCAGGCTTGCGGCCGTTAGCCAGGTAGGCGTTGGTGGCCAGGGTGACGAGTTGGCGCATGGTCTTTTCGGCGGCATCGGGTTTTTTGCGCTTGAGCGCGGCCACCAGCAGGCCGAACTGGTTGTTCAGTTCCTTGCGCTGGCTCAGACTCATGGCCCACATTTCGGTGAGGTTGGTGCGGCGCTTGATCATGCTGATGGCGTCGGTGACCGAGGGGCTGTTGGCGGTTTTTTCCATCATGTCGAGCGCGGTCTCGAGCTGGCTGAGGTATTGCTCGGAGCTGGCGCTGCTGCCCTGGGCGAAGGAAAAGGCGGTCTCGAGGTCGAGCAGCATTTCGATGTTGGCGTTTTCGGCGGCCAGTTTGGCGGCGAGGCCGGTGAACAGGCCGTAGGCGCGGAGCTGGTCGGTTTTGCTTTGCGCCGGGGCGTGGGTGACGAAGGCGCCGCGGTGGGGCACCATTTCGACCAGGCCGTCGGCGGCCAGGGCGCAGAGGGCTTCACGCACCGGGGTGCGGGAGACGCTGTAGTCTTTGGAAATTTTCAGTTCAGAGAGGTGGAAGCCGCCTTCGAGTTCGCCACCGAGGATTTTGGCGCGGAGGCCTTCGCGTACCAAGGTGTCCAGATTATTGTGTTGAGCCATTGCCCGTTTCATCCTCTTCTCTCCCGATTTGTTTTGTTATTTTTTCGGTATTTACTGAGCTAAATTGTGTACGAAATACAATCTGGGTTGTCAATGTATATTGTATGCGAATTAGGCAATGCACCGTGCTTCTACGCTGGAAGCGGCGGGATTTTGCAGGCGCGATTGAGTTACTCGAGCACGAGCAAGGCAAAGTTGCGTTTGCCGCGCTTGAGCAGGTGGTATTTGCCGAATTTGGCGTTGGCTTTGGTGAGTTCAAGCTTTTCGTCAGTCACCACTTCACCATTCAGCTGCACGGCGTTGCCTTTGAGGAAGTCACGGGCTTCGCGGTTGCTGGCGGCGAGTTGTGCAAAGGTTAAAGCATTTACTAAACTAATTTTCTCAATCTCACCCTCTTCGAATTCCCATACTTTTACAGAATCATTTGCTTGTCTTTCAAATTGTTCATGAGGATTTGTGCGGGCAAGTGCTAGTTCGTTAATAAATCTAAAGCTGGGCAGGCCATCGAGTGCGAGCTGGGCGAAGTCGGCTTCGGTAAGCGCATCAAGGCCGCCGCCGAACAGCGCTTCGGAAATGCGCTGGGCGGCCTTGAGGGCGTCGGCGCCGTGGACGAGCTGGGTCAGTTCTT
>CAZROO010000013.1:0-7248 GCA_964601735.1 uncultured Pseudomonadales bacterium
AATCAAATCCGGCACGCCATCGCCATTGATGTCCACGCTATTGGCACCGTAATGTAATTCCAACGGCACGGCAAAAGCCGAAACCGGCAATAAAAACATCAACAGGGCAGGGGCGGAAAACCGTTTCATGAGAGCAGGCTAACAAAAAAGCCCACCACTGGCGAGCATGCTTATGCCTACTCCAGGTTGTGGCAAAAGTCAAGAAATATTGGCTTAAACCCTTACATCCCAGCCCTTTCCACCCTATATTGCCCCCATGCCCAAAGCCGATAAACCCGCTAAAATCCTCATCGTCGCCGGCGAAGTCTCGGGCGACCTGCTTGGCGCGGCGCTGATGAAGGCCATCCAAAAACGCAGGCGGAACATTGTTTTTTACGGAGTAGGGGGCGCGGCGATGAAAAAGGCCGGGCTCAAAACCCTGGCCGATATCCGCATTTTCCCCGGCATGGGCCTGGCCTTCGTTTCGGCCCTTCCACGCCTGTTCAAGCTACTCACCAAACTTACCGATTGGGCCACGCGCCAAAAACCGGTGCTCTGCATCACCATCGACAACCAGGAATTTTCCGCCCGCCTCGCCAAACGCCTTACCGCGCTCAAGGTGCCCTGCGTGCAGTACGTTGCGCCCAAGGTCTGGGCCTGGCGCCAGGGCCGCGTGAAGGGCCTGCGCAAGGTCTTCAAGCACATGCTCTGCCTGTTCCCGTTCGAGGCCGATTTCTTCAATAAGCATAACCTGCCCGCCACCTATGTCGGCCACCCGGTGGTCGAGCGCCTGCAAAAGTTCATACAGCGCCGCAACCCGCCGCGCAAAAAGCCGGTGCTGGGCATTTTCCCCGGCAGCCGCCGGGCCGAACTCACCCGCCACTGGCCGGTGTTCCTCGCCACCTTCAAGGCGCTGCGCCAGCAAATGCGCGGCCTCACCGGCGTGGTGGTGCTCATGGACAAACACGACCTCGCCATCTGCCGCCAGCATGGGTGGGACAGGGCCCTCAAGCCGGTGCTGGGCGATGCCCGCTTCAATGCCATGAGCAAACTCACCGCCGCGCTCACCAAATCCGGTACCAACAACCTCGAGCTCGCGCTGCTCGGCGTGCCCGCCGTGGTGGCCTACAAAATGTCGCGCCTCACTTTCGGCGTCGTCCGGCATCTGGTCAGAGTGCCGTTCATCAGCCCTCCCAATCTTGTCCTCGGCAAGGCGGTCTATTCCGAGTTCATTCAGGACAACGCCAACGTCGACGCCCTTACCGCATCGGTTTCGCAGCTGTTGCGCTCCAAAACCGCCCAAAAAGCGACGGCTGCGCAACTCAAGGCGACGCAAAAGCGACTGAAAACCGACAGTCCCGCACCGGTCATGGCCGCCAACGTCCTGATGCCTTATTTAACCAAACAACCCTTGCAAAAACCCACCCGTACTCCACAATAAAGAAGTGAAAAAGACCGACACCCTCGCCAACCTGATGAGCCGCAAAACGGTGGTCAAAAGTCCATCCAAAACACCCGACGAAGTGGCGAAAATACTCAGTGAATTCAAAGAATTGAAGGCCAGGTACGAAGAGCAGCAGGCGCTCATCGAAATGCTCGAGCGCGATGCCAAGTCCGACCCTCTCACCGGCCTCGCCAACCGCCGCACCTTCGAGGAGGAACTGGAGCGCAGCCTTGCCACTGCCCGCCGTTACGCCCGCCATCACGCCCTGCTGGTTATCGACGTTAACGATTTCAAAAGCATAAACGACCGTCTCGGCCACCAGATGGGCGACGACGTGCTCAAGCACATCGCCCGCCTGCTGCGCCAGAATATCCGCCCCACCGACGTCGCCGCGCGTTTCGGCGGTGACGAATTCTGCGTGATTCTCAATGAACTCCGCGCCCTCGAAAACGCCGAAATGCGTGCTTCTGCGATTGCGGAAATCATCAGCCGCACGCCCTGCATCGGCCAAAAACACACCGTACATGTCGGCGCCAGCGTGGGTGTGTGCGTGTTCGGTGCCGATGATGAAGCGGGCGATATCTTCCAGCGCGCCGACGCCAACATGTACGAACAAAAACAAAAGCAGGCGAGCTAAGCCTGTGCTACAAGGCGGGCATGGTCGTGCCCGCCGCCCAACTTGCCCGAATCGACGCCGACGCCTGCATCGGCTGCATGTTGTGCATTCCCGTCTGTCCCACCGATGCGATTGAAGGCGAGGCCAAGCAGGCCCACAGCGTGATCGATAAAAACTGCACCGGCTGCGGCCTGTGCCTGCCGGTTTGCCCGGTCGACGCCATCCGCATGGCCCCGCAATATTCAACTCAAAAAACCAGTCTTAAACCCGAGCTGCCGCAAAGCCTCAAAGACAAAATCGCCGGCGCACGCGAACGGGCACGGCAGCGGCATGGCGGTTGACCGTGCCGGGCGAATCCGGTATCGGCAATCTTAATGACCTACAACCTGCTGGTTGAAAGTTGTCCCTGGCATCGCCGTGCGGCGTTGTTCGACGACCGTGGCCGCCTGCTTTCCCTCCGTCTTGATGACGTCGACCGCCCGCTGATTACCGGCGCGGTGGTATATGGCCGCGTGCGCGCGGTCGAGCCTTCGCTGGGCGCGGCGTTTGTCGATATCGGCGACGCCAGCGACGGCTTTTTGCCGCTGGAGAGTTTACCGGACGGCGACAAACTAACCGAAGGGCAGGGGCTGATGGTGCGTGTCACCCGCAGCAGCTTCGGCGAAAAAGGCACGCGCCTGGCCGCCGCGCTCACCCACAAGGCCCCGGGCGGTGACGCCCAGCCGCCAGTGCTGGTTACGCCCGCACCCAACGCCATTACCCGCGCGCTGCACGATGCCGACAGTAATACCGTCCTCGGCTGGGTGCCCGACGATCGGCTGGTGAACGAACTGAAACCCTACCTGCCGCGCATCCAAACGCTCGAAGACAACCCTACCGACCTGCTCGACCGTCTGGACATGGAACTTGACGCCATGCTTAGCCCTCGCCCCACCTGGCAACTGCCCACCGGCAACGTGGTGGTGGAAATCACCAGCGCTGTGGCCACCATCGACGTCAACGCCGGCACCGGGCCGGGGCTCAAAAACATCAAGGCGTCCGACGCGCAACTTGCGCTCAACCTTGCCGCAGCCGAAGAAGTGGCCCGGCTCTGCCGCCTGCTCGACCTCGGCGGCGCGGTGGTAGTCGATTTCATCACCTCGCAGCAAAAGAGCCACCGTCAGCTTATCACCGACCACCTCGAAGCCAGCTTTGCCGCCAGCGACCATGAACAGGTCGAAGTGCAGCGCATGTCGCGCGCCGGGCTGGTCGAAATCATCCGCCGCCGCCAGGGCCCCAGCCTGACGCTGCTGCTGAAAACGCCGCTGTTCGTCGCCGGGAGGATTCTGCTTGAGCTTTGGCGCCAGCCGGTGGGCGGCAATCGCCGCGAACTCACGGTCATCTGCGCTCCCGCCGTGGCCGACATCCTCAAGGTCCGCCTGACCCAAACCGCCTGCCTCACGTATTTGGGCAGGCCTGTCACCATCCGCGCCGACGGCGCCCTGCCTGTGGTCGATTACAAAATCGCCGGTTAGGCGATTTTGTCACAAAGGTTAGTGAGTTGCCGTTGGGCTGGGTGCCGTGCCGCTCAGCATTGCCTGTGCCCGCGCCAGGCCCTGCTTGGCCGGGCTGTAGTTGGGCTCAATCGCCAGCGCACGCTCAAACAGCGGCCGCGCTTCGCGGGGGTGGCCGCTCAGCAGTTCCAGCATGCCGCCTACGCCGTAGGTGTAGTGGCTGAAGTCGGCCACGCGCAGCAAACGGTGGTACAGCACATCGGTGCGCGCCAGTGCCTTGACGGCAATTTCCGGGTGGCCCTGCTGTTGGGCAATTTCCGCCAGCTGCAGGTAAAGCCCCGCCAGGTTAATCAGGTGGTTGGCGCCCCACGGGTCTTCCTCCAGTTCCCATTCCACCTTGGCAATACGCTGTTCCAGGCTCAGCGGCAGCTTGCCGGTGTAGTTGGCATACACTACCGCCATATGTTCATGAATGCGCGGGTCGTAGGGGTAAATCCGGTTGGCCTCTTCCACCAGTTGCAGGGTCTGGTCGTCATTGACGCCGCTGAAGATGCGAACCATCGCCAGCTTCAAAATCTGGTTGGCCTCGCGATAGTAATAGCTATCCCAAATCGCCACGGCGTTGGCCAGCGCCATAACAGCAATGGTGGCCAGCACGGCACCGCGGGTGGCGGCCAGGCGCGAAAACGTGGGAAGCCATCCTTTGATGTTGGCTCCGGCATTGGCAAACACCTGGCGCTGGTGCCACACCAGTCCGCCCAGCAGCAGCATGCACACGGCGGGCGCGGTGGGCAACTGCATGGGGAAATCCATCAACGCGTTAATGTAAATGGTCAACAAGCTCCAGCCGGCAAACAGCGGCCACTCGCCCACCTTGCTTAAGGCGGTTTGCTTGCGCAGGCCCCACGCGGCCAGCAGGCCCCAGCCGAACACCATTACGTAAAATAGCCCGCCGGGAATGCCCATCTCGTCGAACGCTTCCATCAGGTCGGTGTGGCTGCGCTGCGGGCGGGCTAGCACGTTGTAGCTGTTTTTGGGCGTCTGGATAACAGCATTATAATAGGCCGGGTAAATCGCGTAGAATGCGCCAATGCCCACGCCCTTGAACCAATGGTCGCGGACAATCGCGAGGCTGTTCAGGTTGTACGCCACGCGGCCGCCCACATCGTCAAAGGTGGGGTTGACCAGCTTGCTGGCGTTTTCAATCACGCTTTCGCCCACGCTGTGGGCCTGAACCGGGCTCAGCGCGCCGCCATAGCCAGACACCAGCAAAACGGTCGGCAGCAGCCACGCCCATTGACGGGGAGGAAAGGCCTTGAGCATGTCGCGCCGCCAAGGCGTATTGATGATAAACAGCCCGGCCATGAAAAGCGTGCTGGCCAGCAACGCCACCCAACTGGCGCGCGCGCGGGAATAGAGGAGAAACAGCGTGCCCAGCGCCAGCAGAATGCTCGCCACGCTGCGGCCACGCCATGTTTTGCTGGTTACCACCAGCCACATCACCAGCGGCAGCATCATGCCGGTCCAGCTTCCCGCCAGGTTTTTGTTGGCAAAGCTGCTGCCGGGCACGGCCGACTGCTGGTAGTACCCTACAATCTGGTTTACAAACCCGCCGGACTTGGGCCAGCCGTTGCAAATGTATTGTGCCCAGCTGGTCAGCCACCCCAGGGCGTCATAGAGCGGCTGCATAAAGCCCAGGCCGTTCCGGCTTAACGAATTCATCACATCGGTGTCGCTCAAGGCAAAAAACTGGCAAATGCCCAGTATGCTGGCAAAGGCCACCGGCAGCGCCAGCGCCCACATCAGGTGTCGGGTAAAGTTCCTGTTCCATACCGCGGCGGCCACCACCATCAGCAGCAGCTGTCCGTACAGTGCCTTGATCATCAAAATGCAGCGATAGGGGTCGATGCTGCCGATCACACTGATGGCGGCCCAAAAGGCCAGCCCCACCGCAAACACGTAAATCCACGGCATGCGCTCGACAGGCTTGGCCTTTTTGCCCTGGATAAGGGCCTGAATCAGCAGCGCCAGCGCGCCAAGCCCGGCCACCAGGTGTGTCGCCGTCCAGCGGATGTCGCCGGAAACCTCGGGCACGCTCAGGTCGTACAGAATGGGCAATAAAAACGCATAGGCCAGCAACACACCGCGCACTGCGCTTTCGACAGTCAGTTTTTTCCAGAAGGTGCTTTTCATGACTCAAGCTATAACTGGACACCACGCGTACTGGCACCTATCTTGCGAAACAAACAAGCAATAATGAAACGCCTCGTTCCCGCCCTAGCTCTTTTGCCCTTCCTTGCCTGGGCCGAGCCTTTTGCCGGCGTCACCAACGCCCGCGACATGGCCGACGGCATCGCCGCCAGCACACTCGCCGCCGCCAGCGGCAGCTTCGCGCCTGTCACCGACCCGCGCGACACCATGCCTATGGCACCTCCGCCGCCCGTGGCCGCCGCACCGGTCGATGACCGCACGGCAGCCACGCCGGTCATTCCCACGCCGCACCTCGACCCCTCCGCCAGTGCTGCGCCGTCACTGCCGGCGCTGGTCAAGCGGCCCATCGAGCAAGAAGTCACCGAGGCATCGCCCGGCGTGCTGCTGGTTCAACCCGCCAGCACCTTAAGCCGCCCGGTGCCGCATATGGCGGATACGCGCATGAACACCAACGGCACGCTCAACGGCCAGATGTTCAACGACCATACCGAAACCCTCACTCCCACCGGCATTATCGATGACCAGCCCGAACCCAAAGATGGTTTCAGCTTTGGCAGCGGGCAGGGGGCTGCCCAACCGGCGGTACCGGAGGCCGATGCCGTGCCAACTCCCACCATGCCGGCATCCATTACGCAGTCCGTGGTCGGCCCGGTTAAAATCGTCAGTCCGGTCAGTGTGCTATCGCCGGTCACTATTATAACGCCGACAGCTGTCTTATCGACTTCAAATCCCACACCTCAAACTTCGCCCCTCACGCAACCCATCGCCGCCGCCCTCACGTTCATGGCCGACGACATCACCCTTAGCGCGCGGGTCAAACAGCAGTTGCAAACCTTCAGTAATCTTGCCAAAGGCAACACCCTCCGCACGCTTACCTTAACCCAGCGCACTGTTGCGCCGCTAAACGCCCTTAACGAGTTGTCCGACGCCCGCCGTAAGGCCATTCTCGAGGCGCTCAAGGCCAACGGTGTCATCAATGATAAAACCAGAATCTCCGAGGTCCGCACCCGCAGCACCTCGGCAAGCTCCAAGGTCACCCTTATCGGGCAGTAAACCGGGCAGGGGTTTTGCAATATCCCTTTGACAGTAAAGCGATTTATTATTATAAAGCCAGCGCACGACAAGTTTTGAGTATCCGGCTAAGGCTAAAAGCCGCGGTGGTTCTCCAAATTGGGTGTATCGCCAACGGCCAGAGGGGGTCAGGCGAGATAACTAAAACTAAGGAGAAGACGATGCCTCAAGGTACCGTCAAATGGTTCAACCCCACCAAGGGTTACGGTTTCATTCAGCCCAACGAAGGCGGCAAGGATGTGTTCGTTCACATCAGTGCTGTCGAACGTTGTGGCATGCAAGGTAACGATCTGCGCGAAGGCGCCAAGATCGAGTACCAGGTGAAGCCGGGCCGCGACGGCAAAGAAGCCGCCGAAGACCTGAAATTGCTCTAGTAATTTCGACCAGACAAAAAAGCCCCCTCGGGGGCTTTTTGTTTACCCGCGTCCCGCCGG
>CAZROO010000013.1:7348-10750 GCA_964601735.1 uncultured Pseudomonadales bacterium
CGGTCACGGCCCTCGATGAAGGCGGTTGTTGCCCAAATACCGACCAGAAGTGCCTCCAAAAAAGCGCCTCACCTTGCCTCTTTACAATCGTAGGCATACACAGGGGGGAACAAAGAAATTGCAATAATGGTTGAATACTTGCCCGTCCTGGTTTTCCTGGCCATCGCCGTGGGCCTGGCGGGCGTGATGATGGCCATTCCCTGGCTGGTCAACCCGTTCCGCGCCACCAAGGCCAAGGTGCAGGCGTACGAATCCGGCTTCGAGGCCTTCGATACCGCCCGCCGCGTCTTCGACGTGCGCTTCTACCTCGTCGCCATCCTTTTCATCGTTTTCGACCTCGAAGTCGCGTTCCTCTTCCCGTGGGCGATGGTCATCCAAAAAATCAGCTGGTACGGCTTCGCGTCCATGATGGTTTTCCTTTTCGTCCTCGCCATAGGTTTTGTCTACGAATGGCGCAAAGGAGCCCTGGAATGGGAATAATGAATAGTCAGTTTATTGCTAACAGAGGCATGGCCAACCACACTGGCCTCATTCCGGCGAAGGCCGGAATCCACGTCCAACAGCCGTGGGATTTGAAACCAGGCGTGGATGCTGGCCTGCGCCAGCATGAGGCGGGAGAAAAAGCATGAGCAATCAATTCACCACCAACCCCCAGGCCCTCATCCAGCAAGGCATGGAAGGCATGAACCGCGAACTCCGCGACAACGGCTTCCTGCTTACGCGGGTCGAAGACGTGGTCAACTGGGCGCGGGCCGGGAGCCTCTGGCCCATGACCTTCGGCCTGGCCTGCTGCGCAGTCGAAATGATGCACGCCGCCGCCAGCCGGTACGACCTCGACCGCTTCGGCACCATGTTCCGCCCGTCCCCGCGGCAGTCCGACCTGATGATTGTGGCGGGCACGCTCACCAACAAAATGGCTCCGGCGCTGCGCCTGCTGTACGACCAGATGCCCGAGCCCCGCTACGTCATCAGCATGGGCAGTTGCGCCAACGGTGGCGGCTACTACCACTACAGCTACGCCGTGGTGCGCGGCTGCGACCGCATCATCCCGGTCGATGTCTACGTCCCCGGCTGCCCGCCCACCGCCGAGGCGCTGGTCTACGGCATCCTGCAACTGCAAAAGAAAATCCAGCGCCTGCCGGTCTTCGCCCGCCGTGGCGAAGTCGGCCAGTATGCCTACAGGCCGGGCGAAGAACGCCCCTACAGCAAAGACGAAATGCACATCAGTTGATGAGCGGCAAAATGACCTCAGCGGCTCGCCACATCGACGTCCTTCTCGACACCAAGGCGCTCGAAGGCATGCGCGGGCGCCTGGCAAGCATGTTCAGCGGCAGCGTCACTCTGGCCAACAACGAGGTCACGCTCACGGTCGATGTCGACAAAATCGCCACTACGCTGCAAATGCTGCGCGACGACGCCCGCGCCAAATTCGGTATGCTGATTGATATCACCGCCATCGACTGGCTCGGCAAGCGTCCGGCAGGGCAACGCTTCGACGTCGTCTATCACCTGCTGTCCATCGCCTTCAACCAGCGCCTGCGCGTCAAGTGCGTGGCAGGCGAGGGGACCCAGGTTCCGACAGCCACCAGCGTCTTCGCCGCCGCCAACTGGTACGAGCGCGAGGTCTGGGACATGTTCGGCATCCCGTTCGCGGGCCACCCGGATTTGCGCCGCCTGCTTACCGACTACGGCTTCGAAGGCCACCCGTTGCGCAAGGATTTCCCGCTCGAAGGCAAGGTCGAGGTCTACTACGACGCCGAACAAAAGCGCGTCGCCTACAAGCCGGTCGATCTGCCGCAGGAGTTCCGCCATTTTGACCGCCAGTCCCCCTGGGAAGCCATGACCGGCAACGCCAACCTTGCCGAAGCCGACAAACCGTTCTCTAACGAGGAATTCAAATAATGCTGAAGCTTCTCGGCCTGTTCATCCTCGTCTGCATCCTCGGCAGCCTGGCCGATGGCACCTTGTTCCGCCGTCATTACACCTACGGCGGCTATCCGGTGTACGAATCCGACACTTCGCCCACCGGTTACGCCGTGCGCCGCCGCTATTACGACACCGAAACCAATACCACCTACACAGCCAGTACGCCGGTCTACATGGTGGCTGCGGCACCCGCCTATTACCGCCAGCCGCGCGGCACCGTTTATAATGGTGCTTCTACCACCGAATACGGCGTCTACCCCCGGAGTTACTAATGGTCACCCGCACTGCAACCCTCACCGGCGCCGAAGGCCAACCCTTCACCCTCAACTTCGGCCCGCAACACCCGTCCGCCCACGGCGTGCTGCGCCTGGTGCTGGAGCTCGACGGCGAAGTGGTCACCAAAGCCGACCCGCACATCGGCCTGCTCCACCGCGGTACCGAAAAGCTCATCGAGAATAAAACCTACATCCAGGCGCTGCCGTATTTCGATAGGCTCGATTACGTCAGCATGATGTGCCAGGAGCACGTCTGGTGCCTCGCCATCGAAAAACTCCTTGGCATCGGCATGCCCAAACGCGCGCAGTACATCCGGGTGCTGATGTCCGAAATCACCCGCATCGCCAACCACCTGCTGTGGGTCGGCTGCCACGCGCTCGATATCGGCGCAATGGCCGTCATGCTCTACGCCTTTAAAGAGCGCGAATTCACCTTCGACTTTTCCGAAGAAGTCTCCGGCGCGCGCATGCACGCCAACTACTTCCGCCCGGGCGGGGTGAATCGTGACTTGCCCGAAGGCTTCACCGCCAAAGTCCGTGCCTGGAACAAAAATTTCCGCGAAAAAGCTCTCCCCCAGTTGGAGAATCTGCTCACCGAAAACCGCATCTGGAAGCAACGCACGGTCGGCATCGGCGTGGTCACGCCCGAGCAGGCCCAGCAGTGGGGCTTCACCGGCGCCATGCTGCGCGGCAGCGGCTATTCGTTCGACCTCCGCAAGGCCCAGCCGTACGAGTGCTACAATGAACTCGACTTCGACATCCCCGTCGGCAAAAACGGCGACAGCTACGACCGCTACCTCGTGCGCATGGAAGAAATGAAGCAAAGTATCCGCCTCATCGACCAGTGCCTCGACAAGCTCGAAGGCGAGTTGAAAGGCCAGCCCTGCAAAATCCAGAACTTCAAAATCAGCCCGCCCAGCCGCGATGAAATGAAGTCGAGCATGGAAGCGCTCATCCACCACTTCAAGTATTTTACCGAGGGCTTCCACGTCCCGGCGGGCGAAGTCTACGCCGCCATCGAAAGCCCCAAAGGCGAAATGGGCGTCTACCTCGTGTCCACCGGCGGGCCTAAACCCTACCGCGTCAAAATCCGCGCGCCCGGCTACGCCCACCTGCAAGGGCTCGACATGATGGCCAAGGGCCACATGCTGGCCGACGTCACCACATTAATAGGCACCCAAGACATCGTCTTCGGAGACAT
>CAZROO010000013.1:10850-12020 GCA_964601735.1 uncultured Pseudomonadales bacterium
TACGCCCAAAACGCGCCCAGTCCCCTCGAGCCCGGCCTCACGCTCGGCGCCTTCGGCGGCTATTACCGCTATAACGAGCCACCCAAATTCGCCGAACTCGAAAGCAAAACCCTCTACGGCATCAGCGGCGCGCTGCAAATGCCGATTCATGCCGAAAGCTGGCAGGGTATAGGCCTGCGCATCGAAGGCCGCGCGCTTAATGCCACCGCCAACTACCAGGGCTCCGGTACCAGCAAGGACGAAAACAACTGGCTGGCCGAGGGCCGCCTGCTGGTGACGCGGGACTGGGCCTGGGGCGACCTCGCGCTCTCGCCCTATATCGGCTACGGCTACCGTTACCTGCGCAACGACGGCGAAACCACCAGCACCGGCGCGCTGGGCTACACCCGCGAGTCGCAGTACCATTACCTGCCCGTGGGCACGTACGCCCGCATCGGCGCCGGGCCGGGCGACATCATCGCCCAGCTCGAATACGGCCAGCTCATCCGCGGCTACCAATTCTCCGCTATCGGGTCGGGCGTCAACAATACGCAAAACAATGGCTACCATCTCCGCGCGGCACTAGGCTACCAACTGGGCCATTGGACCGTCGGGCCCTACGGCGAATTCTGGAAGATCGATAACTCCAGCGTCAACTGCAGCAACAGTTTCTGCGGCTACGAGCCCAAAAATTTCACCCGCGAGGCAGGCCTGCAGGCCAGCTATCACTTCGGAGGCAGCAATTAATGCCCACCATCCGCATCAACGAACAAGTCACCACAGGCCAAACCACGCAGCCGCCCCATTCCGGCGAAGGCCGGAATCCGCGTCCCTTGTCGTGGCCGGAAGTACCGCCGCTGTTTTACGATGCACAGCAGCAAAAAGCTTGGGTTTACATTATCGCTAACAAGCCCAATGGCACGCTCTACACCGGCTTTACCAAAAACCTGCCCGCGCGTATTTACCAGCATCGCCAAGGCGAGGTAGATGGCTTTGCTAAAAAATACGGCTGCGACAAGCTGGTCTATTTTGAAGGCTACGATTTGATTACCAATGCGATTACTCGCGAAACCAACATGAAAAGCTGGCCGCGCGTCCGCAAGATTCGTCATATTCTGGCGGTAAACCCACAGTGGGATGATTTGTATGAACAACTCTAAGTCTAACATGACGTGGGTGCTGGCCTTCGCC
>CAZROO010000013.1:12120-21383 GCA_964601735.1 uncultured Pseudomonadales bacterium
CAAGTCACCACCGGCCAAACGCCCCACGCCCTGGGCCTCAACCTCTCGTGGACGGCCGCCGAGCAAAAGCTGGTGAAGAACATCCTTTCCAAGTACCCGGAAGACCGCTCTCGTAGCGCCACCATTCCACTGCTCCACTTGGCCCAGCGCAAATGCGAAGGCTGGCTGCCGGTCGATGCCATGCAACTGGTCGCCGACACGCTGCAACTCCCGTACATCCGCGTCTACGAAGTCGCCAGCTTCTACACCATGTTCAACCTCAAGCCGGTAGGCAAATACCACTTGCAGGTCTGCACCAACTGCTCGTGCCTGATTCGCGGTTCCGACGCCGTCCTCGATACCATCAAACAGGAACTCAACATCACCAACGGCCAAACCACCGAAGATAAAATGTTCACGCTCACCGAGGTCGAATGCCTCGGCGCCTGCGTCGCGGCCCCGATGATGCAAGTGGGCAGCGGCAGCTACTTCAGCAACCTCAACGCCAAAAAAACCACGGCGCTCATCCACCATTTAAAATCAGGCAGGCCGGTCGATGAATTCATCGATACCCCGCCTGCCGCGGTCGACCCCCTCACGCTTGCCGGTACCAACAATGTTACCCCTCCCAACCCCCCAAAAAGAAAGTAACCCTCATGGCCAAAAACCAATCCCAACCCCAGCGCAACGCCCAACGTAATGAAGCTGTCACCACCATTTCGCTCATCATCGTGGCGTACTTCCTCGGCATCTTCACTTACATTACCGCCAGCCATAGCTGTGCCATGCCCACCAGCGGCGAAGCTGGCAAAATCTGCGCCTACAAGGCCAAGGCCGACACCCACCTCGGTAACTTCCCCCAATACACCGCCTGGCTGGAACAGAACTTCCACGTCGGTGTAAGCTACTTTGAGCAAAAGCTTCACGGCTAATTAACAACTAAAAGGAGAACGCCCATGACCCGCACTTACTATCTAATCCCCGCCATCCTTCTGGCTGGCTGCGCGGGCATGGGCGGTGCCCTCAACGTCCAGCAAATTGGCAAGGACAGCTACACCGTGCGCGCCACGTCCGAAAAATCCGCCAGCGCCGCCAAGCAGGCCGCGCTGTCCGAAGCCAACAGCTTCTGCGCCAAGCAAAAGCGCAACGTGCAACTGGTTAAGGAATACGGCGGCACCGAAACCGACACCGGCGAAAAGTTCGACGACGTCACCTTCCTCTGCGTCCCCAACGGCGACAGCGATTTCGTCCGTGTGAAGCCGGACGTCATGCAAACCGCCCCAAAAAGCGAATAGCGAGCCGATGCCCACCCCCATCCTCAAGCCGCAGGACAAATGCTTCCCCAACCTCGGGGGCGAGGAGGGCTGGGATATCAAAGCTTATGAAAAACGTGGCGGCTACAAAGGCCTGAAGGAGATCCTCCAGATGCCCAAGGTCGACATCATCGAAAAGGTCAAGCAAAGCAACTTGCGTGGCCGCGGCGGCGCGGGCTTCCCCACCGGCATGAAGTGGTCGTTCATGCCCAAGCCGGAAGTTTCCAACAAGCCGCACTACCTCGTCTGCAACGCCGATGAAGGCGAACCCGGCACCTGCAAAGACCGCGATATCCTCCGCTACGAACCGCACACGCTGGTCGAGGGCATGATCGTCGGCTGCTACGCCATCAGCGCCCAGACCGGCTACATCTACGTGCGCGGCGAGTACTACAATGAGTCGAGCCGCCTGCAACAGGCCATCAACGAAGCCTACGCCGCAGGCTACCTCGGCAAGAACATCCTCGGCACCGGCCTCAACATTGACGTGTATCTCCACCTCGGCGCGGGCGCCTACATCTGCGGCGAAGAAACCGCCCTGCTCGAAAGCCTCGAAGGCAAAAAAGGCCAACCCCGCCTCAAGCCGCCGTTCCCCGCCGGGTTCGGCCTCTACGGCTGCCCCACCACCATCAATAATGTCGAAACCATCGCCCAGGTGCCGCCCATCCTCAAGCATGAGAAAGAATGGTTCACGCGCTGGGGCCGCCCCAACAATTCAGGCACCAAAATCTTCAGCATCAGCGGCAGCGTCAACCGGCCCATCAACGTCGAGGCGCCCATGAGCATCCCGCTCAAGGAACTCATCGAAACCTACGCCGAAGGCGTCACCGGCGGCTGGGACAACCTGCAAGGCATCATCCCCGGCGGCAGCAGCACGCCGCTGCTCAACACCGAGCAGGCGGGCAAGGCTTTAATGGATTTCGACGGCCTCAAAGAGCACGGCACCGGCCTCGGCACCGCCGCCGTCATCGTGATGAACAAGGATGTGGACCTGCTCCGCGTCATGACCCGCATCAGCGCCTTCTACAAACACGAGTCCTGCGGCCAGTGCACGCCGTGCCGGGAAGGGGTGGGCTGGGTCTACCGCCTGATGGATAGGCTCTCCCACGGCCACGGCACCCGCGCCGAGCTCGACCAGCTCTACAGCATCACCAAAAAAATCGAAGGCCGCACCATCTGCGCCTTTGCCGACGGCGCCATGTGGCCGGTGCAAGGCACGTTAAAACATTTCAAACATCTCTTCGAAGAAAGGCTCAAAACCGATGCCGCGTAACCAACAAGCCGCCGAAGCCATGCAACTGTTCTTCACGCTCAAAGGCCGCCTGTCGCGCCTGCAATATTTCCAGCTCTGGCTGGTGCTGGTGGGGGTCAGCGTCGTAGGCCGACTGTTTTTCCTGTTGCTCACGCTTATCTTCAGCCCGCTGGTCATCGGCCTGCTTTCGCTGGTCTTTATCGCCCTGGCGGCCCTCATCATGGTGGCCCACATTTGCCTGGCGGTGCGCCGCTGGCACGACCTCGACTGCAGCGGCTGGTTCACGCTGCTAAGCCTGGTGCCGGTGGTTAATGTCATTGCCATGCTGGTGTTGTTTTTCGCGCCCGGTACACCGGGCCCCAACCGCTTCGGGCCTAATCCGCGCGCAACGGTTAAGCCCGTTCGTCCTCAACATGTTAAGCTACCTAAAACGTCTGTACGCAACCCCCAAAGGAGAAAACGTCGATGAAACCTTTAGAATATTTCTTCAATCCATACGGCCGCCTGCCGCGGCTCGATTACGCCATGTCGATGGCGGCCATGTGGGCCATTATCTGCGTTGCGGGTGAGTTCGGCGGCATGAAGGTGGTCGAACCGCTGGCCCTGTTCCTGGTATTCCCGTCCATGTGCCTCGGCGCGCGCCGCTGGCACGATTTCAACCGCTCCGGCTTCTGGTGGTTTTTGCGCTTCGCCACCATCCCGGCCTTCGCCCTCATGCCCAGCATCTACACCTATTTCCTCGTGCAGGTCACACCGCTGGTCATGCTGCTTGTCGAATGTATTATCCCCGGCAGCATCACCGCCAACCGCTTCGGCCCGGCGCCGGTGGGCATCGCCGCGCGCTTCAAGGCCCGCCGCCGGTCCTCGGGGGCAGGGGCGGCAACCACTGCCCGCAGGGCCACACCCATGCCGGTGGCCGCTAAAAATCCCTCCCGCCCAAAGGCTAAAAGTGCTAAGCCCAAACCAACAATGAAGAAGAAAAAGAAGTAAATCCGTGTCCCCGAACCAGGCCACTTCCTACTCTCCGCCTCATAGCGGCGAAGCCACTGTCCTGGCCGGGAAGCCGCTTCTTACTGGAGCGTCCCCGGCGAAGGCCTCGATGTCTTTGAGCGAGGCCCTGCTTTGTTCTCCGCCTCATCCCGGCGAAGGCCGGGATACACGTCCGCTGCGCTGGCCGGAAATTCCACCGTTATTGTATGACCCAGCTAGTCAAAAGGCTTGGGTTTATATTATGGCCAGCAAACCAAATGGTATTATTTATATTGGTGTGACGAAGAATCTTCCCGCACGCATCTTTCAGCACCGGAATGAAGAAGTAGAGGGATTTACCCAAAAATTTGGTTGCAAAACCCTCGTCTATTTCGAGGGCTTCAGTCTTGTCACCGATGCTATTGCACGAGAGAAAGCGATGAAAGAATGGCCCCGTGCCAGAAAGATAAGATACATCCTGGCGGTTAATTCGGAATGGAACGACTTATATGAGCAGCTTGCGTAACAACAATGCCTAAAAAGCCCGTCAAGCCCAAAGCCAAATCGGCAGCCCAGCCGGGTAAAGCCGTGCGCAAAAAGCCCGAGCTGAAAGCTAAAAAAGGCAAGGCCACACCCAAGCAACTCAATACCGCCGCCGCCGAACACGTCGCCGCCAAACTGGCGCAAAAGGTAACGGCCATGCCGCCGCAGGCCGCTGCGGCGCCCAAGGCTCCGCCCGCTGCCGTGGCTACGGCGCCTGCCGCGCCTGCACTTCCGCCTGCCCCCGAAGGCTTCGTCAACGTCTTCGTCGATGGCGTGCTGCTGCAAGTCAAAAAAGGCAGCACCGTCATGGCTGCCTGTACGCAAGCGGGAAAAGAAATCCCCCACTTCTGCTACCACGAGCGCCTCAGCATCGCGGGCAACTGCCGCATGTGCCTCATCGAAATCGAAGGCATGCCCAAGCCGGTCGCCAGTTGCCACTGGCCGGTCGCCGAAGGCAACAAGATCCGCACCGACAGCAAGCTCACCATCGAGGCCCGCAAGGGGACGATGGAAATGCTGCTCATCAACCACCCGCTCGACTGCCCCATCTGCGACCAGGGCGGCGAGTGCGACCTGCAGGATCAGGCCGTGGCCTACGGGGCAGACCGTTCCCACTACCACGAGTTTAAGCGCGCGGTAGACGACAAGGACATCGGCAGCAAAATAAAAACCGTCATGACCCGCTGCATCCACTGCACACGCTGCATCCGCTTCGCGACAGAGGTCGCAGGCGTCGAGGAATTCGGCGCCACGGGCAGGGGCGAAAACATGCAGGTCGGCACCTATGTCGAGGCTGCGCTGCAATCCGAACTCGCGGGCAACATGATCGACCTTTGCCCGGTCGGTGCGCTCACCAGCAAACCCTACGCCTTCGCGGGCCGCCCGTGGGAACTGCTCGATACCCATTGCATCGACATCCTCGACGGCGTCGGTTCGCACCTCACCGTTCAAAGCCGGGCCGGGCAGGTGATGCGCGTGCTGCCGCGCGAGGCCGACGCCATCAACGAGGAATGGATCACCGACGCCGCGCGCTTCAGCTACGACGCGCTCCACACCAACCGCCTGGTCTCGCCCCATGCTGGCGAAGGCCAGCATCCACGTCCGCTTGGCTGGCAGGATGCATTCAGCATGATCAAGACCAAACTTGCCAAAGTTCCGCCACAAAAGATCGCAGGCATCATCGGCACCCTGCAAGGTGCCGAAGACGCCTTCGCCATGCGCGAGTTTTTCTACCGGACGCTCGGTAGCAAAAACCTCGCGCTCGATGGTGCCACCATTATCGACCCAGCCCTCCTGCGCGGTTACACACCGTTCAAACAATGGGAACAGGCCGATGCCGTCCTCATCATCGGCGCCAACCCGCGCCTCGAAGCCCCGCTGCTCAACGCCCGCCTGCGCAAGCTCATCAAAAAGCGCGTGCCCATCGCCCTGCTCGGTGCGCAACCGGAGAAGGGGGTCGACCTTACCTACAAGTACGAGCACCTTGGCGACAACCCCTCGCTGCTCACCGGCAAACATCCGTTCTTGACCACGCTGGGCAAGGCCCAACGTCCGCTCGTCATCCTCGGCCGCGCCGCGCTCGACCACCCCTCCGCCGAATCGATTTTTGCCATCGCCCACAAGCTCGCCCAGCGTGGCGGGTGGAACGGCTATAACTTCCTCACCCCCACCAGCGGCACGCTGGCGCCGCTTGCACTCGGCTACGACACTCCCGCATCAAAAATCATCAAAAGCATCGAAAAAAACGACATCGAAGTGCTATTCCTGCACGGCGAATGCGACAGCATTGCGACATCCCTGCTCCACAAATTCAAGGGTATTTCCATCTATCTCGGCACCCACAGCACACCCCAGGCTCAGGCCTGCACGCTGCAACTGCCCACGGCATCCTGGGCCGAAAAATCTTTTACCAGCATCAACATCCAGGGCGATATTCAAGTGTCGAATCAAGCCATCATGCCGCCCCACCTGGCCAAGGAAGACTGGAAAATCTACCGCGCCCTCTCCGAACATCTCTGTAAAATCATTAATTTTGATACACTTAACCAGCTGCGCAGCCAAATGGGCCAACTGAATACCGGCAAATTCAGCGCCGAATCCGGCAAGATTTCCAGCCAGCCGTTAACCGCCCTGCCGACAAAATACTACTTGCAGAACAGTTACTTAAGGCAATCCTCCACCATGCAGTCCTGCCAAAAAGAGAGCGGCTCCCCCACCGCCCAAAAGGCGAAGGCAATTCAACCATTTAGCTCCACCCAAAGTGAAGAGGGCGCCCATGTCTAACCTCATCACCCTTGCGCTCGGCGCCCTGATTTCAACGTCCACAGCCACTTTTCCTACACCCCAGGCCGATAACGGTTGCGCCCGCACCGGCTGTAACGGCGAAATCTGCGCCGAGGTCGGCAGCAAACCCACCCCCACACTCTGCAAAGTCACTGCCGAAAGCGCCTGCTACCAATACGGCACCTGCGCTAAAAACGAACAAGGCCAGTGTGGCTGGCAATCCAATCCAGGCTTCGATAATTGTATGAAGGTCGCCCACGGCGAATCGCTGGACAACCCACCCAGCGCTACCGTGCCCGCTGCGCCCACGCTCGATTACAACAAAGTCGGCCCAATGGGGAACTAACCATGACGCCGAGCTTCATCCCCGATTTCAGCAACCTGTTCGCCCTCGCTACAGCCGACAACATCTGGTGGTTGATTCTGACCGTGCTCAAAGTCCTCGCCATCGCCGTGCCGGTCATCCTGGGCATGGCCTATACCACCTGGTTCGAGCGTAAAGTCCTCGGCTGGATGCACCTCCGCCACGGCCCCATGCACGTCGGCCCGTTCGGCCTGCTGCAACCGATTGCGGATGGCGTGAAGGCCATGTTCAAGGAAGTGATCTTGCCCGAAAAATCCAGCAAACTGGTCTTCATGGTTGCGCCCGCCTTCATCTTTATTCCGGCGCTGCTCACCTGGGCCGTCATCCCCTTCAACACCGGCTGGGTGCTGGCCGATGTCAATCTCGGCGTACTCTACCTGCTGGCGGTCGGTTCGCTCGGCGTCTACGGTATCCTCATGGCGGGCTGGAGCAGCAACAGCAAATATCCCTTCCTCGGCGCGGTGCGTTCCGGCGCGCAAATGGTCAGCTACGAAGTCAGCATGGGCCTCATCATTCTCAGCATCATTCTGCTCTCCGGCAGCATGAATCTCACCAAAATCGTCGAAGCCCAGCAGCACGTCTGGTTCTTCCTCCCGGCATTTCCGGCCTTCATCATGTTCGTCATTTCCATCCTGGCCGAAACCAACCGCCACCCGTTCGACCTGCCCGAAGCCGAAGCAGAATTGGTCGCCGGTTATAACTCCGAGTACTCCAGCATGCCCTTTGCCATGTTCTTTCTGGGCGAGTACATGAACATGATTCTCATGTCCGCTTTCACCACCCTCCTATTTTTAGGAGGCTGGCTGCCGCCGCTCAACATCGTGCCGCTCAACCTGGTGCCGGGCGTGGTCTGGTTCGTGCTCAAGATCACCTTCATCCTGTTCGTGATGATCTGGGTCCGCGCCACCCTTCCGCGCTACCGTTACGACCAGCTCATGCGTCTCGGCTGGAAAATCTTTTTGCCGGGCAGCCTGATTTGGCTGGTCATCACCGCATTGGCGGTTAAACTCTGGGGCAACTTCGCATGACTCGCCACCTGACCTTCTTTGCCGGCATCAAGCAGTTTCTGCTGCTCGACGTGATCAAGGGCTTCTCCATCACGTTCGCCAACATGTTCCGCAAAAAGTTCACCATTCTCTATCCGTTCGAGGCCACACCGATTTCCCCGCGCATGCGCGGGGAACACGCGCTGCGCCGTTACCCGAACGGCGAAGAACGCTGCATTGCCTGTAAACTCTGCGAAGCCGTATGCCCCGCCCAGGCCATCACCATCGAGGCCGAACCCCGCGCCGACGGCTCCCGTCGCACCACGCGTTACGACATCGACATGGTCAAATGCATCTACTGCGGCCTGTGCGAAGAAGCCTGTCCTGTCGACGCCATCGTCGAAGGCCCCAACATGGAATTCGCCGCCGAAAACCGGAAGAGTCTGGTCTACGACAAAAACCGCCTGCTCGAAAACGGCGAACGCCTCGAACCCACGCTGGCCGAGCGCCTTAAACGGGATGCCCCCTACCGATGAGCCGCTCCCAAAATTCTCCGCTTCATGCCAGCGAAGGCTGGCATCCACGCCAAAAAACTATGAGCAACTTCAAACTCATCCAGCAATTCCATGCCAAATTCGACCCCGATCCAGCGATCTACACCGACCTGCTGGGCTGCCGCCGCGAATTGATCGAGGAAGAAGTGGCCGAGCTGTTCGAGGCGATGGAAGAAGTGAAAGCCGAAAACAGCAAGGCCGCCCGCGCGCATCTTATTAAAGAACTCTGCGACGTGCTCTACCTCACCTACGGCACGCTCGAACTGCTGCGCGTCGACGCCGACGCCGCGTTTGCCGAGGTCCACCGCTCCAACATGAGCAAAACCCCGGTACCGGGCAAAAAAGCCCAAAAACTCGAGGGCTATCAACCCGCCCAAATGGAGCAATTCGTCTGATGCTCGCCGACATCCTCTTCTACCTCTTCGCATTCGGTCTGCTGCTCGGGGCAGGGGCGGTCATCACCGCGCGCAACCCCATGTACGGCGTGCTGGGCCTGATTTTCACCTTCCTCAACGCCGCAGCCATGTTCCTGCTGTTCTATGCCGAGTTCCTCGGCCTGCTCATCGTCATGATTTACGTCGGCGCCATCGCCGTCATGTTCCTGTTCGTGCTCATGACCATCGACATCGACTTCGCCAAACTGCGCGAAGGCTTCGCCCCCTACCTCCCGGCGGGCCTCATCGTCGCCGCCGCGCTGGCGGGCGAGCTGCTGGTGGCCGCGAGCCTCGGCATGTTCGATAACGTCGGCACCGGCGCGGGCACGCCGCTCAACGCGCCCACCAACATCGAACAACTCGGCAATGTGCTGTTCACCGACTACGCGCTCACCTTCCAGGCCGCGGGGATGATTCTGCTCACCGCGATGGTCGGCGCTATCGTCCTCACCCACCGCCGCCGCGGCGACGTAAAGCGCCAAGATATTTCCGCCCAGCTCTCGCGCACCATTAAAGATGGCCTCGTCATCACCAAACCGGTCAGCGGGCAGGGGGCCCAACCCATCTACTGGTCACCCAAATCGGT
>CAZROO010000013.1:21483-38875 GCA_964601735.1 uncultured Pseudomonadales bacterium
TGCTCCTCGCCACCAACGTCAATCTCATCGCCACCAGCCATTTCCGCGCCGACCTCGGCGGACAAATTTTGAGCTTCTTCATCCTTACCGTGGCCGCAGCCGAGCTCGCCATCGGCCTCGCCATCGTCACGCTGTTCTACCGCAACAAGGGCAGCATCGAAATCGACCAAGCCGACATGATGAAAGGCTAAAGCAATGCGCTACGTTCTCTACACATTGGCGGCTATCGGGTTAGTGGTACTCGCAGCCATTTTGGCCAGCGCCTTATGGATTGGCAAAACGGTGAAAAACTCGGTCACCGATTTGAGCTGCAGCGATTACCTGAACACGCTGTCGCATTTGAACGACGACGATACTAAAATATCAATTCAACAGCAAACCCGTATGCGCACGTCCATCGTCGCCTTGGGGTGGTACATCGGCGCCCGCTCCCGGCTGGAAGGCGTTGATACGAACGCACCGGATTATGAGTCCAAAGCCATCTTCTATGGCAATCAGTTTACCGGCCTGTGCAAAATCCATCCGGAGCAAAAACTGTTTGAGCTGTTTAAGCCGATGGAAAAAATGTCCAAAAGCGACGCCCCCACATTTTTTGCGAACATGTTCAAAGATGTTCCCACGCAACAGGATGCCAGCGCTACACTGGTAGTTAAGAGCATGGTTATCTCAATGAAGGCCAAGCAAAAGATAAACACCCTGGTAAGTCAAACCACGGCCCAATAGCATGAACAAAAAACGCCTCCTCGTCATCATCCTCCTCGTCCTCGAACTGGCGCTGCTGGCGGCGTTGTTCAAAGGTTATACCGTTTTCCAAAAGGGCAGTTGTGCCGATTATCTTGACTTCGTGCAGAACTTCGACAATCTCGGCAAAATCAAAAAATACCTGCCGCAGGTCGATATCACTGAAGGCTTCACTGCCTACATGCTGGGTAAAAACATCAACACCCTCGGTGCGGCCGATTACATCGTCGGTGCCAATGAGCTCTACAAATCCTGCCAGGCGGGTGGCAATATCTTCACCAATTTCTACAACCTGCAAAAAGGCAGCCTCAAGCTCACCACCAATGAGGGCGTGCAAATCGCCAAGGCCAACCCCAATCTCGCCCGCGTTGCCCACCTCATCAGCCTCAACGAACTGCTGGGGTTCGATAAAGTGATGGATAAGCTGCAACAACAAAAAGCACCCCAAAAATAATGCAAACCATCGCCAACCTCACCATTCTGCTGCCCGGCCTGGGTGCCTTGATGGCGGCCTTGATGGGTTACGCCGCGCGCGACAGAAAAGGCGCCGACACCATCGCGCAAACCCTCACCACCATGTCGGTGCTGTGCGCCGCGCTCGGCGCGTGGTTCCTGTTCTTCAACATCGGCGGCGCGGTAGAGCCGTTCAGCGTCAACTGGCTCGACTGGATAACCGTGGCCAACTGGCAGGTCAGCTTCGGCGCGCTGTTCGACCGCCTCACCACCACCATGCTCATCGTCGTCACCACGGTCAGCGCCTGCGTGCACGTCTACAGCTGGGGCTATATGGAACAGGACAACTCCAAGCGCCGCTTCTTCATTTACTTGAGCGTCTTTACTTTCGCCATGCTCATGCTGGTATCCGCCACCAACCTGCTGCAAATGTTTTTGGGCTGGGAAGGCGTGGGCGTCTGCTCCTATCTGCTTATCGGTTTCTGGCACCAGAAAGAAAGCGCCAACGCCGCTGCCATGAAAGCCTTCATCGTCAACCGCGTGGCTGATACCGCCATGCTGCTGGGCCTGTTCATGATTCTGCAAAACTTCGGCAGCCTGACGTATGCCGACGTTCTGCCCCGCGCCGCCGACTTCGCCCACGACCACCAGCAAACGCTTAATTTAATCGCCCTCTTCATCTTCATCGGCGCCATGGGTAAAAGCGCCCAGTTCGGCCTACACACCTGGCTGCCCGATGCGATGGAAGGCCCAACCCCGGTGAGCGCGCTCATTCACGCCGCTACTATGGTTACCGCTGGAGTGTTCCTGCTCTGCCGCCTGTCGCCTTTATACATGGTCACGCCAGACATCCTCCAGATTGTCGCCGTCGTCGGGGCGCTCACGGCTATTTTCGCCGCCACGGTAGGTCTTACGCAGCGCGATATTAAACGCGTCATCGCCTATTCCACCTGCTCGCAACTCGGCTACATGTTCTTTGCCATCGGGGTGGGGGCCCCGGCGGCGGCCATGTTCCACCTCACCACCCACGCCTTTTTCAAGGCGCTGCTGTTCCTCGGCGCGGGCAGCGTCATTCACGGCACGCACCACGAGCAAGACCTCTTCCGCATGGGCGGCCTGCGCAAGGCCCTGCCCATCACCTACGGCCTGATGTGGGCGGGCAGCCTCGCGCTGGCGGGCATCCCGCCATTCGCCGGCTTCTTCAGCAAAGACCTCATTATCGAATCCGCCTTCGCCAGCGGTAACTACGGCGTCTGGTTCACCGGCGTATTCGCGGCGTTCCTCACCGCGTTCTATTCCTTCCGCGTATTGTTCCGCGCCTTCGACGGCCCCGCCCACCACCACGGCGATCACCACGAGCCGCACGAATCTCCCCGTAGCATGCTTATACCCATGCTGCCGTTGGCCTTGGGCGCCGTTGCCGCCGGCTTCCTGCTCAAGGGAATGGGCACCGCCGACTGGTGGCAGGGGGCCATCGCCATGAAAGAAGCCACCGCTGAAGGTGAGGGGCATATCCCCTTCATCGCCAAATACATTACGCTGTTGCTCGCACCTTGCGGTATCGCACTGGCCTGGTACTACTTCGTCGGCCACCAGAACAAAGCCCGCGAAGCAGCCAAAACCTTCGACATCCCCTACGCCATCAGCTTCAACAAGTGGTACGTCGATGAACTCTACGACGCCGCCGTGGTCACGCCTACCAAAGCCGTCAGCAGGTTCGCGGCCAACTGGTTCGATAAGCGCGGCGTCGATTTCATCGTCAACCAAACCGCGCAAACGGTGGTCGACCTCGGCCGCTGGCTGCGCCCCGCGCAAACCGGCTATGTTTACCACTACGCCTTCGCTATGGTCCTCGGTCTCGTCATCGGCCTGGGCTGGATTCTCTGGAGGACCATGTGATGAAAAAGGCTTTTACTGAAATCGGTTGGGGTAATCCTTCCTTTATCTCTACAGAGATTGAATACCCCAATGGTTCTGAGATAAGACAACGTGGATTTGTGAAATTCAAAAAAATGAATGCTCTCTATGCCCGTTGCTGGATAGGTAAAAAAGTATTTGTCATTGATTCGGAGCAAGGTTTCAATATTCGGCAAAAGAACCGCCGTACCTTCAAATTTGTTTTTGGTGTAAGCGGAGAAGTTAAATAATGTTGCCACTCCTTACTTCGCTCATTTTCATCCCCGTCTTCGGCGGCCTCGCCACGCTGGCCACGCCGCAAAAGCTCGCCAAGCACTTTGCGTTGCTCGTCAGCCTCGTCAGCCTCGCGCTGGCCGCGCTTGCGCTCCACCAGTTCAACGCCGCGCAGCCAGGCTTTCAGTTTATCGAAGACAAACCCTGGCTCCCCACCCTCGGCATCAGCTATCATTTAGGCATCGACGGCATCAGCCTCGCGCTCATCGCGCTCACCGCCTTGCTCACGCCACTGTGCATCCTCACCAGTTGGAACAGCGTCACCAAAAACCAATCCGGCTTCATGGCCGCGCTGCTCCTGTTGCAAGGCGCTGTGGTCGGCGTTTTCAGCGCGCTCGATTTCATCCTCTTTTACATCTTCTGGGAAGCCATGCTCATCCCCATGTTCCTGCTCATCGGCATCTGGGGCGGCGAAAACCGCGTCTACGCCGCGCTCAAGTTCTTCCTCTACACCTTCGTCGGCAGCGTGCTGATGCTTGTCGCGGGCCTCTACATCTATGCCCACACCCACACCTTCGACATCACCCAAATCCCCGCCCAAACCATGATGTTCCCGCTGCTCACCCAGCAACTGCTGTTCTGGGCTTTCTTTGCCGCCTTCGCCGTCAAGGTGCCGATGTTCCCGTTCCATACCTGGCTGCCCGATGCCCACGTCCAGGCGCCCACTGCGGGTTCCGTCATCCTCGCGGGCGTGCTGCTCAAGCTCGGGGCCTACGGGTTCCTGCGCTTCAGCTTGCCTTTCTTCCCCGAGGCCGCCGTCACCCTTGCACCTTATGTCTTCACGCTCTCCGGCTTCGCGGTGGTCTATGCGGCGCTGGTCGCCTACGCGCAAACCGACATCAAAAAGCTCATCGCCTATTCCAGCGTAAGCCACATGGGCCTCGTCACCCTCGGCCTGTTCGCGGGCACCGAAGCGGGCCTGCACGGCGCGCTCCTCGTCATGATTAACCACGGCATCGTCAGCGCCGGGCTGTTCCTCGCCGTCGGTACTATTTATGAACGCCTCCATACCCGTGAACTCAAAAACTTCGGCGGCCTCGTCGTCCCCATGCCCAGGTACGCCTTCGTGGTGATGGTCCTCACGCTCGCCGCCGTCGCATTGCCCGGCACCAACAGCTTTGTCGGTGAATTCCTCAGCCTCGCGGGCGCCTGGCCGGTAGCGCCGTGGGCCACCGCCGCCGCCACCAGCGGCGTGGTGTTCGGCGCGCTCTACATGCTGTGGCTGTACCGTAAAATGATTTTCGGCACACCCGGCCCCAACGTCGAAAAACACATCGCCGAGCTTCCCGACCTCAATCTGCGCGAA
The DNA here is from genome assembly GCA_964601735.1 of uncultured Pseudomonadales bacterium. Lineage (GTDB taxonomy): Bacteria > Pseudomonadota > Alphaproteobacteria > UBA2136 > UBA6156 > DATAJX01. The sequence continues at coordinate 26,174 of CAZROO010000013.1, forward strand.
TGGATTATCTTTACCCCGCTGGTCGCGCTTGTCGTCATCCTCGGCATCATGCCCAGCCTGGCCATGAACCTCTGGGCCCAGCCGGTCAAAGCCATCAGCACCAATTACGCGATGACCAAAGAGCAGCTTGCAACCCCAACATCTGTCACAGTCAGCGAAACCACTCCCATCAGCACCACTATCGTTTCCGGCACCACACCCGTAATCGCCACAACCGTCAGCGAAACTTCACCCGTCTCTTCCACCGTTGAGGAATCCGCCCATGCCCATTGATATATTGCTCACCGCGCCCCTTGGCTTGCTCGCCGCCGGTATCCTGGTTTTACTGATGGCGGGTGCCTTCACTAACAACGCGCGCCTGGTTGCGGCGCTTACCGCCATCGTCTTTGTCGTCAGCGCCGTGCCGTGGCTGACGCACCCGCAGTCCGGCCCGGTGTTCAACACGGCGGGCGGCCCGCTGCTCATCCTCAGCCCTTACAGCATCCTTGCCAGCCTGCTGGCCCTCGGCCTGGCCGCGCTCAGCATCCCTCTGGCACCCCAGTTTTTCCTAACGCCTAATGCTCAACGCCTAACGCCTTCTTCCCACAAGCCTGAATATTATGTCCTGCTCGCGCTCTGCACCCTCGGCACCTTGGTGCTCATCAACAGCAGCCACTTCATCAGCTTCTACCTGGGCTTCGAGCTCATGAGCTTCCCGCTCTACATCCTCGCCGCATTCCTGCGGAAGGACGCCAACAGCTCCGAAGCTGGGCTCAAGTATTTCATCCTGGGTTCACTAACCAGCGCCCTGATGCTCTACGGCATCTCGCTGGTCTACGCCCAAACCGGCCAGCTCGGATTTAGCGCTCTTTCAAACGCCCTTACCCTCTCACCCTCTCATCCTCTCACCCTGGTAGCCATGTCGCTCACGGTGGTCGCGCTCATCTTCAAGCTTTCGGTCGTGCCGTTCCATATGTGGACGCCTGACGTCTACGAGGGCGCTCCCACACCTGTCACGGCGGTGATGGCCTCGCTGCCCAAGCTTGCTGCCACAGCTGCGCTGGTGCGTTTGCTCTCCGGCACCTTCATGCCGCTGGCCGCCACCTGGCAACCGGCACTGGCGGTGCTTGCGGCTTTTGGCATGCTTGCGGGTAGCACACTCGCTATCCTGCAAACCGACCTTAAACGCCTGCTCGCCTGGTCAACCATCGCGCAGGTCGGCTTCCTGCTTACCGGCGTTGTCGCCAACAACGGGGCAGGGGCCCACGGCGCATTATTTTATGTCGCCATCTACGGCATCACCATGCTCGGCACTTTTGGGGCCCTGATGGATGCCGACATCCAAACTACCGCCCAGCTCAAGGGCCTCAGCAGCACACGCCCGTACCTGGCCACCGCGCTGCTCATCTACCTGTTCTCGCTGGCGGGGATTCCCCCGCTCGCCGGCTTCTTTGCCAAGTTCACCGCCTTTGCCGCCGCCGTGGCTGCGGGCTATACTTGGCTCGCCGTGGTAGCGGTCATTTGCTCCGCCATTGCCGCATTTTACTCCCTCTGGCTCATTAAGCTGATGTACTTCGACCCCGCCGAAAACACGCCGCAGGGCAGCCCCAAAAACATAAGCGGTATCGCTTACGCCCTATCGCTTGCCGCCGCATTGGTGGTGTTGGGCGTCTTCCCCAACCTGCTGGCCAACTTGACATTCGCCGCATCCACCGCCTTATTCTAGGCAATGGAGAAGCAGAACAGGGTCCACATACCCAAAACCACGTCCAACATGGACGACGCCGCGCGCCTGATAAAAGAAGGCGCACCTCACCTCACGCTCATCACGGCGGGTGAACACACGGCGGCGAGGGGGCGTCACGGCAAAACATGGACAGTCTTCCCCCAACACGCCATCGCCGCGGTCTGGATTCTCCGCGACACCCCAACCCAGCATCTGGCTCTGGTCGCCAGCCTTGCGGTCATCGACGCCATCCATAAAGCCTCCCCCGACCTCGAGCCGGTCATCAAATGGCCCAACGATATTTACGTGAACGGCAAAAAACTTTGCGGCATCCTGGTCGAAACCCACGGCCAGAACACATCAGCACTGGGAATCGGTTTAAACGTCACCACGCCGCCAGACTTGCGCGATTTTCCCGGCATCACCCTCCAGCAAGCCAGCCCGTCCACCCCGCCGGGCCCCAAAAAAGTGCTAGAAATCTTAAATACTTGCATAATCAGGCGGGTTGCCCTATATCAGGCCCAAGGTTGGTCGGCGGTTGCGCCGGACTACACCGCCCTCTGCATCACGTTACGCCAACGCGTACGGCTGCAACGGGCGAGTGACGAGTTAGTCCTCCCCGCAACGGTAAACGCCCTCAACCCCGATGGCAGCCTTGATGTCGTCACCGAAGATGGAAAAAGCCATAAGGTGACTAACGCGGATAAACTATTCCACGACTATCTCAGCTGAAGATTAAATATTGGCTTCATGCCAGCGTAGGCTGGCATCCACGCCAAAAACGCGGCAAGGCCGCGTAACCGAAAGACTAAACATTATGAGTAAAAAGAAACAACTGGCAGCCCTGCCTCTCGGCGGCGTTGGCGAAATCGGCATGAACATGATGCTGTACGAATGCGACGGCGATTACATCGTTGTCGATACCGGCGTGAGCTTCGGCGACGAACGCTCCCCCGGCGTCAACGTCCTGGTGCCCGATACCCGCTACATCCGCGAACACGTCACCAAGGGCGGCCACCTCAAGGGCGTGTTCATCACCCACGCGCATGAAGATCACATCGGCGGCATCGGCTACCTGTGGGACGACTTCGACGGCGCTCCGGTGTACGTCAGCCCGTTCGCCCGCAAGGCGCTGGAAGCGAAATTGCAGGAACTCGGTATCACCCCGGCCAAGGGCCAGGTGGTCACCATCGAACCGCGCAAGCAATACCCGGCGGGCGGTTTCAGCGTCGAGTTCGTCATGGTCGCGCACAGCATCCCCGAATGCTTCGCGCTCGCCATCCGCAGCCCGCACGGCACCATCATCCACACCGCCGATTACAAGTTCGACGACGAACCGCCGTTCGGCCATAAAACCGACGAAAAACGCTTCGCCGAAATCGGTAACGAAGGCGTGCTGGCCGTGTTCGGCGACAGCACCAACGCCATGCGCCCCACCGCCTCGGGCTCCGAAGGTCCGCTGGCCAAGAGCCTGGCCAAGTACATTAAGGCCGCGCCCAACCGCATCTTCTTCGCGGCGTTCGCCAGCAACATCGGGCGCATCCTCATGGTCGCACAAACCGCCGCCGAATGCGGCCGCAAGGTCTGCTTCCTCGGCCGCACGGTCAACAAGATGCTCAGCTTCGCCAAAGACCTCGGCTACCAGCCGCAAGGCCTGGCCAACTGGATGGTCAGCCCCGACGAACTCAAGGGCCTGCCGCGCGACAAGGTGCTCATCTTTGCCAGCGGCACGCAGGGCGAAATCGAAGCCAGCCTCACGCGCCTCGCAGCGGGTCAGGAAGTCCGCGGCCTGCGCATCGCCAAGGGCGACACCGTCATCATGTCGTCCAAGATGATTCCCGGCAACGAGCGCGGCATCCTCAACGTCATTAACAATCTCTACACCCTCGGTGCCGATGTGCTCTCCGAACTGACCCACGACGATATCCACGTCTCCGGTCACGCCGGCCGCCCGGAAATCGAACGCCTGTACAAGCTGCTCAAGCCCAAGTACGTGGTGCCGGTGCACGGCGAGGCCGCGCACATCCACGCGCACGCCCAAATCGCGCGCGACATGGGCTTCATCCCGCTCGAAATCGCGGTGGGCAAAAAGCTGGTCATCGCCACCGATAACGTCAGCGACGAGCCGCACATCCAGCAGCACGCCTACCCGCACGGCGTTAACTATATCGACGGCCTGCACATCCTCGAAAACGACACCATGCTCATCAAGGAACGCCGCAAAATGGCCAACGAAGGCGTGGTCAGCGTCTCTTTGGCAGTCAAATCCAGCAACAAGGAATGGGTCTCCGATTTGTCCGTCACTACCCGTGGCGTGATTGAAGAACGCGCCCAGGCCGGCCTGCTCAAAAAGGCCGTCAACGCCGCCGACAAGGCCATGCAGGTGGCGTTCCCCGATGGCATCATCGACGACTACCGCCGGGCAGGGGAGGCCATCACTCTCACCATGAGACGTGCCTTCAAGCTTGAACGCGGCAAGCAGCCCACCATCCTGGTGCAGGTGGTTGAAGTCTAAACACCCCAAGCAAAAGAACCGATGCAAGGGGCCACATGGCCCCTTCTTCATATCTCCGTCATGCCCGCGCAGGCCGGGGCCTTGTCTGAACAGAAAAACCTAAACGTCGCCTCATCCCGGCCCCAAACCCGCTTTTACAAAACAAGCCCCATTCCTTACTTCTTTTTAGCCTCATCGGGTTTATATTTAACGCCGACTCAAATGCCCTCGGGCAGGGAGAAATCTGAATCATCACTTTTTCAACTGCTTTGCCGAAAGCCTGTCGGCTGCAGGCCAAAACCGACGGCCCCCATAAATGTGGGCTTCCCCTACACCCCGAAGCCCACGCCAAACCCCAGCCACGCACGTCGCATGAACCTATCCATCGAAAAAAAAGCCACCGGTCAACCGGCGGCTTTTCTGTTATCGCTTGGGCATGGTGGAGACAATGATTTCCCTCATCTCCATCATCCGGAAAAGGGGACTGGCATAAACTTCCACCAATGTTCGGCGGCCGCCCTTGGGGGGAAGCAATCGGCTCATGATGTAGAGATAGTTATCCCAGACGGAACAGAGAATGTCGTCCAGGTTATTCAGGTTCAACAACTCTCCCAATTTGAACAGCCTCTCGATATTCTCGCTGCTGATGTCGACGGGCGCATGAGAATAAGGCCTGATCTGGTCCATCCGCAATGAATGTAGATTAATGTTTGTCTCCATTCTTGGGGCGGTTATCAAAACCACGTTGCCGCGCTCGTACATGTCGCCAATGTCGCAACATAGCTCAATCGCGGTTGTCATATGGACGGTGAACTTGACTGTATTCTTACCCGCATCAGCGATGCGGGCAAAAGTCCTATACTGTTCCCGACTGCATCGGAGCCGGGCGACTCCCATATGAAAGGCCGGAGTGGGAAGATTGGGGTGGAAAGAGGGGCTGGTCATGACGACCTCCATGGAAAAAGGGGATGATGCCCATTAACCCCGATTCTCCACACTTTTACAAGTAAAAACCGTTGACTGCCCCCAATTCCTCACCTATATCGCCCCGGTAACCCGATGGCGACGGTTATTCAGCTTCTGCTGATGGAGTGCCTCAGACCTGAAAAATCTGGTTATGTTCATGTACTTAAAGGATATCATCATGGCTTTGACCATCATGACCAAGACCCAGAAGGCCAGCGAGTGCAAACCCGGCTGGTTCCTGCTCGACGCAACCAATATTCCGCTGGGCCGCCTGTCCACCCGCATCGCCACGCTGCTGCGCGGCAAGCACAAGGCCACCTACAGCCCCGGCATCGACAACGGCGACCACGTCATCGTCATTAACGCCGAAAAAGTGAAGCTCACCGGCCACAAAGCCACCAACAGCGTGTGGTACAAGCACACCGGCTTCATCGGCGGTATCAAGGGCATTACCCCGGCGCAGGAAAAACACCCCGAGCGCGTGGTCGAACGTGCCGTCAAGCGCATGCTGCCCAAGGAAAGTGCCCAGGCCCGTGCCCAGTTCAAAAAGCTGCACGTCTACACCGGCGCCGAACACCCGCACGCCGCGCAACAGCCGCAAACCATTAACGCCGCCAGCGCTTCCAAAAGCGCCGCCGCCAAGTAATCAAGCGAGAAAAGGACAAAACACATGAGTATCGCTGCTAACATCAAAGCCACCAACGAAAAAGCCGGCAAGTACTACGCCACCGGCAAGCGTAAAAACGCCGTGGCCCGCGTCTGGCTCACCAAGGGCAAGGGCGAAATCACCATCAACGGCCGCAAGTTCGAAGAATACTTCGCCCGTCCGGTGCTGCAAATGGTCATCAACCAGCCGTTCGGCGCGCTCGACCTGCTGGCCAAGTTCAACATCACGGCCCGCTGCCACGGCGGCGGCCTGAGCGGCCAGGCCGGCGCGCTGCGCCACGGCATCGCCAAGGCGCTGGAGCAATACGACAACGCCAACCGCCCGGTGCTGAAAAAGCTCGGCTACCTCACCCGCGACCCCCGCGTGGTCGAACCGAAGAAGTACGGCCGCCACAAGGCCCGCCGCGCCACCCAGTTCTCCAAACGGTAGGCCGGTTTGCCCAAAAAAGGAGGCCCCCACTTTGGGGCCTTCTTTTTTGCCTTGGCAAACCGAGCCCTCTGCCCCTTGCCAGGCTGTCAAAGCCTCCGCCCATCCAGGCGGCAAAGGGCTTGGCGGCAAAGCGTAGCCCTCTCAAACTTCACCCAGCAAGGGCAGAGAAGTCTGTCAAAAAATGAAGGGGGAAAAACTAAATGCCAGTCGAAACCCGATGGTTCTACGTCTACTACCTCCGCTCGCTCTCCCACCCCAAACGCACCTACGTCGGCTTCACCACCCGCAATCCCGAAGAACGCCTGGCCGAGCACAACGCCGGAGACAGCGACTACACCGGTCGCCATCGCCCGTGGCAACTGCTCGGATTCACAACCTTCACCGACGAAACCCTGGCCCGAGAATTTGAAACCTACCTCAAATCCGGCGCAGGCAACCGCTTCGCCCAAAAGCATCTGTTCAAGGCTTAAAAACAAAAAAGCCCCGGACACTGTCCGGGGCTTTTCGTCGCCTTAACATCCAGCAGTATTGGCTTGGGCTGCACCACGGCCAGAAATGCTGCCTGTATTTGAAATGCTGCCCCTGTTACAGGCCATCTGGACAGTTGAAGGAGCCTTGATATTGACCCACTTCCCGACAGAGCATGTCTTCCAGTTAAAAGGGAAGTAGCCGTCGGCCTCCCCGAAGAGGCTCACGCCCTGTTGGACGATTTTGTAAGATGCCTCCCGTTTGTTTCGAGAAACGCTCCACTTGTCACCGTTGTCGAAAGCGGCCCGTATCTGCTCTTCCAGCAAGGCACGTTTTATTGGCTTGCCCGTACCGGCGCGCACAGCCTTCAGTACTGTTTCTAGAACCAAACGGCCCATTTCATCAGTATTTAAGATCATAATCTAAATCACCCGGAACCGGGTGCCTCTGTTGCGGCAAATCCCCGGACCGGCCGGGAAAAGCCAGGTTGATGACCTGTTTAATATGGGGCGGACTTGCGCCAAAACAAGCCCGGTGCTAAGCCCTTAACCGATGCCCGCCTATACCATTCTGCTCATGCGCAAAGACGACCCCGGCCGCCGCCCGGTCACTATCCACATCAGCAGCGGGCTGTTCTGGAGCTTCATCACTCTCGCCGTTGGCCTGCCCATCGGCGGCTTCCTGGTCTCCGCTGGTGTTCTAGCCCCGGCCTGGCTCAAGCTGAATGTGCAGAACATGAAGCAGGAGGTTGAAAACGCCCAGCAAAACATGGGGCCACTGCAACAGCAGAACACCAATCTCACCACCCAGGCCCAAAAGCTTCAGCAGGAGTTGCAGTCCGAACGCGAAGCCCGCGCCGGGGTCGAGGCCAAACTCACGATGGCCGAAACTGCCCGCACCGAGGCGGGCAACCACCTCACCGAGCTGGAATCCGAACTGGTCGACCTCAAGCGCAGCGTCGCCACCTACGAGCATCTGCTCAAACCCAAGCTTTCCCGCGAACTGTTGGAGTGCGTGAACATCGACATCAAGCCCGCCGGCAATGTGGTCGGTTACCAGGTCGACTTTGCCAAAATCGCCAAAACCGCCACCCTGCCGCAAACCCTTACAGTCAATATCCAGGCCCTGGCGGGCGATAATGCCGTCACCCTGGGCCAGAGCGCGGGGCAGGGGCTCAAAACCACCCAGGTGCTCAAACCCTCGCAAAGCCTTGTTCTTAAAGGGAGTTTAACCAGCAACCTGCCCAACAGCGGCAACCGCCTGCTGGACATTAAAGTGCAGGACGGCAACGATACCGTCGCCTCTTGCTGGAAGATGTTTTAAGCGCTGCGCCGAAGGCGCTCAGGTCCGCGTGAGCGCTATTCGGCGAAGGCGAGCCGCTAGACCGCCGAGCGAAGCGAAGGCAATTTCATAAGGGCTGTTAGCCGGGCATCGCCCGGCCACCCCCGAGGCCGGATGGCCCAAGGGGGAGTTACCTCGCGCTTGCGCGAGACCATTTTCTCGATTTTGGAGAACCCCTCCCAAGTGCAGGACAGCAACGACACCACCAGGGATGTGCTATCCCAAAATACACTCGCCCCATTCCCGCGAAGGCGGGAATCCCGTAGTCCTTTCAATCATATAGCCGTCCCGCCAAGGCTTTATAAAACCAAGATTTTTTTCGTCCGCCCATTTGCAATTCTCCCCAAACCGCCCTATGTTGCGGCCATAACAGGTGGGGTCAAAGGTTAGCAAATGGTCTGGTTTTTAGGCGGAAAATCAAAGAATACCGAAGGTTCGGTCAGCTTGCAGGTGGTCGACCCGCGCGAGGCCGAAGGCCACTGCATGATCACTGGCAACCTGCAAATCCGCGGCGATGTCTATTTTAGCGGCCAATTGCGCGTCGATGGCCGTATCGACGGCAAGGTGTCCACCTTCGACGGCGGCCGGGGTTCCCTCATCGTCAGCAAGGGCGCGGTCATCAACGGCCCGGTCAACGTCACCAACCTGCTGGTCGACGGCACCCTCAACGGCCCGGTCGATGTCGAGGAAAAGCTCGAATGCCGCGCCAATGCCATCCTGCGGGGCCGCGCGCTCTACGGCAGCATCCACATTTCCGACGGCGCCAAAATCGAGGCCCAGTGCCGCCAGCACGACACGGTCAGCAAAATGACCGACTTCAATGGCGAGGGCAGCCTGGCGGGCCTCAGCCTCGCCACCCGCGGCGTCCCCCACAAATCCGAATAATCTCTGTCATGCCGACGAAGGTCGGCATCCACGATAAGAGCGTGCGCAAGGCGCACTCAAAGGCTATAATTATTCTATGAATCTCTTCCCTTACAAAAACATCATGCCGCAGGTGCATAAATCCTGCTTCGTCGCCCCCAACGCCGCCATCACTGGCGATACCATCATCGGCGCCGATAGCTCCATCTGGTTCAACGTCAGCATCCGGGGCGACGTCATGCCCATCCGCATCGGGCAGGGCACCAACCTGCAGGACAATGCCGTCATCCACGTCACCCAGGGCAAACCGGTCACCAATGGCGTGGGCACGCTCATCGGCAATAACGTCACCATCGGCCACGGCGCCATCATCCACGCCTGCACCATCGGAGACGAAGCCCTCATCGGCATGGGCGCCATCGTGCTGGATGGCGCGGTGGTCGAGCCCGGCGCGTTCGTGGCGGCAGGCTCCATCGTCACGCCCGGCAAAATCGTGCCTTCCGGCTACATGTGGATGGGCGCCCCGGGCAAGGCCGTGCGCGAATTGACCGGTGAGGAAAAGGCCTACCTCAAGTGGTCTGGCCCGCACTACGTCGCCACCGCCAAGGGCTATCTCGACTGCAGTGTCGGCAAACTGTAGAGTTACTTGATCATCCCCAGCAGGTGGAGCCACCCCACCATGCTGGTGAAGAGCGTCACCCCCCGGATAACCAGAAATGTGCGTTTGATAAACTTCATAAGAGGCTCTTTCGTTACAGGGTGAGGTGCACTAAAGCCAGCCAGAATCCGCCGGTGAGGGCCGTGGAGACAGCCCCCACCATTAGTGGCCAGCGCGAGGAGCCACCGCCATTGCGGACGATGGAACTTGGCCGGGCCGGGGCAGGTGCACAGGTATGCTGAACCGCCCTTTCGTCCAAACTCCATACGGGCCGGGGCAAGTGCACAGAAGTGCTGAACTGCCCCCCACTTTCGTAGGTCTCGGCCTGCGTCCGCAATGGCGCTATCCCCATCGCATCCAACTCTGATGAATGATTCATGTCTGGTTAACTTCCTGAAATCTGCAACCTGAAACCTGGCACCTGCTATTCCCACCACCAGCCGGGCTGGCTGCGGGCAGGCGCCTGCCACAACCCGCTGGCGCCCACCAGCATCGGCAGGGTCTCCAGGCCGTACAGCGCCAACCCGCGGAATACCACGCCGTAACGCGGGCCAAAGCAGGCATCCAGCTCGGTCATCAGCTCGGCGGCAAACAGGTTGTAGGCCTCCACGGTGTAGCTGCCGGTGTCCAGTCAGTGGCGCATCTGGGTCTTGAAGCGGTTGGTGGCGTAGGTCATGGCATCGGGCATGGCGGCGGGGCGCTTCAGGGCTTCAAACTGAACCCCCAGCTTGATGCTCCATTCGTCCAGGCCGTGCTCGAACTTCACCGGGCAGGTCATTTCGCCCGCCGTGGTCATCAGCCCTTCGCTGGCCACGGGTTGAAGGTGACCGACCATCATGCACACACTATCCATCGTGGTACTCCTTACTTGTTCATCAGGTGTTGAACATTGCTGCTGCCGGCGCCGTGAGAGGCGGGTTTCCAGCAACACACTTTTCCGGCCCTGATGACCACTACCGCCCGCCAGGGCAGCAGCCGCCACAGGGTTGCCAACGCCAGCGGTTCGCCGACGTTGTAGAAAAGCTTGGGGAACAGCGCGCTTGCCTGCGTGGCCACGCGGCGGCTGGCGGCGCTCAAAAACACTACGTCGCGGCCCTGCCAGATGGGCGCAAACTGGGCCAGCGTCTCAAGGCTGCGGCGGCTGGTGGCACTGTCGGCCAGCACTACCAGCACGCCAAAACTGCCCAAACAAGGTTCGGCACCTTTGGTCTGCTCCGGTTGCTGGCTTAACGGCAGGGCCACCGGCAATTGGGTGGGGCGGCGGCGCAACACGATAATCTCGCGCGGCAGCGTCGTCGGTACAGCTTGGTCGGCTGTCACTACCCGCTTTAACCTGGTTTTCATCAAAATATTCTCCTTGCTCATGTCTGCAAGGTGGGGAACTAGCGTTCTTGATACAAGTTATCTTATTGATTTCATTCATATATGATAGAAAAGAGATTTATTTGTATACGACTGTATTGCAAATCCGGCAGGGCGGCCCTATGTTGACTCTCGAAAGTGACACGAATTCACAAAGGGGAATGTCAGATATGCAAAACACAGTAAGCGGCGCCAACTTCGATATGAGCTTCGAACAACGCCTCGCCCGCATCGACCTGACCAAGGTAATGGCCGATGTAGTCGCCGAAAACGGCATTGACGCCGAAACTGCCCTGCGCGCCGAAGACCTCTACCGCAAGTATCTCACCCTTATCGCCCGCTACCCGGGTCAGGATTTCACCCCGTCGCGCCTCATCGACCTGGTCTGGCACGCCCACATCACCAGTACCCGCCAGTATATGGCCGATTGCGACCTGCTGTTCGGCGAATACCTGCACCACACCATGATTGAGGACCAACCCACCCGCCTCGAAGCCAGCCGCGAAGGCACCAGCAACGTTTTCGAAGCTATGTTTGGCAAGCCGATGAATCACGGTCTCATTCCCGAACATGCCTGCATGTCCGGCTGCGTAGGTTGCAACTAAACTTTATTAAAAACAAAAAACCGCCTCAGGGCGGTTTTTTTGTTGGCGTTCATTCCTAAGCTTTAACGAGTGTGACCGTTATTTCCTTTTCAAATCCCGAAGGCACGGATTGTTTGAATCCCGCCTGTTGGATGAATTGAACTAAGTCAATCACCTGGCTTTCCTTGACTTTTAACCCTGCTTCCAGCGCAGTCGTCTCAAAATCTTGGGGCGAAAGCAATTGGCAGAAAGGCAGTAAAACACCTCCATCTCCAGCAAAGGTCTTCAAAAGCATCATGCCGCCCGGTTTCAATACGCGCGCGCACTCATGCATAAACTTGCGCATACCCATGCTGGTGCTTTCCAGCAGGGGCAGGCTGTAAATGCTTTGGCGGCTATACAGGACATCAAAAGCCTCATTACCATGCGGAATAAGTTGAAAATCACCTAGTTGAACACAACCTTCGGGGAGTTGGCCGGCCTTTTCCAAACTTTGACAAAGCTTGAAACCGCGTTGGCTTTGCTCCAATCCATGAAGTTCCAAACGCGGGTCAATCTGGTGCAGGTAAAGCAATCCTCGGCCAGTACCACTGCCCAAATCAAGCAGCTTCAATTTGCCAGTACCGTACTTTTGCCGAATACGGGCCACCATATGCTGCAATTGCTCGGCAGTGCCCGCATTCACTTTTTGCGTAAAACGGCGATAAATCGTCTCACCAGACGTCGCGTTAAAGTAATGCTGGTAAGAGGCTGCAATCGCCTGCGCCACCGCATCCTGCTCATTAAGGGGGAGCGCCACCCCCTCGCCATACATCGCATGCTTGGCAAAGCGTTCATAAAGCGAGAGGCTTTCCTCGTCCTTGAAGCCGCACAGAAAATCCAGGTAATTCACCATCAACCCGCGCCCCGGCTCCCAATGCCTGCCGCTGCGAATCTCCTCGTGCCGCACCGCCTCATACATAAAGGCCAAAAAGCGGCTTTTCTGGCGCGGCGCAATGCGTTGCGGATACTCAATCAGCACTTCATCCAAAACCTGCGAAAGCTGGCGCAGCAACTCCGGCCTAAACTCCGGTCGCCGCGGCACAACAAACCCCTCGGGTTTGCCGTCACCACTCAGCAGCCACGTCGGGTCAACCTTGGCCACGCGGGCCACATGCAAGGCCT
>CAZROO010000014.1:0-3619 GCA_964601735.1 uncultured Pseudomonadales bacterium
GTGATGGCCCATAGGGCCTTGGCGGTTTTTTCGACGCTGGGGGTGTGCTGAATGACGTTGTGGCAGAGTACCAGGTCGGGGATGGAATTTTTGCGTAGCGGGATGTGGTCGATACTGCATTGGATGACGTCGATTTTATCCTCTAGTCCCTTGAGGTTGCGCTTCATGACGTCGTCTACGGTGTGCGAGAGTTCCAGCGCGATGACGTGTTTGGCGCCGGCTTCGGCCATCCAGCGGCTTTGCATGCCGTGGCCCGCGCCGGCATCGACGACGATTTTCCCCTTGAAGTAATCGGGTTTACCAAAGTTGTGCTTTACCGTTTGCTCGAGCCATTGCAGGTAAAAATCGTCGTAGTTGAAATAGTTCCACTGGTCGCCAAAGCCGTCGACGCTTTGGCGAGTTTGTTGCGGCACAAAACGCGGTACGCCGTCGATGATGGGGTAGGTATGCTTTTTACCTTTGAGGGTACCGCTGGCGATGCGCCCGGCCTTATTATAAACCGGTTTAACAAGTTTTAGCGGGCTGTGGTCGACGGGGTCGCACAGGTAGTTGAGGAGCCATTTATTCATGGGCAGGCTTTTACCTTTTTATGGGTGACGTGTCACGGGTAAATGGTTACGGTGGCGGCATGTCGAGACGCGCGTTGGCGACTGAAGCCTTGAGCCTGATGGTGATGAGTTTTGGCGGTATGTTGGTGGGCCTCGTGGCTTCGATACTGATTACCCGTGCGCTGGGGCCCGAGGCACGCGGCGTATATGCCTGGGTATTGACAGTTTATGGCATCGCCACCCAGTTGGCGATGCTGGTGCCTTACAATACCATGCGCCAGCTTGGCAGCGCCAATGTAAAGGAAATAAGGGGCGGCGAGGGGCCGATAGAGAAAAACTGGCCCCGGCTGGCGGGTACGTGGGCGGTATTGGTAGTGGTGGGCTGGGTGATAAGCTTGCCGGTATTGGCGTGGGCCCTGACCCAGCCGTTAGGACAAACCTATGGCTATCTGCTGTGGCTGGTATGGGCGGGCATGCCGGCCATCAATCTGGCAACAGGGTTGAATGCTTTGGTGCATTTGCGGCGGCGAACCAGCGATATTCTTGTGCCGACCTTTCTTTCCCGGGGAATCGTGACCCTGCAAATCGTGGTGGCATGGGCCATAGGGATTCTGACGCTGCCGCTGGCCATGGCGGCGACGCCCTATCTTGCAGTGATTGTTTGCCTGGTTATTGTGGGTTGGTTGGGCATTCCAGTGCGGCGCTGGCAGTTTGACGCCGCATTGGCGCGGCGGGCCTCGCGGTTTATCGGGGCTACCTGGGTTGCGGCGCTGGTCACCTACATGGCGCCGAAAGTGGTAATGCTGGTTTTGCCGCAATATGCCGGATTGGCGGAGCTGGGCTATTACAGCATTGCCGCCACATTGCTGGATGTGGCGCTGATGGTGCCCAATGCGGTGACCTCCGTACTCATCAGCCATTTCACCCGGATGGAAAGCAGCCCCCGGGCACGCTTGCATACCCTGCTGGGCCTGCTGGTAATTGTGCTAGGTTGTGCGGTTTTTGGGGTGGTAACGGCGCCGTATTTGCTGCCACTGGTGTTTGGGGCCGGGTTTATCGCTTCGGTTGAGCCGTTCCGCATTTTGCTGGTGGCGCTGATTTTACAGGCCCCGCTGGCAGTTTATACCGGTCATTTGACCGCCCGGGCCCATGCCTGGGGTTTGCTTTTACCGCCTTTGGCGAGCCTTTTGGCTACGACCGGGGCGGCTTTTATGCTGATTCCCGTCTATGGCATGAACGGGGCGGCCTGGGCGGCGGTGGCCGGGTATGCCGCCCAGCTGTTGACAACCCTGCCTTTTTGCTTCAAAAGCCGGGCCAAGTAACGGAGTAGGGCCCCTCTGGGTGAGGGAAAATCCCGAAAGTTGTAACCAAACGAAAGACCCAATAGGCAATGCCTACCGTCAATCAGCTCGTGCGCAAGCCGCGCGAACTCCAGAAAACCCGCACCAAGAGCCCGGCCATGCAGTCGGCCCCGCAAAAGCGCGGCGTGTGCACCCGTGTTTACACCACCACCCCGAAAAAGCCGAACTCGGCCTTGCGTAAGGTGGCCAAGGTGCGTCTCACCAACGGCTACGAAGTTATCGCCTATATTCCGGGTGAAGGCCACAACCTGCAAGAACACAGCGTCGTGCTCATCCGCGGCGGTCGTGTGAAAGACTTGCCGGGTGTGCGTTACCATATCATCCGCGGCGCGCTGGATACCCAGGGCGTGAAGGACCGCAAGAAGGGCCGTAGCTTGTACGGCGCCAAGCGCCCCAAAGAAGGCGCTGCGGCCGGGGCCAAGAAATAACGACGAAAGAGGAGAATAGGATATGCGTCGTCGTCGTGCAGAAACCCGCCACACTTTGCCTGATGCGAAGTACGGGGATGTGGTGCTGACCAAGTTCATCAACAAGGTCATGCTTCAAGGCAAAAAGGGCGTAGCCGAGCAAATCGTCTACGGTGCCCTGACCGCCATTGAAGCCAAGACCAAGAAGAGCCCGATTGAAACCTTCCATGCCGCGTTGAACAACGTGAAGCCGGAAACCGAAGTGCGCAGCCGCCGTGTTGGTGGCGCCACCTACCAGGTGCCGATGGAAGTGCGCCCGAGCCGCGCGCAATCGCTGGCCATCCGCTGGCTGGTCGACTACGCCCGCGGGCGTAACGAGAAGACCATGGAAGAGCGTTTGACCAACGAACTGCTCGATGCTGTGGCCAACCGTGGCAATGCCGTGAAGAAGCGTGAGGACATTCATAAAATGGCCGAAGCGAATAGGGCCTTTGCTCACTTCCGCTGGTAGTGAAAAGCCGCTTTACGAAGGGCCCCGGCAGGGGCCCTTTGGCTTTTGTGTAGGGGAATTAAAACAACTTTAAGTTGTATTTTGAGTTTGGGGCCGCCGGGTGGGAAAGTGGTTTAAAACCTGCCCTGTGCAGTTTGGGGTGGGCGGAAACGGCGCGGAATTGTCACTGAAATGGCACAAAGTGGTTCAAAACCGGGGTCTGGGTGGTTCAAAAGCGTGCGCGGGTGAGGCGGGAATGGCGGTTTGTGGCTCAAACGGCATTTTGCGGCCTTTATTGTATACAATTGCTTGGCGAAGGTGATGGTTTGAAGTATGAAAGGTAATCCAATGCACCATCTGGAGATTTTGATATGGATGAAGAGAAGCGGATAGAGCTTTATCGCAAACTCGAGATTTTATATGAAGCAGTTATCATGGAATCCCGTAGCCATTTAACTGAGGCTGATAGCCTGACTACTCATGGCAGGTATGAAGCTGCCTGTAGTAAATGGAGTTCAGCCTATGCGGCAGAGTCATACGCTGGGACATTGTCCCGGGGCATGATTGGCCTGTTACGTAAAGATCCGATGGTTACCAAAGAAGCGATTGAAGAACTCATTGGAATGAACCAAGAACGGCTAAAGAATTTTGATCACACACGGATAAACTGAACTCTCTCTGCCGCGCTTGTGTGCGGCGTTTTTTTCATTTTTCCACCCCTGGCGCCCGTTCATTTTACTCGCGGGCACCAGGGGGCATTTTTGTAGTCTCCTCCTTGTTATATACAAATTATTGCAGGTGGGGTGGTTTGGG
>CAZROO010000014.1:3719-10001 GCA_964601735.1 uncultured Pseudomonadales bacterium
AGGTCGTGCCCGATGACAAGCTGGACCGGTGGAAAGTGTGCCACCTGGCCCGGGTGGATGCGCAGCGCCATGAGCTGGGCTTGTTTCCGAGTGTTCGGTTTTGACCTGTTGACCCCGCCGCGCTTCTCTTTTTGAGGGGCGTGGCGGGGATTTTTTATTGGGGAGGCCCCGGTCTGGGGCAGGGGCCCAAAACGCCGAAGGGGGCGTTTTTGCCCTGCCGCCGACCGGGGACGCGGGATTCTGCTTGGGTGGGGTTAAGGCCAGGCTGCTGGGTGAGGACTGCTTGGCCGAACCCGTAGCCCCGTCATTGGCCCGGCGATTTTGCGGGGAGGGAGCTTTTTAATTTGGTGCGCCGGGCCAACGCGGGGTAGGCGGGGGTAGCGGTTGGCCTGTTGGGTTATGGGGCGGCTTTTTGCTGTGGCAAGGGCTTGCTTTTTATGGCCATAGCGGGTAAACCCCGCCCAAGATTTATATATCAGCCTAAATATAGAGGAAACCGCAGAAATGCCCCGCACCATCCCGTTCGAAAAAATGCGCAACATCGGTATCATGGCGCACGTTGACGCCGGCAAAACCACCACCACCGAGCGTATTTTGTACTACACGGGCAAGACCCACAAGATTGGGGAAGTGCACGAAGGCGCCGCCACCATGGACTGGATGGAGCAGGAGCAGGAACGCGGCATTACCATCACCTCCGCCGCCACCACCGCCAGCTGGAACGGCTACCAGATCAACATCATCGATACCCCCGGGCACATCGACTTCAACATTGAAGTGAAGCGCTCGGTACGCGTGCTGGACGGCTTGATTGCGGCGTTCGACTCGGTCAGCGGCGTTGAACCCCAAAGCGAAACCAACTGGGGCCACGCCAGCAACTACGGTGTGCCGCGCATCTGCTACATCAACAAGATGGACCGCGTGGGCGCGGGCTTCTTCCGTTGCGTGGAGATGATTCGTGAGCGCCTGCGCGCCAACGCCGTGCCGATTCAGATTCCCGTCGGCGCCGAAGACAAGTTCCAGGGCGTGATCGACCTGGTGCAGATGAAGGCGCTGGTCTGGAAGAGCGAAGAGCTGGGCGCCAAGTGGGACGTGGTTGAAATTCCCGCCGAGCTGAAGGACGAAGCCGAGAAGTGGCACAACACGCTGGTGGAAGCCGCCGTCGAGTTTGATGACGACGCCATGAACGCCTACCTGGAAGGGAATGCGCCCAGCGCGGAAACGCTGAAGAAGTGCATCCGCAAGGGCACCATCGCGATGCAGATGTTCCCGGTGGTTTGCGGCAGCAGCTTCAAGAACAAGGGCGTGCAGCCGATGCTGGACGCGGTGATTGATTACTTCCCCGCCCCCAACGAAATTGATGACGAAAACCTGAAGGGCACCCGCGAAGACGGCACCGAAGTGGTGCTGAAGGTGGGTGACGACCAGCCGCTGGCCGCGCTGGCGTTCAAGATTGCCACCGACCCGTTTGTGGGTACCCTGACCTTTGTGCGCGTTTACACCGGTGTCATCACCAGCGGCACCGCGGTGCTGAACAGCACCCGCAGCAAGACCGAGCGCATTGGCCGTATTGTGAAGATGCACGCCAACAAGCGCGAAGAAGTGACCGAGCTGCGTGCCGGTGACATCGGCGCCTTGATTGGCCTGAAGGACACCCGCACCGGCGACACCCTGTGCGCCGACGACCGCAACCCGGTGCTGCTGGAAACCATTGAAGCGATGGAAGCGGTGATTTCGCAAGCCATTGAGCCCAAAACCCGCGACATGCAGGACAAGATGGGCATTGCCCTGGGCAAGCTGATGGCCGAAGACCCGAGCTTCCGCGCCTTTACCGACCCGGAAAGCGGCCAAACCATCATTTCCGGCGTGGGCGAGCTGCACCTGGAAATCATGGTTGACCGCATGAAGCGTGAGCACAAGGTGGAAGTGAACGTGGGTGCCCCGCAAGTGGCTTACCGCGAAACCATCACCAAGACCGCGGAATGCGAAGGCAAGCACGTCAAGCAGACCGGCGGCCGCGGCCAGTACGGTCACGTGTGGATCAAGTTTGAACCCAATGAACCGGGCAAGGGCTTTGAGTTCGTCAACGGCATCGTCGGCGGTACCGTGCCGAAGGAATACATCCCTGCGGTGGAAGAAGGTGTCATCGAATCGCTCAAGAACGGCATGTACGCCGGTTACCCGGTGGTAGACGTGAAGGCCACGTTGTTCGACGGCAGCTACCACGACGTCGACTCCTCGGAAATGGCGTTCAAGATGGCCGGGATTCTGGCCGTGAAGGAAGCCGCCAAGAAATGCGGGCCGCAACTGCTCGAACCCATCATGAAGATGGAAGTGACCACGCCGCCGGATTACATGGGTGACGTGATTGGTGACCTGTCGTCCCGTCGCGGCATGATTCAGGGCACTGAAGACCGTTTTGGCCAGACCATCATCAACGCGATGGTGCCGCTGGCCAACCTGTTCGGCTACGTGACCACCCTGCGCAGCATGAGCCAGGGCCGTGCGACGCCCAGCATGACGTTTGACCACTACGACCCGGTGCCGAACAACGTGGCGGCGGAAATCCAGGCCAAGCGCGCTGCTTAAAGGCATTAGGCGTTAGGAACAAGGGGCCTTCGGGCCCCTTGTTTTTTGGGTTGGCCAGCCTATTTAAGAAGGGAAGGCCAGGGGCTACCTTCGAGGTTGGCCCTGCCAATCTGCTCAGCCCGTTTCTCTTTCTCAAGGAAAAAACCTTTATGTCACGTAACAAGCCTGCCCAGACAGTTGAGCGTGTCACCAGCGCGCTGATCCGCCGCAAGAACGATCTCAAACGCGCTGCCAAGGGCAAATTCAGCTTTCCGAGCCGTCAGGCGATGGTGGAGGCACTGTTCGCCAACAAGGGCCTCGGCTCGATTGGCGCGGATCCTTACCCGGTGCCTGACAGCATTCCGTGGGTTCGTCTCTGTGCGAAAGTGGATGGTTCGGCGGAGATGCACCACTGGGCGATGGATAGGGACGGCAAGGTAACCTACCTGGGCACCAATACGCAGCCGGTGGACAATGCCTACACCGCCGAACTGAAGGCGGCGATGCCGGTGGCGGCCTGAGCTTGATTTGCGAAATGCCAAACGGCCCCTTTATGAGGGGCCGTTTGTTGTGGATGGATTGTTTAACGGGTTTGCCGATACGCTTCTTTTCAATCAGGGAGAAGAGCGATGCGTCCGTTGATTCTGTGGCTTTTAGGGGTGCCAATTTTTGTGATTATTTTGCTTTATGTGTTTCATATTCTTTAAAAAGGAATGGCCCAAGAAGACCATGCTTTTATGAAACACCCCGATGGGCGCCTTGCCCTCGGGTTTAACCCGAGGGCGGCATGACGGCGGTGTTATAGAGATTCTGTCTTTACGATAGCCGGGTTGAGTGCCTTCGGCATGTCTTATCGTGGATTCCGATCTTCGTCGGGATGACAGGGGACTTTTGGTTAGGTGGTTTTGAAGCTGACGCCGAACTCGCTGCCGCCGGTATCGCGGGCGGTAACCCAGACGTCGCCGCCGTGCTGGCGCATGATTTCGGCGACGATGGCGAGGCCGAGGCCCGAGCCTGCTCGGCCCGCGCCCTGGTTGTCGGCCTGCCAGAAGCGGCTGAAGATGAGCGCGCGTTCTTCCGGCGGTACGCCTGGGCCGCGGTCGAGCACGTGGAGGGTGCCTTTGGCTTTGACCTGTACATCGACGGTTTTGCCCTGCGGCGAGAATGAGATGGCGTTGTCGACCAGGTTTTGCACCGCTTCGGCGGCGAGGAGGGGATCGAGCCGCACCATGACCGGCTTGGTGGGGGCATCGACCGCCAGGCTGACGCCGCTTTGGCGGGCCAGCGGGGCGAGGCGGGCGACGACTTCGCGCGCGAGCTGGGCGAGGTCGGTTTCCTCAAGGTGCAGTTCGGCGTTAAGCAGTTGCGCGTAGTGCAGCATCTGGTTGACCAGGCGGGTCATGCGGCGGACTTCGGCGAGCAGGGAGTCGCGCTCGGCCGGCGGGATTTTTCTGGCTAGTTCGAGCCGGGTGTGCAGCACCGCCAGTGGGGTTTTGAGCTGGTGGGCGGCGTCGCCGGTGAGCTGGCGCTGGCTGAGCATGGCGCGGTCGAGCTCGGTGAGCAGGGTATTGAGGGCCGCGACCAGCGGACGGACTTCGTGCGGAACGACAACCGCCGAGAGTTTTTGCCCCGGCTGGTGGGTGCCGAGGTTGGTGACCGCTGCGCTGAGGCGGCGCAGCGGGCTGAGCGCGCCGTTGATGACGAACCCTATGACCAGCAGCATCAGCACGAAGGCGGGCGCGGCCCAGGTGAGCATCCGGCTAGTGGCGTCGTGGCTGGCGATGGTGAGCAGGACGTCGTCGATGGTGCGGTTTTGGCCCACCGTGAGATAGCGCACGCCGAGGGCGGTTTGGATGGGGCGCTCGAGCATGTAGAGGCCGTCGGGGTCCGACCCCGCCAGCGTGGTGTGGAGGAAGGTGGGTTCGTCGACCGGCGTCATGCCCTTGGCCATGAGCACCGGCGCGACCGGCGTGCTGGCTTGCAGGATTTTACCTTTGCCGTCGTGCAGGACATATAAGTAGCCTTCTTCCTCGCGGTCATATGTATCCTTGACGTCGGAGGGCAGGGCGAGACGGACTTCGCTGTGCGGTTTGATTGCAAGATAGGTGAGCAGTTCGGCCACCTGGCGGCGGAGCATTTCGTCCTGCGCGCGGTCGCCTACCTGGTCGATGGTATGATTGAACAGCCAGACCATGAGCGCGAACAGCAGCGCGATGACGATGCCCAGGCGGGTGAGCAGACCTTGCATGAGACCCATGCTGCCCCAGTAATTCTTCATGGGGGTTACCCTAGCATTTTGAAGGGTTAAGGCAAGGGCGGTCCAAGGGCTATTTAATGAAGTGATTGCTGTAAGGACTATGGCTCACCCCGATGGATTCCTTGCCCCCTCAAGGGGGCGGAATGACGCCGGTGTTATAGTGGGTTCGCTTTTGCGGTGGCAGTGGACGTGGATTCCCGCCTGCGCGGGAATGGGGCGGAGAAGTTATTGCTCGATGAGCCAGTAGCCGACGCCGCGGACGGTTTCGATTTTGACGTTGGCGCCGTTTTCGGCGAGGTCTTTGCGCAGGCGGTGCAGCGCCACTTCCAGCGCGTTCTTTTTGCCGGGCTGGCCGTGCTTGTCGAGCACATCCTTGCCCACCACCTGGCCGCTGCGGCGCATCAGTTCGGTGAGGATCTGGACTTCGCGCTTGCCCATGGGCAGGGTTTTGCCCGCCACCTGCACGGTGCCGTGCAGCGTATCGACAATGATGTTGCCTGCCGTAAGCTTGAGGCCCTGCGGACCGCCGCTGCGGCGCAGCAGCGAGCGCAGCCGGGCGAGAAGCTCTTGCAGGCTGAACGGCTTGGCGAGGTAGTCGTCGGCGCCGATATCGAGGCCCTTGACCCGCTCTTGCGGCAGGCCCAGCGCGGTGAGCATGAGGATGGGCAGGCTGTTGCCCTGCTTGCGGAGTTCCTCCACCAGCGTCAGGCCGTCGCCGTCGGGCAGGCGGCGGTCGAGGATGACGGCCTCGAACACCGGCTGGGCCAGCTTTTGCCGGGCCTCGGCCAGGCTGGCCGCGAGCGTGACGCCGTAGCCCTCGCGCATCAGGGTTTGCTCGATGAGCCCGGAAAGGGCGCGTTCGTCTTCGACAACTAATATTTTCATGAAAAGGACGCTAAGACGGTTTCGTTTAATTTTCAATAATTCATTGGCTTAGTTTGTAAAACGTAAGGATGGTTAAACCTTGCTTACCGCTTTCTTACCGCCTTTACGAATAACCGCCTCGCTTATAGGCATTCCCTCTTACATGGCAGCGGGGGTGACTCCTAGTATCCAGCCATCACCCGAGGGGTGATTGTATGAACCAAACAAGGATAACATCCCATGACCAAGACCATCCTGGCCCTGGCTCTCGCCGCCGGCCTCGTTGCCCCGGCTTTTGCCCAAGACACCAGCGCCACCGCCCCTATGGCCCCTGCCGCCGAAGCCCCCAAGGCCGAAGCCGCCGCTCCGGAAGCCAAGGCTGAAGTGAAGGCCGAAAAGAAGGCTGAAAAGAAGGCCTCTAAGAAGGCTGAAAAGAAGGGCGGCCACAAGAAGGCCTCCAAGAAGGCTGAAGCCAAGACCGAAGCCGCGCCCGCTGGCGAAGCTCCGGCTGGTGAAGCCCCGGCCGGTGAAGCTCCGGCTGGCATGTAATCACGCGGGGCCTTACGGCTTCCGTGACTCATGTGAGTTACAAA
>CAZROO010000014.1:10101-31561 GCA_964601735.1 uncultured Pseudomonadales bacterium
GCGGCGGTAGGTGAGGTAGGTGTAGCCGGGTTCGTTCTCGTGGTGTTCTTCGGCATTGATGACCTGCCAGCCCTCTTCGGCGAAAGCGGGGAAGCGGGTATCGCCGTCGTAGTCGGCATTGATGCGGGTGAGGTCGAGCTGCGTGGCCAGCGGCAGGAACAGGCGGTAAATTTGCTCGCCGCCGCAGACCATTACCGGCTCGTCCGGCGCCAGTTGCGCGGCGAGGGCAAGTGCGGCCTCGGCGTTTTCGACCACCTGGGCGTTGTGGCTGGGTGTGTAGGCCGGATTGCTGGAAAGCACTATGACGTGGCGGCCGGGTAAGGCCCTTCCGATGCCTTCCCACGTGGTGCGGCCGAAGATGACGGCTTTGTCCATGGTCAGCGCCTTGAAGCGTTTGAGGTCGCCCGGCAGGTGCCAGGGCAGGCTGTTGTTGCTGCCGATGACCCCGTTTTGAGCCACGGCGGCGATGAGATGGATTTCCTGCTTCATTGGGAATGCAGCCTGCCGGAGCGGTGGCGGGTGGTCAAGCTTTGGGCAGTGAGGGCTGTGGATAATGGCGGAGGGGCGTAACATCGGGCACGCGGCCGGCAGCGGAGTTGCCGGGCGCCAAAGTTAAAAAACACCTGACAGAGGAGACCGATGTCCACATGACCACCACCGCCTACAATCCGGCCTATGAACAGCTGTTGCAGAAGATTCTGCTGGAAGGGGTTGAAAAAACCGATCGCACCGGCACCGGCACCTACAGCCTGTTCGGCCACCAGATGCGGTATGACCTGAGCCAGGGCTTTCCCCTGCTGACCACCAAGAAGGTGTTCATGAAGGCCATCATTCATGAGTTGCTGTGGTTTTTGCAGGGCAGCACCAACATTCAATATTTAAAGGACAACGGCGTTACCATCTGGGACGAGTGGGCCGACGAAAACGGCGAGCTGGGCCCGGTGTACGGCAAGCAATGGCGCAGCTGGCAATGCCCCGACGGCACCGTGGTTGACCAGGTGACCAACCTGGTGAACGATATTATGCGTACCCCCGACAGCCGCCGGTTGATTGTGACCGCCTGGAACCCGGCGGATTTGCCCAAGCAGGCACTACCCGCGTGCCACTGTCTGTTCCAGTTTGCGGTGAGCAACGGCAAGCTGCACTGCCAGCTTTACCAGCGCAGCGCCGACGTGTTTTTGGGTGTGCCGTTCAACATTGCCAGCTATGCGCTGCTGACCATGATGATTGCGCAGGTGACCGGGCTGGAGCCGGGCGATTTTGTTCATACCTTTGGTGACGTGCACATTTACAAGAACCACGTTGACCAGGTGAAGGAACAGCTGGGGCGGCGGCCTTATCCGTTCCCGAAAATGCGCATCAACCCGGACGTGAAGAACATTTTTGCCTTCAAGTACGAGGACTTTACGCTGGAGGATTATGTGTCGCACGGGAGTATTAAGGCGCCGGTGGCCGTATAGGCTTGTAGGATTATAGGGTTGTAGGGTTATAGGGCACGGAGTATGAAAGCGCTGAACCTGAGGCCTATAATCCTGTAACCCTATGATCCTGTAATCCTGAAGATGGCTCCGAAAATTGATGGTGTGAGGTTTGTTCTGGCGGTAGCCAGCGGCAAGGGTGGCGTGGGCAAGAGCGCCACGGCGAGCAACCTGGCGGCGGCTTTGGCCGTTTGCGGATTGAAGGTGGGGATGCTGGATGCCGACATTTACGGCCCCAGCCAGCCGCGCATGCTGGGCGTGAAGGACGCCAAGCCCGAGAGCGACGGACGGCGGATTGACCCCGTTCTGACGCATGGCATTAAATTGATGAGCATGGGTTTTATGGTGGCTGAGGACGCGGCGCTGGTGTGGCGCGGGCCGTTGATTCAGAAAGCCCTGATTGAGATGCTTAAGCAGGTGAACTGGGCGACGCCCGAAAACCCGCTGGATGTGCTGGTGGTGGACATGCCGCCGGGCACGGGCGACGTGCAGCTTTCGCTTGGCCAGCAGGTGGCGGTGGATGGGGCGATTATCGTTTCCACACCCCAAGATATTGCTTTAATTGATGCCCGCAAGGGATTGGAGATGTTCAAGAAAATTAACGTACCTGTGCTGGGGCTGGTGGAGAATATGAGCGTGTTCTGCTGCCCGGAGTGCGGGGCGGAGAGCAGTATTTTCGGTCATGGCGGTGGCGAGCGCATGGCCGAGGAAACCGGTGTTGAAGTGCTGGCGGAGCTGCCGCTGAGTTTTGTCATTCGGCAGCATACCGATGAAGGCAGGCCGGTGGTGATTTCTGCCCCGGACAGCGGCGAGGCGGCGGCTTACCGTGATCTGGCGGCGAAGGTGTGGGCCAAGCTGGAGGCCAATGAAAAAGCCGCCGGGCCGGTGAAGGGCCCGATGGCGGTGAAGATTGAGATGGAAGGCTAAGATTGCAGCGGAGGCTGGCGTGGGTGCCCGGTTAAGGGTATGTTCCGGTTCATGAAAAAGCGCAAAGCCCCGGTGAAGAATGCTCCCGCCAAAAAGGTGGTGGCCAAAAAGACAAAAGCCAAGGTTCAGGCCAGGGTCAAAGCCGTGAAGGCGAAGCCGGTGAAGGCTGTGGCGCCCAAGGCAGGTGCCGCCAAAGTAACGGGCCGTCAGTGGGGCGAGGGGCCGTGGGCTTTGCCGAGGGTGAGAGGATCAGAGGGTGAGAGGGTGAGAGGCGCACCTGCGCCGGTGGCTGAGGTGCGGCCTGCGCTGGAGGATGTGTTCAACCACCAGGTGAAGCGCCAATACGCGCCGCTACGGCGGTTGCAGGCGCCGCGCGGGGCGCTGAACTGGCGCGTGATTCTGATTGTTATTGCGGTGCTGATGTGGATTGTGGCGCTGTTTCATCCCTTTAAGTAAGTGATGAAGACCATTGTGATTTTTGGCCCGACGGCCAGCGGCAAGAGCGCGCTGGCCGTGGCGCTGGCCAAGGCGGTTGGCGGGGAAATCATCAACGCCGACAGCCGGCAGGTTTACCGGGGGATTCCGATTATTAGTGTCTGCCCGAGTGCCGCGGACTATGCGGCAGTGCCGCACCACCTGTTTGAATTTGTTGAGGTAACCGAGAAATATTCGGCGGGGCGGTATGCGGTTGAGGCGGCGCAGAAAGTGGCCGAGGTGCGGGAGCGTGGGGCGGTGCCGGTGGTGGTCGGCGGCACCGGTTTTTACCTGAAGGCGTTGATGCAGGAAGGCAGTGCCGGTGCGCCGGAAGTGGCGCCGGAGGTGCTGCAGGGCGTGCAGCGGCGGCTGAAAGACGAGGGGATTGGTGCGCTGGTGGCGGAGATTGTTGCGCGTGACCCGGAGGCGGCGGCGGCGATGGATTTGGCCAATCCGCAGCGGGTGGTTCGGGCGGTGGCGGTGATGGAGGGGACGGGGAAGACGTTTTCGTCTTTTAAAGAGAAGGTGGATTCCCGCCTTTGCGGGAATGGGGCGGAATATTTGTGTGTGGGGTTGAACCCTCCCGTTGAGGAACTGAATGCGCGGATTGAGCAGCGCTGGCGGGCGATGCAGGAGGCGGGTGTGGTCGAGGAGATTCGGAGGATAAGAGGTTCAGAGGATAAGAGAGGGGAAGCTCCCGGTCTTCAGGCGGTGGGGGTGCGGGAGATCGGGGCTTTTCTGGATGGCGAGATGACGTGGGACGAGGCTGAGGCGCGGTACCTGACCGCGATGCGTCAGTACGCCAAGCGGCAGCGGACCTGGTTGCGGAATTCTTATCCGGCGGCGGTGGTGTTTGAGGATGTTTCGGATTTGGAGGGGATGGTGGGGGTGGTGGCTCACTCTCTCGGAAATAAAAAGGGCGCCTGAGGCGCCCGGTTGTTTTCAGTTCTGCTCATCTGATTGAGCGACGGTGGGTGCGGGCGGGTTGATGAGCGTGAGGCTGGGTGTGCCCTTGGCCATCGGTACATTGATAATCTCGGGGTAGTCGTAGCCCGCTCCGGTGCCGGCATCGACCGCCGCGCCGATGCCGCCGCCGAAGAGGATGTTGCCGGCCATCATGCCTTTGGTTTTGGAATCGGCTTGCGCCAGGCCGTTGAGTTCGCCCTTGTGACACTCAACGCTAAGCGGGCCATAGGCGCGGTGAACCGTGACGCTGCCCGGTGTGCTGGGGATGTACCAGGTGCCTTTGCTGTTGCTAAGCTTACAGTTGGCGCCGTTGACGTCGACTGTGGTAACCGAGAGGCTTTGCTCGCTGCCGGTGACGATGGAGGCGCAGGCGCCCAAGAGAACGGCGGAAGCGGCAAGGATGAAGGGACGGGACATGGAATTCTCCTTTTGTGGCTTTGCTATAGCAGAAGCGAAGCGGTGGCGGAAGGCATTGGGTGGCGGTTTTGGCATCAGGTCTGCTTGGGTGGGTTAATGACAGCTTGTGCCGGGTGGCATAAGATGGTGGGCGAGAGAAGGTATCGACCGTTATGAGCATTGATTCGATTCTGGGGAGCAGCTTGCAACAGGCGCTGTTCCAGTATGCCGACAAGAACAAGGACGGCGGGCTTGATACGTCCGAGCTCAAGACCGTGGCTGGGGCGTTGACGGGTTCGGCCAACCCCACCGATCAGCAGGTGGCCGATTTGCAGGCCCAACTGGACGGTAATCAGGACGGCAAGGTGGACGAAGGCGAATTTTTACAGGCCAGTGTGGCGCAGGCCAACACCGCCAGCCTGCTGGACGGCGGTACCTTTGCCGCGATGCTTGGTACCGGGGTTTTCGGTAACAGCAGCAACCCGTACTCGGCTTTGCCGGGGTTCAGCGGCGGGACGGATATTTCCAATTTGTACAGCAGTTTGATTGGCAATACGCTTTCGGCCAGCAACGGCAGCACGGCGGACCTGACCGGGGAGCTGGTGGCGGGGGCGCTTTCGACCAAGGGTATTTTAGCCTAGAGGCGCGGATGCCAGCCTTCGCTGGCATGAAGCCATATTGAAAAGGCCCGTGGTGCGGGCCTTTTTGTTGTCGCTGAAAAGTTAGCCGAGGCCCTTGCCCGAGCCGTGGCCGATGCGGGCGCTGGCGCGGTCGAGATTGGCGACGAAGGCCGCCAGCTCGTTCATCACGCGCAGGTCGCTCCGGTAATCGGCGCCTTCGCCGTGGGTGTATTTGACGGCGTTGGCTTCGGGGGCGTTGAGCAAGAGGCCATACTCCCCCAGCCAGTGCTGGAGGACGCGCCACTTGATGCATTCCTTTCCTTCCTGTCGGGTCAGGATATGAAAAGGTTCGCAGCGGCAGTCGGTTGGCGGGCCGTAGAGGTAGAGCTTTTCGGCATCGTGGCAGAAAATAGCCACCTGTGCGCTGCCGAGCGTGAACGGCAACGGGCCGTAGAGGCTGTCGCAAAGGTCGTATTCCAGCCAACTGTGCCGGAGCATCGCGGCCAGGTGGTCGGCGTAGCCGCCTTTCCATGCCTGGTGGTTGTGGCTGCTGCCGGGGTTGGTGTGGAAGAGGTCTTTGTGCTCCTCATAGATGCGCAGGATGTTCTCCTGGCGCGGGTCGGGGATTTCCTTCAGCAGCTTTTCGAGGTCGCATTTGAGGAGGTAGGCGGGGTCGAGGTATCTGCCCTGAAACTGTGGCGGGAAGATGCTCCTGCCGCCTGGTGCGGTGGCCTTGGGTGTGCTCATGAGGAGATTCCTTGAAACGGAATAGACGATGGCATGTTGTATAGGGCTGGCGCTGCGCTGTAAAGTACCGGAGCTATTGCCCGGGCCGTGGCGCGGGCGTATAGATTTTTGGCCTACAAGTAATAAAAAAAGAAGCTTTTGAGAGATTTTGATGACGGCCCCGGTTTTTGATAGTTCCAGCCTGCCGTTTGTGGAGGAAATGCTGGCCCGCTGGAAGGCCGACCCCGCGAGTGTTGACCGGGAGTGGCAGGCTTATTTTAGCGGCTGGTTTGCCGCACAGGGGACTGGGGACTCGGGACTGGGGACTGGGAAGGGTGAGGGATTATATCGGCTTGTTGAAGCGTGGCGCACCAGGGCTTTTGAATATGCCGATGTGAACCCGCTTGACCCGCCACCCGCGCGCGGGGCCGAGCTTGACCCCGCTACTTACGGGCTGAGTGCGTCTGATATTCCTGCCGGTTTGGTAGAGAACCTGCAGCGCGCCTATGGCGGCACCACCGGGATTGAATGCGGCGCGGTGCAGGATGCTGCGGCGCGGGCGTGGGTTCAGGAATGGTGGGAAGCGCCGCCTGTGCCGGTTGCGCCGGAGGTACAAAAGGTTTTGTACGCCCAACTGGTGAAGGCCAATACCTTTGAGCGTTACCTGCACACCAAGTTTGTGGGGGCGAAGCGCTTTAGCATTGAGGGCAACGATGCGTTTGTGCCGATGCTGGTGACGCTGGCCGACCGGTTTGCCGAGGATGGTGGGCAGCAGTTGCTTGTGGGCATGGCGCACCGCGGGCGGTTGAACGTGCTGTGCAATGTGTTCCATAAGCCCTACGCCGAGCTGTTTGCCGGGTTTGCCGAAACACTGAACGATGCGGGCGGGGCAAGTAGCGGCGACGTGAAGTATCACCTGGGCAAGAAGCATGTTTACCATGCCGCGAACGGCGCGACGGTGAACATGACGCTGCCGTACAACCCGAGCCACCTGGAAACCGTGGACGCCGTGCTGGCGGGAAGCGCCAAGGGGTTTATTGATGCCGGGGCGAAAGTGCTGCCGGTGATTGTGCACGGCGATGCCTCGGTTGCCGGGCAGGGGATTGTAGCCGAGCTGTACAACTTTGCCGGGGTGAACGGCTATGACGTGGGCGGCACCATCCATGTGGTGATGAACAACCAGATTGGCTTTACCGCCGAGCCGTTTGAAAGTTTGGGCGGCAAGTGGTGCACGGATAACTTCCGTGCCGTGGGCGGGCCGATTGTGCATGTGAACGCCGACGACGTGGAAGCCTGCTACCGCGCGATGATGTTTGCGTATGAGTATCGCGCCCGCTTCAACGGCGACGTGATGCTGGATGTCATCGGCTACCGCCGCTGGGGCCACAACGAGGGCGACGATCCGATGTTCACCCAGCCGTTGATGTATGAAAAAATTAAAAATCATCCTGTACCTGCTGATATTTACAAGGAAAAGTTAAACCTTGATGCGAGCGAGGTGGAGAGGGTGCAGGGTGCCTTTTTGGATGAACTGAACGCGGCCTTTGCCGCCGCGCGGCAGGGCGGCGTGAAGGTGGGCCAACTGGCCAGCCCGCGGTTGCAGCCGGATGCGCAGGTGGTGGCCACCGCCATCAAGCCGGAAGTGGTGAAGCAGATTGCCGGGGTGTGGGAACAGCTGCCGGACGATTTTGCCGTCAACGAGAAGGTGGGCAAGGTGACCAGCGACCGGGCGGCGATGCTGCGCGGCGAAAAGGATTTGAACTGGGGGGCCGCCGAAACCGCCGCGTATGGCGCGCTGGTGAGTGAGGGTATTCCGGTGCGCATCAGCGGCGAGGACGCGCAGCGCGGGACGTTCAGCCATCGCCACGCCGTGCTGGTGGACCAGAAGACAGCCAAGCGCGTGGTGCCGCTGAACCGGCTTGGCGTGAAGGGCGCGGCGCTGGAGATTTTCAACTCGCCGCTCAGCGAGTACGCGGCGATGGGTTTTGAATACGGCTATGCGCTGGAACGGCCCGGGACTCTGGCCATCTGGGAAGGGCAGTTTGGCGATTTTGCCAATGGGGCGCAGATTATCATCGACCAGTTTTTGGCCGCCGCCGGTGCCAAGTGGGGCCAGGCCAACGGCCTGACCCTGCTGCTGCCGCACGGCTATGAAGGCCAGGGGCCGGAGCATAGTAGCGCCCGGGTGGAGCGCTTTTTGCAGCTTTGCGCCGAGGGCAACATGAGCGTGGCGATGCCGAGCAGTCCGGCGCAGGTCTTCCACCTGCTGCGGCGCCAGGCATTGCGGCACCAGCGCGTACCGCTGGTGGTGTTCACGCCCAAGAGCCTTTTGCGGCACCCGATGGCGGTGTCGCCGGTGGCGGCGTTGACGGAGGGGGCGTGGCAACCGGTTATCGGGGATCAATTATCAGTGATTGGTGGGAAAAAACCTAAGCGCGTTATTCTTTGCTCCGGGAAGATTTATTATGACTTGCTCGCTAAAGTTAACGAGGCGAAGCTGGAAGGCATTGCTTTGATTCGGCTGGAGCAGTTCTATCCGTTCCCGGCGGCGGAGGTGGCTGCGGCGTTGAAGGCCGTGGGTGCCAAGACGGTTTGCTGGGTGCAGGAGGAATCGCGCAATATGGGCGCGTGGAGCTTTGTGCGCGACAACTGGAACAACGAGTGGGGGTTCCTCCATTATGTGGGGCGGGCGGCGAGCGCATCGCCTGCCGTTGGCACGCTCAAACGCCACCAGGCCGAGCAGGGTAAGGTTATTATGGAAGCGCTTGGACTGGAAGGCGGGGTTGAGTGATGGGCCGGTTTTTGACCTACACCGCTGTTTATGCCGTGCTGGAGCGCGAGGGTAAAATTTACCTGATGCGGCGCGCCAACACCGGCTACATGGACGGTTTTTACGGCACGCCGGGCGGCCATGTGGAGGAGGGCGAGGGCCTGATCGAGGCGACCGTTAGGGAAGTGCGCGAGGAGACAGGTATTGAGGTTGACCCGGCAGAGATCGAGTTTGTGCATGTGGACTACCGCCGCAAGGGCGACCGCACCTACAACGATTATTTTTTCAGATGCAATAAATGGCAGGGCGAGCCGCAGGCCATGGAAGCCGACAAGTGCGACGACGCCGGTTGGTTTGACCTGAACGATTTACCCGATAACATGGTGCCCGAACTGAAGCAGGCCTTGTCTTGCATTGCTCGCGGCGTGGCATTCTCGGAACTGGATTTGAGGTAAGGAAAAAAGATGACCGTGCAAATTAAGACCCCGGCCCTAGGTGAGAGCATTGCCGAAGCCAGCGTGGCCAAGTGGCTGGTGGCCGAGGGCGACTTTGTGGCCGCCGACCAGCTGATTGCCGAGCTGGAGACCGACAAGGTCAATTTGGAAGTGACCGCGCCTTCCGCCGGGAAGCTGGTCAAAATTATTGCCGGCAAGGGGGCGAAGGTGAAGGTCGGCGTGGTGATGGGAGAGATTGACAGTGATCAGTTGCCAGCTGCCAGTGACCAGAAAAAAGAATCGGCGAAGCCTGTAAAGACGGAGCCTATTGCAGATAAGGTCCCGGCCTCCGCCGGGACGCCGAAAATGGGAGCCGGGACGCCGAGCCCGGCTTTGGATAAATCGGGTCCGGCGGTCCGTAAATTGGCGGCGGATTCGGGCAAGGACGTTGCGGGGATTGTGGGTTCCGGCAAGGGGGGGCGTATCACCAAGGGTGATGTGCTGGGGGTGAGTACCGCCGCCGCCAAGGTTGAGCCGAAGGTGAATCGTGAGGAACGCGTGGAGATGTCGCGGATCCGCAAGACCATCGCCAGCCGGTTGAAGCAGGCCCAGAACACCGCCGCGATGCTCACCACCTACAACGAGGTGGACATGAGCGCGGTGATGAACCTGCGCGCCAAGTATAAAGAGGCGTTTGAAAAGAAGCATGGCGTGAAGCTGGGCTTCATGGGGTTTTTCACCCGCGCGGTGGTGGAGGCTTTGCAAGCCTTTCCGGCGCTCAATGCCGAGATTGACGGCGAGGAGATTATTTACAAGAACCATTATGACATCGGCGTGGCGGTGAGCAGCGAGAAAGGGCTGGTTGTGCCCGTGGTGCGCAACGCCGACCAGCTGACGATTGCCGGGATTGAATCGGCGATTGGTGAGTTGGGCGGTAAGGCCAAGAACGGCGGCCTCAAGCCGGATGATCTGGTCGGAGCGACGTTCTCCATTACCAACGGCGGGGTGTTCGGTTCGCTTATGAGCATGCCGATTCTGAACTATCCGCAGGTGGGGATATTGGGCATGCATGCGATTAAGGAGCGGCCGGTTGTTGTGGGCGGCCAGATTGTGATTCGGCCCATGATGTATGTGGCGCTGACGTATGACCACCGGATTGTCGATGGCAAGGAGGCGGTTTCTTTTTTGGTTGCCGTGAAGGACTTTTTGGAGGAACCGGGCAAAGTTCTTTTAGGGTTATAGGATTATCGGATAATAGGATTATAGGCAGAACGCCCGGCTTTTGGCCGGGCGTTCTTTTACGCTAGGTGAGGGCTGCGGTGCAGGCCGTCATGTGCAGCGGATCGCTGGCCGGTTTATGCTGATTCCAGCACTCCTTGAAGGCTTTGGCCAGTCTGGTTTCGTCGCCCGGCGTGGTGATTTTGACCGGGATGACCAGTTGGTTGTTGCAGAAACTGACCTCTTTCAAGTCCCAGCCGATAGGGCCGACCCCCGCGGTTTTGCCAGGGTTTTTGAGGGCCCGCCGCCAGAACGAGGCGCTTTGAGTGCCCATATTGCTGCCCAGGCGTTTGGCGAAGGAGGTATCGGCAAAAGTGGCAGTGAGAATGGCGTTGCGCATAGCATGAGCCTTTGAAGGAGGAAGGAGGACGGGAGCGTGAGCCCGCCGTGCCCGGCTTCCGTGAAGGCTGTTGACATCCATTGATGTTCCCCAAGAAAACGTGAATGTTGAAGATTTTTAACGGCCCTCATATAGTGCCGCACTAACAAGAAAACAAGGTTCTGAGGTCTGAAATGTTCGATGTGGTGGTAATTGGGGCCGGGCCTGCGGGGTATGTTGCAGCGATTCGGGCCGCGCAACTGGGCATGAACGTTTGCCTGGTGGAGAAGGACAAGACCCTTGGCGGGACGTGCCTGAACGTTGGGTGCATCCCCAGCAAGACGCTGCTGGAAAGCAGCCACAAGTACCATGAGATTCTGCACGGGCTCGATAGCTATGGCATTGGCGTTGGCAAGCCCACGCTGGATGTGGGGGCGATGATCAGGCGCAAGGAGGCCGTGGTGAAGCAGCTGACCACGGGTGTGGCCGGGCTGATGAAAAAGAACAAAGTAACGGTAAAGACCGGCTTTGCCCTCCTGCGGCCTTCGGCCTCCGGCGGGCAGGCCACGGTTGAGGTTGGCGGCGAAGAAGTGCAGGCGAAGAATATTATTATCGCCGTGGGGAGTGTTCCCGTTGAGCTGCCGTTTGCGAAGTTCGACCACAAGACCGTGTTGGACAGCACCGATGCGCTGAGTTTGACTGAGGTGCCGAAACACCTGGTGGTGATTGGCGCGGGGGTTATTGGCCTGGAAATGGGCAGCGTATGGAAGCGGTTGGGCGCCAGGGTGACGCTGGTGGATGTGGCCGAGGCGCCGCTGGCGATTATGGATGGCGATCTTTCCAATGCCGCGAAAGAGATTTTTATGAACCAGGGGCTGGAATTTGTCCTGGGCGCCAAGGTGACCGGTGTCAGGGTACAGGGGACAGGGTGCAGTGTAGAAGTTGAAAAAGAGGGGAAGAAACAAACCATCGAAGGAGATAAGGTTTTAGTGTCTGTGGGGCGGAAGGCTGCGACCGCCGGGCTAGGGCTGGATGCCGTGGGCGTGAAGATGGATGCGCGGGGGGTGATTGAGGTGGATGCGCACTTCCAGACCAGCGTGAAGGGAATTTATGCGATTGGCGACTGCGTGCCCGGCCCGATGCTGGCGCACAAGGGTGAGGAGGAAGGCGTCGCCTGCGTGGAAATGCTGGCGGGCCAGCACGGCCACGTGAACTACGCCACCGTGCCGAGCGTGGTTTATACCCACCCGGAATTTGCCGGGGTGGGGATGACCGAGGCCGAAGCCCGCAAGCGGGGCGAGGTGAAGATTGGGAAGTTTCCGTTCCGCGCCAACGGTCGCGCGCTGGCCAGCGGCGACGCCGAAGGCTTTGTGAAGGTGATTGCCGATGCGGCCACCGATGAAATGTTGGGTGTACATATGGTGGGGCATAATGTGAGCGAGCTGATTGCCGAGGCGGCGGTGCTGATGGAGTTCAAGGCCAGTGCCGAGGACATGGCGCGGTGCTGCCATGCGCACCCGACGTTGAGCGAGGCCACCAAGGAGGCGGCCTTGGCGGTTGCGGGGCGGGCGATACATTACTAAATGGCAAAGGCCCCTTGCGGGGGCCTTTGGTTTTTATCGGTAACCTTCCTTGCGGTCGTAGCTGAACCGCTTGAAGTGTTCAAAGAGCCATAATGCGAGCGTCAACATGGTCGCCAGCACTGCTGCCAGCATGGCGTAGACGCTTTTGCCAAGCAATGGTTGGTTGTAGTCGTACCCGGGGAACCATGAGGCTACCCAGTTGGCGTGGGCGACCGCCCAGAGGCGGGTTTCGGGCAGGGCGCCGAGAGAGAAGCCCAGCAACACCCAACTGAAGAAAAAGATGATGGTGCCAGTCATCACCATCACGCCAAAGCTTGAGACCTGGGGGCGGTGGATGTCTTTTGGCCTCTGGTAAGGGAGGTTGAGCCCTACGGCGACAATGGCCAGGAGGACCAGGATGATGGCATACCATACCAGCTCGGGGACCGGCAGTATCCAGCTGAGGGCTGCCAGCAAGGCAAAAATACCTAGGGCCGCCATGACATGTTGTAGAGGCGAGGTTTTGGAGGGCATTGTTTTTCCTTTGGAAAAGTGAGAGGGGGATTGGGTTTAGGATGGGACGGAATGGCGGCGATTTCAAGCCTTTGGCGGTGGCGCTTGGGGGGAGGCTGGGCTAAGGTGCCGCCATGTTGACCGTGATTGGCACGCCGATTGGGAATTTGGGGGACTTGAGCCCCCGGGTGAAGGCCGCTTTGGAAGCTGCCGATGTGGTGGCGGCGGAGGATACCCGCCGGGCCGGGACGCTGCTGGCGGGGCTGGGGATTCGGGCACCGCGTTTGCTGAGCTATTACAAAGACAATGAAAAAGGCCGGGTGCCGCAACTGCTGCGCGAAATGGGCGAAGGCGTGCGGGTGGCGCTTATCAGCGACAGCGGTATGCCCGGCATTGCCGACCCCGGCGCGGCGCTGGTGGCGGAGGCACGGGCGGCTGGGATTCGGGTGGAGGTGATTCCCGGGCCCAGCGCTGTGAGTGTGGCGGTAGCGGGCAGCGGTTTTGCTGGAGGCTACCTGTTTGCCGGGTTTTTGCCCCGCAAGGGCAAGGAACGGCGTGAGATGCTGGCACGGCTGGGGGCGAGCCCCGAAACGGTGGTGATTTATGAATCGCCTTTTCGAGTGAAGGACACCGCCGCCGACCTGCTGGAAGCCTGGGGCAACCGGCCCGCCTACCTGGCGCGGGAACTGACCAAACTGCACGAGGAATGGTTGGGGCCCGACCTTGCTGCCATTAGCGCAGAGCTGGGCAAGCGCGCCGGGGTGAAGGGAGAGTGCGTTTTCGTCGTTAAGGGGCTAGTCAATAGGGTACCTGACAATTCCTAGCCGATTTTGATGGCCAAATGGCTACAGGGGGTGCAGGCAGTTATCCCCACCGGCTTGCGGGCGCGGGTGTGTTTCTCTAGCGTTACCTCCAGGTTCAAAGGGAGGGTGAGCAGATGGTGATGGATATTTTGCAAGTGGAGCTGGTGCCCATGATAGCCGGCGATAATGTTAAGGTGACCGAACTGCCGCCTGTCTTTCACGAGTTTTTCGCGCTTGAGGAACAGGAATAACGATGACCGCCAACCGTCCTATCAGTCATCAGGCCGACCAGGCTGACGTGCTGGACATGGTGAGCCGGTTAAAGAAGGCTGTCGAGCGTGCCGCCGCCCCGCAGGTTGTGGCGGTGGATGTCGAGGCGGGCAACGAGATGGATTTTCCGGCGGAATTTTACCAGTACTTCACGTTTGTGAAGGCGGCGTAATGAAAGCTTCCTGCTTGGTTGAGGGGAAAGGTGCTGGAGGGGCACCTTTTCTTTTTGATTGCGCGCGCTGGGGGTAACGCGGGGCCAGCGGAACATGTGGGGATTTTGTTGCCTGGAACGAGGTGAATTGGGGCCCGCTGCTTGACTTTAGTGGGGGGCGGTTGATGATGCGGCATGGCTTACAAGTTGATTCGTGCCGACGACCTTTTGGACAAACCCACGCCGCGTCCCCGGGTGTTTTTAGGCGGGCAAGTGCGCGGGCGTGACTGGCGTAACGATTTTTTCCAGCGTTTTGAAAAACAGGATGTGACGTTCATTTCGCCCAAGCGCGACACCTTTGTGGACCCCGAATTCGACCCCGCCGGGCATGCCAATGTTGTGGAATGGGAACGTCGCGCGATGGACAGTGCCGACATCGGCGTATTCTGGCTGGGCGAGGGCCTGGCCAACCAGGCCGCGCGGGTGGAGATGGGGTATTTTCTGGGCCAGAAAAAGCCGCTGCTGGTGGGCGCTGAAAAAGGTTTCATGGGTATGGAGCATCTTTCGGCCTTTGGCGGGCTGGTGCTGGCTACTACCTTAGAGGGCCTTATGGGCCGCTTCGATTCGTTGTTGGCCGGGTATCGGTCGGAGTAGTTTTTAGGTGAACGGATGAATCCATAGCGCCTTGTTCCGATAAGGCCCCGGCTTTTGCCGGGGCCTTTCTTTTTTATGGTGGGGGGACGTGGATCCCGGCCTTCGCCGGGATGAGGGGCAATGTTAATGGCAGGTGCGGGCGAGGTAGGTGACGCCGCTGACCAGGCCGCTGGTGCTGAAGCTGACTTCGAGGTCGGCATCGGCATTGGCCGGCATGTAGCTGACGGTAAGGTAGCTGTCGCCCTGCATGTAGTGCGCGACCGTGGTGGGGCTATAGGGCAGTTGCACGGTATAATCCTGGTTGGCGCCTTCCAGCCGTAGCGCGATGGGCAGGCTGTTGAGTGCGATGCGCGGCTGGCGGGCCAGCGGCACGGCGAAGTGCAGGCGTAGCTCGATGGTGTTGTTCTCAAGCCCACCGGTGGTGGTGGTGCGGACCTCGGGGCTGTTGCCGGTGAGGATGCAACTGTTGATTTCGGAGAACCAGTCGCCGAAGCGCTGCACGTTGGGGCGGCTGTATTTGGGCGGGTGTTTGCCGGCGCCGGGGGCGGGCAAGGCACTGCAACCCAAGAGGGCTGCAGCGAGGATAAGAGGGTAAGAGGATAAGAGGGTTCTAATCAACCCGCCTCTTACCCTTTTATCCTTTAATCCTCTCATCCTTTTACTGTAGCAGGATGAACGGCAGCGGCGCCACCAGCGCGGCGTAAAAGGCGGCAACCAAGTCGTCGCCGATGACCGAAAAGGGCGTGTGCCAGTGGACGTCGAGCCAGCTTGCGGGCCAGGGCTTGAAGATATCGAAAAAGCGGAACAGCAGGCCGATATACAAGAGGTGGACGGCGATGGCGCCATCAGCGCCGAGGATGTTGACGACCGGGCTGGCGGTGCCGATGAAATAATGCAGCCACGGCCAGCCCAGGGCGAGGGTGAGGGCGGTGCCGGCGAATTCGTCGATGACTACCGGACGGGCGTCGTGGTCGGATGGCTGGCCTTTTTGCTGGATATCGATGAGTGCGGCTGTGCCGATAAGGGTGGCGGCGAGGCAGATGGCCAGTACCAACAGCGGGCCTCCCCAGGTATAAGCAGGCCAGAGGATGAACGGCGTGGCTAAAGTCGTGATTAAAGCACCGCTGAACACCGGGTAGCCGAAGCCCGGCCAGTAGCCGACGCTGCCGCAGGTGGCGATGAAGGCGCTCCAGTGTGAAATGGGAAGACTGAGGCGCGGCGACTTGCGCGCGCGATGTAGGGCAACGGAATTCATAGACCCTTGTGGCGGGTTATGCGGGCGGGGGCAAGCGAGGCGGCGGGGTAACCACATGTAGTGTGGTTTTGTGGCCGAAATACGAGATATCCTGTCGACAAAGCTGGGGATAAATAAAGGCCGAGCAATCGTTGACACCTGCCTAATGTTTGGGCACTTTGCGCCCCGATGAATTCAAGTGGGACCGTCTCTCATTCTCCCATGAAGCCCATTAAGGTGGGCAGTTTTACGCTGGACAACAACGTGGTGCTGGCGCCGATGACCGAAATTACCGACCGTGCCACGCGGCTGGTGGCCAAGCAGCAGGGCGCGGGGCTGGTGGTGAGCGAGATGATTGCCGCCGAAGGCCTGGTGCGCAATGCTGCCGTGGCGCAGCTTAAGACCACTTTCGATAAGCGTCAGGGCATCCACAGTGTGCAGCTGGCCGGGGGCAACCCGGTGAACATGGCGGCAGCCGCCAAGGTGTGTGCGTTGGCCGGGGCCGACATCATCGACATCAACATGGGCTGCCCGGTGAAAAAGGTGGTCAATTGCTGGGCCGGGAGCGCGTTGCTGAAGGATCTGGCGTTGGTTGAGCGCATCATTCAAGCGGTGGTGGAAGCCGTGCCGGGGCTGCCGGTGACGCTGAAGACCCGCATCGGCTGGGACGAGCAGAACAAGAACGGCGCCGAAGTGGCGAGGATTGCCGAGCGCAACGGGATTAAACTGCTGGCGATTCATGGCCGCACCCGCGCGCAGATGTACCGCGGTAGTGCCGACTGGGCGTTTGTGCGCAACATTAAAGATGCGGTGAGTATTCCGGTACTGGTGAACGGCGACATTGAAACGCCGGAACAGGCCGAGGAAGCGCTGCGTTTAAGTGGTTGCGACGGCGTGATGGTCGGCCGCGCGACGCAGGGGCGCCCGTGGCTGCTGGGCCAGATGGCCGACTACCTGCACAAAGGCGAGGCCCGGACTGAACCGACTTTGAGCGACCAACGCGACATTGTGCTGGAGCATATCGACATGGCTGTCGAACTGTACGGCGAGCGCTCAGGAATTCATCACATGCGTAAACACGTGGCAGGCTACACGCGCGGTTTGCGCGGCGGCCGCGAGCTGAGAATGCAATTGAATTCAATGGTTTCAAAACAAGAGATGATGGAGGCAATTAAGACCGTATATTCCGCTTGATGAATACAAAATGAGCATGTTATAAACCCACTACATCTTGGGGTGTAAATATAAAAAAGGCAGGGGAGACTACAATATGTCGTTCACACAACAACAACCGCAAACCACCACTCAACAGGCTCAACAAACTGTTCCGACCATTCCGAATACCACCGCCGCACAAGTGAATGGCCTGCGCGCCATGAGCCCGCTTTACCGCCTGCGTGTGGAAAGCTTCACCCAAAGCCTGCCCGGCCGCGTGGATGAATGCCTCAAGACCTACTTCAAGGACTTGAACGGTCTGGCTCCGGTCACCGGTATGTACGAAAAGGTTATCACTCAAGTGGAAAAGCCGCTGATTGAGCACGTGCTCCGTTACGTCCGTGGCAACCAGGTGCGTGCTGCCAACATCCTGGGTATCAACCGCAACACGCTGCGGAAGAAGATCCAGACCCTCACTATCGACATCGGTCATCTGATGGGCGAACACCACCACTAGGGCTTGTGGTTACCTTTCATGGGTTAAAAGGAGGGCCGATGGCTCTCTTTTTATTTTGTGAGATTTGCCGTTGCCCCGCGTTGGCCTTACGGCAGGTGGTTGGAAAAAAACGAGTGTTAATCGCAAGGCCAACGACGGGGTTACGGGTGCTTGGGGCAATGTCGCTGAGTAAGAGCTGAGAGGCCGAATCATAGCCCCGTCATTGCCCCGGCGATTCTACGCTGGGTTTCTTTTATGATTTTATGCGCCGGGCCAACGCGGGGTACGCGGAGGTTGGTTAGTTATTGGCCTTCCTTGGCTTCGACGCTACCCTTGCTGGAAAGCAGGAAGTAGATGTCGTCGGTTTGGCCGGGGACGTACTCGATGCGCAGGGCGCCGGCGTTGGCGCTTTTTTCGCCGTCGATGGCTTTGTCGACGTCAGCGGCGATGTCGTCCTTGACCTTGGTGAGCTTGAGCCAGACCGCGCAGATACCGCCGTTGCACTCGACCGGGGGGACGCCGGGGACATCCTGGCGGCCTTCCATCAGCGAGTAGACGCCATAGGTGCGGGACTTATCGGACAGCAGGTCTATGTAGGGACCGCTCCAGCCGGTGATTTCGGACTGGTTGTCGATGAGGTCGAGGAAGCGGGTGGTGTTTTCGCCGGTGGCGAGGTGGAATTCCTGATAAGCCTTTTGGATGTTCTTGAGCTCGGTGACCGTGGCGGTGACGCTGGCCTGGCCGATGACATTGATGGCGGTGGCGCCCGCCACCACGGCCAGCACGGCGAAAATGGCGAGGGCGATACGGGCGTCGAGCCCGAACATGGCACCCCTTTGGTTGTGACTGTTACCACCGTTAAGGACAGAAAAAGGATATTGTTTCATGCTGCCAGCATAAAGCCCCTGGCTACGTGGGCAACCCAGGGCCTATGCAATAGAGGGTTTGGTGTGGCCTAAACGCCAACCGGGCCGCTACGCCGGCTACTTAAGGGTTTTGAGCCAGGCGATGAGGTCGGCGCGGTCCTTGGGGTCCTTGATGCCGTTGAACTGCATTTTGGTGCCGGGCACCATGCCTTGAGGGTCTTCGAGGTACTTGAAGAGGTTGTCGGTGCTCCAGGTGCCGATTTTGGCTTTTTCGTCGGTCATGGCGCTGCTGTAGCTGAAGTCGCCCTTGTGGGTGACCGGGGCGTCGGCGATGCCGAACAGGTTGGGGCCGGTGCGGTTGGGGCCGCCGTTGTCAAACGTATGGCAGGCTTTGCACTTGGATGCGACTTTTTCGCCCTTGATCGGGTCGGCTACGTATTTGGCAAGGTCGAAGGCGGGCTCGCTGGCGGCGGGCGCGCCGGGCGTGGCGGCGGCCTGTTCGGCGCCTGCGACCACGATTTTGGCGGGTTCCGGCTCATTGATGATGCTGCCGGTGACGATGAGGCGGCCGCCGAAGACCACGAGGGCGAACAGGTCGGCGACAATGACGGAATAAATGAAGATACGGACGAAGGGGCTCATGGGCATTGCTTTAAGCGCGAGATACGGCGGCGTCAACAGACTGTGCTTGACCGCTGCCTGCGGCTGTGGCAAAGCCGCTCTGAATTTTAAGGAGTTATAGACATGGCGACCAAACGTACTTACCAACCGAGCAAGCTGGTGCGCAAGCGCCGCCACGGTTTCCGTACCCGCATGGCCACCGCTGACGGCCAGAAGGTGATCAAGCGTCGCCGCGCCAAGGGCCGGAAACGTTTGTCCGCTTAGTCAAAATCTACTAGGCCGGGCTGCAAATGGTCGGCTTCTGCGCTTCCGCTCCCTTGTGTACTAAGATGTACACGGCGGGATGCGGTTCTCGAATCCAACCATTTTCGCTGCGGCCTAGCGATTTTGAAGGGAGTTCTAATGCCTGAAGTTCGTACGCTCCGGAAACGCGAGGAATTCGTTCGGCTGAAGGCGGAAGGGCGGCGGTTTTCTACCGCTGCCTTTGTTTTGCAATACCTTGAAAATTCACAGGAATCCGGCGTGGCCGTGGGTTATACCGCCAGCACCAAGGGCGTGGGCAACGCGGTGATGCGCAATCGCGCCCGGCGGCGCTTAAAGGCTTGCTTTGACAAGCTTTTTCGGGTGAACGCTGCTGCCAAGGGCCAGGGTAAGATGCTGGCATGGATTGCCAAGGAATCGATTTTAACTATTGATTATAAGAAGTTGGAAGATGACATGCGGCGGGCGCTGATGGCTGCCGGGCTGATTCCAGGGTAAGAGGATGAGAGGTTAAAAGGATGAGAGGGATTTTAAGTGCTTCTATCCGTTTGTATCAATTGACCTTTTCTGCGGTTTTGGGTGGGCAGTGCCGGTACGAGCCGAGCTGCTCGGCCTATGCGCGGGAGGCGGTGCATAAGCACGGCGCGCTGCGCGGCGGATTGCTCGGTGTTCTGCGGGTTTGCCGGTGCGGGCCTGGTGGCGGTTCCGGGTTTGACCCGGTTCCCCGCGTATGGCAGGATGCGCTGCCTTTCTGGCTAAAATCTAAATAATTCAAGGATTTATAGATGAAGGATGTCACCCCCACCTCGCAGCGCCGCAATCTGATTATCGCGGTGGCGATTAGCGCGTTGATTTTGTTTGCTTTTGACGCCGTGGGCTACCTGGGCTGGGGCAAGCATATGTTCGGCTGGAAGCGCCCGACGCTTGATGCGCAGGCGGCGCTGAACCATCGCATTGATGGCGCGATGCCGATGCAAAATGGTACGGATGTGTCGCAAAACGGTGCGCCGGTGGCACAAAATGTTGCGCCGCTGTCGGCGGTGAAGCGCGTGACGATGGATAACGGCGTTTTGCACCTGGGCTACAACCTGGTGGGCGGTAAACTGGACAGTCTGGTGCTGAACCGGTACCGCGCCAACCTGGACAAGCCCGGTGGCGTGCAACTGCTGACCGACGAAAGCAACAAGCTGGCCACCTGGGTGGACAGCGGCTGGCAGGGGCCGAACGGGATTTCCACCCCCGACAGCAATGCGACCTGGACACAGGCCAATACCGCCAACATGAATGAGGCGCATGCGCTGGTGCTGACGTTCAAGAACGCCAGCGGGCAGACCTTCCAGCGCACGCTGACGCCGCGCGCGGGCAGCTACGTGATTGACGTGAGCGACCGGGTTTGGAACACCGCCAGCCTGCCGGTGACGTTGCGTCACTATGCGCGGGTAAGCCGTACCGGCGGTGCCGACCCGGCCGACCACAGCAGCTGGGTAAACTATTCCGGCCCGATGGGGCTGGCGGGGGAACCGGGTGAGAAGGCGACGGGGTCGGACGGGGTTATCCATGAGGAAAAATTCGACGGCCTTAAAAAAGCGGGCAGGACGGAAACCGTTAACGCCAGCGGTGGCTGGTGGGGGATTACCGGCCAGTACTTCATGACCGCGATTATGCCCTCGGTGGATGGCGGTGATGCGGGGCGTGATTTCCGCTACGCCAATGTAAACGGTGTGGATTTGTACAGTGCTGCCGTGCAAAAAGATGTGAGCGTGGCCGCCGGTGGTCAGGCCGAAGTGCACTACAGCATTTACGCCGGGCCCAAGCAGGAGGCGACGTTGCAGGCCGCCGGGCATGGGCTGGAGCGCGCGATTGACTGGGGGTGGTTCGCCTTTATCGCCAAGCCGCTTTACCATGTGCTGCTGTGGCTGCATGCGCTGTTACGCAACTGGGGCCTGGCGATTTTTGGGCTGACGCTGTTGCTGAAGCTGGTGACCTACCCGCTGGCCAGCCAGACCTACCGCAGCATGGCCAAGATGAAGAAATTGCAGCCTCACCTGCAGCGTATCCAGGAACAGCACGCCGGTGACCGCCAGGCCGCGGCGCTGAAAACCATGGAGCTGTACGCCGCCGAGAAGGTCAACCCGATGGGCGGCTGCTGGCCAACGCTGATTCAGGTTCCCATCTTTTTTGCCATGTACAAGGTGGTGCTGGTGGCGTTCGAGATGCGTCAGGCGCCGCTGTTCGGGCTGTGGATTCACGACCTGTCGCACATGGACCCGTACTATGTGCTGCCGGTATTGATGGGCCTGAGCATGTATGTGCAGATGCAGATGAACCCGCCCGCCAGCGACCCCAGCCAGCAGATGGTGTTCAAGTTCATGCCGGTGATGTTTACGGTGATGTTCCTGAGTTTTCCCGCCGGGCTGGTGTTTTACTGGCTTTGCAATAACCTGCTGACTATTGCGCAGCAGTGGTACATCATGCGGAAATATGGG
>CAZROO010000014.1:31661-34434 GCA_964601735.1 uncultured Pseudomonadales bacterium
GGAAGGTTTCGCGGCCTGCGGTGTAGGTGTGCATCCAGCCGTGGGCTTCGTCGTGGAGAATAACCGGTTTGGGGCTTTGCCGCGAGTGGCGGCGGGCGGCGTCGGTCATTTGCTCTTCGTTGTCGCCGCTGGCGAGCAGTTTTTGTCCGCGGTAGAGGAAGAAGCGGGCGGGGAGGCGCCAGCCGTTTTTGAAAATGGCCGGGTATTCGCCGGTTTGCATGTTGAACACCACCACGGCGTTGGCCTGGCCCGAACCGCGCGAGCGTATGGCAGCTGCGAGGCAGGCGTGGTGCAGTGACGAGTGCTCTTTAGCGCGGGGCTCGAGGTTTCTGCCTCTGCGTTCGAGCAGTTTGAACGGCGCGGGATTGCCGGGTGAGGGAAAAAATTCTTGCATGGCGAAAGCCTTTTTGAAACAGAGAGGTGGGCCAAAACTGCCGGGGTTTCTGTTAGATAGTGCGGTTTTTGCCGCTTGCCAAGCGGGCGGATTTTGCGGTAAGCGTTTGTTTACATCATAAGGGCAATAACAATGGCTATGGGCGAACTCAGCGAAGGACAACTGCGGATTTTGCAGGCCGTGGCGCGGTTGCTGGAGAACCCCGCCAACAAGATCACCGTGCAGCGGATTGCCGCGGAGATACACGTGACTGACGGTGCGATTTACCGCCACTACAAGAGCAAGGACGAGATCTTCGAGGCCATCGCCAGCTACATGGAAGTGAACCTGCTGGGGCCCTTCAACAAGGCGGCGCAGACCGAGCCCGACCTGACCAAGCGTTTGGA
Source organism: uncultured Pseudomonadales bacterium (assembly GCA_964601735.1). Classification (GTDB taxonomy): domain Bacteria; phylum Pseudomonadota; class Alphaproteobacteria; order UBA2136; family UBA6156; genus DATAJX01. Next base: position 32,442 of record CAZROO010000014.1, read on the forward strand.
AACCGTGTTCAACCAGCTGATGGCGTTCGTGGCCGGGCACCCGGGGTTGGCGCGCATGCTGCTGGGTGGTGGCTCTACCGAGGCCGCACCGATGGCCGAGCGGCTGAAGCTGCTCAACGGCAAGGTGCGGGCGCAGCTCTTCCAGATTTTAAAGCCGATGGAAGTGCAAGGGCTGCTGGCCCGCGACGTGACGCCGGAGCAGGCCACCGAGCTGGTGTTCGGGCTGGTGGCGGGCACCGCGCTGGCTTATGCGTTTGCCCTCCCTCAATTGGCCATGGAGGCGAAGTGGAAGGTGGCGGTGCAGGCGGTTTTGAGGACGGGTGACAGTGTGACGTAATGGGACTGGGGACTCGGGACTGGGGACTGGGATTGGCCTTGGTGGCCTTCGTTTTTTCGGCGGGATGCAGTGAGCCGACATCTGCCGGGCAGGCGGCGCTGGAGAAATATCTCGGGAAGAATTTTGCCGGTGTGAAGGTACAGACTTTGGATGGCCAGCAGGTGGTGTTGCGGGATGAGTTGAAGGGCAAGCCGGTGATTCTGAATGTGTGGGCGACGTGGTGTGCGCCCTGTATCGAGGAGTTGCCGAGCCTGGATGCGTTGGGCCAGCAGGGAAAATACGCGGTGGTGGCGATTGCCACCGACAAGGACGCGGCGGGCGTGCAGGCGTATTTACGGAAGAATCATTTAGGTGCCGGCATGACCGTGCTGTGGGACAGCCTGGGCATGGTGACGACCGGTGAGGTGGGCGCGCGGGCATTACCTGCGAGTTATGTTCTTGACCCTAATGGCACCGTGAAGCTGGTGGCGGCGGGGGCGCGGGAGTGGGTTCACCCCAAAATGCAGGCGAAGATCGAACAGGCGTTGAAGTAGAGATCGGGGATTGCTTCGCTGCGCTCGCAATGACTAATCTTAAAATAAAGTGAAGGCCCCCTTGGAAGGGGGCCTTCTGGTTGTCCGCTGGTTGATGTGAGGATACCCAGCGGTGCGGGGTTAGGTGAGAACGACAGGGGCGATTCTGCCGCTGCCTTCGATGAGCCAGCCCTCGACAACCTGGCCACAGTTTTTGCCTGTGGCGTGGCAGTCTTCGCCGATGTGGCGGGCCAGTTTCGGTTGCGAGATGTTGCCGCCGTCGCCTTCTGCCTTCACACCGAGGGCCTGGCCGGAGATTTCTTCCGGAAGCAGGCCGGCTTCGATGACGGGTGTGACCTTGTGGGGGTGCTGGTCAACCCAGAACGCGGGTTGGAGGACCGGCGGCGAGGCGTGGGGGTTGGCACTGGCCGATGCGGCGATGGCAAGCATTGCCGTGGCTGTCAGCGCCGTGAGGGCGAGGAAGTGTCGCATGGATTCTCCCTTTGCTAGGAGTGGAACGCCGGAGGCGCAAAAACGGACAGGTGACCTGACCGCGTTTGCGGCCCTGGCGTGTGGATATATTTAAGCGGTAAGCCAAATAATTGTAAAGCGGCCTGCAAAACAAATCACCCCGGCTTGGCCGGGGTGACAACGAGAGCGGGTTCAGGTGGCATTGCCCTTGGGGCCGAGTGGCGGCAGGCCGAAGCATGACACCCGTGCCTTGGGCGTGTAGGGCGGTGGCGGGGATGCGATATTTCCCGGCCGCCAGTTGCTGGGATTCTTCTTTGAATCGAGCAGGGGGGAATTGGGCGGAATGCCTTCGTTATTCATGAAAAAAATCCTTTTAGATGCGACCAAGGGAAAAGCCCCTTAATACCCTTCTGATATGGTATTTTTCTGGCTGTTTTCAAGTTCGCCGGGATTTGCGCGTGGTGGTTTTTCTGGCCCCGGCGCGGCGGGCTACCGGCTTGCGCTTTGTGGCCGTTTTGCGTTTTGCCGCTGTTGCCTTGGTGCGCGTGGTTTTACGTGGGCTGGATTTGCTGGCGGTGGTGGTTTTCTTTTTCGCTTTGGCGCGGGTATCGCCTTTACGCGGGGCGACCTTCGCTTCACTTAACGCGATGGCGATGGCCTGCTTGCGGCTTTT
>CAZROO010000015.1:0-33994 GCA_964601735.1 uncultured Pseudomonadales bacterium
CCACTCAGCAGCCACGTCGGGTCAACCTTGGCCACGCGGGCCACATGCAAGGCCTTGGCGGCGGGAATCTCACTCTCCCCGCGAATATAACGGAACAACTGGGCCTGGCTGATGCCCGCGGCGTCGCCCAACGCCTTCTTGCTGCCGAGCTTGTCGGCGCATACTTCCAGACGCTCGCCTAAGCCGGGTGTCTCAACGGCGGCATTTTTAGAATGATGACCAGTTTCCATAGCCATACCCTATATATGGGGCGCCATGTCACTTCTGACAGTGTCATTAGTGAAATAATTTAACTTATTGATATTTAATGATAAATCGGTATTAGGTTATCGATTGAAGACGAAAACTTGAAGGTGTTCCACCGTAAATTACCGGGGCGAAAGCCCCATGCCCGTCACAGCCCCGCCACCCTGTTCCTGCAAAAGAACCAATAAATGACTGCCGCCTTGCGGCACCATCGGCTTCTGTATGGTGGTGGAAGCCCCGGACACCGGCGCCACATTCATCGCCCGCGCCTGCCACAGGTTGGGGCGCTCGGGGTTTTTCTCAATTGCCAGCAGCGTCAGGCTTTCGCCCGAGGTCTTGGCACCGGCGGGCAAATCCACCTGCCAGGCGCCGCCGGGCAGGGGCTTCAAGGCCAGCTTCACCTTGTGGTTGGCCGCCAGGGCCTTGTCCACGGTGCCGTCCCAGCCCAGCCATAGCGGCGGGGTGGCCATGCTGTTGCCGTCTAGTATGGGCGCGGGCGTAAACACCTCACCGGGCCGGTTCCCCAACCTGTTGCTGTAATCGTATTGTCGCTGGGTAAAATCCGGGCTGCCCAGTGGGTCTTTATGATTGTTGGCCGGGTCGTCCCAGTAATCCACGTGCTCCAGAACCACCATGTAATCACTGCGGCCCGCCGCCTTGCTGTTGAGGGTAGCCTCACCCGCCGGGCAGTTGGGGCAGTATTTGCTGGTGAAAGTCTCCACCACCACGGGCGTGGCGGCCCAAACCGGGGCGGCAAGCGCGGCCAACATCATGGTCAACGGCAAACGGCGCATCACTTCTTCTTTCCTTTCTTGGCGGGCGTGGCGGCGGGGGCTGTAGGGAAAGTCCAGGGCTGCGAAGGCGTAAACGCCTGACTCTTGCGCATGGCGGACCACAGCTTCATCGGCAGCTCATAGCGCATCGTGGCGTAGTCGCCGGTGCGCACCCAGGCGCGCAGCAGGTAGTCCACGCCCTCGGGCGGCATGCTTTTAATGCCAAAGAAGGGTTCAGGCCGCGGCAATACGCGCTCATCGGCCTTCAGGGTGTCCATGAACAACTGCTTCATGTCTTCCGGCGCGGTGGCATAGTCGCCGCGCATCACCAGCTCTATCATGCGCTCGCGGCTGTAGGTGTGGTTGAGCAGGTTGCCTTCCCACAGCTTGGTGTTGGGAATGAACACGCGCTTATTATCAAGCGTCGAAACTTCGGTATTGAACAGCGTAATCCGTCGCACGCGGCCTTCCAGCACGTCCAGTTGAATCCAGTCCCCGATGCGGAAAGGCCGGCTGGTAATCAGCATGATGCCGCTGGCCACGTGAGTCAGGGTGCCGCGCAGGGCAAAACCCACGGCCAGGGCGCTGGCACCCAGCACGGTCACCAGGCTGGTGTCGCTCACCCCCATCAGCTTCAGGCTGGAGAGGAACGCCAGCAAAAACAAAAAATACATCATGATGCTGGAAACGAACGCCGCAAACGTCTCTTCCACGCGGGCACGCAGCAGGCCTTTGTGCAGCCACAGGCTTAGCCAGCGGGTGAAAATCCAGCTTGCGGCAATCAACCCCAGAGCCAGGGCGGTATCAATGGCCAGCTCGGTGGTGTTGGTCACCGCATGGGCGGCGGCCCGGTTCAGGGCGTCCACGTTCAATACCTTGTCGCCGGGCAGGTCAATGGTCGAGGGAATCTTCGGCAATGTCCCCGAAAGCCCGATGGTCTGTAAAAGGTTGTCTGTTGCCGCCATGTGACGTTCATGCCGCGCCATGTCCAAAACCGTCAAGTCAAAGGCGCGTAAAGGTTTGACCTTTGGCAATGGCCTGTCACATTCAGGTAAGAAAAAGCCAAACAACCTGCAACCCGGAACCTGCCACCTGAAACCTGCCCTACAACCCGTCGATTTCATGAATTTATACCGTGCCCGCCTCAAACAGGGCTGGCAGGCCGATGCCGGGCAGGCGCTGGCGGTCAACCGCCTGAACACGCTGCTCCAGGCGCTGCGCTCGCAACTGGCACGGCCGCCGCGCGGCCTGTGGCTGTTCGGTCCGCCGGGCCGCGGCAAGTCGCAACTGCTCGATTTATTCCTGGAGCAGGTGCCAACCCCCGCCAAACGCCGCGTCCACTTCCATGCCTTTATGGAAGAAATCCACCGCCGCCTCCACGCTATGCCAAGCGGGAGGGGAGATCCCTTGGGTTTGCTCGCCGCCGAAATCGCCACCGAAGCATCGGTGCTGGGCTTCGACGAGTTCTACCTCACCAATATAGCCGATGCGATGCTGCTGGGCCGCCTGATGAAATTCCTGTTCAAGCAAAACGTCGTGGTGGTGGCCACCAGCAACTGGGCCATGCCCGACCTGTTCCAGGGCGGCCTCAACCGTGACCGCTTCCTGCCGTTCCTGCGCCTCATGGAGGAGCATTTCGAACCCATCGACCTCCGCCAGGGGCCGGACTGGCGCCTCGTCGGTCACGCCCCGGCGGCGTCCGACTACATTCTCACCCGCCCGGGCGAGTCCGCCGCCGCCCAGCTTACCGTCCTCTTCAACGCTTACGCCCACGGCGCCGAGCAACCAAAGCTCACGAGCTGGCACCCCAAAAAGCAAAAGGGCAGGGCGGTGTGGCTCACCTTTGCCGAGGCTTGCGACAAACCCCGCTCGCGCGGCGAATATGCCCAACTGGTGAAGAGTTTCGATACGCTTATATTGGAAGCCATCCCCCAACTCACCTCAAAAGAGGCCGACGCCGCCCTGCGCCTCGCCACGCTGGTAGACATCATGTACGAACAGAACCGCCGTTTGGTGGCAAGCGCCGCCGTCCCGCCGGAAGACATCTGCATCGAAGGCGATGCCGCCGAAGTCTTTCACCGTACCGCCAGCCGCCTGGTCCAGCTCACCCGCGCCAAATAAATTTCCCGTCCGGCGGAAGGTAACCATCCTTATCTAAACAAAAAAACAAACACCGCCTCATCCCGGCGGAGGCCAGGATCCACGTCCCAGCCCGGGCTGAAAGAAGCCTCTATAACACCACCGTCATTCCCGCGCAGGAGGGAAGGCAACGTTGGTATCCACGATAATACGTGCCGCAGGCACTCAAAAACAAAGAAGATAAGGCCACACCCCAACCGCCAAAAAAGCCAATAATAAACCTTATTCCTTGATTTCGGTCACCTGCCACCCGCAACCTGTCACCTAATCATGGATATCTGCCTCCTCACCAGCTTCCACAGCAACCACCAGCGCAGCAGCTTCATTCACCGCCTGGCCGAAGAGGCGCAAAAGCACAGTATCACCCTGCACCTGGTCAATCCGTCCGAACTCACCCTCAGCATCCAAAACGGTAAAACCGAAGTCAGCTACCACGGCAAGCCGCTGCCTCGGTACGATCTCACCCACTACGCCCTGCGGTGGGACGACAACCACACCTGGCAGGTCGTCGATGTGCTCAAAAACCTGGGCTATTTCACCGTTCCCACCCAGCGCATGCCGCTGGGCGACAGCATTACAATGGCGCGCCTGTTCGCCAAAAGCGGCATCCGCACGCCGCGCACCTGGGTGCTGGCTAATGCCGGGCAATTGCCGATGATTCTGGGCGAACTGGTTTTCCCCTGCATGTTCCGCATGCGCCGCGGCCAAAAGGGGCGGGGAGTGGTCAAAGTCACGCACATGGGCGAGGCCCTCAGCGTGGCCGAGCAACTCGCCAGCGCAGGCCTCGGCGTCATCATCCAGGAATTGCTCGACCCCATCGGCAAGGACATCCGCGCGCTGGTGGTCGACGGCAAGGTGGTGGCGGCTGTCGAGCGCACCGCGGCGCACGATTACCTCCGCCCGGCCGAAGACGGTAACGCCCTGGTCACCGTAACCACCCTCTCTCCCGCCGAAAGCAAAATGGTGGTCGATGCCGCCCGGCTCTACAACGCGCCATATGCGGCCATCAATTTTCTGCGTAATAGCGGCGGCCCGGTGCTTCTCGAGGTTTCCCGCGCGCCGGTACTCACCGAAATCGAGCGCGCCAGCGGCGCAAACATCGCCGCCCTTATCGTGGAACACCTGATGAACCTGGCGCGTAAAGGCAAAAGCTAAGCTTGCATGGTTGTGTATTTAAACCGCACCGCACAAATTAATCGTTGACAATACAAGGCTTCGCTTGCTTAATCCGGCCCAAGGTGTGCGCTCCCGGCGCAGCCCGGGGCCCCAATACCCAAAAAGGCGCCTCAAAAAACGAGAACGAAAAAGGATCACTCAATGAACAAGGCACCCTTGATCATCGCTGGTGTGGCCGTACTGGCCGTTGGCGCATACATGGTTTACCAACAAAAAATGAAGGCCGGTGGCGAAGCTCCGGCTGGCATCGAAGCCCCGGTTCCGGCTCCGGCCCCCGCTCCGGCGCCTGAAGCCGCTCCGGCCCCGGCCCCGGCTCCGGCCCCCACCTCTGCCGCTCCGGCCCCGGCTCCGGTTCCCGGCGCTGCTCCGGCTGCCGCCGAAGTGAGCCCGGCTGCCCCGGCTGCCGCCGCTCCGGCTCCCGAAGCCGCCCCGGCTGCTCCGGCCGGCAAGTAAGCTCCGCTTACAAGCCAACAAAAGCCCCCGCAAGGGGGCTTTTGTCATCCCGACGAAGGTCGGGATCCACGATAATACGTGCCGAGGGCACTCAAACCAGCTTTACTCGGCACCCCTCACCATTAAAAATTACCGCAGCCCCGCGTTTGCCTTGCGCGCAGAAGTTAAAAAAGCGTCACCCTCAATCGCAAGGCGAATGTCGGGCTAAGGGCAGGGGCGATGCAATCCCTGCAAAACCCAAGCTGCTTAAAATCGCCGGAGCTGGTTACGAGTTGCGGGGCGTGGCCCGCCGTTCTTCCCCATGCCAACCCTTGCCCCGCGCCGCCATCACCTGAAGGCTCGGTAGCGGCTGCCCGCTCAACGCCGCCATCCAAACCGCGGCCCCGGCACTCACTTGCGGCATCCTGCTGCGCATCTTCGCGGTGTCCAACACCTGTAACAACCCGTCGCCGCCCACAATGCTGAAGGCGTCCTTTTTGCCCGCAATCGCGCTCGCCAGTTCCAGCGTTCCGGCGCGGTAGGCGTCTTTTTCCCAACTGCCCATGCTGCCCAGCCACAAAATGCTTTGGCTGTTGGCAATCACGTTCTTCCAGGTCTTGATGGTCTCTGGCCCAATGTCATGCGCCACGTCGCCGCTTTCCAGCCGCCCGGCTAACCTCACACCCACCGGCACTTCGGGAGCGTCGCGGTGCGCCACGCGCAGGTCCACCGGCAGCAGCAACCGGCTGCCGATAACCCCGGCCTCGGTAATGAAATCGCGGCTCACTTCCACAAACGCCGGTTCAAAGTGGGAGAGTCCCAGCGGCATGTCGCGCGCCGCCAGCAGGGTGTGGGCAATCGCGCCGCCCACCATCAAATGGTCAACGTGGCCCAGCATGCGCTGCAACCATTCCAGCTTGGGGCCGATATGCGACCCGCCCACCATCACCAGCAGCGGACGCTTAACATTCCCCAATAACTGCGTCAGCCAGCCCAGTTCCTTCTGGGTGTTGAAGCCCAACACGACCTCCGCCATTGCGGCACTAAGCCCCGACAAACTTGCATGCGCCCGGTGCAGCGCGGGGAAAGCCTCATTCACAAACACATCCCCCAGCCGCGCCAGTTGTTGGACAAACGCCTGCTGGTTCAACGGGTCGCCCAAATGGAAGCGCGTATTCTCCAGCAATAAAATTTCGCCCGGCGGCAAACTCTCTACCGCTTGCTCGGCCATGCGGCCCACGCAATCCGCCGCCCAGTGCACTTTGGTTTTTATGCTGTTCTCGGCCAACACCTTCTCCAGCACCGGCACCAGCGGCTTGGTGCTAAGCGCCGCCGCCGGCACGCCCTGGGGCCGCCCGCGGTGGGTGAGTAGAATCACCTTGGCGTCTTTCTCCACCAGAAATTTCAACGTCTCCACGCTGGCGCGAATCCGGAAATCATCCACCGGCACCCCATCCGCGCCGCCAGGAATATTATAGTCCACGCGCACCAGAGCACGGCGGCCTGCCACGTTGGCATCGGCCAAACCGGGGAGCTGCGGGGGAACGACGGCGGAACACATATCATGCAGTATACCTTACCTTGCCGCCTTCACGTAACCGGTCATCGGTAATCGGTCAGCGGTGTGTGTTCACGTAGTCTTTTCAGGTTTACCGGTAACTGGTTACCGATAACCGATTACTTCCTTGACCATCTCCCTTCACGCCTGCACAATGCCTGCACTCAGGGGGGAGGGGTCCAATGCTCGACGACATTTTGCAACAGTTGCCGGACGAAGGCGCCACCCGCCGCCTGCTCGGCGCGCTCGACAGGCTCGAAAAAACCGTCACCACCCAGCGCAAAACCAGCAACGTCGCAGCGGTCAGCAATGCGCAACTAAAAGAATTGAAGGACGAAAACCTCGCCCTCCGCTTCAAGCAGAAAAAGGCTGCCGACCGGCTCGACAAACTCCTCGCCAAGCTGCCCGGCCTGTTTCCCGAGTTGTCCGATAAAAACGACAACGAAGCCGCCGCCGCATGAGTGCCGCCATCACTACCATCAACGTCGCGGGCAAAGAGTACCGCATGGCCGTGCCCCCCAGCGAAGAAAGCCGCGTCAAGGCACTCGCCGCGCGGGTCGATGCCATGCTGGCCGACCTCCGCAAGGCCGACCCGCAAATCGACCGCGACCGCGCCTTCCTGCTCACGTGCCTTGAAATGGCCGACACCATCAACGGCCTGCAAGGCAAGGCCGAGGTACAAGGCGCCGCCGTCGCCAGGTTCCACCGCCACCTGGCCGACAAACTAGAATCCCTGCTGGCCTAGCAGGGCTCGTCAATCCCTGCTGGCCTAACAGCAGGGCTCGCCAATTCCTGCCGACCTTAAACCCACGCTACGGGTGAGCGCTCTTATATGCCTCGAACTCACTGCGCAAATTCCGGGTCTCAGCCCGCAAATTGTCATTGTCGGCCTTCAACGCCTCAAGCGCCGCATGGTCGCTGTCAAACAGCACCTTTAGTTCCTGCACCGCCTTCACCAGCGGCGCAATCATATGGGTGTAGTCCAGGCTCTTGAGCTTTTCTACCGGCTCCTTCCTGCCGTTTTCCAAGGTGATGGTGGTGCTTCGAGTGCGGTTCTTAACGAGGTCGGGAAATACCTTTTCCACGTCCTGCGCGATAAAGCCGTACTGGTGTCCTTCAGTCTTGGCCATGGTGCGGTCGCGCCAGTCATAGCTCACCGGCTGCAGCTTCATAATCTTCGCCAGGGTGCTGTCGTGGTCGTCCAGTGGTTTGATATTCTGCTTCAATCGCCGGTCGGAATAACTCTGGACGGCAGAGACTAGCATACCTCCAGAGACACAACCGTAGCCCCCTCCGCAGTATGAAACTGCATAAAAGGTGTTAAAGTTTGTCGTGCCATTAGGGTCGACATAATAGGCGTTGTTGTTCCCGTCATACTCAGGCCCATTGAACCCATACGTACGGTAAAGCGCACCGCTTACAGTGCCCGCCCCGATATTGGCGGCTGGTACGGTGCCGGTGCTCAATGTGCTGCCGTTCCATAGCCAATCCCAGGCATTGTCAGCAGTGTTATAAACACCGGAATACGTCCCGTTGACCATGAAGGTCTTGAGGTTGGTGCCCGCGCTCTTGAAGTTGATGCCGCCCCAGGAGTTTTTGGTGCCGTCAATTGTAAGTGCCCCATAGGTCGAGGTTGCTCCCGAGCCGTAGAGCACGCCATTGGTTTTAATAGAGCCGCTAACATCAAGTGCTGCACCCGGGGTTGACGTCCCAATCCCCACCTTCCCACTGGCATAAAGCGTCGTCACGCTGGTGAGGTTGGCGGTGGCGGAAATGCCCGGAACGGTCAGGACGCCGTTGGCGTTGAAGTACCCGCCGGTAACCCCGGCATTGGTAATGGAAATAATGCTGGTCGCGCTATTGGCTACCATGCTGGTGGTTCCGGAAGTTATGCGGTCGCCGTTGCCCCCGCTGCCGGAAATGCCAGTCAGGCCCGAGCCGTCGCCGAGGAAGGTGCCGTTGATGGTGGTGCCGCTGATATACGTGAAATACCCATAAGTGCCGCTCACCACGCCGCCGAGGCTGGTACTGATGACAGGCACCTGGTTGAATTGCGCAAAGCCCGCAACGGGCATCAGCAACAACGCAATTCCTAAAAAGACACCTCGCACACCCAACTCTTTCATCCATTGACCTCTGGCGAGACCCCGCCTGACTATGCCGCGAGTGAATCCGCAGCGACAACCTCCCTGCCCAAAGCCAAAACACCCCCGTCGTCATCAATTCGACATTCCTGCACAAAAACTGCCCTAAAACCGACACTTTATGCCACCCACGCACGCCAAACCGACATCAATGCGACACTTCCGCATTATTACCGCACACTTGAAATGGGCGCGGGAAGGAGCCATATCACCGCCCATGCCACGTGCCCAAACTGCGCCCAAACTGCCCGCAAAACTGGCCACGTCGGCCCGCGCCGCCATACAAAAAAACATTCTACGCCAAGGGCTTATGGTGCGCCGCCGCACCATCCCGGCAGACCTCGCCAACACTACCCAGTGGAAAATCATCAACCACCTGCGCAGTCTCATCGCGCAAAATAACAGCGAAGTCATATGTTTATACCATGCCCGCGGTACCGAGGTCGACCTCATGCCACTCGTCCGCGAACTCTGGCAGCAGGGTAAAACCGTCGCCTTGCCGCGCGTGGTTTACCGCGGATTCCCAATGGTTTTTAACGTCTGGGAACCAAATGCCCCGCTTGAGCGCGATTTCCTCGGCCTGCCCTGCGCGGATGGCCCCGAAATACATCCTACTTTCATAGCTTTACCCATGTTGGGCTACAACCGCAAGGGCTACCGCCTAGGCTACGGCGGCGGCTATTACGACCTCACCCTCAAACACCTGAAATATCCATCAGTTACCGCCGGAATCTGCCACACCGAACTCGAAATCCCCCACTTTCCCGCCGAATATCACGACCTCCGTCTCGGCTATGTCGTCACCGCCAAAGAAGTAATTATCTGTATTTAAAAGGTTTTTAAAGCACTTGAGGTCCAGGGGCAAAGCTCCTGGAGGCCGCAGGCCTCATGCCGGCGAAGGCCGGTATCCACGTCCTCTTTCTTATTGAAAAATAATATAAAATTTTCCCTCTACAAGCCACAAGCGACAAGCTATAAGCTAGGGCATGAACATTCTCTTCCTCGGCGATATTTTCGGTAACCCGGGCCGCGCCGCCCTTACCAAACACCTACCGCAACTCATTCAAAAATATGAAGTTAATTGCGTCGTCGTCAACGGCGAGAACAGTATGAATAATGGCCGTGGCATCACCATCGATACTGCCAACGACATCTTCAAAGCAGGCACCGACGTCATCACCCTCGGCGACCACACTTTCGACCAAAAGGGCATAGAAGAACTCCTTGCAAACAAAGAGAAAATTATCCGCCCCGCTAATTACCCGGCGGGTACGGCGGGCAGGGGCTTTACCGTTCACACCACAGCCCAGGGCAAGCGCGTCGGCGTGCTCAACATCCAGGGCCGCATCTTCATGGGTCCGCAAGCCGATTCCCCCTACCAGTTCGTCAAAAAATTCCTTGAAGAACATGAGCTTGGCAAAGACTATGACGCCCTCGTCGTCGATATCCACGCCGAAGCCACCGCCGAGAAGATCTGCCTCGGCCACCTCTTCGACGGCCACGCCACGCTGGTGGTCGGCACCCACACCCACATCCCCACCGCCGATACCCGCATCCAGCCCAAAGGCACGGCATTCCAAGCAGATGCAGGCATGTGCGGCGTCTACGAAAGCAGTATCGGCATGAGCTTCGAAAGCGTCATTCCTGGCAATTTCACCATCGGCCGCCACCCCTTCAAACCCGCCGAGGGCGAAGCCACCGTCTGCGGCGTGCTGGTCACGGCCAACGCCAAAGGCCTGGCACAAAGCGTTAAACCCATCCGCGTCGGCGGCACGCTGTCCGAGAGTCTCTGATGCCCGAAACCGTTTTAAAAGTCGCTGAGTTGGTTAAAGCGAAATTAAGCGGTGAGGGTAGCGGTCACGATTGGGAACATATCGAACGCGTCTGGAAAACCATTCAAAAGCTGGCGCAAGAAGAAAACGCCGATATCGAGCTGGCCGAACTTGCCGCGTTACTGCACGACGTGGACGATGCCAAACTGACGGGCGATTTAACTACCGAGAAAACCTTACCCACTGCGTATCAATTCATGCGCGAAGTTGGCCTGCCGGAACCTCGTCAGGAGCAGGTGGCCAACGTTATTCGCGGCAGTGGTTATCATAAATCGCTCGATGGTCAGGGCGGCGCTACGCTTGAGCAGAATCTGCTCTCCGACGCCGATTATCTTGATGCCATCGGCGCCATCGGTATCGCCCGCTGCTTCGCTTATGGCGGATACAAGTCGCGGCCCATCTTTATTCCCGGCGAGGCGCCGCGCGAAACCATCAGCCGCGCCGATTATGTTTCCACCAACACCAACAGCGTAAATCACTTTTTCGAGAAACTTCTACGCTTGAAAGACAAAATGGTGACCAGATCCGGCAAGACTGAAGCCGCCAAACGCCACGCCCGCATGGTGAGGTATATCGAAGATTTCTTTGAAGAAGTCGGTGCTCCCGCCGAATGGGCTGAACTTCTCAAGCCTTACCGCTCTTGACGCTTCGCGCGCGGTAAGCCACAACCCGCTTCATAAAGCCCTAACACCTAAAACCTAACACCTGGAACCTCGATTATGGCCGGTCACAGTCAATTCAAAAATATCATGCACCGCAAGGCGGCACAGGATAAAAAGAAAGCCAAGGTCTACACCAAGTACATCCGCGACATCATGACCGCGGCCCGCCAGGGCGGTGGCGACTTATCGTCCAACCCCACATTGCGCACCCTGTGCGAAAAAGCCCGCAAGGAAAACATGACCAACGCGGTGCTCGACCGCGCCATCAAGCGCGGCACGGGTGAGATCGCGGGTGCCGACTATGCCGAACGCACCTACGAAGGCTACGGCCCGGCGGGCGTAGCGGTGATGGTCACCACGCTCACCGACAACCCCACCCGCACCATCACCAACGTGCGCACCGCCTTCAGCCGATTCGGCGGCAACGTGGGGTCGGACGGCGCCGTGGCTTGGATGTTCAAATACGCCGGCCAGTTCATCTATCCCGCCAGCGTGGGAAATGAAGAAAAAGTCACCGACGCTGCCCTTAACGCTGGCGCCGACGACATCCAGAACACCGGCGACAATTGGGAAATCACCAGTACCCCGTCCGATTTCACTGCCGTGCGCGATGCGCTGGAAAAAGCTCTTGGCGCGCCGCTGGAAGCCAACCTTACTTACATCCCCACTCAAACCCAGCAGGTGACCGACCTTGAAACCGCGCAGAGCGTGATGAAAATGGTCGAAATGCTTGAGGCCGACGACGACGTGCAAACGGTGACCACCAACCTCGACCTGCCGGAAGACCTCGCCGCCAAACTGCAATAAAAAAGGCCGTCTAAGACGGCCTTTTTCGTTTTCGTACGGGCTCACCCCGGATAATGCCATAATGAGTACAGAGGCGGTTTAGAAGTATATCAGCGTCCCGGACTATCGGGTCGTCGGCAGAACGTCGCCCTGAATGCGTTGTCATCTCTTTAACTAAATCTTGCGGGGTAATAGATGCCAATTCGCCTAGGAAAGGTTTTAGGGCAAACTTGCGGCCCGCATAATTCATCAATTTTTCGGCAAACGTACCTGTCATGCCAAGGTCTCTGGCCCAGGCTACCAGCGTTGCCGCAGGAATAGGGGTTTTATATACATTTTTCTCCGGTGGCGGCAGGCGGTACTTAGCAAAGATAGTTCGTGCGGTATTGAGGGATTCCTCGCGGTTATTAAGGTCAAACGTTACCAGAGTGCTCATGATGGTTCTCCGTAAGAATCACGAATTGGGCCTGATATAGGGAGAACGGGGGCATTGCGCAAGGGGCAAGCGGTGCTATCATCGCCCCATGCCCAAAGCACAAAAACCTTCTAAGCCCGTAAAGCAACAACTGCCGCACCCGCGCGCCACGCCGTACACCGCCACGGCCATTTCCCTGCACTGGCTCATCGGCGTTCTGATGATCGGCAACCTGCTGTTCGGCTGGGCGCTGGCGCACGATTACTGGGAGGCGCCGTTCAGCCACACGCTGGTGGGCTGGCATAAATCGGTTGGCGTGCTGGTTCTCATTCTTGCGGCCACGCGGCTCACCTACCGCATGACGCACAATTACCCCGGCTACGTGCCCATGCCCAACTGGATGCGTATCGCCGCCGAACTCAACCACTACGCCCTGTATGTGTTGATTTTCTGGATGCCGCTCACCGGCTATCTGATGAGCAGCGCGGGCGGCCATCCCACAGGCTTCTTCGGCCTGTTTACGTTGCCCAACTTCATGTCATTCAATCCCGACCTCGGCAAACAGCTCTTCGCCCTGCATATGTACGGCATGTGGGCGGGCTTTTTCCTCATCAGCCTGCACATCGCCGCCGCGCTGTATCACCAGTTGTGGCGCAAGGACGGCACCCTTGGCCGCATGCTGCCGTTCCTGCGGGATATCGGCCAGCCGGCCCGGCGCTAATGAGGATTCTGGGGATCGACCCCGGCCTTGAGCACACCGGCTATGGTATCGTCGAGGTTGTCGGCAACCAGCATAAATATATCGCCTGCGGGCGCATCACCACCAAGGCCAGCCAACCTATTCCCGAACGCCTCGGCGCGCTGGCCGCAGGCCTGGCCGCCATTCTGGCCGAGCACAAACCTACCCACGCAGCGGTAGAAGAAACCTTTGTGAATGTGAACGCCAAAAGCTCGCTCGCGCTGGGCCACGCCCGTGGCGTGTGCCTGCTCGTTCCCACCCAGCACGGCGTGCCGGTGGCCGAGTACGCCGCGCGATTAGTGAAAAAAAGTCTGGTGGGCACCGGCAGCGCCGAAAAAAAACAAATCCAGCACATGGTCAAAGTCCTGCTGCCGCTCTCCAATGCTGAGAGCCCCGACGCCGCCGACGCACTTGCGGTGGCTTTGACACATGCCCACCATTTAAGCAGTCCTCTGACGAGATTGAAGTTGTAACAGAAATCAAAGGGGCTATAGTGCTCTTATGATTTCACTCCTCACCGGCACCATCGCCTACACCGCGCTCGACCACGTGGTCATCGATTGCCACGGCGTCGGCTACCAGGTCTTCGCCCCGGCGCGCACGCTGGCACCGTTAGCCAAGGGGCAGGGGGCGCAACTGTTTATTGTGACGAACGTGCGTGAAGACGCCATCAACCTCTACGGCTTCACCGACGCCCAGGACCGTGAACTCTTCATTAAGCTCACCAACGTGTCCGGCGTTGGCCCCAAGCTTGGCCTCAGCCTGCTCACCACCTTAACGCCAACCGAAATTTTATCCGCCATCAGCAGCAATCAACCTAAAATGCTGGCGCGGGCCAGCGGTGTAGGCAACAAGCTGGCCGAAAAAATCGTGGTGGATTTGCGCGATTACGCCGGCAAGGCAGCTTTTGTAACGGGTACGCCTGTGCATAGCCCTCTACTGGTCGACCTCACCTCGGCCCTGGTCAACCTCGGCTACCAGCCCCGCAATGCCGAGGCTGCTGCCAGCGCCACGCTGCAAAACCACCCGGGAGAGGACTTTGAAACCCTCTTCAAACAGGCACTCAAAAAGGTGGCATGATGAGCTTATCCTTCCCTTTTTTGTTGGCTGCGTTGCGCCATAAAGGCCGTAGCGCAGCGACCAATTGCGGTGAGGAGGCCGCCGCGATGTTGAAGACATCGGTAGGCCGAGGAAACGTAATTGGACGGCCTTTAGGGCGCAACCCTTCGGGCCGCAACCGGGCGGGCGTTAAAAGTTTGCCGCTCCTTGCTAAAGGTGCGGTCAACACCTTGTTGCTCGTCGCGTCAAATTTTACCATCCCGCCGGTTAGTGGCGCAGCTCAACAAAAAAGGGAAGGATAAGCTCTAATGAAAATCCAATGGCTCTCTCACGCCTGCGTCAGAATCCAGACCCATTCGCATAACATTCTCATCGACCCGTTCCTCAGCGGTAATCCAACGGCGCCACTGACGTGGCAAGAGGCGTCCGAAGGCATCACCCACATTCTGCTCACCCACGGTCATTCCGACCACGTCGGCGACACTGTCGCCATCGCCAGAAAACACAACGTCCCGGTGGTTGCGATGGTCGAACTCGCGGCCTGGCTGGAAAAACAGGGCGTGCAAAAAACCGAGCAAGCCAACTTCGGCGGCCCGATTGATTTAGGCGGCGACCACAAAGTAACGCTCGTGCCCGCCTGGCACAGCAGCGCATCCGACGAAGGCCTGTATTTCGGTAATCCCGCCGGGCTTGTCATCGAAACCCCCGAGCACAATGTCTACCACGCAGGCGATACCGGCGTGTTTGGTGACATGGCGCTCATCCACGAAATGTACCAGCCCAGCATCGGTTTTCTGCCCATCGGCGGGCGCTACACCATGGACGGCAAAAACGCTGCCTTCGCCGCGCGTAAATTCTTCAAGTTCAAGCACCTGTTCCCCATCCATTACGGCACTTTCAGTGCCATCGCGCCTAACGCCGACGAATTTGTGGCGGCAGGCAAGGGCCTTCCCATCCAGGTCCTCAAACCCGGCGAGAGCGTAGAAATCAAATGAGAGGACTATCCCCGGAAAATAGCGGGCCACTTATGCCGCAACAAGAATCCATTGATTCTCCTGCTATTTATCCGGGGTCTTCTTACCTGGAAATCCAGAATAAGCTGACAGCCAAGGCGAAAGAGCTTCTTGCTAGGTGGACCTTTTTCCTCGATGAGCCACAGTTTTTTGTCTATATCATGACGAATGCCAGCCACGTTTCGCTCTACGTTGGCCGTACCAAATATCCACATCGCCGGCCTATGGAGCATAAATGGGGCATCTACCCAAATGCTTACACTAAAAAATACAAAATTAATCAGTTGGTCTGGATGATTGGAGTAACTTCACTCGATGAAGCTGCGGATTTGGAATACCGCTTTAAACGCTGGCATAGAGAATGGAAAGAGGCTTTGATTAATGCCGTAAATCCTAATTGGGATGATTTGGCGAGTTATGAAGTAAACAAGACCCCGGATAACCATGCAGAAGAGGGCATGGTTTCCGAGGATAGGCGCTTCTGTTAGGTTATTGGATATGAGTGAAGATATTTTAACCCCCCTCAAGCAAAACGACGACACTACCCTCGACGTCGCCCTGCGCCCGCAGGATTTGACCGAGTTTGTCGGCCAGGAAGAACTGCGCGGTAATCTCAGCGTCTTCATTCAGGCCGCCAAAAGCCGAGGCCATGCGCTCGACCACGTTCTGCTTTCCGGCCCGCCCGGCCTTGGCAAAACCAGCCTCGCGCATATTTTAGCTAAAGAACTCGGCGTTGGTCTCCGTGCCACTTCCGGCCCGGTCATCGCCAAGGGCGGCGACCTCGCGGCTATCCTCACCACCCTGCAAGCGCACGATGTCCTATTTATCGACGAAATCCACCGCCTCAACCCGATAGTCGAAGAAATCCTTTACCCGGCGATGGAAGACTTCAAGCTCGATCTCGTTATCGGTGAAGGCCCTGCCGCCCGCACTGTCCGCGTTGACGTCCCGCCGTTCACGCTGGTCGGCGCCACCACCCGGGCGGGCATGGTTTCGGCGCCGTTGCGCGACCGCTTCGGCGTTCAAGGGCGGCTGGAATATTACGGGCCTAAAGAACTCGAACGCATTCTCCAGCGCGCAGCGCACCTGCTCAACATCGGCCTCGATGCCGACGCCGCCACCGAACTCGCCGCCCGCAGCCGCGGCACGCCGCGCATCGCCAACCGCCTGCTGCGCCGGGTGCGCGATTTCGCTACCGTCGCGGGCGCCCAAACAATCAGTAAAATCCAGGCACAGGAAGCTCTTCGCCGCCTCGGTGTCGATGGCCTGGGCCTCGATAAAAACGACCACCGCTACCTCAACGCCCTTACCAACACCTTCGCGGGCGGGCCGGTGGGCGTGGCTACGCTGGCCGCCGCCATCGGCGAAAGCGAAGATACGCTTGAAGACGTGGTCGAGCCCTACCTGCTGCAACTGGGCTTCATCCAGCGCACACCGCGCGGCCGCATCGCCACCGAGGCCGCCAACCGGCACCTCGCCAAGGTTGCATAACGCGTAGGCGATAGCCGTTCTCTTTACAGGATTTTGCCTTGAAACCGGGGCAGGGGGCCGCTAGGTTGCGATAAAGATTCCGTATCGAAAAAACAGGCCAATCAAAGAGGATTTCATGGAGCCGCAAAACCTGTCCGTCCACACCGACATGTCGTTCATCAACCTGTTCATGCAGGCCGGTGTTTTCGTCAAAATCATCATGCTGGGGCTACTCGCCGCCAGCGTCACCGTCTGGGCGGTGTGGATGGCCAAGCTCGGCCAGCTCAAGCGCCTGCACCGTCTGGCCGACGATTTCGAGGATGTGTTCTGGAGCGGCTCCCACACGCTCGAGAGCTTCGTGCGCCAGGTCAATCCGCGCCAGGGCCAGCACCCGCTCGCCAGCGTGTTCGTCATCGGCTACGAGGAATGGCAGGCGGCCACCGACACCGAACGCGCCGACGGCACCGCCCTGCAACGCGTGCGCCGCATGATGGACGCCACCGCCCGCCGCGAGCTCGAAGCACTGGAAGCCTGGCTGCCGTTCCTCGCCACCACCGGCTCCATCGGCCCGTTCGTCGGCCTGCTCGGCACCGTCTGGGGCATCATGAGCAGCTTCCAAAGCATCGGCGCGTCCAAAAACACCAGCCTCGCGGTGGTTGCGCCGGGCATCGCCGAAGCCCTTTTCGCCACGGCCATCGGGCTGTTCGCCTCCATCCCCGCAGTGGTGGCCTATAACAAGCTCATGGGCCTGCTGGGCCGCTACGCCACCCGGCTCGAAACCTTCGTCGACGAATTTCTCACCGTGCTGGAACGCCAAGGCAAAAAAACCGCCACAAAGGCCCGATAAAATGCTGCTGCAAATTCAAACCGCAAACGCTACCCACTTCTCCGGCTTCATGCCAGCGAAGGCTGGCATCCACGCCCTCTTGATAAAAGGTGAATAAATCATGGGTATGAACCTCACCCAACGCAGCCATACGGGCAAGCGCTACCGCCCGATGGCGGAAATGAACGTCACACCGTTCGTCGACGTCATGCTGGTGCTGCTCATCATCTTCATGATTGCCGCGCCCATGCTCACCCAGGGCGTGCAGGTGGCCTTGCCTAAGGCCGACGCCAAACCCATCGAGCAGGATAGGCCGCTCGAAGTCACGCTTAAGGCCGACGGCACCGTCTATGTCGGCAGCGCCCTGGTGCCCGCCGATGCGCTGGTCGCGCGCCTGCAGGCCGTGCAGGAAAACCGCGAAAACGCCAGCGTGCTCATCAAGGCCGACAAAGGCCTGCCTTACGGCAAGGTGATGGAAGTCATGGCCGCGCTGCAAGCCGCCGGGCTGGTCGATGTGGGGATGCAAACGGACGCCCAGCAACAGTAATGATTGCCGCCATCAACAACCCGCACGCGCACCTCACCCGGGCGCCAAGCCTCACCGGCTCGTGGGTGCTGTCGGTTATCGGTCATCTGGCCCTGCTGGTTTTCTTGAGTATTACCGCCGCTTTCACCATCCATACCGCGCCGCCTGCCGCCATTCAGGTGCACTTGGTGGGCGTGCCGCAGCCCAACGCGGCCCCTAAGCCTGTGGTCAAGCCGGAGGAGGTGCGCACGCAAGACAGCGCCGCGCCGTATGAGGCCCCCAAAGTGATGAAAAACATGCCGGACAAGACGGCGACCAGCAAATTCGCCATGAAGCCGGAAACCAAGGTCGAAAAACTCCCGCCGCAGCCTATCGAGGCGCAAAAGCGGCCGCCGGTGCTCGATAAAACCACCCGCGAGAAAAAGGTGGTCAAGAACGACCTCAAGGCCAAGGTGGTGAACAACCCCGAAGACTTCCTCAAGGCCCTTAACTATATCGACAAGCTCAAAACCGTCGCGCCCAGCGCCACCACCCCGGCGGTGCAGGCCAAAAACGAACCCGCGGGCGAGGGGCCCAAAATCCAGCTCAACCTGTCCGACCAGGGCGACGTCGACGCCATCCGCAGGCACATCGAGCAGTTCTGGCTCAAGCCGCCGGGCGTGATGACCGACCAGCTCGAGGTGTCCATCGAGGTCGACCTCGACAACACCGGCCGCCTGACCGATTCCAAAGTCCTTCAGGCCTCGGGCAACCCGGCCTTCGACGAATCTGTGATGCGTGCCATCCAGCGTGCCCAGCCCATCCCGGTGCCGGAAGGCAAATACGACAAGTTCAAGCAGCTTGAACTCCACTTCAGCAGTTCGGGGCAGTAGGCATCAACATGGAATTGCAAACCACCGTTTAATATGAAAGGAATAGGCGCATGAAAAAAATCCTCGCTTCGCTGTTGATTCTGGTACTCGCTCTTATTACTAACACCGCCCACGCTGCCGTCCGCATCGACCTTTCCAACCCCAATTCGGCGCCCATCCCCATCGCGGTGCTCAACTTCGTCGGCAAAACGCCGGAAGAGCAGCAGTACGCGCGCGACATTCCCGGCGTCATCACCAACAATTTCAGCCACAGCACGCCGTTCAAGGTATTGCCCAGCAAGGCCTTCCTGCAAACGGCGGAAGACATCGCCGCCAACGGCCCCAAATTTTCCGACTGGAAAGGCATTAACGCCGACGCCCTGCTCACCGGCAGCGTCCAACTGATAGACGGTGGCGCGCAAATCCGCGTCGAGTACCGCCTGTACGACACCCAAACCGAGCAGCAGCTCGTCGGCCGCCGCTACACGGTCGAAACCCGCTTCTGGCGCCACATTTCCCACCGCATTTCCGACGACGTGTACGAACAGCTCACCGGCGAATCCGGCTACTTCGCCACCCGCATCGTCCACATCGGCGAAACCGGCACCGGCAAAAACACCCAAAAGAAACTCTGCGTCATGGATCAGGACGGCGCCAACTACCAGTGTCTCACCAGCGGTTCAGACCTCGTGCTCACGCCGCGCTTCAACCCCGAGTTGCAAAAGATCATCTACATGAGCTATGCCAGCGGCAACCCGCGCCTCTACCTGCTCGATATGCCCACCGGCAAGCAGACCATCATCGGCGATTTCCAGGGCCTCAACAGCACGCCGCGCTTCAGCCCCGATGGCAAGTACATCGCCATGACGCTGACGATGGGCCACGAAGGCAACCCAGAAATCTATGAAATGAACCTCGCCAGCCGCGACCTCAAGCGCCTGACGTTCCATAGCGCCATCGATACGTCGCCCAGCTACTCGCCGGACGGCAAGTACATCGTCTTCAACTCCGACCGCGGCGGTACCCCGGCGCTGTACATCATGAACCGCGACGGCTCCAACGTGCGGCGGCTCACCTACCGCGAAGGCCGCTACTACGCCCCGGCGTGGAGCCCGCGCGGCGACCTCATCGCCTTCATCAAGCAAACCGGCGGGGTCTTCCACGTCGGCGTCATCGACCCGCAAGGCAACGAGGAACGCCTGCTGACCGACAGCTACCTCGACGACAACGTCACCTGGGCGCCCAACGGCCGTGTGCTGGTGTTCCAGCGCCAGGCGCCCAAGTCCGACAAGTCGAAGCTCTACACCATCGACCTGACCGGCTATAACCTGCGCGAACTGCCGACGCCGACCGATGCCTCCGACCCGGCCTGGTCGCCGCTGATTAAGTAGCGCAAACGCTAGGCAACACAAAAAGCGGGGGAGCGTTGACGCCCCCCGCTTTTGCTATCAGGTTGCCTCTCGAAACCCACTCTTTTTCCAAGGTTAAAATAATGACCGAACAAACTCTCCGGCGCGTCTGTTCATGCGTATCTGTGTGGTGTGGCGGAAGTCGTGCAAACTGTCCCATCCAACGGGCATCCGACGAGGTTGAAGCGGTGCTGGGCCATAAACCCGACCCCAATAATCCTGTCGAGAAGCAATTGATGGATGATAGATATATCGCCAACACTTCGCTGGCCCATGAAGAAGAAACCGGTGTGTGCCCTTCGGTACGTTGCCGCCAGTGCCTTAAAGGCCCAAGGCTCCGCAAGGAGTTCAAGGAGGTCTTTGAAGGTCGCGGCTGCGAACCGGATTCCACCACCTGAACTTTACTACCACGCCCCGGTTGAATTCTGACCGGGGCGTAACTATTTGGGATTGACCATCCCGGGCAAGGGGCGTAACCCGCCCTTACCATTTTTACCTTTCACACTTACCAAGGGGCCCTTATGTGCATTCCTGGAGAACACGAAAAACGCGTCGCGGGTATTCTGGCTAAATTGGCCGAAGAATCCGACCCGGCCGCTACGGTAAAAGACCTCACCGATACAGCGCTGCTTGAACTGTCCAAAGAGCTCAATATCCCGTGCACCGATCCCTCGTGCTTCGAGGATATGGCCTTTGATTGGGCCGTCAAACTTAAGCGTAGTCAAATTGGTCTGGTCAGTGCGGCCTGATACTCCCCCCTCGAAAAAACCAAGGGTCGCCACAAGGCGGCCCTTGCGCGTGGCCCTTGACACATTTGCTATGCTGCCCGCAAAGAATGAACCCCATGCCCGCTCAAGCCCATAAACACCCGCACAAACACGGCCACAAGGTCAAAAAACTGCGCCATTCGGCCTTCACCATCAGCATTTTGAGCCTGTTGCCGCATATTTTCTGCTGCCTGCTGCCCACCGCAGCGGCGCTGGTCAGCCTGGGCACCACCGTGGGTTTGGCTACGGCGCTGTCGTCCAACCCGCTTTACCGGATGGTCGATGCCTATCACATCTATTTCCTTGGCCTGGCGGTCGTCACTGTCATTGTCAGCGGGGTCATCAACTACGTCGCCTGGCGCATCGATTGCCACGACCACACCGCCCTGAATGAGGAAGGCTGCCACCACGAGCCCTGCCAGCCCAAAAAGACCGGCGCTTTCAAAATCTTCCTGTTTTCGGTGGCACTGCTGGTTTTCGATATTTCCTACTACCTGTTCGAGGAAAACATCCTCGGCCTCCATCACCACCTCAAATAAGAAAAGCGCCCTTTACTGGAGGACGCTTTTCTCGATTAAATCTTCCACCGGAAGATAACATGCCCCGGTCGGGAAGGGTCGTTGTCAGGCACCCCTTTGCGGGCCATATAAAAGGCCTTGGCCCCTTTCTGCCAGGCGACGACACCGAATATCGTGCAGTCGGCCTCAACGGCGAGGCGCATGGCCTGTTCCAGCAATTGGGTGCCAACCTGCCGGGCCTGGTAGGCTGGCAGAACCTTGATTTTGTCCAGCCAGGCATGAGGTTCATCAACCATCAGATGCGCCGTGGCTACCGGCTCGTTTTTAAAGAGTGCGGTAATTTCGGTGGCATCTTCGCCTTCAATCTGGATAACGCGGGTACGGAAGGTAACACGCAACGCAGGTTTGCCTGCTTCCTCGGGAGTGGAAGGCTTGGCCATGTCGGCCCCTTGGGGTTGGAGAAAAGGGAAAAGTCTGATTCCCTTGATATGGGGCTCTAACCCAAAAATAAAAGGGGCCGAAGCCCCTTAAAATAGTACCGGTAACTACTCGGCTTTCTTCGCCTTCTTGGCCGGGGCCTTTTTAGCGGCTTTGGCCTTGGGGGCGGCGGCACCGGCGGTCTTCTTCAAAACCGTGGCCCACAGCTTGGCGGCATGGGCGCTAAAACCGGCGCGCACGGCGCGGGGCTTCACGGCGCTGAAGTAGCCGTCCAGGCCGTTGTACTTGTCAATCGTGCGAATGGCGCGGGTCGAGAGGCGCAGGGTCACGTTGCGGCCCAGCACGTCCGACTTGTAAGTCTTTTCCTGTAAATTCGGGCGGAAAGTCCGCTTGGTGTGGCGGTTGCTGTGCGAAACCTTCATCCCCGTTTGGGTGCGTTTCCCGGTCAGTTCACATACGCGCGACATGTCAATAATCCTCTAATTTCAGGGCCGTTTACCCGAAGCCGGCAGGGCGGTCAAGGCCAAAAGGCTAAAAAACGCCTAGTCATAGGTAACCTCTGGCGCATGCAATACTGCCCGGCAGCGTAACCCGTGGTAAACGCCCCATTTCCGCAGTTTAATCACCCCGTGGTCGTTGATAGGGTAAATCTGGCTCACCGGCGCGCCAAACCCGGTCAAATCAATGCTCAGGGTGGGGCTGATAACGCTGGTGTCGTTCACCACCTCCAGCGGGCAGGGCAGCTTGGTGCGGGTAAAATCAAGGCCCACCGGTTGGGTAAAACTGAGGGAGAACTTGTTTCCCATCACCATCCCGGCCAAACCCCCAGCTACGCCAATGGCCCACCACCGGCGCTCAATCACCTGCAAATCCTCCACCACGGCGGCAAGAATCCGCCCCGTACTCAGCGCCACCACACCCGCCATAACCACGTCGGTCAAGTAGTGGGCACCCAGTACCATGCGGCTGAACCCCACAAATCCGCCACTTACTGCCCCAAATGTCAGAAAACCATAAGCCGCCTTCCGATGGCGCCGCCGCAGCAGAAAATATGGCGCCACATAAGCAAACCCCATCGCCGCGTGGCCGCTGGGCATGCTGTGGCCGTGCAGGCTTTCAAGGCCGGGGGTCGAAACCAGTATGCTGTCACGCGGGCGAGGGCGGTCGGCTAAATGTTGAATCACCAGTTGGTTGCAAACTCCGGCCCCCAGCACCACGGCCAGTACCATAATGGCGGCCAACTGGTGCCAGAATAGGTATTTTTTCGCCCACCTGGCGCCAAAAAACAGTGTTATCCCGCCCAGAATCACCGGAATCGCCAGCAAAAGGCTGCTCCACTGCCGCACCGTCCAGGCCCAATGGGAATCGGGCGAATACACTGCCTTGGCCAGCCAAACATCCACGCCGCTCAGGTAAAGCGCCAGGCAAACGGCCCCACCCGCCGCCAGAATAAGGCCGCTTTCAACCCCGACTTGCTTGACCGTCCCGCTTGCTGCCTTCATGTTGAGGCGGATGGTAGCGAAAGCAAAGACAAAAGCCCAGCCCAAACAAGCTGAGGGGCCAGCGGTTTCCGACTGGAAATTAGCCTTCGTGCTCGCCGCAGGCCTGCTATTGGCTCGTGCGCTCTATATTTGGCTGGTCTGCCCCTACGCCTTGGGCCCTGACGAAGCCCAGTACTGGCACTGGAGCCTCCACCCGGACTGGTCCTATGTCACCAAGCCGCCGCTGACCACTGCGGCCATCTGGCTTAGCACCAAAATGCTCGGCCAAACCGAATTCGCCGTGCGCCTGTTCGCGCTGCTTGGCCAAACCGCCCTGCTGCTCACCGGCTTCGCCCTGGCGCGGATGCTCGGCGGCCCCAAAGGTCAGCGCGCCGCCGGCTGGTGGGCCTTTGCCCTGCTGGCTACGGCGCCGGTCACCGCTTTCGGTAGCCTGTTCATGGCGCCGGATGTCCTCCTGCTGCCGTTCTACCTCGCCGCACTTACCCTGCTGGCGCTGCAATTAACGCACGAAAACCGCAACCGCTGGCTCCTCATCGGCACGCTCGTCGGACTCGCCGGGCTGGCTAAATATTCCGCCGCGTTCTTCTACCCGCTGGCCGGGCTCTACGCGCTCATCTGGCGCCGCCAGTGGCTGCTCAACCCGTGGTTCTACGCCTCCGGCCTTATTGCGCTGGCGCTGCAAACTCCGGTCATTTACTGGAACCTCACCCACCAGCTCGAAGGCCTCCAGCACGTTGCCTGGCAGGCCAACGCACACGATGCCCGCCACGGCGGCCTCGTCACCATCTTCAACTTCCTGCTGGGCCAACTGGCGGTTTTCGGCCCCATCGTATTCGCGCTCATGGCCGCTGCCGTCACCGCCGCGGTGCGCCACATCCAGCGGCTGAAGCCCCTGCAAGGCCTCCTCTTTATCTTCATCGTGCCGCTGTTCCTGGCTTTTACGCTGGAAAACCTCGTCAGCAAAGTCCAGCCCAACTGGCCCATCCTCGCCACCGTACCCGCTGTTATTTTGTTGGCGGCGTGGCTGCCCACCCAAAATGCGTTTGTCAAAAAAACCGCCATCGTCGGTGTGGCCTTCAACGCGCTGCTCAGCCTGCTGCTTTCCAACGCGTTGTGGTTCGGCTTTCCCACACTTATCAAACCGCTGCGCGAAATGCTCGGCGTGCACGAAATCGCCAACATGACCGCCTACATCCTTACCAAGCTCGAACCCGGCACGGTCATCATTGCGGGCAACTATGGCACGGTGGCGCGGCAGGCATTTTACGTGCCGGGCATGGCGCTCAACACCATCTACATCAGGCCCGAAGGCGAACGCGCCACCGAATACGACCTCTGGCCCTGGCCGGAGATGAAGGGCAAACTGGCGCTCTACGTGGCCGAGGGCAAAGAGCGCAACATTCCCGCCGCCATTGTCGCGCACTTCGGCCATTGCGAATACGTTACCAGCGCCGAAATCAAACGCGGTGAGAAACTCCTCCGCCAGGCCGCCTACTATCTCTGCGCCAACGCCAAATAGTTTCTCTGTCATCCCGGCAAAGGTCGGGAACCACGATAAAAATGCGCGCCCGTGGCGCGCTCAAAACAGACTGATTAATGGTAATTAAGCCATTCCAATCTCATCCGAGAAATTAAGCGCATCAATTCCCAGCCGCTTGGTTGCCGCCTCATAACGGTCAGAGGAGGGGGTGCCGAACAGAATAGCCGGGTCGGCGGGAACAACAAGCCAGCCGTTGTCCACCAGCTCTGCTTCCAGTTGGCCGGGGGCCCAACCGGCGTAACCCAGGCAAAAATTGAGATCTTTTGGGCCTTTGCCGGTGGCAATGTCGGCCACGATGTCGCTGGTGGTGCTCAAGCCCACGCCCGGTCCTACCTGCACGGTGCTGGGCTTGCTGTAGTCGTTGCCGTGGATGACAAACCCGCGGTTGTTTTCCACCGGCCCGCCTTTGTAGATAATCGGCGCACTGATGGGGGTAGGCGCGTAAGCCGTGCGGGCCTCCATCATTTTTTCAATGCCCATGCTCTGGGTAATGTCTTTAAAGGTGATGTTCGCCTGCGGCTGGTTGATGATGAACCCCATCGCGCCGTCCTTGGTATGGCTCACCATGTAAATCACGGCACGTTCAAAGACGCTGCCGTTCAGTTCGCCGGTGGCCACTAAAAAGGTATGCTTCAACTCGGTAATGAGGCTACCGGCCTCTTTCAAATCGAACGCGTCCATCTTGTAAGTCACAACCGCCCCATTATCGCACCCCGGTCTTTAGTTTCAACCCCAAGCGGCGTTATATTTTTTAAGCGGTTTTAACTCTTTGGAATTGCTTTTACCGTCAATAAGTTCCCTGTCATTCCGGCAAAGGCCGGAATCCACGATAACCCGCGCGAAGCGCTCAAAACCTGGTTCACTATCTGGGAATCGCCTGCACAGCCAACCTGTCTACCCGCTCATTCTCGGGGTGCCCCGCATGCCCGCGCACCCACTCCCACACAATATGATGCCGTGCGGCAGCCACATCCAGCGCCTCCCACAAATCGCGGTTCTCAACCGGCTTTTTCTGGCTGTTGATCCAGTTTTTCTTCTTCCAGCCGGGCATCCACTCGGTGTAGCCCTTCAACACATACTGGCTGTCGGTGTGTAAATGCACCCGGCACGCCTGTTTCAGCGCCGTCAGGCCTTCAATCGCGGCCTGCAATTCCATGCGGTTATTGGTGGTCTGGCGCTCGCCGCCAAAACCCTCTTTTTCCGTGGTGCCCCACCTTAATATATAGGCCCAGC
This sequence comes from uncultured Pseudomonadales bacterium, assembly GCA_964601735.1. Lineage (GTDB taxonomy): Bacteria > Pseudomonadota > Alphaproteobacteria > UBA2136 > UBA6156 > DATAJX01. Next base: position 26,055 of record CAZROO010000015.1, read on the forward strand.
CGCCGGGGCCGGGGTTGCCCGAGCAGGCGCCGTCGGTAAACAGTTGAACATGCGGAAAGTTATCCATATATGTAACCGTATGCCACAGAAGTTCACCTCCAAAAAGCTGTCTGCCTCCAGCAAGGCCTACTTAACGCGCCAGGCGGCCGATAGTTTTGTGCAACAGGCGCGTAAAGAGGGCTACCGCGCCCGCTCGGCGTTCAAGTTGCAAGAGATAGACATCAAATACCGCCTCTTCAAACCCGGCCAAACGGTGGTCGACCTCGGTGCCGCCCCCGGTAGCTGGTGCCAGATTGCCAAGGAGAAGGTCGGTAAAAAAGGCAGAATCGTCGGCATCGACCTGCTCGAAATCCCGCCGCTGGCCGAAGTCACCTTCATCCAGGCCGATTTCACGGCAGACGAGGGGCTCGCCGAACTGCTGCCCCACGTCCAGCCCGAAGGCGTCGACGTGGTGATGTCCGATATGGCCGCCAACACCACAGGCCACTTCGCCACCGACGGCCTGCGCACGATGGTACTGGCCGAAATGGCGGCGGATTTCGCGCTCGCCCACCTCAAGCCCGGCGGCCACTTCCTTACCAAGGTCTTCATGAATGGCGACGAAGCCAGGCTCCGCGACAACCTGCGCAAACACTTCGCCAAGGTCATGTTCGTCAAGCCCAACGCCTCCCGCAGCGAGTCCCGCGAAATCTATTTGCTGGCGACAGGCTTTAAAAAATAGTGCCCCATTCCCGCGAAGGCGGGAATCCAGGGGCTAACGGTTACAGTCTTCATTCATTTATACCGTTGTCATGCCGACGAAGGTCGGTATCCACGATAATACGTGCCGAAGGCACTCAAACCAGCAGCATACGCGTTTAGCGCGGTTGTAAAAAAGGACGTCCCCAGCGAAGGCCGGGGTCTTGCTTGAGAGAACTCCTATAACACCGCCTCATGCTGGCCCCGGCCTGCGCCGGGGTAAACCTTCGGGCCGGCATCCACGTCCAAAAGCTTTACGCCCAACACTTAAAGCCTTACGCTCCATCCATGTCGCTCTTGCACGTCAAAAACCTCACCGTCACCACCGGCAGCAAAGTGCTGGTCGATAAACTCTCCTTCGACGTCGAAAAAGGCCAAACCCTAGCCCTGGTCGGTGAAAGCGGTAGCGGTAAAACCCTCAGCGCCCTGTCGGTGATGGGCCTTCTCGCGCCCGAACTCGAAGCCACCGCCGACAAAATGGAATTCAACGGCCACGAACTCCAAACCCTCGGCAAAAACACCCGCCGCGCCCTGCGCGGCAAGGCGATAGCGATGATTTTCCAGGAGCCTGCCACGGCGCTTAACCCGGTGCTCACCTGCGGCTACCAGGTCGAGGAAGCTTTTATCATCCACAGCAAGCTTTCCAAAAAGCAACGCCACGAACGCGTCCTCGAACTATTCAAGCAAGTACAACTGCCGCATCCCGAACGCATCTTCAAAAGCTACCCGCACGAGCTCTCCGGCGGCCAGCGCCAGCGCGTGATGATTGCGATGGCCCTCGCGCACAAGCCGCAACTGCTCATCGCCGACGAGCCCACCACCGCGCTCGACGTCACGGTGCAATCCGAAATCATCGCGCTGGTCAAAAAGCTGCAAAAAGAAATCGGCATGGCAATGCTCTGGATCACCCACGACTTCGGCGTCGTCAAACAACTCGCCGACAGCGTCGTCGTCCTCCGCCACGGCAAAAAAGTCGAAAGCGGTGAAGCCAAAAAAATTCTCAAGGCCCCAAAAGACAACTATACTAAACAACTTCTGGCGGCGACTTTATCGCTCAATCTCAAACCCCGCAGTCCTCACATCCCGCCATCCCTGACTCCCGTTTTGCAAGCCGAAAACCTCTCCCACACGTACACGCGTCCCGGCTTCTGGCCGTTCAAAAGGCCCGAGCACCTCCACGCCCTCAGCAACGTTTCGCTCTCATTGAATCAAGGCCAGACCCTCGGTGTGGTGGGAGAATCCGGCAGCGGCAAAAGCACACTCGCCCGCGTCCTCACCAAACTTGAAGACACTGATAAAAAATCCAAAATCATCCTGCTGGGCGAAAACCTCAACCAGCTCAACAACCGCCAACTCCGCGCCGCCCGCAAGAACCTGCAAATGGTATTTCAAGACCCCGCCGCCGCGCTCAACCCCTATTTAACGGCGGGCGAAAGCGTCGCCGAGGGCGTCCGCGCCCACCAACTCGTGGCCTCTAAAAAAATCCGCCCCTATGTCGAAAAAATCCTTGCCGACTGCGGCCTGCCGCCCGACAGCTACGATCGCTACCCGCACCAGTTCAGCGGCGGCCAAAAGCAACGCCTCTGCATCGCCCGCGCACTGGCGCTGCAGCCCAAGGTCATCATTTGCGACGAAGCCGTCAGCGCCCTCGACGTCAGCATCCAGCAGCAGATTTTAAAGCTCCTGCAATCCATCCAAAAGAATCAGCAAACCAGCTACATCTTCATCAGCCACGATTTACGCGTCGTTAGCCACCTCGCGCACAACGTGCTGGTGATGCATAACGGCAAGGTTGTCGAACACGGCCCCACGCAAAAAGTCTTCGCCAAACCCCGGCACCCCTACACTAAAAAACTCCTCTCCGCGGTCATTTAAAATTCTCTGTCATCCCGACAAAGGTCGGGAACCACGATAAAAGTGTGGCCCATTCTTCATGGGCCACTCAAAACTACTTCACAACTCTTATTGCCAGTCTTTCCGCCTCATCCAGCCACTTCCCGGCAGAGCCCAAAAGGCCCTTCTGCCAAAAATCGGAATGAGTCGGGTCAAGCCCGAACGGCGCCAGCAACTCAACTCCGCTCTTCGTCCCACCGGCGCGTAGCAGGTCCAAATAGAGAGGCTCAAACTGCGACCCGACACTCGCCCTGCTCGCCATCAGACTTTGCGTGAACAGCTCCCCGAACGCATAGGCATAAACATAAAACGGCGAATGGAAATGCCCGATGTAGCTCCACATATTATCGGTGTGCTCATAGGTGAAAACCTTCCCCGGCTCGCCATAAAGTTTCTGCATGGTCTCTGCCCACAGCGCCTTGATGTCCTCCGTCCCCAGCTTGCCGTTCTTGCGCTGCGCATGCATCGCCTGCTCAAATAAACTAAAGCCTATCTGCCGCACAACGGTGTTCATGAAGTCGTTGAGCTTGTCCATCAGCAGCACCAAACGCTCCTTGTCGTTCTTGGTGTGACCGAGCAAATACTCAAACGTCAGCATCTCGCCAAACACGCTGGCGGTTTCAGCGTACACCATCGGCGCGTGCCACATCAGCGGGCCTTGCGCGGGCGCGGCCAGCAAACCGTGAACCGCGTGCCCCAGCTCGTGCGCCAAGGTCGAAACATCATTCAGCGTGCCCATGAAATTAAGCAGCATGTAGCTCTTGTCGCCATCGGGCAGAACGGCCGTCGCGTCATAAGCGCCCCCCACTTTGCCGGCGGCGGGCGGGGCATCCACCCAGTTTTCGTCAATCACCTTATCAACCAGCGCACCCAGCGTGGGGGAAAAACTCGTATAAGCGCCGCGAACAATCCCGCAGGCCGCGCGCCATTCCACTTTCTGCTTCACGGCAAAGGGCAGGGGCGCCATGCGGTCGCTCCATTTCAATATTTTCTGGCCCAAGAGCTTCGCCTTCAACCTGTAAAAGCGCTGGCATAAGGCCGAGCCCGTCGTCTGCACGGCATCGTGCAATGCCTTCACCGTCGCATCATCCACGCGGTTGCCCAGGTTGCGCTCGCTCATCGGCGTCGGGTAGCCGCGCGCCATGTCGTCCACGTTCTTGTCGCCCATCATCACGTTCAACGCGCGGGTCTGGAAGTAAGGCAAGCGCTGCTTCTCCAGCCCGTCGTTAATCGCCTTCAATAGCGCGGCGCGAACCTTCGCGTCCTTCTCGTCCTCAATCAGGTGAATCATCTCGGGCAGCAGTTTCGTCTTGCCGCGCCACGCAAACTGCAACTGCGATTCCAGTTCGTCCATCATGTCGTCCCACTCGTGGGGCCCGAAGGGGTCGCGCAGCGTCAGCGCCTCTTCCACCGCCTCGCTCAAAAAGTGCTTTGCCAGCTTGCGGGTCTGTTCCAGCATGGGCTTGTGGTGCGCCACCACGTTATCGTGCAGGTACAGCTTGTCCATCACGGCGCCGTCAATTTTCGCCACTTCCAAATCGAAGAAGGTGAGGTGCCTGGCGCTCGCAGCGGCAATACTTTCATTGACGCGGCTCTGCGCCTTGCGCAACGCCGCATTGCCGGTGTCGCGGCTGGTCGCCAAAAAAAAGTAATAGGTGATCTTGTTTTCCAGCCGGTTGAGTTCGCACAGGTCGGCCAGCGCCGCGCCAAGCTTGCTGTCCAACTGGCCCCGGTAGGTGGCGTCAAAGCCGGACATCGCCTTGAGTAACTGCTGCAGATCGCGTTCGATACGCGCATCTTCCGGCCCGTCATAAAAGCTGGTCAGGTCCCACCGCACGCGCTCCGCGCCCGTAGAGGCGGCTTCATGCCGGCGCAGGCCGGCATCCACGCCCTTCTTCCTTACAGGGCCCGCCTTGGCCCTCATTTTGGTTTTGCTTTGAGGTTTCAATTTCTTCGATGTGCGCTTAGCCATGCCCGGAACCTACCGGCCCCCGTATAAATTCGCAAGCCGCTTCGGCGCCCCGGCGTAGGTCGGGTCTTGTCTGAACAGAAAACCATAAACACAGTCGTCATGCCCGCACAGGCGGGCATCCAGGGGCGAACGACCACAGTCCTCTGTTCAGCCTCATCCCGGCAAAGGCCGGGATACACGTCCGCACCGCCGTAAGAGAGAACCTTTAAAGAGAGCCAACGGGAGTTGGTTGGCATTTTCCATTGACCGCCACCCTCCACCTGTTACTGTACCCGCAAGGCGTAAGCCCCGGGACGTAGAAACCCCTCCAACGCGGCTGCCGACATCAGCCGTCACCAAACTGTCGCTTTCTCATATGCTGGGAAGGCGGCGGAATATAATAGCGCGCGAGCGTCAATACGCTGCGCCGTTCGTTGGACGGTTCTAACTTCCCGGCTCTCTTTCGAGGGCCGTTTTTATTGACGGAAGGAAGAGGATGAACGTCCCGGCAAAAACCAGAAAACCCGGCGCCCCGGCGCAGGCCGGGGTCTTGTCTGAACAGAAAACCAAAAACACCGCCTCATCCCGGCGGAGGCCGGGATCCACGTCCGATACCCGGGCCGACCGTACGGGAAATGAGTCGCACTCCCGTAAAAATGAAAGTCACCATAATAATTTCGACCTCATCCGTCTTTTTGCCGCCCTGATGGTGGTGGCCGTCCACATGGTGCAACACGGTCTGCTCACCGGGCCTCCCACGGCCGCGCTCATCAATGCGGCATGGCAACTTTTTCCCGGCGTGCAAATCTTCTTCATCGTCAGCGGTTTCCTGCTCACGCAGTCATGGCTGCAAGCGCCGGATGCGCGCCGGTACGCGACGGCGCGGGCACTGCGCATCCTGCCGCTGCTGTTCGTTTCCACCTGTATGACCAGCCTGCTGCTTTGGCGGTTCGGTTTCCACATCAAGGCCTGGTCTTTCATCCAGTGGTTCGCGGGTCAGGTCACCACGCTGTACGTCTATCACACGCCGCGCGGCCTCGCCGGGTTCTCAAGCGACATGCCCAACGCCAGCGTCTGGACATTGCCGGTCGAGGTTCAATTCTATGTCCTGTTGCCATTTGTTCTCCGGGCACGGCGGCGCATGGTATGGCTGGCGGCGCTCATGATTCTCTCCGCGCTGATGGTGACCTTCAATGATTTCGGTATCCACCTCGCGCATCCCGACCCGCGCCATACGGTATGGCATCATTTCTGGTGGTTCGGGCTGGGCGTGCTCTGCCGACTGCAATGGGTTCACCTGAAAAAATACCTGGTGGGCTGCTTCCCGGCATGGCTGGTTTTACATGCCGCTCTGGTTTTTCTGCAAGTGCCACCGCTCATCAGTGCGGTTACGCTGGCGGGCATGGTGCTCTCCGCCGCGCACACGCTGCCGCGTTTGGCCCGCGTTCTCAGGGGCAACGATTTCTCCTACGGCATCTACCTCTTCCACCGGCCTTATATTCATGCGGTGGAACTGGCCGGGTTCGGGGGCGGGGTCGCCATCCTGCTGTTTACGGTGCTGACGGCGGCCAGCAGTTACCTCTCCTGGCATCTCCTCGAGCAACCCTGCCTCAAGCTGAAATCAAAGTTCGGCACGTGTTCCAAAAATGTCCGTTCATCGACAACCGTGCGACAATTGGCTGCCGAATAAGCCCTGATACGCTTCCAAACCGACGGCCCGGCGACACCGATGCGACGCTTGCGCATCACTTCTGCACACATGTTTAAGAAAATCACCCCACCAGATGTTGTATGCCAACGGTGTATGAGAGCGGGGCAGCGCGGGTTGACCAAAACGCCGCCGCCGGGTAGGCATAACCCTATGCAAATCAACGACCAGCTCATCCGTGAATTCGACGACGCCATGAAGCAGGAACGCCTGCTCGAAATCTGGCGCAAATACCAATGGCAAGCCATTGGCGCCATTAGCATTATTGTGTTGGCCATCGCGGGCTGGCAGGGCTGGCAGGCGTGGCAGTTGCACCAGGCCCGCAGCCTGGCCGAGCGCTATTACGCCTGGACCAAATTACCCGAAAAGGAACAACAGGTTAAACTGCCCGAACTGCTCCAGCGCAGTACCCTGGGCTACCGCGCCCTCGCGGCCTTCAAGCAGGCGGCAGAGCAAGGCAAAACCGACCCCGTGGCGGCAGACCGCACCTACGCGCTGGTCTATGGCGACCGCGCCCAACCCCAATGGTTGCGCGACCTTAGCCGCCTCTATGCCGCCATCACCCTGCTGGGCCGGAATGATACTTTGGCGCAGGAGCATCTCTCCATCCTGGTGCAGGAGCAGAACCCCGCCAAGGCAGGCCCTGCTTACCCGGCGGCCTTGGAATTACTGGCCATGCTGGCCATCCGCCAGGGCGACACCACCACGGCGAACGGCTATTTGACGCGGCTTCTGGCCGTTCAGGACCTGCCGCCCGACACCCGCGGCCGTGCCCGCCTGTGGCTGGGGGCGTATTCCACCCTGTCAAAATAGGCTGATTTCTGCCCTTAGGGGGTTGTACCCGGGTAAAGCCGCCCTATGTTTGGTTTGAGATTGACGCGCAGGGCTCCGGCCACTACGCTACGTGAAAACAAGGAGTCGAGTCATGGCCGGTCTGTTTGCAGGAATCCAATTGCCCGAAGGGTTGAAAAATCTTAAGCCCAGCGCGGGTTTGGTTGATATCCAGCCGCTCGAAATGGCCCCCGCCGAAGAGCCCTTCTTTGGCGGTTACAACACCGATTTTCTGACTGATATGGGCGCCGAGCCTGTGCTGGAAATGCCCAAGCCCCGCGCGCTGCGCAAGGCCCAGGGCTAAGCCGTGCTGCTGACCACCGCGCCGTTTGTCGAGGGTTACCGCATCCGCAAGTACGGCCCGCTGGTGGCGGCCGAGGCGGTGATGGGCACAAATATCTTCCGCGACTTCTTTGCCAAGGTACGAGATGTAGTGGGTGGCCGCAGCAGCGCCTTCCAGGCCGCCCTCGCCAACGCCCGAGAACTCACCTTACGCGAGGTTAGCGAGCAGGCAGAGCGGGCGGGATGCAATGCGGTGATTGCGATTGATATTGATTACGGTGAGATTTCGGGCGGCGGGATGACCATGCTAATGGTGGCTGTGCAAGGCAGTGCTGTGTTTATTGAGCCCGCTTAATCAATAAGTTAGACGAATTTTCTTGCACCCCTTGGGGGTGCTTTGTGTATACTATCTATGGTTGTAATAGTAATAATCATGGGGATGGGGAAATGCCGGGAAATCAGGGAAAAAATGAGGCGTGCTTTAGTGATGCGCGGTGGGCGCTGTTTTGGAGCGCGGACGTGCTGCGGCGTCGGTAT
>CAZROO010000016.1:0-15257 GCA_964601735.1 uncultured Pseudomonadales bacterium
TCGACCCCAGCCGCGGCCTGGTCACCATCGGCGTCAGCAGCACCGGCACCATCAGTGCTAGCGGTATTTACTCCAACGGCAATGCCACCATCAGTGGTACTGTCAAAATGTCCGGCACTGGGGCTGAAACCTGCGGCGCGAGCACCTACGGTACCATGCGCTTCGTCGACCTCGGCGGCGGTAATTTCGGCATGCAGCTCTGTCGTCCGTAGAATATAAAAATTCCTAAGGAATTCCTTACGATGTCCTTACGGCCTGACGGTAATTGTTGACAGGCTGCGCCGCTCACAGTCAAATGCCCGCCGCAAAAGGAGAGCAACCCCGATGAACGTCTGCCAAAACTATAAAAAGAGCATTCTGATGACTATGGCCGCCCTGATGGCCGCCACCAGCCTGGCCGCCTGCGCGCCTGACGGCAGCCTTGACGCCGGTGACCTTGGCACCCTCGGCGGTGCTGGTGCTGGCGCCTTCCTGGGCAGCCGCTTCGGCAAAGGCGGCGGCCAAACCGCCATGGCGGTGGTAGGCGCTCTGGCGGGTGCCTGGGCCGGTAAGAAAATTGCTGAAAACCTGACCGCGCAAGATCGTCATTACTACGACCAGGCCGCCAACCAGGCGCAAACCGCCCCGGTGGGTCAGGCCATCACCTGGTACAACCCACAAAGCGGCGCACAGGGTAGCATTACCCCCACCCGCGAAGGCCAGGACAGTTCCGGTGCCTACTGCCGTGAGTACCAGCAAACCATCAGTGTGGGCGGCAAAACCCAGCGGGCCTACGGCACCGCCTGCCGCCAGCCCGATGGTAGCTGGAAAATCGTTAACTAATTTAATAAGTTATCTACACTTGAAATGGGGCCGTTTGGCCCCATTTTCTATGTAACTCAAATTGCCGGATTTCCCGGCCAAGGAGCATCTTAATGATTACGCTTAAAAAAGCCCTGGCCGGTATGGCTCTGGCCAGTACGCTTGCTCTCGGTGGGTGTTTTGATACCGCTGGCGCTCTCCGTCAGCAAATCAGTCCCCGGCCGGTACCTCCGGTCATGAAAGGCTATGCCGATGCGGATATTGACCGTGCGGTTGATTATGCCACCGGCGTGGCTATGACCAACGGGGCTATGCGTAGTGGGTCGAATGCCCGTTTATCCGCCGTTTTGGCGGTGGACGAAGCGGCTGACCGCCGCCTGCGCCATGCAGACTGTCAACCGGGTATCGAAGCCATGTTGGTGGCGACAATTCCGGCTGATCCTGGTTACTCCAGCACGGTGGTGGTTTGTAAAGACCTCAAGTCGCCGTTGGTCCGGTCAATCCTGACGCCAACGGCTTACACGCCGGCGGCATCCTACAATGACGACGGTACATCGCAGGCCTTGGTCATCGACAGCAATCTGGTAGTCACTTACCGGTGGATAAGCCACCGGGAAAGACTGAACATGGAGCGTTTGCGCCGGGCCAACAACTCGGATGTGGAATGTCCGTCCTGGTATGTGGCGCGGCAGCTAACCGTCGCGGGGTCTGCCACGGTCAAAAATCCTTACGGATATAAGGCGTGGAGTTGCTTCTGGAACCCGAACAATGTTTACACTACCTCCTACTAACGACAAGAGGCGCCTCCGGGCGCCTCTTTTGTTAGACAAATGGCTATCTGATCTGGCCGGGCTGCGCCCCAACTTCCGGTGGGTGGTTTATGGGCAAGGGCGCTTACCTTGCGGGGTAAATGGTTTTAAGGTCAAAACCGAACAACAACAAAAAGATTGGCTCATGGCTCTTTCGTTCAAGCAACGTATTATCGGCAGCATGATGGGCGTAGGGTTGACGCCTCTGCTGGCTATTTCCGCCCTTTCGCTTTACCTGACCTATAACACCAGCTACCGGGATAATCTTAGAGGTCTTGGTACGGTACAGAGACAGTTCGTGGCGCGTGCCGAAACGCTGTACGACACCATGCGCCTGCAAGTCCAAAATGCCGGTGTCGACCAAGCCTTTCACATGGCGCTCAAGGATTTTACCGCAGCCGTTAATAATCTTGATGCCAGCACTGTTACTACTGACGCCGTCCGCCTACGGGCCACTTATACCGAGTTGCAGCAAAAGGCAGTCGTTCAAATCGAGGATATCGATGCACTGATACCAAAAGACCCCACGGCGCTGGCCCTGCAGTCCGAATATATTGCCGCCAACCCTAACCCGGTAGGCGAAAAGGACAAGCTCAACGCTTCCCCCGACGCCAATGACTACGCTGTAGTACATAAGCGCTTCCACCCTACTATCCGCGATTTTCTTGAGGACTTTGGTTATTGCGACGTGTTTCTGGTCGATGCCGCCAGCGGCCGCGTGGTCTACAGCGAAGCCAAGGAAGTGGATTTCCTTTCCAGCGTTAAAACCGGGCCGCTGGTCAATACGCCGTTTAGTCAACTGGTGCGCAAGGCCCTGGCCAGCAATGAAGCAGGCAGCGTCTTTATCAGCGACATGGCGCCTTATATTCCCAATGGGGGCGAAGAGTCGCAATTCATGGCTTCCCCGATTGTTGAGAACGGCAAAACTCTCGGCGCGGTTGTGTTCGAAATTCCGGTGAAAAAACTCAACGACATGTTCTCGGGCCTGAAGCAGCTTGGTGAAACCGCCGATGGATTCGTGCTCGGCTCCGATATGGTATTGCGCAGCAACCAGATGACCGAAGACGGCAAAGCCGGCGAAAAACTTGTCGGCAACGTAAGGGAGCGACTGAAGAATTTAGTTGCCAGGCGTTACGATGGCGAACTGGGGTTCAAGGGCCGGGACGGCCTGCCGAGAGTCGGCTCCATCCGTCCGCTCAAAATCGAAGGGCTCGACTGGTTTGCCCTGGTGGGCCAGGGCAAGGCCGAAATGCTTGAAGGTTTCTGGCACCAGGTCTACATCCAGTCGTTGATTATCGTGCTTGCCACGATTCTCACCGTCGTCATCGGCTTTATCATTTCGCGCATGCTGGTACAGCCCGTTGTTTCGCTGTCGCGTAGTTTTGGCGTCAGTGCCGAAAAGGTCGGCCGCGCCACCAGTCAGGTGGGCGATGCGGTGAGTAGCATGGTGGCGGCGAGCGAGGAAACATCGCGTCAGACCACTGTGGTGCGCAAAAACTCCACCGAGGCTTCAGGCTTCGTTTCCAGCGTGTCAAGCAGCGTCGATGAGCTCAATATCTCTATCAACGACATCTCCAAGAGCATCTCCGACACCAACACGGTCATCGACGACGCGGTAAGCAAGGCCCACGCCACCAACGAGGTGGTGCATAACTTGGGCGAAGCCACGGCCAAGATTTCGGACGTGGTGAACCTGATTAACGACCTCTCCGAGCAAACCAGCCTGCTGGCGCTTAATGCTGCCATCGAGGCTGCCCGCGCGGGAGATGCCGGCCGCGGTTTTGCCGTGGTGGCTGATGAGGTGAAAAAGCTTGCCAACCATACTGCCGAAGCCACCGCTGGCATCGCCGAGCAGGTGCGCACTATCCAGCAGGTTTCCGAGCAAAGCGTCGAATCGCTGGAAACCGTGGTGCAGGCTATTCACCGCATCCGCGATAACGCCACCACGGTGAGCGCGGCGGTGGAAGAGCAGTCCGGCGTGGTCAAACAAATCGCTGGCAACGTGCACGATGCCGCCTCCCGCGTGCAGCAGGTGGAGGAAAACATGAACGGCATCGAGCAGGCCGCCAACGATAGCGGTGTTGCTTCCGACCAGGTTTCCGGCTCTTCCAACGAGGTGCAGGGCGCATTCAACGAACTCAAGAGCAATGTGGAAGCCGTGCTCGAAGAAATGGGCGTTAAGTCCTAGGGCTTAGAGATTAGTAAGTGCTTGAGGCGGGAGATTAAATTTCTTCCTAACCTCTAGGCCCCAACCGCTAAACCCTTTACTCTCCGGTCATGCAAATTGGCCGCTATTTTCGCACGTTAAGATATGTCAGCCCCAGCCAGATCGTGGCACGGCTGAGTTATGCCGTGCGGCTGCTTTACTATCGTAGCCCGCTCTATGGCCTTAGCGGCGGCCTTAACGAGCTGGCCTTGCCGGGCGACTATGCGCTGCGCCATACGCCGCCTACCATTTGGCGGGGTGACGCGCAGCGTGGCAAGGCTATTACCCAGGGTATCTGGGAGCTCGCCGGGTATGATGCCCCGCTGGGTTGCCCTCCCAACAACTGGTATCCTGCCAGCCTGACCTTACTGCAAACCTTCCACCTGCATTACCATGAATGGCTGGCCGACCTCGCCGCCGAGGGTGAAGCCGAACAAGCCGCTACGCTGGTGGAAAGCTGGATGGACGGTAATGAATTCTTCCACCCGGTCGGTTGGCACCCGTACCCCCTCAGCCTGCGTATCGTCGCCTGGTTGCGCGGCTGGGCGGTGCGCAGCAAGTCCGGCCCACAAAATGCTCACAGCCATTTGCAGGATGCCCCGCGCTTCTGGCGCTGCCTGCTCAAACAGGTGGAGCACCTGTCGCGCAACCTTGAATGGGGCCTGGGCGGCAACCACATTATCAAAAACCTCAAGGCGCTGGTCATGGCGGGTCTGTGCTTGCCGGGGGCCGAAGCATTGGTGCTGCCCGCGCTGGCTGAACTCCACCGCCAGGCCCGTGCGCAAATTCTGCCGGACGGCGCCCACGATGAACGCACGCCCATGTACCACGCCCAGGTGTTGCAAGACCTGCTCGAAATCAAGCTGCTGTTGCGCAAGGTGGGCGGCGTGCCGGAGTGGCTCAACGAAACCTGCCGCCGCATGGGTGCCGCGCTGGCATTCTATCGCCACCCGGACGGCGGCCTCAGCCTGTTTAATGACAGTGCTGAGGACGATCCGGTACGCATCGCCCGCCTCATCGAGCTTTCCGGCGCCACGGCTGACGACACCCCGGCCAGCCTGCCGGTGGCGGGTTACGCGCGGCTGGCGCGTGGGCCGTTCAACCTCATCCTTGATGCCGGCCCGGTCGGCCCCGACCACAACCCCGGCCACGCCCACGCCGATGTGCTGAGCTTCGAGCTTTCGGTCGGCAAGGAGCGTCTCATCGTCAACACCGGCACCTACGCCTACCAGGCGCCGGACCGCAACAGCTGGCGCGGCACGTCCGCACACAGCACGGTCAGCGTCGGCGGGCAAAACAGCGCCGAGGTTTGGGCCAGCTTCCGCGTCGGTCGTCGCCCCCATAACGTCGGTTTCAGCCGCAGCCTGGGCGTCCATGATGAATCCCTCCACGCCTGGCACGACGGCTACCGCCACCTTGGTACCCGGCACGAGCGCACGCTCGCCCTCGCCAATAACGGGAAAGTGCTTACGGGCAGCGACGTGGTGCACATGAACGGCCAGCGCCACCGGGTGGTTGCACATTTCCACCTGCACCCGGCGGTCGAGGCCTCACAAAAGAACGAAACCACCATTCTGCTTACGCTGCCAAGCGGCAAAAGACTGCGGTTCGTGAGCAAGGACGGTCGCCTTGACCTGCGCCAGAGCCGCTATGCCGGCCAGTTCGGGCGGCTGGAAGAAACCCGGCAGATCTGGTTGCTCGGTGCGGCGCGGCAGGCCAATAAGGGGCACGTGGTGCGCATAGGGTGGCAGCTCGAAATCGCCGATTGACCACCCGCCCGGTAAAGATTGCACACACTTTAACGTATCGCTCTTGGCAGGCCGCGCTGCGCCGTGGCATACATAGAGCATACAAAAAAGGTGGATTCATATGGCCAAAAAACCGGCGCGCAAACTCAAAACCCGGACTGTTCCGCGGTTGGAAGCCAAAGCCCCGGTTAAGTCTGGCCGCCGCGTTGCCGCTGTGGTGCAAACCACCACCATCATTCAATCCCGGCCTCCCAGTTTCAAACAGCGTTTGATGGACCTTATGGGCCGCGACCGGCGCGACAGCAGCGGCTCCACGCAACTGGCTGAAGTGCGCGAAGGCGTGATGGAGGAACTGCGCAAACATGGTGGTTCCGAAGGCCTCGCCGGGCGCCCTTTCCAGAACGTGATCCTTCCCGAGGCTTCGAAGCCCGCCCGCCGCCGTAGTTTGCCGCTCTGGCTTACCACCGTGCTTACCGCTGCCGCAGTGCTGGCCGCGCTGGCCTGGTGGGCCAGCCGTCCGCCGGCTGGGGCCGAAATGGCGTTGCACCATATCGAGGATGCCATTGCTTCCCGAAATACCGCCGCATTCGAGCGCCTAGTCGATACTCCCACGCTCAGCGCCAATATCGTCAGCCAGGTCTTTACGCCTGCGCAACAAAATGCCGACGCGATGATGGCCGACCAGTTTGAGGCCAGCGTGCGCGCCCACCTGCAAAATGCGCTTGGCAATGGTCAAAATGTTGCGCCCAGCCACGGTACGGCATTGGCTGATAACCTACACGACCAGATGCTGGCGGCGGTGTCCGCTGGACGCTGGCCCACCGATCCCGGCAATCTGCTGGGCCAGTTGTGGGAACAGCTGGGTGGTGAGTTCCTCAAGGTGGGCCGCCCGCGTGTGGTGTCTTCCACGCCCACCCGGGTTGAGGCCGAACTGCCGCTGTCGCGTGACGATATCGACTTCGACGTGGCACTGCGCCTGACGCTGGAAAAGGCGCCTAAAAAAGATGGCGGCCAGTGGCAACTGGTGGATATGCCCAATCTTGCACAAGCCATGGGGCTGGTCGATGATGCCGAGGCTGCCAGTGCTGACATGCCTGCCACGGCCACTGCCGCGTCGGTCACTGCCGACGTGCTGCAAGCCGCCAAGGACAATCGCGGTCATGTGCTGGCTCGTCTTAACCTGGCCAACATGTCCGGCTTGCCGGTGCATGGGCTTGATATCGCGCTTATCATCGGCGATGCCGACGGCCGTCCGCTCAAGCAGGTGGTGTTGCATGAAGACACGCCGCTGGCACCGACGCAGAGCCTGGAACAGACCTATACCGTGGCGCTCGACCACAGTAACCCGCATGAGGCCATCATCGGCAAGCTGCCGCTGACGGCGCTGACCGTCCGCGCCAACGTGGTGGGGGTTATCCAGTAAAAAATGGCGTCCCGGCGAGGGCCGGGACCCAGCTCAAATAACCGCCGTGCCGAGCCCCTTGTTGGAATTCTATTCCGCTTTATACTGCGCACCATGAGCGATTCCAATCCGACGATATTCGGTAAAATCCTGCGCGGTGACATCCCCTGCAAAAAGGTGTTCGAAAACGAGCATGTGCTGGCTTTCCACGATATCAACCCCAATGCCCGCGTGCACGTGGTGCTGATTCCCAAAACCCGCATCGAATGGCTGCGCACCGCCACGCCCGAACACGAAAAGATACTGGGCCAACTGCTGCTGGCGGTGCCGCAGGTGGCCAAGGCGGCGGGGATTTTCGAGAACGGCTATCGCGTCATCATCAACGACGGCCCGGACAGCCACGGCGAAGTGCCTCACCTGCATTTGCATATTCTGGGCGGGCAGGACCTCGGCGCCAAACTGGTGCGTTGAACAGTCCAAAAGCAAAAGCCGCCGGTTGCCCGGCGGCTTTTATCGTTACGAGAGTTGTGGAATGGTGGCTTCGGCTCCCAGCCACTTTTTCAAAAAGATGCTGCCCCGCACCGTTGCGGCTTCCGGGTGGATTTTGGCAATCATCGAGCGGTTGCTCAAACCTATCGGAAAAACCGGCCCTTCCGGCGTCAGGTGCAACGCCGTGTGGTCTGTAAAAAATACCTTGATAGGTGAAGACGGGGATTCTTCGTTCTCCTCCGCTGTCTCGTCTTCGCCAAAACAGGCATATCTTTCAGCCATGCAGTCCACAACCTTGGGCATATGCACGCTGTACCCGTCCTGGTTAAGCATGGTCAGCATTTCGTCGGCCAGGTCATCGGCATGGCCAAGGGTGCCGTTCCGTAAAGCTGAAACCAGCACTATATATGCTGCATCAGCCATGGTGAGGCGTGATTTGATCACGCCGTGCCTGTATTCGTGCCAAGGCCGAATCAATGGCGCGTCAGGCACGGAAAGATTCTCGTACAGGGCAATGAACAGGCCGCGTAGCGCCCCGTCATTAATGTAGAATTCAAAGCCGTACATACGGCAGGCAGGGAGGTATGAAACTTTGCCCGCTCTGGCCGTTGCATGGGCCACGTCGTAAAAATCTCCTTCAAGCTGCATGCTTCGGCCATCCACCGCCAGATGCAGGTTCTCAGGGGTAAAGGTATCGCTCCAAAAGGGGATGCTGATATCGTAGCGTTGCATGGCAGCCTCCGTGGATATGCCTAAACAGACAGGTGAAGCTCAGGTGTTTCCACCCTACCTAATAAAACCACTGAATACAATTAGTCAGTACTGAAAAGCAGGCTGAACGGATTTAATTCCAGTTCGGCGTAATCCACTCCACCGGGCGCAGGCGCTTGTAGATGCGCTTGTACCATTTTTTCTCCGGCCATTCACCCCAAGCGGCCTCGTCCGGGTCGGGCTTGCCGTGGAAGACCACCACCCGCGTATCCGCAGGCAGTTTTACCTTTTGCCACAGCCGCCACGGCCAGGCGGGCAGCAGGTCTTCCTTGAAACTCACTACCCAACTCTTGGGCCAGAACACCTGCACATTCTTGCCCTTGTAAAATTTATCCTGTGCCACTTGGGACGTGCGGCCGGTTAACGCGGCCTTTCCGGTACCCAAACGTGCGCTAATGAACTCCTGCTCAATCCGGAATTCCTCTTCGTAGAGCTTCACCGGGCCGGCCATGAAGCGTTCGTAAATCTCCGGTTCGTTGCCCACGTTAAAGCGGAACACACTGGTATTTCCCACATCAGAGCCCGGCTTGCTCGGGTTTTCCCATACCGCGTACTTGCCGGGGCGGTAGGCCCAAAAATCGTCGAGGTTGCCGGTAATTACCAAATCCACATCCAGCACCAACGCATCGCGACCAGCCAAATCCCTGCCCAGGTTCTTTTGCCACAGGCTCAACTTGCGCCACGGCTTCACCGCCAAATCGGCCCTCACGCCCTTGAACGGCGGTAACGGGCGACAATCCACGCCCTTCACAATGCCTTTCCTGTCGTCGGTAAAACATATCACCTGCACCGGTCCGGTCACATGCCGTTTCACACTGCGGTAAAGCCGGTTCACATATTCGGCTCCGTAGCGCGTACCCCACTTCATGCAGATGACGAGCTTGGGCATACTTTTAGAATTGGAGGGAGTTTTCTTCATGCCGCCACCCTAGCGCAAAAAAGGCGCCCGCGGGCGCCCTTTTTACTGGTTCATAAACTTGTAGAAGTCCGCATTGGTCTTGGTCTTGCGCAGTTTGTCGAGCAAGAACTCCATGCTCTCGACTACACCCATCGGCTGGAGGATGCGGCGCAGAATCCAGATCTTCTGCAGCTCGGCTTCGCCGAACAGCAGTTCCTCGTGGCGCGTGCCGGACTTGGAAATATCGATTGCCGGATAAGTCCGCTTCTCCACCAGTTTGCGGTCAAGCCAGATTTCCGAGTTACCGGTGCCCTTGAATTCTTCGAAGATGACTTCGTCCATGCGGCTGCCGGTATCAATCAGCGCGGTGGCGATGATGGTGAGGCTGCCACCTTCCTCAATTTTGCGCGCGGCACCGAAGAAGCGCTTGGGCCGCTGCATCGCATTGGCATCCAGACCGCCGGTGAGCACCTTACCGCTGCTTGGCAGCACGGTGTTGTAGGCGCGGGCCAGACGGGTCAGGCTGTCCAGCAAAATCACCACGTCCTTGCCCAGTTCCACCAAACGTTTGGCCTTTTCCAGCACCATTTCGGAAACCTGTGTATGGCGGCCCGCAGGCTCGTCAAAGGTCGAAGAAACCACCTCACCCTTCACGCTACGCTGCATGTCGGTCACTTCTTCCGGACGTTCATCAATCAGCAGAACGATGAGAGTCACTTCCGGATGCTTTTCCTCAATTGCGTGGGCAATCGCCTTCATCATCATGGTTTTCCCGGCCTTGGGTGGGGCCACCAGCATACAACGCTGACCTTTGCCGATGGGGCTCACCAGGTCGATGACCCGGCCCGTCGCATCCTTGGTGTTGGGGTCTTCCAGGTTGAATTTCTCAGTCGGGTACAGCGGCGTCAGCTTGTCGAAGTTGGGGCGGTGCCGCATTTTTTCCGGGTCGGTGCTGTTGACGCTATCCACCCGCACCAGCGCAAAATAACGCTCGCCGGGGTTGGGGTAGCGCACGGTGCCGGAAATACTGTCGCCGGTACGCAGACCCAGGCGCCGAATCAAACTCGGCGATACATAAATATCTTCCGGGTATGCCGTATAGTTGTTGTCCTGCATGCGGAGGAAGCCGAACCCGTCGCTCAGAATTTCCAGTACGCCCTCGCCATGTACCTCGGTGCCGGCGGGCAGTTTCTCGACAATCTTGAACATCATTTCGTGACGGCGCATGGTCGCGGCGTCCTTCACTTCCACTTCTTCAGCCAGCTGGAAGACTTCGTCGTTGGAAAGCTTGCGCAAATCCTTCAAATGGGTAATCGGCGGGGGCGGTGCGTTGGGGTCGCGGGGTGGGGCGATTATATCGTCAACCGGCGAATCCTTAGGGCGGCCCTCAAAATTACCACCGTCATTCCCATGACTCTGGCCCTCGCGGCGCTGGCGGAAACCACGTCCACCGCGCCCGCCGCGCCCATAATCCTGGCCGCCGTCGCGCCCACGAAAATTGCGCCGTCCGCCGTTGTTGCTGCCGTTGTCGTCCATGATAAGTACCCGCGAAAACTCTTTAACTGGTTGATGATAGGGGAGGATTGTCCGGCTGGTTTGTTATTTGGCAAGCCCCGGTATGCCTCATACTTAGGGCCGGGGCTTCCTCCCGTCAAGGTGGTGTCAGCAGTATTTTTTATACTTGCCGTTTTCGCCTTCGGCTACAGCGAGCCAAGCGGGTCAATGTGCCTCATCCCAATTGGAACCAACTCCCACTTCCACCGCCAGCGGCACGCGCAGCTTCACCACGCCGCACATCACCTCGGGCAGTTTGGTCTTCAACTCGTCAATCACGTCCGGGTGGGCTTCCAGCACCAGTTCGTCGTGCACCTGCATCAACATCTGCGCGGGCATCCCGCCGAGTAATTTATCCACCTGCGGCATCGCCAGTTTGATGATGTCAGCATTCGAGCCCTGCAGCGGCGCGTTGATCGCGGCGCGTTCCGAGTTGCTGCGGATGCCGCCGTTGGGGCTGGTGATGCCCGGCAACCAGACGCGGCGGCCGAACAGCGTCTCCACATAACCCTGTTCGCGGGCCTGGCGCTTATTGGCTTCCATGTACTCGCGCACACCGTCGTAGCGCTGGAAATAGGCGGCCATCCACTCGGCGGCCTCGGCGCGGCTGCTGTTCGCCTGCGCCGCCAGCGCATTGACGCCCATGCCGTACACCAGGCCAAAGTTGACTACCTTGGCGGCGCGGCGCTGGTCTTTAGTTACATCTTTGAGCGGCACCCCGAAAATGCTGCTGGCGGTGGCGGCGTGAATGTCCATGCCCTGCTCGAACGCTTCAATCAGCCCCGGGCTTTGGGAAAAGTGCGCGAGCAGCCGCAGCTCAATCTGCGCATAGTCGGCACTGAGCATTTTCCACCCTTGCTGCGGAATGAATGCCTGGCGAATCTTGCGGCCTTCGGCGGTGCGGATAGGAATGTTTTGCAGGTTGGGTTCGGTCGAAGCAAAGCGTCCGGTGCCCGCTCCAATTTGGCTATAGCTGGTATGGACGCGGCCGGTCAGCGGGCTCACTTCTTCGGGCAAGGTTTCAGCGTAGGTGCCGCGCAATTTGCTCAGCGTGCGGAATTCCATCACCGCACGAAGCAGTGCGGCAGGGGTTCCAAGGGGCGTAGCCCTTTGGGCGCCAGGGGCGTTATCCCGGCGCGGGCCGGGATCCACGTCCGTCATCTCCGCCTTCTCAAGCAACTCTTCCAGAATATCAACGCCAGTCGATTTCTTTTTCTGTTGCGTGGGTGAACCCAACTTCAATTCATCAAACAACACAGTCCCCAACTGCGCCGGGCTGGCGACATTGAACTCGTGCCCCGCCACGCCAAAAACCACCTGCTCCAGTTCGGCAATCCGCTTGGCAAAAATGGCGGAGAGGCCGCGTAGGGCGGGCACATCGACGCGCACGCCGCGGGCTTCCATTGCAATCACTACCGGCAGCAGCGGCTTCTCAATTTTTTCGTACACGTGGCGTGGGCCAAAACCGCCGTCAGGCAGTTGCAGCAAGCGCTCGTGCAGGACTTCCCACAGGCGCAGTGTGGCGTCGGCATCCTCGGCGGCGTAGGCGGTGGCCTTATCCAGCGGCACGCGGTCAAAGGTCACCTGCGTCTTGCCCTTGCCGCAGACGTCCTCGTACTTGATCATGGCGTGGTTCAAATGGCGCTGGGCCGAATCATCCAGCCCGTGGCCCCAGCGTCCGGCATCCAAACAGGCGCTGAGCAGCATGGTATCCTCATAGTTCACCAGCATGGTCTGCAGTTTCTCGCCGGTATCCTTGGGCGTCATCCCGGCGGCATGCGCCACCACCAGCCAATCGTATTTCAGGTTGTGGCCGATTTTCTTGATCGAGGGGTCGGCCAGCAGCGCCAGCAAATCCTTGAGCATGGCGGCGTAGGGCAACTGGTCAGGGCGCTTGGCGGTAGCATCGAATAACCCGCCGTTGCCGTCACCGCTCTCGCTGGTCACGCTGTCGGGGTCGATATGCTGCAAGGGGATGTAACAGGCCTTGCCGGGCTCGCTGGCCAGGCTGAAACCCACCAGTTTGGCGGCGTAGGGGTTAAGGCTGGTGGTTTCGGTGTCGAAGCCGGTGAGGCCGCTGGCCTTGATGTCGCGCAATACGGTCTTCCACTGCTCGGTGGTGGTGACGCAGGTATAAGGACCCCAGTCGCCGGTCGACAATACCGGAGCGGCAATTTCGTTCGCTTTTTCGGGTTTTTTCAACACTTCCGCACCGGAGGTCGATACCGGAGCGATATTACCGCTTTGTTTTTGCAACCGTTTCTCGAGGCGGTTGGCGAGGGTGTGGAACTCCATCGCGTCGCGTAAAAAGGCGATAGCGTGGGGTAAATCTGGTTTAAATTCAAATGTTTGGAAGTCCGCTATCGGTACGTCACTGCGCAGTTGCACCAGCTTGCGGCTGAGCCGGGCGTCTTCCTCGTGTATTTTCAAGAGGCTGCGAATGCGTTCGTTTTTGATTTCGTCCAGGTGATTGTATAAATCTTCAATATTTTCAAAATCTTGCAGCAGGTTGGCGGCGGTTTTGGGGCCGATGCCTTTCACCCCCGGTACGTTGTCGCTGGCGTCGCCCATCAGGGCCAGAATCTCGGGGATTTTTTCGGGATAAACACCAAATTTTTCAAATACTTCTTCGCGCCCGGACCACTTGTCTTTCATGGTGTCCCAGAGCTTGATGTTGCCGCCGATGAGGCTGTTCAAGTCCTTGTCGGAGCTTACAATCGCGATGCGGGGGTTATTGAATTTATCTTTTGCTTTCAATACGATAGTGGCTATGATGTCGTCGGCTTCGCAGCCTTCGCACTGGGCGTGGGCGACGCCGAAGGCGTTGACCAGTTCGGGCATGAGCGGAATCTGCTCGAGGATAGCGGCATGCGGCTCAGCCCTATTTGCCTTATAATTCAAATACATATCATGTCGGAAGGTGGGGCCTTTGCTGTCCAGCGCCACGACGCAGTATTGGGGCTGCAAATCCTCGATAACCTTTTGTAACATTTGGGAAAAACCAAATAGGGCGTTGACCGGCAGGCCGTCGGAGCGGGTGAGGGTGTTGCGCACCGCGTGGAAGGCCCGGAAAAGGAAGCTAAGTCCATCAATAATAACAATTAATGGCCCGTCGCCTTGAGGTGCGTTTGCGTTCATGGCCGCACCCTAACATAAGTGTGCCGGGGTGTGCAGAAGTGATGCGCCGATGTCGCTGCGATGTCGGCCTCTTGTCGTTGGAGCGTGCGGAGCTGTCGCAAAAGCCGGTTTTTGGTGCGCAAACGATGCACAAACGTGCGGGATGAAAAACCGACAGCGGAGTAGTGCCCGGCGCCGCGTTTATGCTATGGAACAGCGGATGAGGGGAAATCATCGCTAAATGCACATCTGGGTTGTGTGCCAGTACTACCCGCCGGAGACCGGCGCGCCGAGCGCGCGCATGAGTGGCCTGGCCAAAAGCTGGCAGCAGCTGGGTGCCGACGTGACGGTGCTGACCGGCATCCCCAACCACCCTGACGGTATTGTGCCAGAGGCCTACCGCAACCGCCCCGCCGCCTACGAGGAAAACCTCGACGGCATCCGCGTGTGGCGCCACTGGCTGATTGTGGCCGCCAACAAGGGCAAGATGAGACGGTTGCTCAACCATGTTTCGTTCATGTTCAGCGTGCTGTTCACCAACCTCTCCGGTATCCCCGCCAACCAGCGGCCCGATGTGGTGATGGCGAGCAGCCCGGCATTTTTTTGCGTGATTAGCGGTTGGCTGCTGGCACGGCGTTATGGCGCGCGGTTTGTATTTGAAGTGCGCGACCTGTGGCCCGCCATTTTTGTGCAGATGGGGATTTTGAAACGCGGCCCGGTGTTGCGCCTGCTGGAGAAGCTGGAGATGTTTTTGTACCGCCGCGCCGATGCGATTGTGACGGTGACGCGCAGCTTTGCCGCCGCGATTGCCGGGCGCGGGATTTCCAAAGAAAAACTTTCGGTGGTGTTCAACGGCGTGAGCGATGCCGATTATGCCAAGGCGATTGAGCCGCGCCAAAGCGGCGGCACCGATGCGTTGCGTGCCAAGCTGGGCATTGGCCCGCTGACCAAGCTGGTGCTGTATATAGGCAACCACGGCCAGGCCCAGGCGCTGACCCAGGTGATTGACGCGGCGCGGTTGCTGGTGCGCCGTACCGACATTGCCGTACTGCTGGTGGGCGAAGGGGCCGACAAGGAACGGCTGGCGGCTTACGCCAAGGGCGTGCCGAACGTCCAGTTTTTGCCGGGCGTGAAGCACAACGAGGTGTGGGCCTATTATGCGGCGGCGGACATCAACCTGGTGTGTTTGAAGAACATCCCCGACTTTGACATGTTCATCCCCAGCAAGATGTTCGAGATTATGGCTGCCGAGAGCTGTTCGGTGGCGGCCCTGCGTGGCGAGGGCGCGGCGCTGATGACCGAGAGCGGCAGCGCGCTGGTGGTGCCGAGCGAAGACCCCGAGGCGATGGCTGCCGCGATTGAGACGCTGGCCGACGCGCCGGAGCGCCGCAGGAAGATGGCGGCGGCGGGGCGGGCTTATGTGGCGAAGTACTTCCTGCATAGCAAGCTGGCGGGGGAGTAT
>CAZROO010000016.1:15357-25674 GCA_964601735.1 uncultured Pseudomonadales bacterium
ATGAGCCTGCCGCTGTTTTATGCCCTGTGTGTGCTGGCGCCGTTTGCGCTGGTGTTTTTTCTGAGTCCGTGGATGGTGGGGTTTTGCCGCCGCCAGGGTCTGGTGGCCGACCATAACGAGGCGCGGCATATTCATACCAAGCCTACGCCGCACGGTGGCGGGTTGCTGCTGGTGCTGATAGGCGTGCCACTGGGTTTTTATGTGACCCAGCACGCCCAGTTGCCCTATGCGCCGTGGTTGCAGACCATGCTGGTGCTGAGTGTGCTGGTGGCCGCCGTGGGTTGGCTGGACGACAAGCATGGCCTGAGCGCGCGGGTGCGTTTTATGGTTCACTTGACCTGCGTGGCGGTAACGGTGTGGCTGATGCCGCCGCTGTTTGACGTGCTGCCGTGGTGGGCCGACAAGATTATCACCACGCTGGCGTGGACGTGGTTTATTTCCCTCTACAACTTTATGAACGGGGCCGACGGGCTGGCCGAGAGCGAGGCGGTTTTTATTGCTGCCGCCGTGGGTGTGCTGGTGCCGCAATTGACGCCGCTGTGCCTGGTGGTGGCGGGAGCGGCCCTGGGCTTTTTGCGCGTGAACTGGCACCCGGCCAAACTGTTTTTGGGCGACACCGGCAGCACCTGGCTGGGCTACGTGCTGGGCGGCCTGTTGCTGTTACCCGCCGCCAACGACGGCTGGCGCCTGACCGCGCCGCTGGCGACGATTACCCTGGTGTTTTGTGCCGATGCCACATGGACGCTGTTCCGCCGCGTGATGCAGGGGCATAATCCGCTGGTGCCGCACCGGCGGTTCTGGTTTCACCGCGCGCTGGATTTGGGCCTGAGCCACAGCCAACTGGTGTGGCGGGTGCTGGGGCTGGATGTGATTCTGTTTTTGATGGCGGTGGCCAGCCTGATGATGGACCAGCCGTGGCTGAGCCTGGTGGCAGGCAGCCTGCTGATGGTGCTGGTGGGATTGAATATAAGGCAGGCCGAGGCCCTTAAGCGTTTGGAACAAACCGGGATTAAAAAAGGAACGAAGAAGCGATGAGCAAAGGCTTGAAAGTCACCAAGGCGGTTTTCCCGGTTGCCGGGCTGGGCACGCGTTTTTTGCCCGCCACCAAGGCCATGCCCAAGGAGATGCTGACCGTCGTGCACAAGCCGGTCATCCAGTATGCCGTGGAGGAGGCTTATGCTGCCGGAATCCGGGAGTTCATCTTCATCACCGGCCGCGGCAAGGATGCAATTGAGAACCATTTTGACAAGCCCTACGAGCTGGCCGACGTGCTGCGCAAACGCGGCAAGCTGGCCGAACTGGAGATGGTGGAGCATGTGATTCCCGCCGACGCGAAATTCTACTACATGCGCCAGGGCGAGCCGCTGGGGCTGGGGCATGCAATTCATTGCGCGCACACCATCACCCGCGACGAGCCGTTTGCGGTACTGCTGCCGGATGACATCGTGTTTGAGGAGGGCAGCCAGCCGCTGACCGAGATGCTGCGGCTGTTTGAAAAGACCGGCAAGAGCACCGTGCTGGCCGAGGAAGTGCCTTATGAGCGGACGCGGAATTATGGGATTCTGGACCTGGCCGGCGGCGGCGTGAAAGACCGCGTGGCCGACGTGAAAGGCTTTGTGGAAAAGCCCGAGCCCGACGTGGCGCCGAGCCGGTTGGCGGTGGTGGGCCGTTATGTGCTGACGCCCGCGCATATGGAGATTCTGGCGCAGGCCAAGCAGGGGAAGGGTGGGGAGATCCAGTTAACCGACGCGATGGACGCGGTGGCCAGAAGCGAGGGTTACAACGGCTACGTGTTTGAAGGCCAGCGCTTTGACTGCGGTGACAAGGTGGGCTGGCAGATGGCCAACCTGTTTTTTGCCATGCGCGACCCTTATATCGGGCCGCGGTTGCAGCCGTTCCTCCACATTATGGCGGAGCAGAACGACCGGCGCGAGCGGCCGGTGCGCAAGAAAAAAGGTGACGCATGAAGACGGTCGTCGTTACCGGCGCGGCGGGGTTTGTGGGCGCGGCTTTGTGCCAGCGTTTGCTTGGTGATGGCTGGAAGGTGGTTGGGGTTGATAGCTTCAACGATTATTATTCCCCGGCGTTGAAGCGGCAGCGGGTAAGGGAGATTGGGAAGCATACGAAGGCGAGGCATTTTGCTTTCAAGAAGCTGGATTTGGTGAAGCGTGAGGCTCTGGTGAAGTTGCTCAAGAGCGTGAAGCCTGCGGTGGTGGTTCATTTGGCGGCGCAGGCGAGTGTGCGGTACGGGTTGGTGAATCCGGTGAGTTATCTGGAGCGGAATCTGATTGGGCACTTCAATGTGCTGGAGGCGATGCGGCTGGCGGGTTGCGGACGGCTTTTGTACGCGAGTTCGTCGAGTGTTTATGGGGCGAACGAGAAGGTGCCTTTTTCGGAAGCCGATGATGTGAGCCACCCGGTGAGTTTATATGCCGCCACCAAGCGGGCGGATGAGCTGGTTACCGAGGCGTGGTGTCACCAGTTTGGATTGAAGGCCACGGGGTTGCGGTTTTTTACCGTGTACGGGCCGTGGGGACGGCCGGACATGAGCCCGGTGATTTTTGCGAGCGCCATTTTGGAAGGGCGGCAGATTCCGTTGTTTAATGGCGGGGATTTGTGGCGGGACTTTACGTACATCGATGACATCGTAGAAGCGGTGGTGCGGTTGATGGAGGCGCCGGAAGACAAACATTCGATTTACAACCTGGGCAACCAGGAGCCGGTGCGGATGGACGCGTTTGTGGAAATCATGAGCCGGGTGCTGGGCAAGAAGGCGAAGATCAAGAACATGGCGTGGCCTTCGACCGAGGTTTACAAAACCTATGCCGATACCGCGGCGCTGAAGAAGAGGGTGGGCTGGGTGCCGAAGACCAGGCTGGAAGATGGTTTACAAGCGTTTGCAGAGTGGTTTGTGCCGTGGCACGCCAGACAGGTGAAAGGATAACAGGGTTACAGGATGGCAGGGAAGAAGGCCAAGACTGTGGGCCGGAGCCGTGCCATCCCTGCGCCTCAGGGTAAAAAGCCGCTTAAAAAAGGGCGCGGGGCGGCCCCGGCTTTTACGGTGGGGAAGGCTCGTGGGGTTAATCCGCACATCGCGGAGATTTTTGAGGCTTTTGAGAAGGCCAACCCCAACCCGACGACGGAACTGAAGTACGGCAATCCTTACCAATTGCTGGTGGCGGTGATTTTAAGTGCGCAGGCGACGGACAAGGGCGTTAACAAGGCCACCGAGGCGTTGTTCAGGCAGGTGAAGACCTCCGCGCAGATGGCGCGACTTGGCGAGGAAGGGTTGACGCCGTTTGTGAAGACCATCGGGTTGTATCGCGGCAAGGTGAAGAACGTGATTGCGATGAGCAGGTTGCTTATTGAAAAATACGGTGGCGAAGTGCCGCGCTTACGTGAAGAGCTGGAAGAATTGCCCGGCGTGGGGCGCAAGACCGCCAACGTGATTCTGAATACCGTTTACGGCGAGCATGTGATGGCGGTGGATACGCATGTATTCCGTGTCGCCCACCGGTTGGCGCTGAGCACCGGGAATACGCCGGTGAAGGTGGAGCTGGACCTGGTGCGGGTGATTCCGCCTGAATATATGCAGCATGCGCACCACTGGTTGATTCTGCACGGGCGTTACACCTGCGTGGCGCGCAAGCCGAAGTGCAGCACGTGCATTGTGGCCAAGTGGTGCCCGCGCGTGGGTGTGACGGAGAGCGCTTAAACCCTTTGCGGGCAGGGTGCCCGCCCTGCGGGATAAAAGAATGGCCTCCCATCGAGGATTATCCTTGCTCAGATGATTTGTAGCTTGTTGATTTTATGACGATTGATGGGGATTTGGCGGTGCATCTTGAAGTTGTATTTTGGCCACCTGGATTATTGGCGGAAATATGAGGGAAAGGCGATATAAGGCAAACTTTTATTGTTTTCTAACAACATTATGAATCTTTTCATGTGTTTGGGTGGTTTGGTTAAAGATTGACAGTCTAACGCAAGGTTGCGACGATGGCGCCAAGTTACGGCATGGGGGCCGTAACGGAGCTCCACGAAAGTGGAGTGGGGAGTGGACTCATCTACACATACTTGGGAACCGGCCGGGGGTGGCGGTTCTTTTGGTATGCGCGGCACGACGGCCCGTATAAAGGCGTTGAGCCGCCTTAACAATAAAAGGGGTGAACTACAATGGACTACTTAGACGTCGTACAGACCGTCAGTAAGGCCTACTGGGAAGCCTTGCTGCAGAACGATCACAACGCGCGCCAGGTGGCCCGCGAAACGGTCCAGAACATGGGCCTGCCGGAATCGGCGGCCGATACGCTGGTGACCGAGTTTGTGAAAGAGCCGCTAGTGAACTGGCTCTCCCAAGGTTCGGTGGCTTCGTAAAAAACATAGCATAGCCTGTTATTCTACTGATCCAGCCGCTTTTGTCGCTTTGCTTGGTCTGTGCTCCTCACGTACTAAAGTGTACGCTGCGGTGCTCGACCGGCGCAAATCACCAAAATCGCCACGGCTCAGCGAATACCAGACCATGTTTAACGGCACGCGATTGAAGCCGCCAACACAGGCCCCGCGAGGGGCCTTTTTTGTATTGCATACGGTGGTTGGGTTTGGCATGGTTCGGCGGTTAAGTTCCTCTCGCTTTGAGGTTTTAAGATGCATCCACAAGAGTTTGTGCCAGCCCCCGAGGCTGGATTGACAGCTTTGCCCGAAACCGACCTGCCGGTAGGCAAGGTGGAAATTTTTTGGGAAGAAGCCACAGCGGATATGCGGCAACACTTGCGGCAGGCCCTGGCTGCCGTGGTACCAGGGTTGGCCGGGCTTGAACCGTTGCGGTTCCAGTTCGGGTTCTTTGACGAGTTCCGGGGCGGCGGCGTTGACAGCGTTGCGGTGGCGGACACGCGGCAGGTATTGCTGGTTTTTCACGGTTACAAGGGTGCGCCCTGGGACTTTGGGCAAGCCAGGGACAAAGGCTGCGCGGTGATTTTGTTTGACTTCGATACCGGCCATCCGCGTCCGGCGTTAGGCGCCGTGACCCTGGAACTGCACTACGGTGGTGGCCGGTACGTTGGCACCTATGAGCCGGGTGGCCCGGTGGTGCCAATGACTGGCATCAGGGTGAAGCCCGTCGACACCTTTGGTGCAGGCGGCATGGGTTACCCTTGATGACGATAAGGCTGCCGGTGATTCCGGTGGCCTTTCTTTTTGTATACATGCGAGCTATAAGGATGGTGACGTGGAGCGGTAACGCTTCCGCTTCATCTTTTTCTTTTCTCGAACCAAGGAGGAGCCGATGGCTCTGCACGTTGGCGAAACCTACCGCGGCAGCGTTTACCGCGTGACGCGGGTGGATAAGAACACCGTTCATATGACCGACACCGGCATGGTGAGTGCCTACGATAAGAAGCGTTACGAATACATTCCCGGCCTGGCCGAGGATAGGACGGTGCAGACGGTTCTGGCGATGGGTTACCTGAAACGGCAAGGGTTGCCGATGGCGTACAGGGAACAAGTGAACCCGACTACCATCGCCTGCACTTACGGTGACATGCTGAAGATTGAATGGGTGACGCGCGCGCGGCTGGTCGGCAGCTACCGCGAACGGCACCCGGACGTGCCGGAAGGCCATTACCCGGTGGGTCTGGTGCATGAGCTGTTCAGCAAGCTTTCGCTGGATACCAATCGCTACGACCCCCGCTGGTGGGACGGCAACAAGCTCCATGAGTACCTCAAGCCCCTGGGTGAAGAGGAGCGTACCGCGCTTGAGAAGGGGATTTACCACGACCCCTTCCTTTTACCGGTGCCGGGCAAGCCGGTGTGGGAGGTTTATGATGCCCATGCCCCGGTGGAGCCTGATAAATGCCTGTTCCGAACCAAGCCATTACTGCCCAGAAAGATGCTGACAAAGTGCCTCGACGTGGCGCAGGCGGCTTTTGGGGCCATGAAGCGGGGCATCGAGATGGTTGATTGCCGCGCGCTTGGCGAACCGGGCCTGGAAAGCGTGGAGATGGTGGACTGGAAGATCGAGTTCACCAACGATGGCCTGATTGGCGACGTGGTGAACCTTGATTGCATGCGGCTGTTGAAGAACGGCCAACTGGGCAAGGCGAACCAGATTTCCAAGCAGGTGTTCCGCGACAAGGGCACCCACGAACAGGTGCTGGCGGCGTACAAACTGGGGCTACGGATTTTTGAGCGGTTACCCCAATGACGAAAGCGACAAGGGCCGGAGATTTCTCCGGCCCTTGTTTTTTATTCCGAGAAGCTGCGTTTGAGGCGTTGCCAGAAGGATTCTTCCTGCCGCGTCTGGCCGAGGGTTTCTTTCAGCTCCTCGAAGACTTCCTGCTGCTGTTTGGTGAGTTTGGTAGGGACTTGCAGGCGAATGTGGACGAGCAGGTCGCCGCGCGAGGTGGGACGATTCAGCTCGGGCATGCCGTAGCCGCGCAGGCGCAGGATGGCATCGGGCTGCGTGCCTGCCGGTATTTTGATGGGGGCTTTTTTGCCGTCGAGTGTGGGAATTTCGACCGAGGTGCCGAGGACGGCATCCGGCAGGCCGAGCGGAAGCTCGAGGTGGAGGTCGGCGCCGTCGCGCTTGAAGATGGGGTGGGCGCCGAGGCGGATGAAGACGTATAAATCGCCCGCTGTGCCGCCGTGCATACCGGCTTCGCCTTCGCCACGCAGTTGCAGGCGGGTGCCGTCGTCGACCCCCGCCGGGACGGTGAGGTTGACCGTGCGGGTGCCGCGCTTGCGGCCGCTGCCACGGCAGTCGGGGCATTTGTCGCGGATGATTTCGCCGCTGCCGCCGCATTCCGGGCAGGTGCGCTGCATGGTGAAAAAGCCCTGGCGGAACACGATGGTGCCCTGGCCCTGGCACGCCGGGCACTGGATGGGCTTGGTGCCCTTTTTGGCGCCCGAGCCGTGGCAGGTGGGGCATTGGGTATGGCTGGGGAAGCTGATTTGGGTTTTGAAGCCGCTAAAGGCCTGGGCGAGGGTGATGTCGAGCGTATAGCGCAAATCGGAGCCGCGCGGCTTGCCGGTGCGGTGCGGTTGCTGCTGGCCGCCACCAAAACCGTTGCCGAAGACGCCGCCGAGGATGTCTTCGAATAAATCCTCGAACCCGCCAAAGCCCTGGGCGCCACCGGCACCGCCGAAGGGGCTGCCGCCAAAGCCGCCCGCGCCGCCGCCGAACCCGCCACCATTCTGCTGGCCTTGCTGGAAGGCGCTGTGGCCCATGCGGTCGTAGGCCGCGCGCTTGTTCGGGTCTTTGAGCGCGTCGTAGGCTTCGTTGATTTCCTTGAATTTGTGCTCGGCGTTCTTGTCACCTTTGTTGCGGTCGGGGTGGTGTTCCATCGCCGCCTTGCGGTACGCTTTTTTAAGCTCGTCGTCGGAGGCTGATTTGGGAACGCCGAGGATTTCGTAATAATCCTTAGCCATGACAGGCCTCACTTAAAAGAGGGCGTGGATGCCAGCCTGCGCCGGCATGAAGCAGTGTGATGCGGGTCATTAGCAGTTAGATAGCGCGAGTGCTAGATTTAGGCAAGAGGATAAGAGGGTAAGAGGCATGAGGATTTGAGTGTCTTCGGCACGTATTATCGTGGAACCCGACCTTCGTCGGGATGACAGGATTATTATTTACCGTAGGTGCCGGATTTGAAGGTGCTGGGGCCTTTGAGGAACCAATCCCACGGTGTGCTTTTGTTGGCCATGAGGGCGTCGAACAGCTTTTGGCCGCTGGCCGTTTTGATGCCGTCGCGGCGTTGCTGGTGCTGGCTGGCGATGTGCTTCATGTACTGCGAGCCGCGGTGGGTGATTTCGATGAGTTCGAGGGTGGCGTCGAGGATGTCGGCGTCCTTGACGCAGCGGGCCTCGAGGCTGGTTTTTTGCTTGTATTCCTCGAACAGCGGCAGGCACAGGCCGGCGAGCGGTGTGCCGTCGAAGGTGTCGGCCACTGCTTTTTCGGAGTCGATTTTGACGTAGGGCTTTTGGTAAGGCGTGAGGTCGAGCGCGCGGATTTCGTCGGTATCGTGGACGAGGGAAATGACGGCGGTCTTGAAGGGGTCGGCGCCTTCCATCTGGGCCAGTGTCATGGCCAAAAACGTGACGCGGTAGCAGTGCTCGGCGACGTTGGACATGTCCTCGTTCAGGCTCTGCTGCCAGCCGCGGGGGCGGGAGCGGGCGTTGCCGATCTCGTAGGCGAAACGGACGATCTGGTTGAAGTCGAATTTGCTGGTATTTTTTTTGGATTTGAAGAGGGATTTGATGAATTTGGGCATGGGGGTTTTGTAACTTGTTTTTGGAGGGATGGCGAGGGGTGAACCTGCTCACCCCAATGGATGCCTTGCCCCCTCAAGGGGGCGGCATGACGGCGGTGTTATAGAGGTTTTTTGACGCTGTTTCTTTACTGATTAACCAGCGGGTTCCAGCGCAGGGTGGCCTGGTTGCAGTAGTTGGTGGTGCGGCTGTAGTAGGCGCCGCAGACGGGGGTGCTTTCGACCTCGGCCTGATATTCGGCGCGAAGGCGGGTGTATTGGGCCCAGGTGTAACGGTGGGGGGTATCGGGGCTTTGGTTGCCGCTGTTGTAGCCGTAATTGACCAGCGTGTAGCCGCCGCCGGGGAAGTAGCCGCCAGAGGGGTAGTTGGTGAGCTTGTTGCCGCCGCTGAAACCTCCACTGCCGTAATTGCTGAGGTAATTGCCGCCGAAGGTGCCGTAACCGCCGCTGGGATAATCGGCGATATAATTGGCGGCGTAGGCGCAAGGAGCGCCCAAAAGCATGGCCGCCGCCCAGAGGGCGGCGGTTGCCACCAGTATGGTATACAATGCCTTCATCGGGCGTTGTTGTGGGACTCCTCGGGGGTCACGTCAACCGTTTCGCCGTTCTTTTTTTCGGCCTCGGCGGACGTGGCATCGGCGTTATCCTGCGATTTAGCCTGTTCCGACGCATAGATGGCCTGGCCGAGGGCCATGCTGGCCTCGGTGAGGGCATCGGCCTTGGCCTTGAGGTCGGCGGCGCTGATGCTTTCATTCGCCAGCGCGTCCTTCACTTCTTTCAGGGCGTCTTCGATTTTGCCTTTGGTGGCTTCATCGACCTTGTCGCCGTGTTCCTTGAGGGCTTTCTCCGTCGCGTGCATCATGGCTTCGGCATTGTTGTGAGCTTCGGCCTTTTCCTTGCGTTCGGCGTCTTCGGAAGCGTGTTCTTCCGCTTCCTTCACCATACGCTGGATGTCGGCGTCGCTAAGCCCGCCGTCGGATTTGATAACGACGTTGTTGGACTTGCCGGTGCCTTTATCCTTGGCGGAGACGTGGACGATGCCGTTGGCGTCGATGTCGAAGGTGACTTCGATTTGCGGCACGCCCCGCGGCGCGGGCGGAATGCCCTCGAGGTTGAACTGGCCGAGCAGCTTGTTGTCCGGCGCCATCGGGCGTTCGCCCTGGTAGACACTGATGGTCACTGCCGGTTGGCTGTCTGCCGCGGTGCTGAACACCTGTGATTTTTTGGTGGGGATGGTGGTGTTGCGCTGGATGAGCGGCGTGAAGACGTTGCCGAGGGTTTCGATGCCCAGGCTCAGCGGGGTGACGTCGAGCAGCAGGACGTCCTTGACGTCGCCCTTGAGAATGCCTCCCTGGATGGCGGCGCCGATGGCGACGACTTCGTCCGGGTTCACGCCCTTGTGCGGTTCGCGGCCGAAGAACTTCTGCACCACTTCCTGCACCTTGGGCATGCGGGTTTGACCGCCGACCAGCACGACTTCCTGGATGTCGGAGGCTTTAAAACCGGCATCCTTGAGCGCCTTTTTGCAGGGCTCGAGGGTGTTGTTGACGAGGTCGTCGACCAGGCTTTCGAGCTTGGCGCGGGTGAGCGTGCGCTGCAAGTGTTTGGGCCCGCTGGCATCGGCGGTGATGAACGGCATGTTGATGTCGACGCTGGTGCTGCTCGACAGTTCTTTCTTGGCCTTTTCGGCTTCGTCCTTGAGGCGTTGCAGTGCCAATTTATCTTTCGACAAATCGACGCCCTGCTCGGTTTTGAATTCCTTGACCAGCCATTCGATGATGCGTTGGTCGAAGTCTTCGCCGCCGAGGAAGGTGTCGCCGTTGGTGGCTTTCACTTCGACCACGCCGTCGCCGATCTCGAGGATGGAGACGTCGAAGGTGCCGCCGCCGAGGTCATACACCGCAATCTTTTTGGAGCCCTTGGTTTCTTCGCCAAAGCCGTAGGCGAGGGCCGCGGCGGTGGGTTCGTTGACCAGGCGCAGGACGTCGAGGCCTGCGATTTTGCCGGCGTCCTTGGTGGCCTGGCGCTGGGCGTCGTTGAAGTAGGCCGGGACGGTGAT
>CAZROO010000017.1:0-24503 GCA_964601735.1 uncultured Pseudomonadales bacterium
GGGAAGTACATTTGGAATACGCAGGGGGATGAGAAGGTACGTGAATCTCATGCCACGCGCGCGGGTGAGATGTTTTCTTTTGATAATCCGCCCGAGGATGGCAACCCCGGCGAGCCGGAGAATTGCCGATGCTGGGCGGAGCCGGTGGCGGGGGTTGAGTTGGGGAAGGTTTTTGGGAAGTAGGTTGGATGGCCGCCTGCACGGCATGGGGCGGCCTTGGGGGTATTGGGACGTGGATGCTGGCCTGCGCCAGCATGAGGCGGTGTTTGTGGTTTTCTGTTCGCGCAAGGCCCCGGATAAAATCGCAGTTGAGGGATAGGAGATTTCTTCCTATTCCATGGCTGCGATTTTTCCGGGGATAGACCTACCTATAACCCGAGGAGGAAGAGGCCGGAACCGTTTGCCTGGGGGGTGAAGGTCTGGCCGCCCAGCATGATGGTCTTGCCGCCTTCGACGGCGAGGCCTCGATAGCCGTGCGCGGCCAGCAGCTTGAGCGTGTGCGGGCCCACCGTGGGCAGGTCGGCAAGTTCGGTTTGCCCGGGCTTGGCGAGTTTGACCAACACCCCTGCCCGCTCGTTCCTGCTCATTTTACCGCGCAAGACGGCGCAACGTTCGATAAGGGCGTCGGTACCCTCGACGCCTTCGATGCCAAGAATGGTGCCGCGATGGACGATGGCGGCCTGGCCGACATCGTGGGGCCCTAATGCATTGAGCGCGGCACGCGTCAGTTCGATATCCTTGCGTTCGGCGCTGGTGGGCTTGAGGCGGCCCAGCACGCCGGACGGTGCGAGCAGTTGCGGCGCGAGGTCGGCGACGCTCAGCACCTTGAAGCCGACCTCGGCCATGTAGCCGGTGAGCAATTTGAGCAGTGCATCATCGGAAAAGCTGCGCAGGCGGGTGAGCAGCTTGAGCGCGATGGTGTCCATTTTGAGCGTGAACAGGCTGGGGCGGTGCAGGTGCCCGGCGAGCGCGACGTGGGTGATGCGCTGGGCCTTGAGGCGGGCGTGGATTTTGCCGACCGCGCCGAGCGGGAGTTGGGCTTCGGAGGAGACCTTGACGTCGTCGAGTTCGGGCTGAGGCTGGCCCTCGAAGGTGATGAGGTGAACCTCAAAGCCCTTTTGTTGCGCGCCGGAGATAAGCACCGCGGGCAGCGTGCCGCCGCCGGACAGAATGCAGAGGCGCTGGAGGCTTTTACCCATTGGCTTACTCATCGGTGTCGTAGGTGGCCATGCCGCGTTGGCTTGCCAGCACGAAGTCGGCGAGCAACTGGATTTCGGGCAAATCATTTTTCTGTTTCAGCTCGGCGGCGCGCTGGTGGAGCGGCGAGGATTGCTCGGCGGGGTCGAAGAGGAAATCGTACGCTTCGTCGATGGCCTGGATGACGGATTTATCGAACCCGCGGCGGCGCAGGCCAACAAGGTTGAGCCCCTTGAGAGTTGATTTTTCGCTGGCGACGTTGCCGTAGGGCGGGACGTCGGCACCGATGGCGGCATGGCCGCCAAGCACCGCATGCGCACCGATACGCAAGTGCTGCGCGATGCCGGTGAGGCCGCCGATGACGACGTCGTCTTCGAGCGTCACGTGGCCCGCAAGCTGGGTATAGTTGGCGATGATGCAGCGGTTGCCGACGATGCAATCGTGCGCGACGTGGCTGCCCGCCATGAACAGGTTGTTGTGGCCCACCACGGTTTCGCCCTTATCGGCTGCCGTGCCGATGTGCATGGTGACGTATTCGCGGATATCGTTGCCCTCGCCAATGACAAGCGTGGCTTCCTCGCCTTTGTATTTTCGGTCCGGGCTCGGCTGGCCGAGCGAGGCGAACGGGTAGATGACATTGCTTTTGCCGATGGTGGTATGGCCGGTGACGACGACGTGGCCGACCAGGCGCGTACCTTCGCCGATGGTGACGTGTTTGCCGATGGTACAATACGGACCGACCTCGACCGAAGGGTGAATTTGTGCGCCGGTTTCGACGATGGCGGTGGGATGGATGGGCATATTAGAATCCGAGTGACATTTGGTTGTTGCGGATGAGCTTGGCGGCGAAGTCAGCCTCGGCGCAAAGTTTACCATTAACCGTGGCACTGCCATGGAATTTGAATACGCCCATTTTCTCGGCCTGCTTTTCCGCACGCATGACGAGCGTATCGCCCGGACGCACCGGGTGAAGCAGGCGGGCATTTTTAATGCCCATGAACAGGTAAGTGGCGGTAATGGCGTTCAAGTCATAATCGAGAGCGACCATGAGGGCGCCGGTTTGGGCGATGGCTTCGTACAGAAGCATACCCGGCAGGACGGGATTTTCGGGAAAGTGCCCGGCGAACAGCGGATCATCAGCCTTGAAAAAGCGCCGGCCCACGGTGAATTTTTGCGGCTCGTATTCCAGCAGCTCATCGACCAGCAGAATCGGTTCCCGATGGGGAATACGATATTTGATGTCTTCGATATTATAAAGCGGTTTATTCATCGTTGGCTTCGGGCTTGTCACTGGCTTTGTTGAAGTTTTTCACTAGGCGGGCGAGGATGGCGAGCTCGCGCTTCCATTCGCGCATCGGCTTGGCAGGGGCGCCCGCGACGACACTTTTGGGTTCGGAAATGGTTTTGCTGACCCCGCTGCGGGCGGCGATCATGACCATCGGCGCGGTAGAGATGTGGCCGACGATGCCGCTCTGGCCGCCGATGACGTTGTACTCGCCGATACTGGCGCTGCCCGCGATGCCGGTTTGCGACACGATGCGCGTGCCCTTGCCGATTTTGACGTTGTGACCGATTTGAACCTGATTATCTATCTTCACCATGTCGCCGATGATGGTGTCCTCCAGCGCACCGCAGTCGATGGTGGTGTGGGCGCCGATTTCGACCTCGTTACCGATGATGACACCGCCGACTTGCGGAACTTTGAGGATGCGTTCGCCCATCATCGCGAAGCCGAAGCCGTCCTGCCCGATGGCAACGCCGGGATGGAGCACGCAGTGAGTGCCGAGTTCGCACTTGGTAAGCGTGCAGTGAGGGCCGATGACGGTGCCTTCGCCGATGGAAACGCCCTGCCCCACCACGGTGTAGGCGCCGATGTGGACGCGTGGGCCGATGCTGGCGCCGGGGTAGACGATGACGCCAGGCTCGAGCCGGGCGGTGGGGTGGAGTTTGGCGCTTTCGGCCACCATCGCGGTTTGGTTGCGGCCGGGCTCGGGGTTTTCGCGCGGGTAAAACAGTTGCAGCGCGGCGGCAAAGGCGACGTAAGGCTGTGTGGTGACGAGGGCGATGCAGCCTTCGGGCAGGTTGTCGGCGTCTTCGGCGCGCACCAGCACGGCCCCGGCCTGGGTGGTGCGGGCGCCGTGCTTGTAGAGTTGGTTATCGAGGAAGCTCAGGTGCTCTGGCCCGGCGCTGTAGAGCGGCTTGATGTCGGTGAAGGTCGTACCACCTTTACCCTGAGGCACAGGGAGGCCAAGGTGTTGGCAGAGGGCCTCGATGCTGAACGGGCCGGCGGGGGTGGGGCGCCAAAGTTGGGTCATGGGCCCTATATAGGGCAGAATGGCTTATTTTTAAAGGTTTCAGGTGTTAGGTATTGGGTTTTAGGAGCTGGGTTGTGGTTTTGGCTGGATTTTTTCTAAAATGGGACGTGTATCCCGGCCTTCGCCGGGATGACGGAGAATGAAAAGGCGGCCTTTGGGGCCGCCTTTCTGGCAAAACTGCCGCTGGCTTACTTGTCCAGAATCGCGTTGGCGCGTTTAAGGGTTTCGGCCGAGATATCCGGAACATTGGCGTTGTTGTAGAGAATCACGCTTTTGGGCACCACCAGGTCGTAGCCCTTCTCTT
The DNA here is from genome assembly GCA_964601735.1 of uncultured Pseudomonadales bacterium. Classification (GTDB taxonomy): domain Bacteria; phylum Pseudomonadota; class Alphaproteobacteria; order UBA2136; family UBA6156; genus DATAJX01. The sequence continues at coordinate 3,817 of CAZROO010000017.1, forward strand.
TGGCGATTTGCTCCACCACGCCCTTCACGGCGTCGGCGATCCGCTTGCGGGCGGTGAGGTTGGCGTCGTCGAGGTCGCGCTGGATGTTAATGGCCTTTTCGCGGAACTGGGCGACTTCCTTGCCGAACGAATCTTCGGCGGCCTTGGCCTTGTCGCCGGTCAGCGTGGTATCGGCTGCGAGTTTTTTGCGCTTTTCGAGCAGCGGGGCTTCCATGCCGTCGATTTGCTTTTGGGCGGCGTCGCGCTTGGCTTGCAGGCTGGAAACGGCCTTTTTGGCGGCGTTGGTGTCGTTGATGACTTGCTGGGCGTCGAGCATGGCGACCTTGAGCTCGGCGGCCAAGGCGTTGGCGGCCGTCAGGCTAGCGACGGCAATGGCGACGACGGCGACGAATTTTCGGCTATTCATGAATTTCCCCTCTGGTTGGATGGCCTTTTATATACCGCAATTTTGGCCGATGCATCTGCCTTTTGGGATTGGGGACGCGCGGGTGATTAAAAAAAAGGCTTAGAGGCTTCGGTAAGGCCTGCACTGGGTTCCCGGTTGCGCGCGGCATGAGCGCTTGCGGCTTCGGTACCGACTGTGGGCCGTGCTCCCGGGAATGACGCCTACGGCGGAAAGGGGGCCTAACGGCCCCCTTTCATCCCCCTTCTCTCTCAAGCTTTAGAAGCGCGAGCCGACCGAGAAGTTGAACAGCTGGGTGTGGTCGCCGTCGCCACGCACCAGCGGCAGGCCGATATCGAAGCGCAGCGGGCCGAGCGGGCTTTGCCAGAAGATACCGGCACCGGTGCCGATGCGGTAGAGGTGTGAATCCTGCACGGTGGCGCTGGTGCCGCCATCGAAGTGGGTGACGGTACCACCATCGATGAAGGTGACACCCTGCACGCCCAGCTCTTTAAGCTGGCCGCCGAGCGGGAAGCGCATTTCGATGCTGTTGTTGAGCACGTAGCTGCCGCCCAGGGCGTCGCCGGTGATACGGTCGCGCGGGCCGATACCGCCGAAGGCAAAGCCGCGGAGGTCGGTGCCGCCGCCCATGAAATTTTCGTAAATCGGCAGGGTTTTACCCAGGCCGTTGACCGCACCGACCTTGCCGGCGAGGGTCAGCACCCAGTCTTCCCACAGTTCCTTATTCCAGCTGAGGTTGGCCAGGCCGCGGAGGTATTGGTCTTCGGTGCCGAAGCCGGAGTATTCGCCGGTAAGGGCAATACGGTAGCCGTGGGTCGGCGTCAGTTGGCTGTCGCGGTTATCGAAGCTCCAGGTATTGGAGAGGAAGGCGCTGTTTTTGCTGCCGGCGTCACGCTGGACGTATTGCGAGGCCGAAGACGCATCGACGTCGGAAATTTTCATGCGCTTGAAGCCGGTGGTGACGTTGTTTTTGGTGTACTCGGACAGCGGGAAACCGAAGCGGATGTCGCCACCCAGGGTACCACGGTCGTAGTGCGATTCGTTCTGGAAGCTGGTGGTTTCGTTGAACGCATCGACACCGGCGGAGACTTCCTGACCAAGGAAGTAGGGCTCGGTGAAGCCGAGATTGTACTGCTGCTGGCGCTGCGAGATGGCGAGCTTGGCGGCGACCGTTTGGCCCTTGCCCAGGAAGTTACGCTCGGTCACGTCGGTGGTGGCCAGCAGGCCGTCGTACGTAGAGTAGCCCGCGCCAACGTTGAATTCGCCGGTGGATTGCTCCTTCACCTTCACGTCGAGGTCGACTTTGTCGGGGTCGGTGGTGGGTTTGGTGGTGACGTCGGATTTTTCGAAGTAGCCGAGGTACTTCAGGCGGTCCTTGCTGCGCTTGAGCTTGTCGGCGCTGTAGGCATCGCCTTCGGCCAGGCGCATTTCGCGGCGAATGACGTAATCGCGCGTGCGGGTGTTGCCGGAAATGTTGATGCGGTTGATGTAGACCTTGGGCCCGGGGTGGATGACGAAATTGACCGCGATGGTGCGTTTGGCTTCGTCCTTTTTGTAATCGGGCGCGACGTCGAGGAAGGCGTAACCCTTGTTGCCGAGGGCGTCGATGAGTTTGCTGGTGACGTCTTCGACCTCTTTGGCGTTAAAAGTGTCACCGGCCTTGAGGGTATCGTTTTTCTTGAAATCGGCCACATTGAGGCCGGGCTGCTCAGCCGCCAGGGTGACGTCGGACGGGCCGTATTCGTAGCGCGGGCCTTCGAACACCGTATAGGTGATGACGAAATCCTTCTGATCGCGGGTGAGTTCGGCCACCGCGCTGGTGATCTGCACGTCGGCGTAGCCCTTGCTCAGGTAGAAGCGGCGCAGCAACTCTTTATCGACATCGAGCCGGGCCGGGTCGTAGGTATCGTTGCTACTGAGGAAACGCCACCAGGCGGTGGGCTTGGTGACAACGACACCCTGGAGTTCGTCATCGGAAAAGCGGTGGTTACCGACGAAATTGAGGCGCGAGATGCGGGTTTTCTGGCCTTCGTCGACAACGTAAATCACGTCGACGCGGTTCTGGTCGCGCTGGATGAGTTGGGCTTTAACGGTGGTGGAGAAGCGGCCACGGCTGCGGTAGGCGCTTTCCAATGCCTGCACGTCGGCCTGCACCTTGGCGGGCGCGTAAATGGCGCGGGGCTTGAGGCTGACCAGTTCTTCCAGCCGCTTGGTGTCGAGCTCTTTGTTACCCTCGAACGCAACGCGGTTGACCAGCGGATTTTCGACCACATTGAGATCGACGGTGCCGTTGTCGTACTTCAGCTCGACGTTGGCGAACAGGCCGGTACCGTAGAGCGATTTGATGATTTCGGAGGTTTGGGCCTCGTTGAACTGGCCGCCCTCTTTGAACGGCAGGTAGCTGCGGATGGTTTCGGGCTCGACGCGCTCGTTGCCGGTGATTTTGATGGCGGTGACCGGGGCGGCGAAGGCGCTGACGGCGGTCAACATCAGGCCAAGGGCCAAAGTAAACAGGGGGGCGGAATTTTTCATATTGGCGGCAATGTACCGGCCCCCTGCCCGCGCCGCAACGCCTTAATATGAAGGTTGCATAATTTTTAAAAGAATAAGATAAAATTATGCAACACCGCTACGATTAGCTTTTTCGAGCAAAGCATTTGAAAAGCTAATCGCGCGGGCCACGAAGCCTCGCGGCCGGCCGCGGCGCGGCCCCTTTAGCGCTTATTTACGGCTGGTTGCCTGAAGGTGTGGCAACTTGGGCGTGGCCACTAAGGCTGGTGGTCAGGCTGGAGATCCAGCCGAAGCGTTTGACGTCGTTGAATGTGGCAAAAACAGCAAGCATGACGATGAGCGTGAGCCCAACGCGCAGCGCGATGGCCTGGACTTTGTCCGGCAGCGGTTTGCGGGCGATTTTCTCGTACGCCAGGAACAGCAGGTGGCCGCCATCGAGCACCGGCAGCGGGAACAGGTTGATGACCATGAGGTTGACGCTGATGATGGCCATGAGCGTGATGACCGCGTAGAGGCCATTGGCCGCCGTTTGGCCGGCCATGTCGGCGATGCCGAGCGGGCCGGTGAGGCTGTCCGGCGCGATGGCGCCGATAAGCAGCTTGCCGAAGGCTTTGACGGTGAGCGCAGTAAGTTCGTAAGTATGAGAAACCGCACGGGTAAAAGCTCCGGCCACGCTGCGGTGCTGCACAAACGCGGCGTAGGTGGGCGCCACGCCGATGCGGCCGACGCGATGTTCGTCACCTAACAAATCCTTAAACGCGGTACCCTGCGGCGTGACGGTGAGCTGTTGCGGCAGGCCGCCCCGCTCCACCACCAGGTGCACGGGCCGGTTGGCGTGGTCGGCGATGTAGGTCTGGAAATCATCCCAGGTGATGATCATATTGTCGTCGGCCTGGCGGATGACGTCACCTTTTTGCAGGATGCCGACCGCAGGCATGTTGGGCAGGATGTCACCGACCTGTGGCTTGAGCTGGCGCTCACCGCTGAGCATAAGGGCGAGGATGAGGAAAAAGGCGAAGACCAGGTTCATCAGCGGCCCGGCGGCAACCACCCAGGCGCGTTGCCAGATGGCCTTGTTGGCGAAGCTGTCTTTTCTGCCTTTGTGGCTGTAGATTTTGCCGTCTTCCTGGCCGAGCATCTGCACGTAGCCGCCCAGGGGAATCCAGCCGATTTGCCAGTGGGTTTTGTGCTTGTCGACCCATTGGATGATGGGTTTGCCGAAGCCGATGGCGAAAGCCTGAACGGTGATACCGACACTGCGGGCGGCGATGTAGTGGCCCCACTCGTGCACGAACACCAGAATGCCGAGCACGACGATAAACGCCAGCGCGTTGAACAGCCCCTGCCCGCCGTGGATGTGCTGCGCGTATTGCGCCAGGTGGGCGAGGAAATCGGGGGGCATATGGTCGGTGGGGAGCGTGTTATTCATTTGCCAAAAGCTAGCCCAAGCCCGATTTAAAAGCCAGTTTAAAAGCGCGCGGTGGAGAGGGAAATACTGCCAAGATTTCAGCTGAATTGCATACAATATATTGACAAAACCGATGGTTAGGCTTATATACCCCCGCAAATGAAAGGAGAGAGCTTTCGCCCCCTCCAATCCCGTTTTTTCAGCTGGCCAAGGCTGGCTGATACAGGGCTCATGGTTCCCGCCGTGAGATTGAAGAGTGGGTGAAGCCAAATCTTCAAAAAATGGCGGGGAGCTTACGCCCCCCGCCATTCTAACGCTTGTTAGTGAAGGAAGTGGAAGAGCCCCAAGATCATCGTCAGCACCGTGAGGTACTGGATGACCAAGGCAAGCTTTTCATCTTCGTTTTTGCCTTGCCATCTACGCTTCCAAGCATAGATGGCTTTGGCAAACTTCGTTCTCATGGGTTATCTCCATTGAGAGTGAAGCGAGGAGGCGAATTCCAAGTCGTCGCCGAAAGGCCGTCATTTCCCTGCTACTAACAGGGAGGTGACGGCCACTTTTTTGTGGCGAGCCTCCGGCGGCGATTCCCGCCGCTTGGCCGGCGAAAGTTAGACAGGTTTGGCAATCACCAATAGCAGTCGTATGGCGCGGGTCACGGCGGACTGCGCCTTTAAACCTTTCATAGATACGTCCGTGACACCTCCCAAATGGGTTTCACCGCCTTGCCCGCAAGCGTGTATCGTAAAATAAATTCAATTAATTCATATAGTTATATCGCATCTGAGCGATGTAGCGGGAAGACCCTCTCAGATTTGAGAGGATTTTGGCCTTAAGCGGCCTGGGTAGCAGACTTAGGCGCGTGGCCGAAGCGGCGGTCGCGCAGCACGTAGCTGCTGAGAGCGGCGTGGAGGTGAGTGTGGCCGAAATCGGGCCAGGAGACTTCGGAGAAGTAGAGTTCGGCATAGGCCGCCTGCCAACTGAGGAAGCCACTGGTGCGTTGCTCGCCGCTGGTGCGGATGATGAGGTCCGGCGCAGGGAGCCCCGCGGTATCGAGCGCGGCATCGAGGTTTTCAGACGTAAATTCTTTGCCTTCGGCAGCCAGCTTTTGCGCGGCACGGAGGATTTCGTCCCGCCCGCCGTAGTTGATGGCGAAAACGGTGGTGATTTTGGTGTTGTGGGCGGTCTTTTCTTCCACCTCTTCCATCAGGGCGCGCACGTCGGGGTCGAGGCGGGCGTCGGAGCGGTCGCCGATAAAGCGCACGCGCATGCCCTTTTTGATGATGTCGTTCAGTTCTTTTTTGAAATAGAGCCGCATCAGGTTGAACAGGCCCTTCACCTCAGCGGTCGGGCGGGCCCAGTTTTCGGTGCTGAAGGCGAAGAACGTGGCGCAGGGAATGCCGATTTCGGACAGTTCCTCAATCACGCGGCGGACGGTTTCGATGCCCTCGGCGTGGCCCTTGAGGCGGTCCCAGCCCTGGGCGGAGGCCCATCTACCGTTACCATCCATGATAAAGGCCACATGCTGCGGCAATTTGTCGAGCGGCAATGTCATTAGGGGCGATTGGTAGGGCAAAACGCCCTGTTCTGCAAGCGGTTTGCTTAAATAAGGGCTTGCCGCCCGTGAGAGCATTCCGTTATAAATACGCATCTTTCCCTCGCTTTTGGAGCAGACCATGTCCTGCAGAACCCAAGCTGCCCGCCCTGCCACTGTCGATTATTCCCGATTCACCTCGGATTACAAAATAGACCGGGAAATCGCGGCGCTCACCGCCAAACTGGCTCATAAGACCATCACCCCTTACGAAAAAGCGCAGCTCGATTACCTACAGCGCCTCAGTGTCTGGCGGATGTTGCCCGCTTATTTGAGGGATGAACAGCCTCCGCTCCCGCCAACGCCGGTTGTGGAAGGAAACCAGCGGCGTTTGTGGAAAAAATTCCAGAGTTGGCTGTCCTCACTTCTTCGGTAATTAAGAACAGGGCCCTTGCGGGCCCTGTTCTGCTTTTATATCTACTGCAGTTCGCTCAGCAGTTCGTCGGCTTTGACCTTCTTTTCGGTAACGTTGGCTTTTTCGAGCAGCCAGGCGCTGACCTTGTCTTCCAGCACCGGGCCCGCCAGCATCTGGCGGTTTTGCGGGTGGCTGAAGTAATGGCGCACCTGCTCGCCCTGCGGGCCGGCCATCATAATCTGGTTTTGCACCGCCTGCTCGATGTCGGCATTGGTGACCTCGATTTTTTCCTTGCGGGCGATTTCGGCCATCAGCAGGCCCAGGCGCACGCGGCGTTCGGCCAGCGGCTTGAGTTCTTTAATGACATCCTGCGGGTTGCCCATCGCTTCCGGCGGCAGGCCGCGGCGTTGCAGCTCTTGCATTTGCGCGTTGAGCAGGGCGTGGATTTCGTTATCAACCATGTTGCCCGGCACGTCGAAGCTGTTGGCCTTGTCGAGGCTGTCCAGCAGTTCGCGCTTGAGGCGCTGGGTGCTGGCGAGGGTCAGGTCGCGCTCGGCGCCGTTCTTAATCACGGTCTTGAGCTGGTCGAGGTTTTCCATGCCGAACTTTTTGGCGGCTTCGTCGGTCAGGTCTTCGGTCACGCCTTCTTCAACTTCGTTCACCTTGAGCTTGAACACCGCAGGCTCACCCGCCAGTTGCTTGGCGTGGTATTCCTTGGGGAACGTAACCTTTACGTCGACTTCTTCACCAGCTTTGGCGCCGACAAGCTCATCCTCGAAGCCCGGAATCAGCGTACCGCTGCCCAGCACGACCTTGAAGTTTTCGAGCTTGCCGCCTTCGAAGGCTTCTTCCTTTTTGCCCTGCTTGGTGTAGCCCTGGCCGGTCACCGTCACGCGGTCGCCCTTTTTGGCGGCCTTGGTGGTGACTTTAAAGGTTTTGAGCTGATTCTTGAGGCGTTCCAGCGCGGTTTCAACCGCCTTGTCGTCGGCGTCGGCCACCTGTTTGGCGAGCTTGATGCCGGTGTAATTCTTGGGTTCGATTTCCGGCAGCAGTTCGACATCGGCGTTAAAGGTAAAGGCCTTGTCGTCGGTGACGGTGAAATCGTTGGCTTCCTTGCCCGGGGCGCTGACGCGCGGCTGGCCGGCGATGCGCAGCTTGTGCTTTTCGATGGCCTGCGGCAGGTACTCCTGCACCAGGGCGCGGGCCACTTCGCCGCGGGCTTCGTCGCCAAAGCGTTCGCGCACCACTTTAAGCGGCACCTGGCCGGGGCGGAAGCCATCGAGCTTGACGCGGCCCGCCAGCGTGGTGAAATGCTTGCTCAGGCGTTCGCTGACGGCGTCGGCCGGGATGGTCACTTTGAGGCTGCGGGCGAGGCCCTTGCCTTCGGTCAGTTCGATTTTCATTCAGAATCCCCTCTTATTTAATGGTGCGGTTTATGCCGGATTGGCGCGGTGGGGTCAAGTTTGCTGAAAGGCAGCTTGATATTGCAGGCCGCTTGCGTTAAAGCCGCAGAAGGTGGCGACCATAGCTCAGCTGGTAGAGCACAGGATTGTGGATCCTGGGGTCGCGGGTTCGAGCCCCGTTGGTCGCCCCATTTAGGTTTTCAGGAGCCCCCTTTGCCGGGGCTTTATTGTTTTGCCATACACAACTACAGGTTGTATTTTAAGAATATGAGATACGCGATGGCCGTCCTGGCATTGGCGGGATGCGCCGCTTCTCCCCTACAAGCGGTTAAAAATGATGTGGACGCCCGCCTGACCTACAGTGATTACAGCGCGCGTGATTTCAGGCCGCTGACGCGCGGCAGCGGCAACTGCGCGGTGTTCGCGGCCAGCTACCAGGCCGGCGCGGCGCAACGGGGCGTGGAGGGGGAGCTCCGCACCTGCCTGCTGCGGAACGGCGAAGGACATGCGTATTTCAGGGCCATAGATGGCGAGGTTCTGGACGTGCGGCAGCCGCAGGTGGGGCTTGAGCGGGATGTAGGGTGTGTGAAGGGGAGTATTCGCGTGGTTGGCGGCGGCGTTGCTTTGCGTTAAAAGCGACTCGCGGGCCGGTGGCGGAATTGGTAGACGCGCTGGATTTAGGTTCCAGTGCCGTAAGGTGTGGGGGTTCGAGTCCCTCCCGGCCCACCAATAAGGAGATTCTCATGAAGATTATCGTCGGCAGTAAAAACGCGGCCAAGGTGAAGGCCGTTTTGGACGGTGCCAGGGCTTACTGGCCGGAGGCTGTGGTTGAGGGCCATGACGTAGAGAGCGGAGTTTCAGCCCAGCCCCTGAGCAACGAAGAAACCATGCAGGGCGCGCTTAACCGTGCCCGCGCCGCCCTCGCCCTGGGGGCCGATTTGGGCATTGGGCTGGAAGCCGGTGTGGTGGACGTGAACGGCGGGCCCATCATGATGGGGTTTGTGGGCATTACCGACGGCACGCGCGAGGTAGTGGTGCCATCGGTGGGCACGCCCCTGCCCCAAAGCTGGGGCGAAGCCATGAAAAACGGCGGCGAGTTGCGCCCCCACGTGATTGCGGCGGGTTTGCCCTATGATTACACCAAAGGTGTTCTGGGCCTTTTGACCGACGGCAAGGTGATGCGCGACGAAGGCTTTGGCATGGCCGTTAAAACAGCGCTGGTGCCGTGGGTGAATCCGGCGGCGTTTGCCGGGGAAGAAGACGCGGCCGCCGCTTGACCCGACAAAGGTGGCAGACGCGCCACATGCGTGCCAGCGGGGCGGGCATAACGCCCGGATTTGATTGCTGTATTCAGAAAATCTTTTTAGCCTTGAAGCACCTAACCTATTAAAACCTACCCATGTGACCGGAGAATAAAACAACCCAAGAAAACCCGGTGAAATCCTTAGTTTAAAAAGGAACCTCGGCAAGAGGGATGAAACCACAAACAGCGCTATAACCACCAAAGAAACGGTTGATACAAAATCAAAAAATCCCGTTCTTTGGTGGTTATATTTATTGTGGCATTGCGCCAAAGGCGCAATGGCTAGCCCAATTTCTCCAGAAACTCTTTTTCTTCCAGCGTGGCCACACCCAGCTTGGTGGCTTGCTTGAGTTTGCTGCCGGCGTCGGCGCCGACGATAAGGTAGTCGGTATTGGAAGTGACCGAGTTGGTGACCTTGGCGCCCTGCTGCGTCAGGCGGGCTTTGGCTTCGTCGCGGCTCATGGAGTCCATGGTGCCGGTGAGCACGACGGTTTTATCGGAGAAAAAGCCGCTGCGGCGTGGTGCGCTGCTGGCGGTTTGCGGTCGCAGGCCTGTCGCTAAAAGGTCGGAAACCAGCTTTTGGGTGTGCCGTTCCGTCAGATGCGTGATGATGGATTGCGCCACGATGGGCCCAATGCCGGAAATGTTGGTGAGGCGCGCTTCGGCGCCAGTCTGCTTTACGGCTTCGTCAAAACTTTCCCAGGTTTTGAAATGGCGCGAGAGGTCGGCAGCGGTAGCCTCGCCCACGTTGGGGATACCGAGCGCAATGATGAAGCGTTGCAGGGTTGGGGTTTTGGAGGCCTCGATGGCGCCAAGCAAATTCGAGACGGACTTTTCGCCGTAGCCTTCCAGCCCTTCCAACTGCTCGCGGTGTTTGTTGAGACGGAAAATATCGGCGGCGGATTGGATGAGGCCGAGCTGAGTGAATTCCTCAAGCTGCTTTTCGCCGAGGCCGTCGATGTCGAGTGCGCCGCGCGAAACAAAGTGGCGGAGGAAGGCGTCGTGCTGTGCCGGGCATCCGCTTACATTCGGGCAGCGCCAATCGGCTTCGTCTTCCAGCCGCACCAATTTGGTGCCGCAAGCGGGGCAAGTGTGAGGGAAGTGAAAAGGCTGGGCGTTTGCCGGGCGCTTGTCGGGCACCGCGCTGACCACTTTGGGAATAACGTCCCCTGCCCGCTCGATGAAAACCGTGTCGCCGATGCGGATGTCGCGCTGCTTGATGTAGTCCTCGTTGTGCAGCGTGGCGTTGGAAACGGTGACGCCGCCGACGTGCACGGGTTTCAGCTTTGCCACGGGCGTGATTTTGCCGCTGCGGCCGACCTGCACCTCGATGTTTTCAAGCACGGTCGTCACCTGCTCGGGCGGGAATTTGTGCGCGATGGCCCAGCGCGGCGTGCGGGCTAATTCGCCCAGGCGCTGCTGCAAAGTCTTGTCGTTCACCTTGTAAACCAGCCCGTCGATGGCGTAGGGCAAATCGTGGCGGTGGTCACGGCGCTGGGTCCAGTGCGCCATCAGGTGCGCGGCGGTTTTGGCGGCACCGATGCTGGGAATAGTGAAGCCCCAGAGCTTGAGAGCCTTGAGTTCGCCCGCGTGGGTTTTGAATTCATGACCTTCCACCGCGCCAAAGGCATAAGCGAGAAAACGCAGCGGGCGCTTGGCGGTGATGCTGGCGTCAAGCTGGCGCAAGCTGCCTGCTGCGGCGTTGCGGCTGTTGGCGAAAATCTTGCCGCCTTCCTCCGCCTGCTGCTGGTTGAGGCGCTCGAAGTCGTCGTCCTGCATGTATACTTCGCCGCGGATTTCGCACAAGGCAGGCGTTAGGCTTTGGGCGTCAGGCATTAGGTTTTGAGGAATTGATTTGATGGTGCGGACGTTGGCGGTGACGTCTTCGCCGGTTTCGCCGTCGCCCCGGGTGAGCGCGCGGGTGAGTTTGCCGTTTTCGTACGTGAGGCTCAGCGACACGCCGTCGATTTTGGGTTCGACGACCATTTCGGGCGGCGCATCAAGGCGCAAAAAGCTGGTGATGCGGTCGGTGAAATCGGTGATGTCTTCTTCGGTGAACGCGTTGCCGAGGCTGCGCATCGGCGCCCGGTGCCTGGCGCTTTTTAAGGCCCCTGCCCGTGCGCCGCCGATTTTCTGCGTCGGCGAATCCTGGCTGGCGTACTGTGGGTATTGTTCTTCCAGCTTCTGGAGCTTTTTGAACATCGCGTCGTATTCGGCGTCGGCAATCTCGGGCGCGTCCTGCGTGTGATAGAGCGTGTTGTGGCGCTCGATTTCGGATGCGAGCTGCCTCATTTCAGCTTGGATGGACTTGTCGACGGTCTTGTCGACGGTATCGAATAAATCACTCATTATCGGTTAATCTACCGCCTCCTGCTGTCGGAGGCCAGCATCCACGTCATTTTTCCTTTCGATAAGCCGCTGGACGTGGATTCCTGCCTTCGCCGGAATGAGGCCTCCAAGGCCGAAGGCGCCCGTTTTTGCGGGCGCCTTCTTTTGTCGTTCTCAGGTTGTCAGGGCCTCGTTGCTCCAGCCGGGTTTAACGCCGGGCTCTTTAGCGCCATTGCCGACCCAGGCACCCGAGTCACTTACGCCCGGATGACAGGTACAGCCGCCGGGTTTGTCGCACCCCGTAACGTCATGGGCGTGGCGGCAAGGTTCTTTTTTAGTCTGGCTCAGGCTCTTAACCATGAGGCGTACTCCACAGGTTAGGCGGGACGGTGCCCGCTGGTTGAATTTCTGGATTCTGGATTTTACTCTGGAACTTTAAATAACCCCGGCCACCGTCACGCGTTTAGGCCCACCAATAGGTGGGCTGCGTAAAGGTAAAGGTGGTCGTGTTGGTCACCGAACAAATATAGGCGAGGAAATGATGCCTTTCAAGGGTTATCGGTCATCAGTTTACCGCACCGATAACCGGTGACCATTAGATGATTTGCTTGATGCCCTTGTAGACCTGCTTGTACCAAACCTTTTTTTGCCCGACCGGCGCCAAGTGGGCATTGGTCAGCAGGTTGTAGGCCTGATCGTACCACGGGCTGGCCGGGTAGTTGTAGCCCAGGATGGCTCCGGCGCGGGTGGCTTCGTCATTGATGCCGAGCGCCAGGTAGCTTTCGACCAGACGGAACAATGCCTCAGGCGTTTGCGTGGTGGTTTGGTACTGGTCGACAACGACCTTGAAGCGGTTGATGGCTGGAAGGTATTGGCCCTTGCCTTCGTAATAGCGGCCCACCTGCATTTCACCGCCGGCCAGGTGGTCGCGGCACAGCGTGGCCTTGAGCTTGGCGTCGCGGGCGTATTCGCTGTCCGGAAAGCGGTTGACGACTTCGTCGAAGGCGTCGAGCGCGGTCTGGGTATGGTTCTGGTCGCGGGTAACGTCGCGGATGCGGGCGTAGCTGCTCATACCCTTGAGGTAATAAATGTACGGCAGGTCTTTGTGGCCCGGGTGCATTTTGATGAAGGTGTCGGCGCCGCTGGCGGCTTCATCGTACTCGCCTGCCTTGTAGTGGGTGTAAATTGTCATCATCTCGGCGCGGATGGCCCAGCCGGAGTATGGGTACTGACGTTCGAGTTCCTCAAAGCTGTGTACCGCCTGGCTGTACTTGCCGTGCTGGAGCTGGTTGAGGCCGTCGTTATAAAGTTTGCCGACGCTGCCGGTGAGTTCACCGTCGGGCTTGGAGGCGCAGGCCACCAGCACGACGGGCAACAGGATGACAGGTAACAGGACGGACTTGTTGTTTTTCATGAGGTCAACTTGCCGTAACTATGCAATCCAGACAAGAACAGATTAACGCCGATGTAACAGCACAGCGTGGCGGCAAAGCCGACGATGAGCCACAAAGCCAGGGTTTGCGGGCGGGTTTTGTGCGCCAGCCGGGCGTGCAGGTAGCCCGCGTACACCAGCCAGACGATAAGCGCCCAGGTTTCTTTCGGGTCCCACTGCCAGTAGGCGCCCCAGGCCTGCTCGGCCCACAGGCAGCCCAGCAGCACCGCCAGCGTGAACACCGGAAAGCCGATGGCGATAAGGCGGTAGGAGAGTTTTTCCAGCTTCTCCACGCTTGGCAAGCGCGGTGTGTTGGTTTTGAGTTTGACGAGCATGGCCGCCGCAACCACCGCCGCCACTGCGAAGCAGCCGTAGCCGATGAAATTGGCCAGCACGTGAAAAGGCAGGATACTGTTTTGCAGCGCGGGCACCAGCTCCTGCGGCAGGTCGGCGCCCAGGGTGTGCAACCAATAGCTGAAGCATGCCGCCACCGCCAACACCGGGCCGGTAAGCGGAATCAGCCGCGTGTTCAGCACGGCGGCATCGAATACCAGCGTGAGCGTGCCGATGATGAACAGCGTGAGGACGCTGACCTCGTAGAGGTTCGTCAGGCCCCAGTGGCCCAGTTCCAGCACGTGGTAGTTCTCATATGGAATTGCCAGCAGCAGCCCGCCCGCCAGGCCCGTGGCGGCGTAAAGCATGAAGGCCGCAAGCATGAACATGCGCGGACGCCAGAGGCTCAACAAACCCATCACACCACCAACAACGTAGAGGAACGTGAGCAGCGGCACCAGTTGCTGGCTGAGGAGTTGGTCGCGCGCGGTATGAAGCCCAAGGTGCGGTTGTAGCCAGATGATGAGCCCGGCGGCAGCGAGCGCCAAGACGGCGATACCGGCTACCGGCTGCCACCAAGGTGTGGCAACGGTTAGCTGAGCGTCCCGTTTCGGTAACGCTTTGCCGCTTATTTTTTTTGGCATTACGAGTAGAAGCGGAAGTTATTGCGGCCCGCTTTTTTGACCGCGTACATGGTTTCGTCGGCGGCGTGGAGCACGGTGTCGGTGGTGTTGCCGTCGATCGGCGCCAGGGTGATGCCGACACTGCCGCCGATTTTGATGCGCTGGTCGTTGACCCAGAACGGCTCGTTGAGCAGGTGCAGGATTTTTTGCGCGCGCTCGGTGAGCAGCGCCTTGTCGGTCAGGCCCATGAAAATCACCACGAACTCGTCGCCGCCCAGGCGGGCCACCACGTCGCCATCGCGCACGCAGGCGAGCAGGAATTCGGCGACTTTGCGCAGCACGGCGTCGCCCATTTCATGCCCGTACTGGTCGTTGACCGGTTTGAACTTGTCGAGGTCGATGTAAAACAGTGCCAACGGCTGGCCGTTTTTAAGAGCGGTATCGAGCTTTTGCACCATGCCGCGGCGATTGGCCAAGCCGGTGAGCGGGTCGGAGTTGGCCTGCTGCACCGCCTTGTCGCGGTTGGTGAGACGGTTAAGGCCACGCGCCAGCTCGCCCATGCTGTCGGTGCGAGTGCTTTCCACCGGCGCAGGGGCCAGGCCGCTTTCCAGTTGAGACACAAAGTGAATCATTTTTTTCAGCAGCGCTTCATCGGCGGCCGATATGGCAAAGGCGGCCAAGCCCGCCAGCAGCACGCCGACAACCAGAACGATAAAGCCGAAACCGCCCAGAAACTGGCCGGCCAGCGCGGCAAACAGGGCAATGATGATAGGGATGAGTTTCTTGATGTCCATTTGGCTGTGATGGTAGCGGCTGGGCGGTGCAGGTCAAGGCCTTTCGCCGCTGAACGCGGCGATACCGCTCACTTTTGCAAGAGCAAAAGTTACTGCGGCGCGCGCTTATGACGTTTTTGCACGAGACGCGCAAAAAAGAGGCCCCTTACGGAGCCTCCGACAACACAACGTTGCTATGCAACTTTGCGTTGTTTCGGGCTGACGGTTTCAGTCGTAGTCATGACTTCCACCGCAGCCTGGGCTAATCGACCTTTTTTCTTGGCGGTCTTCTTAGCGGCCTTCTTCTTGGCCGGAGCCTTTTTCTTAGCAGCAGGCTTCTTAGCCGTCTTCTTAGCAGCCATGGTTTCTTCTCCTTGTTGGCTTGGTTGAACATTGCCAGCCTCGCCGGACCGGAGGGTCAGCCCGATTTTGGCGGCAATCTCGCGAACCAGGCCCATAATTTCGGCCTGGGAAATGTTGGCAAAACCGTCGAGGACGGTCATGCCGGTTTCCATACTAGCGGCAAACAACACGCGGCTCCCAATTTCAGTTTGGGCCACCGGCACCTCAAGCGCCGCCAGTTTCTGTTTGGTCTCGGTAGTGATGTTCGCGCGGAACACGGCACGGTTGAGAACCACAAGTGCGTTACGGGATTCGCCGGCTACCGTATTGAAGGTTTCCTTCACCGACCAAATGTCGGCAGGACTCGGTTGCAGCGGAATCAAAACAAGGTCGGCAGCACGGGTGGATACCTTAATATCCATTTCGGCGTGCGGCGGGGTATCAATAATGATAATGTCGTTGGCTTCGCGAGCCATAGCCAGGTCGCGGGTCAGACGCCAGCCGGAAGTGGCGATAAGACCGATGTCGTCTTTTTTGCGTTGCGCATGCCAGTGCGAGCAGGTGCCTTGCGGGTCGGTATCGAACAGCATGGTGCTGTAACCCATTTGAGCGAACGCCACCGACAGGTGGGCGGCCAATGTGCTTTTGCCGGAACCACCTTTTTGAGTCGCAACGGTAATGACGTAGGCAGGCATGTAATTCGTTCTTTCTTTTAATAATGAAACCCTACACCGACTAATGCAACACTAAAGAGGCGGCGCGCGATTTGCTGATGAGTAGCTGTTCAGGTGTGACATTTTTGTAAAATATGCTAGCGTTCCGGTATGGAATTAAGCGCAGAAAAGCTGGCCGTTTTACAAATCGCACGCACTCCCGGCATCGGCCCTATCAACTATAAAAAAATTGTAGCGAAAGCAGGCAGTGCGCAACATGTAGTGGCGGAGTGGAAATTTTTCGGCGGCGATAAACCTCTCGCCACCGCTGATGCGATTCGGCGCGAATTGGAAACGCTGGAAAAAAACAACGGCTGGCATGTAGTGATTGGCGACGTCGATTACCCGCACGCGCTTTCGCACATTGCCGACGCGCCGATTGTGCTGTGCGGTTTGGGCGACAAAGCCTGGCTCGGCCAAAAGCAAATCGCGCTCGTCGGCAACCGCAACGCCAGCGCGGCGGGTCTCACCTGGACGCGTACACTCGCCGGTGAACTCGCCACCAACGGGTTGTGCATCACCAGTGGGCTGGCGCGCGGCATCGACAGTGCCGCGCACCGCGGCGCGCTGGATGCGCACGGCGGCACCGTGGCGGTGGTAGGCAGCGGCGTGAACCACGTTTACCCGCCCGAGAATGCCAAACTCCGCGAAGAAATTATCGAACACGGTTGCGTGGTTTCGGAACACGCGTGGGGCATGCCGCCCATCGCGAGTTTTTTTGCGCGGCGCAACCGCATCATCGCCGGTTTGAGTTTGGGCGTGGCGGTGAGCGAGGCCGGGCGCGAAAGCGGCAGCCTCATCACCGCCAAATGCGCGTTGGAATATGGCCGCGACGTATGGGCGGTGCCGGGCAGTCCTTCCGACCCACGCGCCGGTGGCCCCAACTGGTTGCTCAAGCAAGGTGCCACCCTTATAGAAGGCGCGGCGGATATTCTTTCCACCCTCCCCGCCGAAGCCGCCGCCCGACCGCGAACG
This sequence comes from uncultured Pseudomonadales bacterium, assembly GCA_964601735.1. Classification (GTDB taxonomy): domain Bacteria; phylum Pseudomonadota; class Alphaproteobacteria; order UBA2136; family UBA6156; genus DATAJX01. Next base: position 20,310 of record CAZROO010000017.1, read on the forward strand.
ACGCAGATTGATATGTTCAGCATCGAAAAAAAGATGATGCAGGAAGAACTGACCGCGCCGATAAAAGAAGGCCTCGCGACATTACTGGGGCGCAACGCGGTGAGCATTGACGAACTGGTGCGCCAGAGCGGCAAGAACGAATCGAGCGTGATGAGCGAACTGGTGGAACTGGAGATTATGGGCCAGGCCATTCGCGAACCGGATGGCCGCTGGCGCTCAAACTGACCATCCATAAAAAAGACCGGCATAGCCGGTCTGGTTTTCGTCCCACCCACCCCCTCATGAAGGGACGAAACTTTTTTGCGTTGGCAAACTTTCATTCATCATCGTCATCGTCGCTCTGGTGGCGGCGCATACCGTTGCCGGTGTGGTCCGCCCTGGTAACATCGGCGATGCTGTTGAAGCTCTCGGCATCGAGTGTCCGGATGGCTTCAATTACTTTCTCCGGCGCGTCGTTCTGCCGCGCGCATTCCACCAAGTCTTCCTTACTGGCGGGGAAGTCCGCCCCCCTAAGGTACCTGGCGATTTGAATCGGTTCGTTTTGCGGATTGCCGCGTCCGCTGTGCTGCTGGTGTGTTTGCATGTGGTTCCCCTTCCCTTGTGTTGTTAACGTTAACGTCAACGCAGGCACTTTGCCGGTTGGCAGGTAAAGATTCCATCGCAAGGCTCAGCGCTTTTAATAAAGAGACGCTGTCTCTCCGGCGTGCTTACGGCACAGGCAACCACCGCCACTACATATATATGTAGTTCACCGCCGCACTGTTATGGTGGGGTATGAGCCGTTCCTCTTCCCGTTCCTCTTTTGTGCCGGTGGCACTGGGCCTTGCGGCTGTTGCCGTTGCGCTCGTGGTTTTATACCTCAACGACAAAACGCCGGTTGTACCGCCGCCCTATGCGGGCTCGGCTTATTACACCAAGGGTTTTATCCGCGAAGCGCAAGAGCAGCCCGGCGGCTGGGTGGCGTTGCAGGGCACGCAGGTGATGCTGCCTAAAAATTTCCACGGCCGCTGGTTCAATACGGTCAACGGCGCGCGCCTGACGCTGGGCCAGCCTCCCAAACCCGACCACACCCTGTGGCTGGTGGGCGGCAGCGCGGTGTACAACGCCGAGGTGCCGGATGCCTTTACCGTAGCCAGCCAATTGCAAAACCTGCTCAACAAAAAAAACCTTAACTGGGCCGTTCAAAATGCCGGTACGCCCGCCGCCACCAGCGCCGACGAAACCCAGCACCTCAAACTATTGCCGCTCAAGCCCGGCGACATCGTGGTGTTTATGGATGGCGCCGAGGACGCCCAGCAGCACATGCCCGCCGAGGTTATGGTGAGCAACATGGGCAATACACTGGAGGAAGCCGCACGCTACAGCCGCGCGCACGGCGTCCGCTTTGTGCAAATGTTGCAGCCCATGCTGTTTTCCCAACCGGCGTTGAGCGACTACGAAAAAACCATTCCGCCGCAGCCCGCGCTAGTGGCCGGTTACGCCCAATTGCGTGCCGCGCTGCCGCAGTTGGCGGCCCACAGCAAGTGGGAATATGCCGATCTTTCGGAGCTGCTCAACGGACCGGACGAGTATTACGTCACCTGCTGCACCAGCAACGAACGCGCCGGGGCGCTGATTGCCGGGTACATGGCCGATTTCCTCTTCAAGACTCAACAGCCCAAGCCGTAATCCGCCTATTTTTTTGATACCCCCGGCTTTGTAATGGCGGGGTGAGAATCCTGGTTGCCGTGGTGGTCACGCTGCTCTTGCTCGTGGCCTTGGCCGACGCCGCGCTGTATGCCGGTTATTTGCGTGTGCCGATGGAAAATTATTTTTCCCACAAGCTTGAGCGGTCGGTATCCATTGCCGGGCTGCGCGGTAATTTTATTGCGCCCACGCCGTGGGTGGAAGCCAAGGAACTACGCATTGGCAACGCACCGTGGGCCCAAACGGAGAGGAATGAACCGCTGGCCGACGTACAGAAAATCAAGGTAGCCATGCGCTGGCCCGCCTTGCTGCAGGGTAAGCTGGACATCGCCGAACTGCAATTGCAGCAGGGCGAAATCAACCTTGTGCGTGAAGCCAACGGCAAGGCTAACTGGAGAAACAGTGCCTCCCAGAGCGCTGCACCGCTGGCGCTGCCGCCGATTCACCGCTTCTTTTTAAGCAAGAGCCACATCACCATCAACGACGCCATGCACAAACTGACGTTTGACGGCGCCCTCGACTCGTACGAAGGCAGGCGGGATACACAACAAGCTCCTGAGCGCATGCTGCCGTTCAACCTCACCGGCAGCGGCATGCTCAACGGCGAGCCTTTCAATTTAAAACTGCAGGGCGGTGCGCTGGCGGGTATCAATAGCGACAAGCCCTACCCGTTCAGCTTCACCTTCACCCACGGCACCACACACATTGCTGCCAACGGCAACTTCGGTGGCATGTTCGATTTCGGTACTTTTAGTGCGCACACTACTATCAGCGGCAATAACATGGCCGATTTTTACAAAATCACCGGCCTGGTTTTTCCCATTACGCGTCCTTATAAAGTAGAGGGCCAGCTCAGCCGCGACGGCGACAAATTCGCTTTCCACAAATTCGCCGGACGCGTCGGCAACAGCGATTTGAATGGCGATTTCGATGTCGACATTTCCGGTAAAAAGCCGTTCCTCAACGCCAATCTCAACTCCAAACTGCTCGACCCCGAAGATGCCGGGGTGATTTTCGGGACGCCCGACCCGACACATATTTTCCCCGACGTGCCGCTGGACGTGCAGCGCCTGCGCGCGATGGACGCCGACGTGACCTACAAGGCAGATGCGATTAACGTGAACAAGCTGCCGCTCAAGCAAGTGTCGCTCAAGCTCAAGCTGCGCGATGCGAAACTGCAAATCGAACCGCTGGCGCTGACACTACCGCAGGGGACCTTCACCGGCAGCATTAACATCAATGCGCAGCAGAACATGCCGGACGTGGATATTGATTTGAAGTTGAGTGGCGCGCGGCTTGAGGATTTCATGGCCAAGATAGGTCAGTCGAGCGCGCTTGAAGGCCCATTGGTCGGGCGCGTCAGGCTGCACGGTGCGGGCATGTCGGTGCACAAAGCCGCCGGGAACTCGAATGGCCGCGTGGCGCTGGTGGTGCCGGGCGGGCATATCCGCCAGGCGTTTGCCGAGCTGCTCGGCATCAACGTGTCGCGTGGCCTGGGTCTGCTGCTGAGCGGTAACCAGACCGAAACGCCCATACGCTGTGCCATCGCCGACTTCCAGGTCGCCAAAGGCGCCATGCAGCCGCGCCACCTGGTGCTGGATACCGGTGTGGTGGTGTCCCACGGCAGCGGCAGCGCCAACATGAATGACGAATCGCTCAACCTCAAACTCAAGGGAGAATCTAAAGAGCCGCGCCTCATCCATGTGCTCGCGCCCATCACCATCACCGGACACTTCCGCAACCCCAAGCTGGGCGTGCAGGCGGTCAGTGCAGTAACGCAGGCGGGCGTAGCAGCCGGACTGGCCATTCTCAACCCTCTTGTGGCGCTATTGCCGTTTGTTGATTTAGGCGCGGCCGACAATGCCAATTGCAGCGAAATTCTGGGCCGCGCCGAGACCCACGGCGTACCGCTGAAAAGCGCGGCACCGCTCAAGCATACTGTCCGCCCTTGATTAACCCTTATTGATTTTTGGTCCCGTATGCCCCATATCAACTCGTGTGGGGGCGTCCTGGTTTCGACGTGGCGCGTCCCGGTTTTAAGTGCAAGCGGTGAGTGTCGGCCTCACCTTAATGACCCGGCAACGGCAATAAATGCCAAACGTAACAACGTTATCGCCTTCCGTCCGCGTCAAGCGGCCGTGATGGCGATGGCTGCCTAAGTCGCCAACTCTGATTGATTTCGGAGCCGACTAAGTAGTCCCTAGCCCGGTTCTGTCGTGCGACATGGTTCCGGTCACTAGGTCAACCCTCGCCGCACTCGGCCCAACCGCGCCTGTCGGGTAAGCTTAACTTCTAACAGGCAACCAGCCGGTAGGCCGTTCTTCACCAGCCGTCTGAGTATCAACGAGGAACTAAGCTTGTAGTACTTCCACCGGTCGCGTTACGGACGTGGGTTCAATTCCCACCGCCTCCACCAGTTTTGTTTATTTTCCTGACCTGAATAACTTTAGTTCTTATCGCGAATAATGCTATCCGCAAAAGCATGGTTCACGTCACGGTGTCCCGCTT
>CAZROO010000018.1:0-23656 GCA_964601735.1 uncultured Pseudomonadales bacterium
AAGTAAACCCAGCGAAATGAAGTTAGAATGAGTAATAAAAACAAAGGAGGCAGAAGAATTATAGCTATATCTCCACTGGTTGTTTCTACGAAAAATGACCACACTTCCTTGCAGGAGAGTAAACGTAAAGTATGCCCATCTGGTGTCGGGATTTCTTTACCTTCAGGCTCATTATTGGCTAAACAAGTTTTAGTTGTTGAAACAAAATCGTCTTTAATTTCCCCAAAATTAAAGAATCCCGTTATGCACACCCATACTACACTTAAGACTATAAAAAGCCTTACCCAACCTAAACTAAGCCCACTAATCTTCTTAAGATATTTTTCAATTCTCATATTCTACACCAACATCAGGCTGGGTTTTTCGAGATAGCCCTTGATGGCGCCGAGGAGTTCGGCGCCGAGCGCGCCGTCGATGACGCGGTGGTCGACGCTGAGCGTGAGCGCGAGCATGTCGTTCTCATCGGCCTTGCCCACGGCGAGGATGGCGGCCTGCGGCGGGTTGATGATGGCGGCGAATTCCTCGATGCCGTACATGCCGAGATTGCTGATGGAAAAGCTGCCGCCTTCGTACTGCTCGGGCTTGAGCTTGCCTTCGCGTGCCTGGGCGGCGAGTTGCTTCACCTCGCCGGAAATCTGCACCAGCGATTTTTGGTCGGCATTGCGGACGATGGGCGTGATGAGGCCGCCTTCGATGGCGACCGCGACGGCCATATCGACGTTGCCGAACATCACCATGCTGTCGCCATTCCATGCGGCGTTGGCGGCGGGGTAATCGGCCAGCGCCAGCGCGCAGGCTTTGACGATGAAATCGTTGACCGTGAGCTTCACGCCGCGCTTGGCGAGACCTTCGTTAAGGTCGGCACGCATGTCCATCAAACCGGAAATGTTGGCGCGCACTTTAAGATAGAAGTGCGGCACGGTTTGCTTGCTGGCGGTGAGCTTATTGGCGATGGCTTTGCGCATCGGCGCAAGGCGCTCCACGGTATCGCCACGTCGGACGATGCTGCGCGCGCCGCCGACGGCCTTATCCAAATCCTTCGCCGTGATGCGGCCATGCGGGCCGGTGCCTTGCACACTGTTCAGGTCGAGGCCTTTTTGCGACGCGAGGCGGCGGGCCAGCGGCGAGGCTTTGACACGAGCAGGCATCAGGTGACAGGTAACAGGCATCGGGGAGCTGGGTACAGGAACTAGGATAGGAGTTATTACTGGCTGCGGCATGGCGGCAGCTACTTCTTTTCCTGCTTCCTGTTGCCCGTTACCTGTCACCTGTTCCCTGGGTCTTGCTTTGCTCTTCGGCTTGTAATCGGCGGGGACGGTTTCGTCTTTTTTCTTCAGCACCGCGATGGGCTCGCCCACCTGCATGTCCGCACCAGGGATACCGATGAGGACGTGAATGATGCCGTCGTCACTCGCCTCGACTTCCATCGTCGCCTTGTCGGTTTCGACCTCGGCGATGACGTCGCCGGCGCGGATCTCGTCGCCTTCCTTTTTAAGCCATTTGGCCAGGCGCCCTTCCGTCATGGTCGGGGATAGTTGCGGCATGGTGACGTCGATGGGCATGGGGTTATCCTACTAATTTTTTCACTTCGCGGACGATGTCGGCAACCTGCGGTACGCACAGAACTTCAAGGTTGCTCGCATACGGCAACGGCACCGGTAGTTGGCTGAGGCGCAGCACCGGCGCGTCGAGCTCGTCCCAGCATTTGTCGGAGATGGTCGCCATCACTTCGGCGCCCACGCCGGCTGCCGCCCAGGTTTCTTCCAGCACCACGGCGCGGTGGGTTTTGGAGACGCTGGCGACAATCGCATCAACATCGAGCGGGCGCAGGCTGCGCAGGTCGAGCACTTCGGCGTCGATGCCTTCCTTGGCCAATTCTTCTTCCGCCTGTTGGGCTTTGACGGCCATCATGCTGTAGCCGATGATCGTCACTTGCGTGCCTTCTTTGGTGATTTTGGCCTTGCCGATGGGCAGGGTAAAATCGTCGCCTTCAGGCACTTCGCCGCTGTGGCCGTAGAGCACTTCATGCTCCAGGCACACCACCGGGGTGTTGTCGCGGATGGCGGCTTTGAGCAGGCCTTTGGCATCGGCGGGCGTACTGGGCGCGATGACCTTGAGGCCCGGGATGGACATGTACCACGCGGCGTAATCTTGCGAGTGCTGCGCGGCAACGTGCGCGGCCACGCCGTTGAGGCCGCGGAAGACGATAGGGCAACCGACCTTGCCGCCGGACATGTACAGCGTTTTGGCGGCACTGTTGATGATATGGTCTGTCGCCAGCATGGCGAAGTTCCAGGTCATGTATTCCACAATCGGACGCAGGCCAGCCATAGCGGCGCCGACGGCGATACCGGTGAAGCCCAATTCCGCAATCGGCGTATCGACCACGCGTTGCGGGCCGAACTCCTGCACCATGCCCTGCGAACACTTGTAGGCGCCCTGGTAGTCGGCTACTTCTTCGCCCATCAGAAAGACGCTCGGGTCGCGGCGCATTTCTTCGCTCATGGCGTCTCTGATTGCTTCGCGGTAGGTTTGAATGGCCATGTTAGGCAGCCTTTCTGATTTTATTGACTCTATCGTTAACTAAATAAAATGCAGCGCAGTCGCAGAAACCGGCCAGAAGATAATTCCAGATATCGGCCATACTGCCCACTTCTCCCTTGAGAACAGGCAGTCCAACAGAAAAGCAAATCACGGACCAATAAAACCCTTTTACAACGAGAGGATCGTCAAACCATTTCCTTTTTCCGACGCAAAGTTGAATAATCAATACACCCAAAAGAGCTATCGGCAGATAAAAAACGGTCTTGAACATTTCATGTACCGACATGAAGTCCTTAACAGCATCGAGACCCCAGATGCTACCGGCTACGGCAACAATAACAATATAGAGAATCATTACAATTGCCATATAAGCCTGGTTCAATAACGTACCCGTTAGGATGGAATAAAAATTTTTCATGCTGCTTTTACTATTTCATCAATAAAACTCGGACGGAACTGGTCGCGGTTTTTGAGAATGAATTCGCGCACGGCTTTACGGGAGAGCAACTCGCACATGTCTTTTTCCCAGATAAGCCAGATACGCGGCGGCACGAGGTTGAGCGTGTGAAGTTGGTGTTCGCGCTCGAATAGGCGGCAGACGTTGTAAATGGCGATCTGGTACTTGGGCTGTGTGACCGCCGTGAGGTAGGTGTGCTCGGCGTTTTTATCGCCGACGATGGGGAGGGCCACTTTCAGCTTTTCGTACTCGTCGGAAAACTGGAGGAAAATTTTGAGGTGGGCGTCGGCCGCCGCCTGGCGCGCGGCCTTAGCGCTTTTACGCGCGGCATAGGCCGCAAAGGCCGCGGCGATGAGCGCGAACACCGCCGTCAGCGGCGCAGAGAGTTCCTGAAACAGGCTCCAGTATTGCAGCATTAAATCATCCCTTCGTCATTGCGAGCGCAGCGAAGCAATCTCATTAGTTTAGCTCCTCTGCCAAATCGCACCATTCAGGATTCATTTCAACCAATATCATTGGTAACACCAGTATAAATGGTGGTGTTGTTTTGGTTGGTCACCATGTAGACGAATCCCGTCATTGAGATTGCTTCGCTACGCTCGCAATGACGAGTAATTTGTGCAGCATTATTTGCCCTCTTTCAGCCAGCTGAGGTCGTCGAGCTTGTCGATGATGAGGTTGGCGAGTTTGTCGTAACCGGCTTCGTTCCAGTGCACGCCGTGGGCGCGGAGCTTTTTACTGCCGAAGCTGTCGTCCAGTTCCACGAACTCGGCTTGGTGCGCCTTGGCAGTTTGGCCGATAAACTTGATGTGGTCGTCCAGCAGCGCCTTACGCACACCACCGCCATCTTCGTTGATAAAGTCCTCTTCGATATACATGCCCGGCGTGACGAGGAGCTGCGGGCAAATGGCCTTGAGTTTTTCCACCACCAGCGGCCAGTATTTAAGGCGGTGCGAATCGGACATTTTGGGTTGCTCGCCGGTCGGTTCGGTGTAGCGGGCGACGTCGTTGGTGGCGCAACCCAACACCACGATGTGCGGCCCGCGAATCAACAGCTCGCCCAGGCGGTAGCCGATGTCGCGGATAGTGTCGCCGCCAACGCCGAGGTTGAACACGCGCCAGCCGGGCGCATCGGCACCGTGGTTGAAATCGAGTCTGTCGCGCAGGCGGCCGACCCAGCCGTCGAACCCACTGGCATCGCCCTCACCTTCGACGATGCTGTCGCCAATGCAAACGATGGTTTTCACTACGGAGTAACATCCGTGTAGAGTTCGGACACATCGGCCAGCGGCGCGGTAGTGGCGGTTTCGGCCACCTGGGTGATGTAGGTTTTGATCTCTTCGTCCATCGCATCGAAATCCGCCGCCGGAAGATTGAGAGTCTCCATCAGGTACTTTTGCAGGCGGGCAATAGGGTCTCGGTGCTCGCGCACACCTTCGACGTCTTCGCGCGTGCGGTACTTGGCGGGGTCGCTCATGCTATGGCCTCGGTAGCGGTAGGTGTCGAGCTCCAGCACGTAGGGCCCCTTGCCGCTACGGCAGTGGTTGATGGCTTTTTTGAACGCCTTGTAGCTTTCGAGAAAATCCATGCCGTCGGCCTTGGCGCAGGCGATGCCGAAGGGTTCGCCGCGCTTGTAGAGGTCTCCCGCCGCGGCGCGCGGCACGCTGGTGCCCATGCCCCACTGGTTGTTTTCGATGACGAATACCACCGGCAGTTGCCACAGTGCCGCCATGTTGAAGGCCTCGAAGGTCTGACCCGCGTTCATGGCACCGTCACCGATGAAAGTAAGACTGACGCGCTTCTCTTTTTTATACTTACTGGCAAAGGCCAAGCCTGCGCCCAGCGGCACCTGCGCGGCAACGATGCCATGACCGCCCCAGAAGCGTTTTTCGACGTCGAACATATGCATGCTGCCACCCTTGCCTTTGGAAATGCCGATGGCACGGCCAGTAAGCTCACCCATTACCTGCTCGGCGGGCACGCCACACACCAGCGCATGCGCGTGGCAGCGGTAGCTGGTGATGACGTCGTCGCCCTTCTCGCTCGCCACCTTGGCGCCGACGGCCACCGCCTCCTGTCCGATATAGAGGTGGCAGAATCCGGCAATTTGCCCCTGTTGATAGAGCGAAGCGGCTTTTTCCTCAAAGCGGCGGCAGGTAAGCATCTGCTTGTAAGCGGCCAGCAATTGCGCAGGCGTGAGCCCGAGCTCGATGTGCGGCGGCTGGCGGCCGCTGGAAGATTTATCGCCGACGACTTTTAACTTGGGTTCTGCGGGGGTCATGAGTTTTGGCCTGTTATTTGGCCGCACCTTGGTTCGGGAAGGCCGTTTGGGCAACCAAAAAAGATTGTGCGCCGCACATAAAAAGAACCGGCAAAACAGATATTTTCACCAGTAAATTCATATAAAACCGGCAAGTGTTCACTTGCCGGGCATGGGCAATCCGCCTAAGGTGGTGGCATTTAATTGCAACATCTGAGCACGGAGTGCGCGTATGAATATCGCAGCTTCGGTGATTGCCGTTTTCGCCTCTTTCTGCATAGCCCTTTTGTTCGGATTTGCCGTCATCGCCTGTAAATGGCGCAAAGCCGTCCGGCACCGACGAACGAAGTGAAGCCCACCCCTTGCCGGGGTGGGCTTCGCTTATTAGGGTAGGCGCATGCTGTTGTACAAAACCACTCTCGCCGCGCACCGCGCCGGCCAACTCCGCGCCAAGCTTGTAAAGCTGGTGTTCCGCAAACTCTGGGTCAAGGGTCCCTATCCCAAGCTTTGGGTGCTGCCAGGCGATACCATCGGCCGTGAAATCCTGACCCACGGACTGTTCGAAAAGGACGTACTGCTGGCCCTGCGCAACTTACTGAAAAAGCCTTTCTACAAAGGCGGCGTGCTGCTGGATGTGGGCGCCAACATCGGCAACCATACCGCGTTTCTGGCGCCGTTGTTCAAACGCGTGATGGCGTTTGAGCCAAACCCCCTGGTGTTCGGTATTTTGCAGGCCAACATCGCCGGCAACCGTTTGCAGAACGTAACGGCGGTGAACAAAGGCTTGGGCGCCAGGGCAGGCAAGCTGCGGTTTTACCAGAACCTGGACAACAACCTCGGCGCTTCCGGCTTTGTGAAGGGCAAGGGCAGCAAACCCGTGGGTACCTTTGAAGTGGCGGTGGGCGATGCCGAGCTCAAGCGGCTGGGCGTGAAGCCCGCCGATGTGCGCGCGGTGAAGATTGACGTGGAAGGACTGGAAACCCAGGTGATTGCAGGGCTCGCCACCACGCTGAAGAAAGGCCGCCCGCTGGTGATGTTTGAGGTGCTGGACGGTGCTCACGGCGGCAAGATTGTCGCCACGCTGGAAAAGCTGGGCTACGCGCACTTTTACGAACTGGTGGAAGAAAAAAGCTGGCACGGCAGCACCTGCCGCCTGCTGGAAGTGCGCCAGTTGGGCGACCGGTATTATGCGCTGGTCATCGCCAGCGCCAAGCCGCTTTAAGCCGGAAAGTTACTAAATAATTCGCTGGCCGCTGGTGATTTTTGGCTTTTGCGCCGGACGAGCACCGCAGCGTACACTTTTGGTACGTGAGGAGCACAGGCCAAGCAAAAGGCAAAAAGCGCCCCGGCCAATAGAATTAGCTGAAAGGATTGAAGTCGTTCAGGATACCGCCGGTATCCTGCGGCGTAAACGTCGGGCCGTGCTGCATGTACGGGCGGTAGGCGGCAATCGCCTGCTGGCCGATGCCGAGGATGCTGCCGCGCTGGGCATCGACTAACACCATAGTGAAAGGCTGCTCGGTGGGCATGTTGCGGCACAGTTCGTGGCCGGTGCGGTAATACCAGATTTCGACGCTGCTCTGGCCGCCCTGCAGCAGAATGCGCTCTTTCTCCTGCGGGTCGGGCAGCACGCTGACGGGCTGGCCCGGGCTGGCGCTTTGCAGCGCATACATATTGGAACTGGCCAGCGGCACGATATCGGCCGGGCACGCGCCGGGGCCGTTCATGCCCTTCATGGCCAGAGTGGTAAGGCAGCCCGAAAGCAGCGGCGCGGTGGCCAGGACAATGCAGACAACAAGGGCGCGTGCGGTTTTCACGTCTTTTTATGAACAACCGTCAAAGAACCGGCTGACAGACACTTACGCGAGGGCAAAAACCGCGCCCGCCAGAGCAGTCATTAAACCAATGGCTATGCGTAACATGGTGGCAGCCTGCGCCCGGCAAAGAGTGACGGTCAATTGGCCATTGGCAGGCTGGCCACAGGTAGTGTGGTTTGTAAGTAACAAAAAACCGCCGCGCTTTTTGGCGCGGCGGTTGGGTTCATAGCCCTAGATTTCAGGCAAATGATGAAATCCGACTTCTGGCTCATGCTGTTTGATGCTGGAACCAAACCAGCCCGGATACTGCTGGTTATGCCCCCACGGTACGTAAACGCTAATATCAGCCTCCAGGCCGATATCGGCAAAGGCCTTGCGGATAGTTTCGAGCCGTTGCAGCAACGGCCGCAGATAAGTAGCGACATCCCACGGATACTGGACCGTTGAAGGCTCCGGCATATCGGTTACCGAGACACGGAAGAAGTCGTCGCCGTACTCGTACCGGCTGACCGGGTCGGGCGAAAGTGCCAGTTGGGCATTGATTCCCGTCGGCAAGCGGCCCAACACGGCATTGAGTTTCCGCTCCATTTCGTCATGGGCCACAGGGTAGAGCGGCGGTAGCTGATCGGGCATATGAACGGCCATTTCGGCTTCGACCCGTAAAGTGACAGGCGTGGTATAGGCCATGAAAGGCTCCCTAAAAGAGTGAAGGTTCCTCTCAGATAGGCGCCAGACGGGCCGTTTGCAAGCCTATTGGCCGCGCGGTGCTACGTTGGCCGGCAGCGGCTCACCGCGGCCGACTTCGTTGTTGCCGTCGCCTGCCACCGGGCCGGTATTTTGCAGCACGAGGTCGCTGGGTTCCTGCGGCAGGTCTTCCTCCCCCATATTCATGGCAGGCCGGGGGCTGGTGGGCACCGTGGTATTGCGCGGCGGGATGGTTTTGCCGCGACTCAGGGCTTCCACCCGGGGCTTGGAGCCCGGCAGGTCTTCGGTCATGGTGCGCGGCGGCGCGTGGGTGACGGGGTTTTCAATCGCGTTCTGCTGCTGCCAGGCGGTGGGCGCGGTGGAGCGCACCGGCGCGCGCAGGTTGGGCACCACGAAGTCGTGATAGTAATTTTGCCCGTAGCCCAGCAAGCGGCCGTTCTGGAACACGAACGGCAGCAGGCTGGCGTCGATGTCCGGGCGGCGGCACACCGTGCTGGCGGTGTGGTAGAACAGCACCTCGATGCTGTTGCCGTCGGAGAGCAGAAAGCTCTCCGCCCGCGCCGGGTTGCCGATGACCGCGGTGACGGAAAGCTTGTCCATGCCAAGGCTCACCCGCGCCAGGTTGCTTTGCAGCCAGCGCGCCTGCTGCACCATGGTCGGCGGGCAACTGCTGACCACCTTCACGCCCTGCAAATGCGGCGGCGGGGCGTATTGCGGCGCAGACGAGCAGGATGCCAGGTAACAGGCAACAGGCAACAGGAAAGAAAGGCCAAACTTGCCCCCTTTTATTCTGTAATCCTGTAACCCTGTCATCCTGCCGCCTGTTGCCTGGCTTCGCGTTCCTTGAGAATAATTTTGGCGAGTTCCGCCACGGTATGGTCGAGCACGTCGTTGATGAGCACCACGTCGTAATCGGCGTAGCTGCTGCCACGCACGTCGCGGCTGTGCTGGAACGTCCACTTGGGATCGTGCAGATGGTCGAGGTCTTCGCCCATTTCCACAAAACGGCGGCGGCCCTCGTCGGCCAGTGCCGGGTTACGGCCGGTTAGGCGCTGTTCCAGCCGCTCGCGGCTGGGCGGCAGCATCAGCACGCGGAAATGCCGCTCGGGAATCCTCTTGTAAATCTGCTCGACACCGGAATAGGTCAGGTCGGAAATCACGTCGAAGCCGTCGGCGAAATAGCCGTCAACGACGCTGCGCAACGTGCCGTAGGCGTGGCCGCTCCAGTTGTTCTTTTCGGTCTCCAGGAACTCACCCCGGGCCTCGGCGGCCATGAACTGCTCCTTGCTCATGAAGTGGTAGCTTACCTTGTCCACCTCACCCGGCCGGGGCTCGCGAGTGGTAGCGGTGGCAAAGCGCTTCACTTGCGGGTCTTGCTCGGTGAGCGCGGCAATCACCGCGTCCTTGCCCGTGCCGCTGGGGCCGGTGACGGTGATGAGCATGGGGGATGTCTTTTTCATTTCGCTTTCGCCTTTTTGGTTGGGGTAGTGGCCTTCACCAGTCTGGCGACGTTTTTTTGATGCTCTTCGTAGGTGTCGGAAAAGATATGCGCGGTGCGGCTGGGGTCGGCCACGAAAAACAGCGCCGTGGTGCTGACCGGATTGGCCGCAGCCAGCAGCGCGGCCCGGCCCGGGTTACAGATGGGCGTGGGCGGCAGGCCGTCGTTTTTATAGGTATTGAAGGGGTTGTCATCGCCCAGGTCTTTGCGCTGGATGTTGCCCTTGTAACTTTCCATACCATAAATCACCGTCGGGTCGCTTTGCAGGCGCATGCGCTTGCGCAAGCGGCCCACGAACACCCCAGCCACTTGCGGCATTTCAGCATTGCTGGCCGCTTCCTTCTGCACGATGCTGGCCATCGTCAGCAGGTCGTCGGCGCTGTTGTAGGGCAGGCCCGCGTCGCGTTTTTCCCACGCCGCGTCCAGTTCGGCTTTCATCCGCTTGGCCATTTCGTTCAGCAGCTTCTGGCGGCTGGTGTTGAGGTGGAAATCGTAGGTATCGGGGAACAGTTCACCCTCGCCCGGGCGCTTGGTAATGGTGCCGGAAAGCGCGGTGGTGGCGCTCACCACGTCGATAATCTGGCGGGTGGTGAAGCCTTCGGGGATGGTGACCTGGTGCGGCGTGCTCTGTCCGCTGGCGATTTTGTCAATCACCTGGCGCAAGCTGCTGTGCGCCTCGAAGGTATAATCGCCCGCCTGCATTTTACCGGCCACGCCCAGTTGGCGCACCGCCAGCTTGAAGGCGGTGGCGTTGTGGATGACACCGGATTTTTCCAGCAGCGCAGCCATGCGGCTGGGCCCGGTGCCCAGCTCGATGTTCACTTCGGCATTGGCTTGCAGCGGCCCGGCGGCGTCCAGCGTGGTTTGCCACGCGCTGAGGCCCAGGCCCACGATAAGGGCCAAAAGCCCGACCAGCATGGCGGTGGTTTTCAAATTCAACTTGTTCTTCTCCCCGGAGGGGAGTGTGCCCGCCCTGCCTCGTGTGGGCAAGGCGACGGCAAACAAGGTTGCTTACGCTTGGGTCAACACAAGCGCCTCCCTGTCATCCCGACGAAGGTTTTGAATGCGCTCGGGCGCATGCCATTATCGTGGATGCCACCCTTCGCTGGCATGACACCGAGAAGAATTACGCGGTGGTTAGAACCAACGCCGCATTGGTGCCGCCGAAGCCGAAGGAGTTGCTCAGGCACGCCTTAAGCTGCGGCGCAGCCGCCACCGTGGTGATGTGCGCCACAACATCGCAGGACGGGTCGAGGTTGGCGAGATTCAAGGTCGCGGGCAGTTGTTTGGCCAGAAGGGCCTGTGCGCAGAAGGCGGCTTCCAGCGCGCCCGCCGCACCCAGCAGGTGACCGGTGGCGCTTTTGGTGCTGCTCACCGGCGTATGGCTGCCGACCACGGCGGCGATGCCCTTGGCTTCGACCTCGTCGCCAGCCGGGGTGCTGGTGGCGTGGGCGTTGACGTAGCCGATATCACCCCCGCCGAGGCCCGCATCTTCCAGCGCCAGCCTCATGGCGCGCTGGGCGCCCTCGCCGCTCGGCGCGGTCAGGTGGTAGGCGTCGGCGGTTTGGCCGAACCCGGCCAGCCTGCCCAGAATCTTCGCGCCACGCGCCCGGGCATGCTCGGCGCTTTCCAGAATCAGCACCGCCGCCCCCTCACCCATCACAAAGCCGTCGCGGTCGGCATTGAACGGGCGGCTGGCGGTTTCCGGCGCATCGTTGAAAGCGGTGCTGAGTGCGCGCATCGCCGCAAAGCCGCCCAGCGCGCTGGCGGTTACCGCCGCTTCGGCGCCGCCGGCGATAACCACGTCGGCCTCGCCCCACTCGATAAGCCGTTTGCCCCAACCCAGCGCGTGGGCCGAGGTGGCACAGGCAGAAACCGGGCACACGTTGGCACCCTGCGCGCCGTACATCATCGAAATCTGCCCGGCCAGAAGGTTGGGCAGCATGGCGGGAATGAAGAACGGAGAAATCCGGCGCGGCCCCTGTTCTTTGAGCGTGGCGACGGTGCTCTCGGTGCTGTCGAGCCCGCCGATGCCGGTACCCACGATGGTGGCCACGCGGTTGCGGGTAGCGGCATCCATCTCTTTCAAATTAAGCAGATTAGCTTGCGTCATAGCCTCGCGCGCGGCAGCAAGGCCGAGCTGGATGAAGCGGTCGGCACGCTTGAGGTCCTTCGGTTGCAGGCCGGTGGCTTCGGGGTCGAAATTCTTTACTTCTCCCGCAACCTGGGCGGAAAACGGCGTGGCATCGAACCGCGTGATGCGGGCGATGCCGCTTTGCCCGGCGAGCAGGGCGTCCCAGCTTTGCTTGAGGGTGAGGCCCAGCGGCGAAACCACGCCCAGGCCGGTAATGACGACGTCACGTTTTTGCATGGCGGCCTTGTAGCATAAAAAGCAAAAGGGGCCAAAGGCCCCCTTTTCCTGTCACCAGAAACCTGTGACCTGTGTAATCCTTAGTGTCCGGTGGCCTTCTGGATGTACTCGATGGCGGCCTTGACCGTGGTGATTTTTTCCGCGGCCGAATCGGGGATTTCGATGCCGAATTCCTCTTCCAGCGCCATCACCAGTTCGACGGTGTCGAGGCTGTCGGCGCCCAAATCGTCGACGAAACTGCTGCTGTCGCTCACCTTGGCGGCGTCTACGCCCAGGTTTTCTGCCACGATTTGCTTGACGCGGGTACCGATGTCTTCCATCTCAATCTCCTTTAACGGGGCCATGCATAGCCGAAATGCCGTGGCGTAGCAAGGGCGGCCACAAAAACTGCCTATTTCAAATGCTTATCAAAGAACGCCAGCGTCCGTTCCAGCGCCAGCTTGGCGGCGGCCTCTTTGTACACCGGTCCGTCGTCGCGGTTGAAGCCGTGGTCGGCGTCATAGCCGTAAGCCTCGACATCGGGCGTATGTTCTTTGAGCGAGGTCATCGCGGCCTCGAACGGAATGTAACGGTCGAGCTTGGCCAAATGGGCGAGCACCGGCACCTGGGGCGCGGGCGGCTGGGCCGCCAGTTCGGCGATTCTGCCGCCGTAATAGGCCACGGCGCACTTCAGGCCCGGCAGTTGCTTGGCCGCAACAAAGCTGACCGACCCACCCCAGCAATAGCCGAGTGTCGCCACCGGCAAACCATCCAGTTTGGCCACGCAGGCTTGCAAAAGCGCCAGCATTTGTTCGGGTTTGATGGAGGTAATAAGGGGCCGGGCAATGTCCAGGCCAGTCTGCTTTTGGCTCAGCCAGGTATAAATGCCGTCGGACTGCCAGGCGGCGTCCTCCCGCTCGGCCTGCGGCACAGCCAATTCAAGCATATCCGGTGCAATGACCGTATAGCCGAGCCCGGCAAAATGGTCGGCCATGCGACGGATGTGCGGGGTCAGGCCAAAGGCTTCATGAAGGAGGATAAGCCCCCCTTTTGGCGTGCCGTGGCCGGAAACATGCGCGCGGGCGGTGTAGAAGGTTTGCATGGCCTTTAAAAAACACTTTTGGCCTGAAGAGGCAATAGGGGGTTTTGCTTTGTCAGGCAGCGGTTTGGGCGGCGGCTATAAAAAGGCAGCCCTAAGGCTCACCTCGACGTTTTACAGGACTGGCATGAAGCCGGTTCGCGTTGCGGTAGAGAGGATTTTGTCATGAGTACCTCCCTGATTGCCGTCATTGTTCTGGCCTCATCGGTTTTTGCCTACAAAAAGGCGACGCCGCTGGGGCTGAGCTACGCCACCCAGGCGCAGGAATACGTCGCCTTTTCCGCCTTGGCGGTGGGCGGCGTGTGTCTCCTTGCGCTGGGCAAGGTGGCAGCGGTGGCGGTTGGCATCTAGCCTGCCGCAACAAGGCGCCGGTTCTCACGAACCGGCGCTTTTTGTATTCTCTCCGCCCCATTCCCGCGAGCACGGGCCACAGTCGATATCGAAGCCTCAAGCCCTCATCCCGCGCGCAGGCGGGAACCCAGTACAGACCTTTAACGAAGTCTCTTTTAGATGGATTCCCGCCTTCGCGGGAATGGGGCGGCTGGAGTTAAACGTACATGCCGCCGTTAACGTGAATTGTACTTCCCGTTATATAGCCAGCTTCCGCCGTGCACAGGAAAGCAATCGCCGCAGCCACTTCGGCGGCCTGGCCGAAGCGCCTGGCAGGCACTTGGCCCATCAGGTTTTCCTTGATGTTTTCGGGAATGCCCTGGGTCATGTCGGTTTCAATAAAGCCCGGCGCCACGGCGTTAACGGTGATGTTCTTGCGCGCGACTTCCTTGGAGAGAGCCTTGGTGAAGCCGGTGATGGCGGCCTTGGCGGTGATGTAGTTGGTTTGCCCCACGTTGCCCATGTGGGCCACGATGCTGGAAACGTTCACGATGCGGCCCCAATCTTTTTTGCTCATGTTAGGTAGAACGGCCCTCGTCAGGCGCACCACGCTGTCCACGTTCACCTGCATTACTTCGTCCCACTGCTGCTGGCTCTGGCGCACGAACAGCGCATCGCGGGTGATGCCCGCATTGTTGATCAGGATGTCGATATTCCCGGCCTGCTGGGCGATTTTTTCGGCACTGGCGGGGTCCATCAGGTCGGCCGCGATGGTACCGACGCCTCCCAGTTCCTTGGCGGTTTCGTCCAGCGTGTGGGGGTTGCTGCCGTGGATGATGACGCTGGCACCGAGGGTTTTGAGTGCCGCCGCCGTGGCCTTGCCGATGCCCCGGCTGCCGCCGGTAACAAGCGCCGTTTTACCCGCCAATTGAAACATTTGCCAAACTTTCTTGATGTTATCAGTTAAAGCCCCTGCCCTCAGGCTAGGCTGCCGATGCGGCGTTTTGCAAATTTTCCAGCCATTGGTCAATCTCATCTGGTGAAGTCAGCGCCACTGCCGTCAACCGCGGGTCAATGCGCTTGACCAGGCCGGTCAGCACGCTGCCCGCGCCAAGTTCAATGGTCTGCGTCACGCCGTTGTCGGCCATGAAGCCCACAGCCTCGCGCCAGCGCACCCGGGCCGCCGTTTGACCCACCAGCTCCCCCATCAACGCCTCGGCGTTGTTGATGAACATGGGGCTGGTGTTGGCCACCAGCGGCACCTTGGGGGCCTTGGGCGGGTTGGCCAGCAGTAGGGCTTTCACCTGCTCCACCGCCGGTTGCATGGCCTTGGTGTGGAACGGCCCGGATACCGGCAACTTCACCACCCGCTTGGCCCCGGCCTTTTTGGCTGCGGCTTCAACCTTTTCCAGATTCTTCAGCGGGCCGGAGAGGATTTGCTGCCCCGGTGCATTGTCGTTGGCCAAACTGACACCGCAATCCGCCGCCACCGCTTCAGCCTGGTCGAGTTCCAGCCCCAAAACCGCCACCATGCCGCCATCATTGCTCGCATCGCGCATCGCTTCGCCACGGGTGCGCACCAGTTTGAGGGCAAAGGGAAAGTCGAAACTCCCCGCTGCCAGCGCCGCGGTATAAAGCCCCAGGCTGTGGCCGGTGGCCACGCTGCCGGGCGCTAGGTTTTTGTCCTGGCTTTTAATGTACATCGCAGCTGCATACCCGGCTAAAAGCAAGGCAGGCTGGGCATTTTCGGTTTTAGTGAGTTCTTGGGCCGGGCCATCCTTCATCAGGGCTTTAAGGTCGAAACCCAGTACGTCGTTGGCCTGCTCAAAAAGGGCCTTGGTGGCACCGTTTTCCATAAAACCGGCGGCCATACCCGGGGCCTGACTGCCCTGCCCGGGGAATAAGAAAGCTTTGTCCTGCATCGTCTATCCTTTGGGGGCCCTTATAGCCGAAAAGCGGCAAAAAACAAATAGTGCCAGCTAAAACCGGCCTCATTAACCCCACGCACCCCGGCTTTTTCGGGGGTGTCCCGCCCCCTCCCCACCCCCCGGGCACGACGGCCTGGCCTGCTTTTTTGGGTTGCATCGGCGTGGTTTTTAGGGCATACGGCGGCCAGTTCCTCAAATGAATGAGGTACCTGCTCTCTCAAAAAGAGAGGGCGAACGAGCCAGACGGCTCAGAACCAAAGGAGAAAGGAAGCATTATGGCTTCGTACGAACTGACGTACATCATCCGTCCGGACGTGCCGACCACCCAGGTCGACACTGTGCTGGGCAAAGTCACCGACATCATCAAAAAAGCCCGCGGCAAGGTTGTGAAGACCGAGCAATGGGGCCTGCGCACCTTGGGTTACCCCATCCGCAAGCACAAGCGCGGCTACTACACCCACCTGGGCATCACCCTGCCGGGCGAAGGCGTGAGCGAAATCGAACACCAGCTCAAGCTGGCCGAAGACGTCATCCGCTTCCTCACCGTCAAGGTCGATGACATCAGCAAAGAGCCCAGCGCGGTCATGAAGGCGAAAGCCCGTGCCGCCGCCGAGGCCGAAGAATTCAACGCGTAAGGAGAGAATAGACAATGGCTATCGCTCAATCCACCAGCCGCGGCAAGGGCAAGGGTAAAGGCAAGTTCGGCGACAAGAAGCGCGAACCCCGCGACCAGTTCCGCACCGGCGGCAAGTACACCCCCAAGCTGCTGGGCAAGGCTTACTTCCAGCGCAAAAAGGGTTGCCCCTTCAGCGGCCCCAAGGCCCCCAAAATTGACTATAAGGACGTGCGCCTGCTCAGCAAATACCTGAGCGACTACGGCAAGATGCTGCCCCGCCACCTCACCGGCGTGTGCTCCATCAAGCAGCGCGAACTGGCCACCGCCATCAAGCGCGCACGCATGCTGGCCCTGCTTTCCTTCACCGTGAAGGAACAAGGCCGCTTCGGCGAAGACGGCCCGCGCCGTCCGCGCGGCGACCGTCCCGGTTTTGACCGTGGCGACCGTGCCCCGCGCGAAGCCCGCAGCGAACAGACCGAAGTGAAGGAGTAGCATCATGGCGAACACCAAAGTGATTCTGCTGGAAGGCATGCAAGGCGTCGGCAAGCCCGGCGACGTGGTGGGTGTTAAGGCAGGCTTTGCCCGCAACTACCTGCTGCCGCGCGGCAAGGCCCTGGTGGCCACCAAGGCCAACCTCGACAACGTGGCCGCCCGCAAGAGCGAACTGCAGGCCAACAGCGACAAGCTGAAGGTCGAAGCCGAAAAGCAGGCCGCCAAGTTTGAAGGCCTGATCCTGACGCTGCAACGCCACGCGTCCGAAACCGGCCAGCTCTACGGCAGCCTCAAGGCCCGCGACATCGCGGCCGAACTGAACGGCGCCCCCAAACTAAGCGGCCTCAAGGTTGAAGCCGCCGATATCCTGATGGGCGATGCCATCAAGACCATCGGCGACCACAAGGTGCGCATTACGCTGCACCACGAGGTCATCATCGACCTGCCGGTGAAGATCGAGCGCCAAAGCCAGTTGGGCTAAGCGCCGAAAATCAAAAGCCGCCCCGTAGGGCGGCTTTTTTCGTTCATCATATTGGGGGCACATAGAGTTTTAGATAATACCGCGGCTTTTAAAAAAGTGCTGGCTATCTGCACCCAGGACTCCTCGTTGGTCGTGCCCCCGCAAAAAGTTAATTTCTTCCTGCGAAAGCTCGATGCCATTCATAACTTTCTTCCGCATGCCTGAAATGCTTTTGCCACCGTTGCGAACAACAGTGACAGCAGCACCCGTTGGCTGTTGGGGCGCCACCAAGGGGAACTTATTATCCTTGAGCTGCTTCATCTGGTCTTCTGCCAGTGTATTATTTCTAATGGCTTGGCGCGTATATACTACCCATTTGCGCCACGCCTCATCGGGGTGTTTATTATCGGGCCACATCCCCGTGGCCCGGTAGCCGGCCAAAATGGCCGCCCATGTTACCCACCAACCACGACGCTTCGGGAGAATAAAATGGGTCTTTCCATCAAGTTTAAACTTAACGGCCTGGCCCACACTATCGTATGGCATAAGATTTACCTCCAGAAAGAGGGAGTAAGGTGAAGCTTCGTCAACGCCCGCTATACAAGAGCGCCTTGGATCTGTCCACCCTGTGGATAACCCCGGTAAAAAAAGTTGAAAACTAATCCACCACCCCTCGCCACGCCGGGGTAAAGTGCGTTCAATGGCCACCAACATCGTCCCTCTTAAATCCGAAACCGGCAGCTTGCCCGCCGAAAGCGCAACCGGGCCCCTCACCCTCCCCGCGCTGAGCCACGCGGTGAGCGAAGCAGCCCCCCACAGCGTGCCCGCCGAGCAGGCGCTCATCGGCGCGGTGCTGGTCAACAACCGCCTGCTCGACGACCTCGGCGGCAGCCTGCTGCCCGAGCATTTTTACGTGCCGCTCAACGCCGCGGTGTTCGAGGCGGCGGAACGCATCATTAACAAAGGCCGCGAAGCCAATCCCATCACCATCCGTGAAATTTTGCGCGGCACGGCATACGATGACGACACTCTCTTCAGCCATCTCTCACAAATGTTCGAGCAGGCAGGGCTGGGCAGCGAAGTCAAAAGCCTCGCCGAGGTCATCCACACCACCTACCTGCAACGCCAGCTCATGGCGCTGGGCGCGGGCCTGGGCCGCCAGGCCGCCGGCGCCCACCGGAATGAAGAAGTGAACCAGGTGATGGAAGTCATTAGCAGTGAGCTGTTCCGCCTGGCCGAAACCGGCCAGGGCAGCACCACCGTGCGCGGTTTGCGCGACCCGCTGAAGGAAGTCATCCTGCGCGCCGAGCAGGCCCGCGCCGAAGGCAGCGGCATTGTCGGCGTTTCCAGCGGTTATATCGACATCGACACCCTGCTGGGCGGCCTGCAAAAAAGCGATCTCATCATCCTCGCCGCCCGCCCCAGCATGGGGAAGACCGCCTTTGCCCTTAACGTGGCCCAAAAGGCCGCCGAACGTAAGCTGCGCGGCGAACCCAACGGCGCGGCGGTGGGCGTATTCAGCCTTGAAATGAGCAGCGAACAGCTCGCCGCGCGGATGCTCTCCAGCGTCTCCGGCATTCCCAGCAATAAAATCAACACCGGGCACCTTTCCCGCGACGACTACGACCGCCTGGTGGCCAGCAGCGGCGAACTGTCGGAAATCCCCCTTTACATCGACGACACGCCGCAGTTGAGTATCAACGGCCTGCGTGCCCGCGCCCGGCGGATGAAGCGCCAGTACGGCATTGGCATGATCATCGTCGATTACCTGCAACTGATGACAGCCCCCGGCAAAGGCGGCAGCGACAACCGCGTGCAGGAAGTGTCGGAAATTTCCATGGGGCTTAAAACCGTCGCGCGTGAACTCAACGTGCCGGTCATCGCCCTCTCCCAGCTTTCCCGTGCGGTCGAAAACCGCGACAACAAGCGCCCTCAACTCTCCGACCTGCGTGAGTCCGGCAGCATCGAGCAGGACGCCGACGTGGTACTGTTTTTGTACCGTGAGGAATACTACCTCACCCGCCAGTTAGGCGCCGAGGACCTCTCCAACCCCGCCGACGAAAAGATGATGAAGATGAAGGAGCGGCTGGAGTTCACCAAGGGCAAGGCTGAAGTGCTGGTAAGCAAAAACCGTAAGGGCGGCACCGGCGTGGCCGAACTGATGTTCGACGCCGAACGCACCACCTTCTACAATGCCATGAAGAACTACCGCGGCCCGGGGCCCGAGGGCGACGCACCTTTCTAATGCAGGACTTGCCATCGCCTGCTCCCCGCCCCATAAGGGCGGCATCCTTACTTGTGGAGACTCATCCCCCATGCCCCCTTCCGAAAAAGACCGGCTGGTTGCCATGCAAAGGTTGATGCATAGCAAACTGCCTCCCATCGAGGATGCAAATGTCCTTGAAAGGATACTCGCAGCCACGCTGGTTCCTGCCGACCTGCCCGACGGCATCAAACTGACCGCCGAACTCTACAATTATGCGGGCGAGCACCTCTTCTCGCTTTACGAGGAGCAATACCCGGCCATCCGGTTCCAGGTCATAGATATTCTGGGCGCCAATCAAGTGCTGCTCATGCTGAGCCTGAAACCCATCACAGGGAAAAGACCGCAACCGCCCCTCTGCCACTGAATAAAATGCCGCCCGGGGAACCGGGCGGCACTTGTCGTTTTTGGAGATCTACGCAGACTTGTGGGCCTCCACCTGTAGGGGTACCGGGATGGTAGGGTAGTACCCCTTGTGGCGGTCGAGGTGGCCAAAACCCTTGAGCATCGCCCGCAGGTCTTCCACCACCTTTTCGGCATCCTTCCAGCGGGCGTTGCTGATGAAGCCACTATCGGCTTCGTTAAAGCACGAATGGATATCCACCGCCATCGAAGCATACTGCCGCATTCGGCCAAACGCGAGCTTCCACATGTCGGGGTGGTACTGCGCCAACAGGTTGAGGATATGCTGGAAAGCCAGATCGGGGTCGGTGAACAGCTCCTGCCCGATGGTCCGGGCCTCGTCGCCACATCCCACCGGCGTGGTGTTATCCACCCGCTGGTACACAGATACCCGCAAAGCGCCAGACTGGCCATTGAAGCGGTCGTTGCCGAACAACACCCACGTCCCGTTGGCCTCGTTGTAAAAACCATAGGTGCCGCTGGTGCTAGGCACCGTACCGGTAAAAGGCGCCAACCTCATACGCAGCTGCTCGGCGGGCTGCTCAAGCATTTCCATGTAGGAGCTTTTCACCTCCATGATCAAATTCCTTCTGATGTTTCAATAATGTAGACACCTTTAAACAGGCCGGTGGAGACTGTCAAAGCAATTCCTGTGTCGTACTTGCCACCAAAGGTGTGACCAAAAAGTATGCAACCCTCTTAAATGCCCAAGAACACAAGTTGACCGCAGGCCCCGCCCCCCTTAGCTTGGCGCCATGTCCGCCCCTGTGAAATCCAGCAACGTTTTTGCCATTATCGGCGGGCTCGTCATTGGCATCGTGCGCGAGGCCGGGGACATCGTTTTGTTCGGCTGGGCCGCGCTAACCCAGTTATTTGCCCGCAAGGGCGCCCGGGGCACCCTCAGCCACCAAATGGAATTCGTGGGTGTCGAAAGCGTACCGATTGTGCTGCTGACCGCCTTTTTCACCGGCGGCGTGCTGGCACTGCAAAGCTATAACGGCCTGAGTGGCGGCGCGCTGGCCAACACCCAGGTCGGCAAACTGGTCGCGCTGAGCATGCTGCGGGAACTCGGCCCGGTGCTGGGTGCCTTGATGCTTTCCAGCCGCGTCGGCGCCGCTATGGCCGCCGAACTCGGCACCATGCGTGTCACCGAGCAAATCGACGCTCTCTTCACCCTCGCCGCCAACCCCATCCGCTACCTGGTGGTACCGCGCATCCTCGCTTGCATCTTCATGCTGCCGGTACTGGTCATTTTGGCTAACCTCATGGGTATTTGGGGCGGCTATACCGTGGCCACCCACGTGCTGGGCGTGCCCGGCCACCAGTATCTCGAAACCTCCTTTGCCGCCATCAAGACCATCGACATGCAAATGGCGATTGTGAAAGCCGCCGTCTTCGGCCTGCTGGTGGGCCTGATGAGCACCTATCACGGCTTTAACGCCGGCAACGGCGCCGAGGGCGTGGGCACCGCCACCACCCGCGCGGTAGTGTACGCCGCCGTGGCCATTCTGGTGGCCGACTATTTCATTACGGCATTAATGATGTAGGCGAGCGGGCATGAGCACCAAAATCTCCCTCAAGCATCTTAAAAAAAGCTTTGGCCCCAAGCAGGTACTGGCAGATATCAACCTTGAAATTGAAGCCGGCAAAACCTTGGTGGTGATGGGCGGCAGCGGCACCGGCAAAAGCGTGCTGCTCAAGTGCATTCTCGGCCTCGTCACGCCGGACGCCGGGCAAATCGCTATCGACGGCAGCGACACCTGCAAGCTCAAGCCCGCCGAGCGCATGCAGTTGATGAAGAAATTCGGCATGCTGTTCCAGGGCGGCGCGCTGTTTGACAGCATGAGCGTGTGGGAAAACGTCGCTTTTGTGCCACTGCAGGCGGGTATGCCGCGCGACAAGGCCAAAAAGCTGGCGATGGAAAAACTCGACATGGTCGATTTGAGGCCCGAAGTCGCCGAACAAGCTCCTGCCGACCTCTCCGGCGGAATGCGCAAGCGCGTGGCATTGGCCCGCGCCATCGCCCACGAGCCCGAAATCATTTTCTACGACGAACCGACCACCGGGCTCGACCCCATCACGGCCGACGTCATCAACGATTTGATCATCAAGCTGCAAAAACAACTCAATTGCACCAGCGTGGTCATTACCCACGACCTGCACAGCGCCTTCAAGGTGGCCGACCGCATGGCCATGCTTTACCAGGGCCGCGTGCTGACCGAGGGTACTCCGGCTGAGATGAAAAAGAGTTCGCAGCCTTTTGTGCAACAGTTCCTCGCCGGAGGGAGCCAATAAAAATGCAAGCCTCTGGCCAAACAGGTAAACGTCAAACAGATTTAACGGCATAAAGGGATAGAAATGGCTATCAGCAACGAAACCAAAGTCGGCATTCTGGTCGTGGCGGCCCTCGGCGGGCTCGCCTGGCTGTCGGTCAAGAGCGGCAGCTTCGGCACCAGCCTGGCCACGCCGATGCGCGACTTCACCACCAGCTTCAACGACGTCGGCGGTATTTCCAAGGGCTCCCAGGTTAAAATGTCCGGCGTGCCGGTGGGCGACGTCGAGGATATCCAGCTGCAGCCGACAGGCACCGCCATCGTCAAGCTGCGCGTGAAGAAAGACCTGCAGCTCCCAGCCGACGTCACCGCGCAGATCGATAGCAACGGCCTTATCGGCGACAAATTCGTGAGCCTCGTTCCAGGCGCCCAGGGCCGCCTAGGCCAGAGTGGCCCCCTGCCCGGCAACGTCACGCAAATCCCCGGCGCCACCGCTGGTGCGGGCGGCAACCCGGCCGATAAGTTCGGTAAAGTGGCCGACGACCTTCAAGGCATGACCGAAAACCTGCGCACCGTGCTCGGCAACCCCGAAAACGCTGCCAAGCTCCAGCAGATCATCGACGGCATGAGCACACTTTCCGCCAACCTGCAGGGCAACAGCGCCGAAATCATCGGCAACGTGAAAGAAGCGTCCGAAAGCCTCAAGCAGATTCTCGACAAGGTGCAAGATCCGCACACCCCCATTGGCCAGTTGCTGGCCAGCACAGGCACCAGCGGCACCGGCAATGTGCTGGGCGACATGCAAAGCACGATGAAGAACCTCGACGAAATCGCGCAGAAAATCAACAGCGGCCAGGGCACCATCGGCAAGCTGGTCAACGACCCCGAAACCGCCAACAAGCTTAACGGCGCGCTCGACAGCCTCGCCAACATCACCGGCAAAATCGACCAATTCAAAACCGACGTCGACTTCCAGGCCTACAGCCTGATGGCCGAAGACGCCGGCAAGGGCCAGTTCGGCGTCACGCTGCAGCCCACCGCCACCCGCTACTACCTGCTGGGCCTGACCGCCGACGGCCTGGCCAGCAACGCCTCCGACCTCGACCGCCAGTACGACCGCCAGGTTTACGGCAAGGATTTCGGCAAAAACCTCAAGTTCACCGCCATGTTCGGCCATATCTGGCAGGGCGGTTTCTTTGGGCAGGATCTCGGCTTCCGCGTCGGTTTAAAGGACAGCACCGGCGGCATCGGCTTCGATACCCGCATGCCCGGCCTCGAAAAGCTCAAGATCGCCGCCGACCTGTACGACTGGGGCGGCACCCACACGCCGGGCACCAAAAACCCGCACATCGACATCAAGGGCATGTACCCCATCGTCGATGGCTTCTACGGCATTGCCGGGTACGACAACATCCTTTCCTCCAAGTACGGCTCGCCGCTGGTCGGCCTGGGCTATCACTTCGAGGATGAAGACCTGAAGTACCTCATGGGCAAGGCCCTTTAGGGTCAGCCCTTTGGGGTGCCTATAAAATTCGCTGGGCGGGAGGGATTTTTCATTTTCTCCGACGCCCGAGCACCGCAGCGTACAAACTTAGTACGTGAGGAGCACAGGGCTAGGAAAAATGAAAAAGCACCCCGGCCAGTAGAATTTGCAGGAACAAAGAACGGAACGGATGCAGCTTACTCTGTTTGATTGGATCTTGGCCGCCGCCGCCGCAGGCGCGGCGCTGCACGCCGTCCAGCGGGGCTTGGGCAAGGAACTGCTGCACACCTTCATTCTGCTTATCGGCATTACCGCGGGCGTGTTTTACCTGCATGACAAAGCCCAACCCACCGACGGCGCCGCCGTAGCCGCCCGCTTCGTCAACCTGGGCTGGTACCTGCTGGGGCTGTACGTGCTGGCGTGGGTGTTCATCCGCACCTTCGGCATGGTCTTCATCGGCGATTATTACGGCGGCTGGCGTACCAAGTTCTGGGGCGGCATATTGGCGCTCACCAAGGTCATCTGCCTGGTGCTGGGCTTTATGGTGGCCTACGCCGTGGCCAGCCCCCTGCCCAGCCCCGACCGCCTGCTGGTGCTGCCGCACATGATCGCAGAGTCGTCGCTGATGAACATCGCCGACGTCGAATCCGACGGCATGTACAAGGCGCTGGTCGCGGGC
>CAZROO010000019.1:0-16525 GCA_964601735.1 uncultured Pseudomonadales bacterium
CTGACGAAGGTCGGGCGCAGCAGGCGGCCGTTGAGCGTGTAGCCGGGTTGGAGTTCGTGGACGATGTGGCCGGGCGTAACATCCGAGGTGACTTCGTTCATGACCTGGTGCAGGTCGGGGTTGAGGGTGTCGCCGGGTTTGACGACGATGCGTTGCACGCCGTGGCGTTTGAGCGTTTGCTCAAGGTTGGCGGCTACCATTTGCACGCCTTCGAGCACCGCCTTATTGGCTTCGGAGCCTTCCGCCGCCTGCATTGCGCGGGTGAGGTTGTCGGCTACCGTGAGCATGTCGCGGGCGAAGTTCTGGCTGGCGTAGAGCTTGGCGTTTTCGACGTCAGTTGCGCTGCGCTTGCGGTAGTTGTCGAGTTCGGCGGCGGCGCGGTAGGCTTTGTCTTTCCAGACGTCGGCTTCGTTCGGTGCATCGCTGGGAAGTGGATGCTGGCCTTCGCCAGCATGGGGCGTCTCAAAAATGGATTCTTCGCCCTCGACGAAGGCTTCGGGTTGCGGTGAGGTTTGTTTACTCATTGGCATTTTTCTCCGAGGTTAATTTGTTGAGCAGGCATTGGGTGTAATTGACCACGCCCAAGGTGGTTTTGTAGTTGAGGCGTTGCGGGCCGATGACGCCGATGGTGCCAAGTAACTTAGAGTCCTTCTGGTGTCCATACGGGGCGGCGACGACGGCGACGTCTTCGATGCCGGTGACGGGAACGTCGTTGCCCACAAACACTTTGACGCCGGGGCCTTTTTTGACCTCTTCGACCAGCGCCATGAGCAGGCGTTTTTCTTCGAAAACCTTGAGCAGGCTTTGGAGTTTGTCGCGTACCAGTTCGGGGTACTGGAACAGCGTGGTGCTGCCCGCGACGACCATTGCGCCGTCGGCGGTGACCGGCTGGCCCCATTCGCCCGCGGCCGCCATCATCTGGTCGATCATGGCGTTGACCTGGCCCTTTTGCTCGGCGATGGCGGATACCAGCGCGGTGCGGGCGGCATCGAGCGTTTGGCCCTTGAGCATGGGTGCGAGGCTTTGCGCGGCCTTGTGCAGGTCGTCGGCGCCGATGAAGGCGGGAACTTCCATGATGCGGTTTTCGATTTCGCCGCTTTTGGTGACCATCACCGCCATGACGCGGTCGCCGCTCATGCGGATGAAATCCATCTGCTCGAGCGGGTCGTTGTCGAGTTTGGGAATGGTGATGAGGCTGGCGCAGCGGGTGATGCTGCTGATGGTGTTGGAAAGCTCCTGCACCAGGGTGGGCATCGACTTGCCGCTTTGAATGACGTCCTGAATGCTTTGCTTGATGGCCTTGCCGGGCTCCTCGACTTCCACCAGGTGCTGGGCGTAGTAGCGGTAGCCCTCGGTGGTGGGGATGCGGCCCGCCGAGGTATGCGGGTGGGTGAGCAGGCCCATACCTTCGAGGTCTTGCATCACGTTGCGGATACTGGCGCCGGAGAGGTTGTAGCTGCCCTTGTCGACCAGCGTTTTGCTGCCGACCGGCTCGCCGGTTTCGGCGTAGTGCTCGGCGACGTCGGCCAGCACCTGCGCAGCTCGGGTATTAAGCTGCGGGGGCTTGTTTTGTTTATCCGGCTTCATGCTGCTTATGTAGGCGATATTGTCACTCAAGTCAAGTGAGTGACAATAAGAAGATAATAAAAAATGCCCCCGGGATGGGGGCAGGGAAAATCTCTGATTTATGTGGCTTTTGGAGGCTTCCAGAACGTACCTGAGGTGGAACGGCTATTAAATGGGAGCGGGCGATTGTGGGCCTTTTGACGGGTGATGGATGCGGGTTCGGCGTCGAGATCGAAATTGACGATTTCACTGGGGGCAGTATCGGCCGTGTCGGCGGCGGGAGTTGAAACGGTCATGGGAGGCTCCGGTGTTGCGGGGTAATGGCTGGAAAATGGAGCAAAAATTGCCGTTTGGCAAGCGGGGTGACAGAATCAGGATAAGAGGTTGGGAAGGTAAGAGGATAAGAGGGGGAAGCTGAGAGGGTTAGAGGGAAGGGTGGGCCTAGGAATTCCAGCGGGCGTTGGGAATTTTGGCAATGAAGGCAGCGTGGGCTTCTGTTTCTTCCGCCGTGGGTATGATCACGATATTGCTGGAGGCCTGCATGGGCACGGCGGTGGTTTGGGCGGTGGCGGCGGCGGATTGGATATCGGCCAGCAGGTTGCCTTGCAGGCCGCCCATCAATTCGATGTAGACGTCGGCCAGCAGTTGGGCGTCGAGCAACGCGCCGTGGAAGGTACGGGCGGAATTATCAATGTTGTAGAAGCTGCAGAGGGCGTCGAGGCTGGCGCGCTGGCCGGGCAGTTTTTGGCGTGCGATGACGAGTGTATCGACCACAGGGTTGGTGAGCAGCGGCATGCCCGCGCGGGTAAGCTCGGCGTTGACGAAGTTGACGTCGAACTCGGCGTTGTGGGCCACCAGCGGCGAATCGGCGAAGAACTCAAGCAGGCTTGGCGCGATGGCGGCGAACTTGGGGGCGTTGGCGACCTTTTCGTCGGTGATGCCGTGGATTTTTTGCGACTGCCAGTCGATTTTCATTTCCGGGTTGAGATAGGTATGGAAGGTGCGGCCGGTGGGCAGGCGGTTGATCATTTCGACGCAGCCGATTTCGAGGATACGGCCACCCTCAAGGCCGAAGCCGGTGGTTTCGGTGTCGAAAATGATTTCGCGTTCGGACATGTTGGCCTTATAGCGGCTCGTGCCCGGCTTGAAAAGCGGCCTTATTCCTTGATGTGCAGGCGGATGGTTTTGGTGGTGCCGTCCTGAAAGATGAGGGTAAGCGGGGTTTCGTAGCCGCCCTGGAGCGGGGCGGAGAGGTTGAGGAAGCGTAGCTCGGTGGCGCCCGGCGTGAGCACCGCGTTGGTATGCGGCGGCAGGGTGAGGCGTGGCAGGTCGGTCATTTGCATCAGGCCGCTGTCGGTTTTTTTAATGTGTTGCAGGCGGATGAGTTGGGCCACCGGGCTGGTGGCGCCGCGAATGACGATGGTGGCGCTGGTGGGGTTGACCAGCATCATGCTGGCGGCCGCGCTCTGGCCCCGGGTGGCGGCGGGGATGGAGGCATCGAGCACCCTGAGCGGCGGGGCGCTGGCCGAGGCTGGCGGCGGGGTGGTGGCCGAGGAAGCAGCTACCTGTTTGTCGGCGGCATGGGCCGCAAATACGAACAGCAGGCAGAACAGGAGGGGGCGTATCATTTTTTCATTGTCAGGGTTTCAAGGGCTTCGAGGAAGGTCATGGGGTGCCACAGGTAATTGAGCTGGATGGGGGCGATATCCTTGCCTTTGATAAGATTGAGCGTGACGTGGCCGGTGTGCAGGGCCGACAGGAACAGGTTGTGCTTGAGTTGCACGTGGTTGATATGGTCGGGGGGGATATCGTTGACCGTGATGCCGAATCGGCCAAAGCGCAGCAACAGGCGCTTGTTGGTAACGGCGCATTGCCAGTTGCGGAACGGCAGCAGGTAGATGGCGAACAATGCCGTAGCCGGAAGGATGAACCAGTGGCCCCACGACGGCTGGGTGAACGCGGGCAGACTGCACAAGATTGCCGCCAACAGCCACGGCCAGCCGTAGAGCGGGTGCAGCTTGGCGGTGTAGACGACAGCTTCGCCCGGCGCCAGCAGGCGGCTGAGGTGCGGGGTGAAACTGAGCGGAGGTAAAGGCATGACCTGAGTATATCGGTATTGGCCCGCCCCCGGCAAACGACTTGTTAAAAGGTATTGGCCAGAGGAGATTTAGGCTTTTGAGGTACCTGTGACGGCCCCTTGAGCCCCGGCGCGAAATGCTGGCCGGTGATGGCCGGCGGTGTTTTGGGCGGTCGTTTGGCTGTGCCGGGTGCGGTCTTGGCTTCTGTTTTGCTTTCTACCGGCGGGGCTGGCTCGACGGCGTGCGGTGCTGTTTTCTGGTTTTCGACCGTGGCTGGCAGCTTGGGCCTGCCTTCGGCGTTGAGCCGCGTGGCATTGTTGGGGCTGAGTTTTTCGAGGTGCGAGAGCAGTTCGAGCGGGTCATCTATCCAGTTGAAACGGCTCTCACGCAGTTGCATGCCCGAGCGCAGGTGCAGCGTGAGGTGTCCGGCCCTGATGAGGCCGAGGAATACGTTTTGCTTCAAATCCCAGTGGTCGAGGTGGATAGGCAGGATTTCGATCATCTCGACGTGCCAGCGGCCCTGCTGGGCCAGGAAACGGTGCGTAGTGACGGCCATCTCGAAGAAATAGAACGGCAGCGCATATATGCCGAACAGGCCGATGCTGGCGGCGAGCAGCAGCCAGCCGAGGACAGGGAAATGCAGGCCAAAGCCCAGCGACAGACCAAGAGTGATTGCGGCGGTCAAGAGCCATTCCCAGCCGTACAGCGGGTGCTGGCGGCCGATGTAGGTGACTTTTTCGCCCTCGGCGATGAGGCGGCGGATATTGGGAATGTGGTTGCTGAAGAGCATGTGGAATCTCCTTGTGTGGGCCTACAAACGCACGTGCCGATGTAGGGAAAAAGACGAAAATGGCCCTGGCGGGCCATTTTGCTACGAGATTTTTAGGCTTCGTTAGCCGGCGTAGGAGACTTCTTTTTTCTCCTGGCGGCGTTTGGCTTCGATACTGAGCGTGGCGATGGGGCGGGCCAGCAGGCGGCCGATACCGATGGGGTCGCCGGTTTCCTCGCAGAAACCAAAGCTGCCGTCGCGGATGCGGTCGAGCGCCTCGTCGATTTTGGAAATGAGCTTGCGGGCGCGGTCGCGGCTTTTGAGCTCGAGCGTTTGCTCGTACTCGATGGTGGCCTGGTCGGCCAGATCGGCTTCGATGCTGCTATGCTCGCGGAGGTCGGCCACGGTGTCGAGGTTGCCTTTTTCCAACTCTTCGCGCCAGGTGAGTAGCAGGTCGCGGAAATAGGCGAGCTGCTTGGTGTTCATGTAATCTTCCTTGAGGGTGGGCTTGTAGCCGTCAGGATAGCCGCGCTCACGCACGCCCTTATCGGTTAGCGGCTTCAGGCTTTTGATGGCAAGTTTGGCCATTTGGTAATTCTCCCCCTTACTTAAATGACGCGCAAGAGTAGCGGGAACTGGCAGAGTGTCAATAGTTTATCAGGTTAGGTCTTGCCGCAAACGGCAAAATGCCTTAGCCAAGGCTCACGTACCCGTAGCTCAGCTGGATAGAGTACTTCCCTCCGAAGGAAGGGGTCGGACGTTCGAATCGTCTCGGGTACGCCAGTTTATTTCATCGATTCGAGAAATGTTTGCAGGACGAGGGCCTGGTTGTGTTCGGTATCCTTGGCGCCGTAGAGCAGCACCAGCGGGCCTTTGCCTGCGCGGTTGAGCAGGGCGGCGGCTTCGGCCCGGTTGGCCTTGAGTTCGGCGGCATAGCGTTTTTGGAAATCGGGCCATTTGGCAGGCTCGTGGTTGAACCATTGGCGCAGCTCGGGACTGGGGGCGAGTTGTTTGCACCATTCGTCGAGCCCGGCCTTTTGCCTGGATATGCCGCGCGGCCAGAGCCTGTCCACCAGTGTGCGGTAACCGGCGGGGGCGTCGTCGTAGATGCGACTGGTGAGAATCTTCATAGTTTTATTATACGCCCCTGTTTGTCAGGCGGGGTAAAATGTTCGTGTCTGAAAAAGCCTGACCGATTTGGTAGCGGGTGTATGATGTAAGGGGTGAAAAAGGAGAGAAGCGATGACGTATTTTTTCAAGACCATGCCTTCGCCGGTGGGCCAGCTGACGCTGGTGGCCAGTGAAAAAGGGCTGGCCGCCGTGCTGTGGAAAAATGAGAATTTGCACAGTATGGAGTTGAGTCCGTTGCGCGAAGCGGACCAAAATACGGTGCTGGTGGAAACCGAGCGTCAACTGACTGAGTATTTTGCCGGAACGCGCAAGGTGTTTGAGTTGCCGCTCGACCCGGTGGGAACCCCTTTCCAGCGCAGTGTGTGGGACTTGCTGTTAAAGATTCCGTTTGGCGAAACGCGGACGTATGGCGAGTTGGCGAGGACGCTGGGACAGCCGGGGGCGAGTCGCGCGGTGGGGCTGGCCAACGGCCGCAACCCGATTCCGATTATCGCGGCCTGCCACCGGGTGATTGGCAGCAACGGCAAGCTGACCGGTTTTGCCGGGGGGCTCGAGTGCAAGGAATGGCTGTTGCGCCACGAGGGCGCGCGGTTGCTGTAGCTAGTGGCCGCTGCTGGGTTTGGCGAGTTTGGCGTCGTACAGGTACACCCGCGAGCAGTAGGGGCAGACCACGAAGCTGGGTTTGCCTGCGGCGTCATCAACCATAGTGAGGTAGACGCGCGGGTGTTTGGAGAATTGCGGGCCGTCGCAGGCGACGCGTAAGCTGCCGGTGGTGAGGCGTTCGCCTTTGTGGTCGGGCAAGATGGCTTCGGTCATGGCTGAGAGACTATCACTAGTTCGATGATGGGTTAAGCCAGTAGTCGTTGGCCTGGATGATGTCTTCGCCCGTATTGATGCGGCGCACGTAGGTACCGAGGTTGGCGGCAGGTAGCGAATCGTTCGACAACAGGTAGCCGTTGAGGATGAGCTGCGGCGCCGGGCCGAGGCCCAGCGATTGGCCCTGGGCGATGTCCTGGTTGAGCGTGTCGACCAGTTCGGCGGTTTTGTTCTTGAGCCAGTCCTGCTGTTTGGAAAGTGGCAGGCCTGCCTGCTCGAGCACCGTCAGCAGGTCGCCGCCCTGGGCGGTGGGCTGGCCTTCGAGCGCGTGCATGAACGGCATGGTCAGGCCTTCGCGGCGGGCGATTTCGGTGATGAGGCCGCCATCGGTGTTTTGCGGGTTGGCGGGCCAGAATTTGTAGACCACGCGCAAGCTCTGGTTGCCGGCGTTTTGCAGCGCGCGGTCGACCTGCGCGCGGCAGGGGGCGCAGGCGGGGTCGGTGAAGACAATCAGCGTGGCGGCGGCGTTGGCGTTACCGAACTGGAGATTGTGGCCGAAGATGGGAGCTTCGATGCGCCGGGGCGCTTTGCCCGGTGTGGCCGCCGCGTGGTACGGCGGAATTTGCACGGTGGGGCTGCCCCACCACTCCCACAACAGGTGCACCAGGTTGAGCGCCAGCAGCACCAGTACGCCCGCCACCAGGAACGGTAGCAGTGACGGCGTGGCGACCGACGTGCGGCGAACCATGAAAGGCCCCGTGACGGTTACTTTTTACCGGCCAACTGTTTGTCGATGATTTTGGTGAACTCGTCTTCCGGCAGCGCACCCGAGATGACTTCTCCATTGATGAGGAAGTAGGGCGTGCCGCGGGCGTCGACCGAGGCTGCGTCCGTCAGGTCTTGCGCGATGTTGGCCTTGGTGGTGGCGCTGGCGCGGTCGGCATTGAACTTTTTCATGTCCAGTTTCAGGCTTTTGGCGGTGTCGGTGTAGAGCTTGTCGCCGAGCTTATCCTGGTTTTCAAACATGGTTTTGGCGAACTCCCAGAACTTGCCCTGCTGGTGCGCGGCGGCGGCGGCCTGCGCGGCGGGCATGGCATTTTTGTGGAATTCGAGCGGCAGGTACTTGAACACCCAGCGGATTTTGCCGTTATAGCGCTTTTGCAGGTTGAGGATGGTGGGTTCGACCTTGTAGCAGAACGGGCATTCGAAGTCGGCAAACTCGATGATGGTAATGGGTGCATTGGCCGGGCCCTTGGTGGGAGTGTAGGCGCGAACCATGCGCGCGACGGCCTCACGCTGCTTTTTTTGCTGGTAGGCGTTGATGCTGTCCATGATTTCGTTGCCGTGACCGGCGATGTAATCGCGGACGATGGCCTCGACATCGGCCTTGGACAGCCCTGATGGATTCGGGGCGGCGTGGGCTGCCGGGGTGCTGGCACCGAGAAGGCTGACAGTGAGGGCGGTGAAGGCGAACAGGTGGCGCATGGTGGTGTCCTTATCTGGTTATTAATTGGGAATGTCGGCAGGGTTGGGTTCGTGGGCCGCCGGCACCTTAGGGTCCGGCGTGGGGATCTCTTGCTTGGGCTGGCCGGGGAAAGGCTCGCGCGACCATTCGTCTTCGTAGCAAATCGGGCAATGGATGTTGGAGGCGGTGCAGGCGGCCAAGAAGGCCAGAGGCAAGAGGATGAGCGGCGCGAGGAGCTTTTTCATGGGCGCAAACCTGACACAGCAATGGATAAAACGAAAGGGCCTTGCGGCCCTTTCAAACTTTGAACAGCTTAAGCCTTTTTGGCGGCGATGCGGGCGGCCAGGCGGCTGGTTTTGCGTGCGGCGGCACCCTTGCTGATGGCGCCCTTTTGCGCGCCCTTGGCGAGTTCGCTCATTGCGGTTTTGAAAGCCGCGGCAATGGCCTCTTTTTTGCCGGAAGCCAGCGCCTGTTCGAAACCCTTGAGGAAGGTGCGCAGGCGGCTGCGGCGCGCGACGAGGCGCTCGTTGCGGGCAGTGTCTTGACGGACGCGCTTGCGTTGTTGGGCGGTGTTGGCCATGTTTTGTGTAATTCCTCTATTAGTGGCGGGCTTTTAGGGGGTTAAAGCTCAGGTGTCAAGCCACAAAATAGGGCGCCGGGTCGGGGTGGTCGGGCTGGGTTATGGCCGGGAGCAGGGTGAGGAGGTCTTGGGGCTTGGCCAGCGCCCCGGCGATACCCGGCAGCGAGGCGGCAAGGTTAAACGCCGATAAGGCCGGATTGGCGGAAATACTTGTGGAATCGGGCATAGCCTGGAGCAACCGGGCGGTGGCGGCGCCTGCCGCGGCGTGGCCCAGCGCGGCGGCGTGGAAGGCAAGGCGCTGGAGGGATTCCATATATGGGGCGGCTTCGGGGCGGTTGAGCCGGTGCCAGGCCAGCAGGGTGGGCGGCAGGGCCTGGGTAGCCCAGGCCAGGCCGTGGGCCGGGCTGAGGAAGGGGGTTTCGCCCCGGCCGAGGATGGCAAGCAGGCTGAACAGGGGCTGGCCATTCACCGTGGGCCAGCCGCCGAGGGCGTGGTGCAGCTTTTGTTCGGTGCCGGCGGCAGATTCGAGTGCGGCAAGGGCTTCGGCTTTGGGGACGGCGGGCTCGGTTAAGGGAATGGATTGGCCGTCGGCACGGTGCAACTCGGTGGTGTGGGTGGCTACCACTGCCCAGCCGAGGCGGGCGGCGTATTCGAGTGGGCTGATATGCTCTTTGTGATGGAGGCAGGTGGGCCGGTGGAGTTGGGCGGTGGCGGTGAAGTTGAGCGGGGCCATGAGCGCGCGCAAGCCGGGGCGTTTGCGGCGGCCGTGGATTTTTTGGGTGGCGGCTTCGGCGATGCTTAACCATTCGTGCAGCGGTAACGTGGCTTGGGTGGCGATGCCGTAATGGGCGATATGGCCTTGCCTGGCGAGATGCTCGAGCTGGGTGAGGGCGGTGATGTCGGGGTTGTTGCCGCGCCAAAAGAAGAGGTCGAGCGGTTGCGGCGGGGCTTCGACGGTGTCGCTCTCGAGCGCGAGGACGAGGGTGTCGCGGGCGATTTTTGGTGGCAGGTGAAGCGAGGCGAGTGTGCGCGGGCTGAACAGCCAGGCGTTGATGCCGTGTTGCCAGGCGGTGAGGAGGAGGTCGCCGCGCGGGACGTAGGCACGGAGGTCGAGCCACAGCTTGCCCGCCGTGAAGCCCAGCGACTCGCGGAATGCCGCCGGGTTGAGGCGAGGATGCTGCCGCCAGCAGTCGTTGATGTGCTGTTTGGTGGCGTCGGCGGCGGTGAGGATGACCGGCATGACGCAGGGATGACAGGCGCGGGCGGCGGCGTCAAATACTAAGAGAGAAATGGCGGAATAGTTGGACGGGCGTGAAAGAGGGGAGAGGTCAATACATGAGGGAAAAAATAAAGCGGGGTAGGTAAGTGCTTGAGAATTTTAGGGCAAGAGAAATGTTGCGGAGGAAAGGTCTTGTGGAGGGGGGAGAGGGGGTTTAGGTTTCGCACCGCTTTGAAGGGGACCCTCGGGGGAGGGAGCGCAACAAGGAACCGGTGTGAGGGCACAAGCTGCGCCTCACACCGAATGGAACGAGAGTAAATGAATTTGACTACGCTGACACCCGCCATACAAGCCAAACCTCAGGGAACGCCTCGGGGCGTTGTGGCCGATGGCGCGCTGGCAGCGATGACGGATGTGCCGGGATGGTGGGGCACGTTTGTGCAGGAGTTGAAGAAGGCCGCCGGTAGCGAGGCCTATAACACCTGGTTGCGCGATTTGCGTTTTGGCGAACAGAACGGCACGCAGGTAGTGCTGGTGATTCCGACCGTGTTTGCCGCCGACCTGGTGCGGCGTGAATTTGCCCCGATGCTGGGCCGCGTGGCTGTGCAGATGGCAGGCGAAGGCACAACGGTTGAAGTGCGCGCGCCGGGTGAACTACCCAAGCAGGCGGTGCAGAAGATGGTTGAACAGCCCTCGCCGTCTGCGGCGGCTGAAACGGCGGCGCCCGCCGCTACGCCCGCCTGGCAGGAAGCGAGCCAACTGGAAGCGCGTTATACTTTTGACACTTTTGTGATGGGCCCCAACAGCCAGTTTGCCTACACTGCGGCGCAGCGCGTGGCCGAGGATATCATTGCCGGGGTGGTGGGCCAGATGTCGCAAGCGAGTGGGTTTAATCCGTTTTTCATTCACGGCGGCGTGGGCCTGGGCAAAACCCACTTGATGCAAGCCGTCGGCCACGCGGTGCTGGAAAAGAATAGCGGCAAAAAGGTTTTGTATTTAACCGCCGAACAGTTTTTGAACCGCTTTGTGCGTGCGATGCGAGACCGTACCACCATCGGCTTCAAGGAAATGTTCCGTAGCGTGGATATGCTGCTGGTGGACGACGTGCAGTTCATTGCCGGCAAGGAATCGACGCAGGAAGAATTTTTCCACACCTTCAACACGCTGGTGAGTTTGGGTAAGCAGATTATTTTGACTGCCGACCGCAGCCCGCACGAGTTGCCGGATCTGGAAGAGCGTCTGAAAAGCCGGTTGGGCAGCGGCCTGACGGTGGAAATGCACGTGCCGGGCGTTGAAACGCGCTTGGCCATTCTGACCCAGAAGGCTGAAGAACGCGGGCTGGACCTGCCCGCCGAGGTGGCCCAGTTTTTGGCCGAGAGCATTGCCAGCAACGTGCGCGAGCTGGAAGGCGCGCTCAACCGCCTGGTGGCCTTTAGTCAGCTCACAGGCAATACGGTGACCATCCAGTTTGCCCGCGAGCAGCTGCGCGACCTGCTGCGCACGCAGGTGAAGATTGTGACGATTGAGGACATTCAGCAGGCGGTGGCGACGCACTTCAACCAGCGGCTCTCCGACCTGCTTGGCCCGCGCCGCCCCAAGGACCTGGCACTGGCGCGACAGGTGGCGCAGTACCTGTGCAAGCAATTGACCACCAAGAGCTATCCGGACATCGGCCGGGCGTTTGGCGGCCGCGACCACACCACGGTGATTCACGCCGTGCGCAACGTGGAGAATTTGCTGCCGCGCGACCCTGCCCTTGCCGAGGCTATTGCTATATTGCAGCGTCAATTACGCGGTACTTCCGCCTCGTAAATACAAACCGTATACGGTGCCTGCTGCACAGGCATTTTGCTTGAGAAAAAAGCACTCCCCGCGTAGGGTGCGGCCATGAAACTCAGCATCTCCAGAGAAACTTTATTCAAGGCCCTGCGCCACATGAGCGCGGTGGTCGAAAAGCGTACCAGTGTGGCCATTTTGGGCAACGTGCGCCTCAAGGCCGAAAACAACCAGTTGGAAACCATCGCCACCGACAGCGACATGAGCGTGCGCGCCGTGGCCGAAGCGTTTGTGGATACGCCCGGCGTGACTACCGTGGGTGCCATCAAGCTGTTTGAGATCGTCAGCAAGATTCCCGAAGGCGTGATGGTGGCTCTGGAACTGGACGACGGCGGCAGCCGCCTGGCCGTGAGCGCCGGCAAGGCCAAATTCAGCCTGGCGACGCTGGGTGCCGAGGCTTTCCCCGACATGAGCAAGGTGGATGGCGGCGTGAGCTTCAGCCTGAGCGGCGCCGACACCAAGAAGTTGCTCGACCGCGTGAGCTTTGCCGCCAGCAGCGACGAAACCCGCGCTTACCTGACCGGCGTTTACCTGCATATCGTGACTCTTGACGGCAAGCCGACGCTGCGTGCCGTGGCCACCGATGGCCACCGCCTGGCCAAGTGCGACTTGGAAGCGCCAGCGGGTGCTGCCGAGATGCCGGGTGTGATTCTGCCCAAGAAGTGCGTAAGTGAGCTGAAAAAGCTGGCCGAAGAAAACAAGGACATCAGCTTTACCGTCAGCGAAAAGAAAATCCAGGCCGAGGCCGGTGACGTGACGCTGACTTCCAAGGTGATTGATGCGACCTATCCGGATTACGAGCGCGTGATTCCCGCCAGCAACCCGGCTGAGCTGACCGTGAGCCGCCGCTTGCTGCTGCAGGCCGTGGGCCGTGTGAGCATTCTGAGCCATGAAAAGACCCGCAGCGTGCGCTTCGGCATTATGGAAGGCCATGTGATGCTGACCGCCAACAACCCCGACCAGGAAAACGCCAGCGAAGACGTGAAAGTGGCCTATGATGGTCCGAGCATGGATATCGGTTTCAATGCGCGTTACCTGGAGGATATCGGCGGCCAAGTGGGTGCCGATGACGTGCAGATGTTTGTGAAGGATTCGGCCAGCCCGGTGCTGGTGCGCGACCCGGCGGATGCGACGACGCTGTTTGTCGTGATGCCGATGCGCGTTTAAATTCTACTGGGACGGGGCGTTTTTCATTTTTCCTGGCCCTGCGCTCCTCACGTACTAAAGTGTACGCTGCGGTGCTCGGGACGTCGGAGAAAATGAAAAATCCCTCCCGCCCAGCGAATGTAAAAAGAGTTTCAATTCAAGGTTGCCACTACAAGAAAAGAACGAATTGAGAAGAGCGCCGGATTGAAAACAGCGCATGGGTTACCGCCGGCCTCGACGAGAGTCGAGGCCGCGCTGTTTTAAAAGAGGGAATAGATGTACGTCGAGAAACTGCGCGTTGGCGATTTCCGGAACCTGAAACAGGTTGAGATCGCCGTACCCGAGGGAGTTGGCTTGGTGCTGTTGCACGGGCCGAACGGGGCGGGGAAAACCAGCTTGCTGGAAGCGTTGAGTTTGCTTGGTGGCGGGCGCGGGTTACTGGGTGCGGAGGCGAAGGAGCAGTTGCGTCATGGCGCCAAGGTGTGGGGCGTGCATGGGTGGCTGAGCGATGGGCGGGAAGTCGGGGTCGGGTTCCAGCAAGGTCGCAAAATGCAGAAGCTGGATGGCGAGGACACGACTGGCTTGGGGCTGGGGCGAGTGGGCGCGGTAGTGAGTTTGTCTCCGCGGCTGGACAGATTATTCAGTGACGGTTCGCCGGGTGACCGCCGGGCCTGGTTAGACGAGGCAGCGGGGGCCTGGCGCCCCGAGCACCATGAGCGTGTGGCGCGGTATGTCCACCACTTGCGCT
Organism: uncultured Pseudomonadales bacterium; assembly: GCA_964601735.1. Classification (GTDB taxonomy): domain Bacteria; phylum Pseudomonadota; class Alphaproteobacteria; order UBA2136; family UBA6156; genus DATAJX01. The sequence continues at coordinate 13,355 of CAZROO010000019.1, forward strand.
CGCGGTTGAAGCTGCTGGCGGACGGGCGTGACGGCGATTGGCTGGATGCCGAGGAACACATGGCGGCACAGGCGGGGATTGAGGTGTTGCGTGGGCGGTTTGGGTATCTGGAAGCGTTGGGTGTTCATCTGAGTGAAATGAAGATTGAGTTGGTGGGCGGCGCGCTGGAGGTGCTGGCGGCGGTCGATCCTGTGGCCGAACTGGCGGGAAAACTCGCCCGCAGCCGCGAGATTGATGCACGGCTGGAACGGACGCACGCGGGGCCGAATACGTTGGATGTGGGGGGCAGGTTGCAGGTAACAGGGGACAGGAAACAGGAAGTTGCATTGCACGAGGCGTCGAGTGGTCAGCATAAGAAGGCTTTAGTTGGATGGTTGCTGGGGCAGGTGCGGTTGCTACGTGAGAGTCGCGGAGTGGCACCGCTGGTGCTGGTGGATGAGCTATCTGCTCACCTTGATGTGACGCGGCGGAAAGAGGTGGCGGCGGAGCTTGCTGTGCTGGGGGCTCAGGTGTGGGCGAGCGACACCGAAAGCGGGGCGGCGGAGGGTTTAGCAGATACCCTTTTGGTAGCTGTTCATGATGGTCAAACCGGCCCGGTTTAGAAAAGCCCTTTTTTAGGCCCTCAAAATAGGCATTTTGGGGCGGATTTTTGCCGTGTTTCGGGGTTGTAAAAATAGTCAAAATTTGGTAGATTTTTAGCATATTTCAAGGGAGAAAAATCGTGGTCGAATCGAGCAAGAAAACAGCCGTCAAATCGGAACAGGAAATCGCCGACGCGCAGGCCGCGTATGGCCAGGACAGCATTAAGGTTTTGCGCGGCCTTGATGCCGTGCGCAAGCGCCCAGGCATGTACATCGGCGACACCGATGACGGTAGCGGTTTGCACCACATGGTGTATGAAGTGGTCGATAACGCCATCGACGAAACGCTGGCGGGATATTGCGACCGGATTCTGGTGACGCTGTACGACGACGGCAGTGTGGGTGTGAAGGATAACGGGCGCGGGATTCCCACCGGCATCCATGCCGAAGAAGGCGTAAGTGCTGCCGAAGTGATTATGACCCAGCTGCACGCGGGCGGTAAATTCGACCAGAACAGCTATAAAGTTTCGGGCGGGTTGCACGGCGTGGGTGTGAGCGTGGTGAATGCCCTGAGCATTAACCTGACACTGACGATTTGGCGTGACGGGCACATCCACCGCATGGAGTTCAAGCATGGTGACGCGGTGTACCCACTGAAAATCATCGGCGACACCGGTGAACACGGCACCGAAGTGCGCTTTACGCCGAGCAAGGAGACTTTCACCAGCGTCGAGTTCAGTTTTGATACGCTGCTTAACCGGTTGCGCGAACTGGCGTTCCTCAACAGCGGGGTGCATATTACTCTCACCGACATGCGCCAACTGGACGACCTTGGCCAGCCCAAGCAGGTGGTGCTGAACTATGAAGGCGGTGTGAAGGAATTTGTGAGGCACCTTGACCGCTCGCGCAAGCCGCTCATCGACAACCCGATTTACTTCACCGGCGCCAAGGACAACGTAACGGTTGAATGCAGCATGCAGTGGAACGACGGGTACAGCGAGAACGTTTACCCATTCACCAACAACATTCCGCAGCGCGACGGCGGCACCCACCTGATGGGGTACAAGGCGGCGCTGACCCGCGTTATCAACAAGTACGCCGAGGAATCCGGTGCGCTGAAAAAGCTGAAAGTGGACAGTGGCCTCTCTGGCGACGATGCGCGCGAAGGCCTGACCTGCGTGCTGAGCGTGAAGGTGCCCGACCCGAAATTTTCCAGCCAGACCAAGGACAAACTAGTAAGCAGCGAAGTGCGGCCGGTGGTGGAAAGCATCGTGGCCGAATGGCTGGCGGCGTTTTTTGAGGAGAATCCGAACGAGGCAAAGGCGATCATCACCAAAGTGGCCGAAAGCGCGATTGCGCGTGAAGCCGCCCGCAAGGCACGCGAACTGGCGCGCCGCAAATCGCCGCTGGAAATTGCCAACCTGCCCGGCAAGTTGGCCGATTGCTCGGAGAAAGACCCGAGCAAATGCGAAATGTTCATTGTTGAGGGGGACTCGGCCGGTGGTTCCGCCAAGCAGGGCCGTGACCGTGGCGTGCAGGCGATTCTACCGCTACGCGGGAAGATCTTGAACGTGGAAAAGGTACGCTTTGACCGCGTGCTGCAGAACCAGGAAATCGGCACCTTGATTAAGGCGCTGGGGACGGGGATTGGCCGTGAGGATTTTAGCCTGGACAAGCTGCGCTACCACAAGATTGTCATCATGACCGACGCGGACGTTGACGGGGCGCATATCCGTACGCTGTTGCTGACGTTCTTTTACCGCAACATGCCGGACCTGATTGCTCGCGGGCACCTGTACATTGCTCAGCCGCCGCTGTACCGCGCCGGCAAGGGCAAGCAGGAAGTTTACCTGAAGGATGAGGCTGCGAAGGATGCCTTTTTTGCCAATGGTGGTTTGGCCGGTGGCGTGCTGACCATGAAGAAGGAAGCGCGCAGTGGCAAGGATTTGGATGCGACCTTCCAGTTGGCATTGAAGGCCCGCAACCTGGTGCCGCAGGTGGACGTGCCCGCCGAGATTGTGTGGGGCATGCTGGCCGCAGGTGTTGGCGTGGACAGTCTGGACCTGCTGCCCAAGGCGCAGGACATGGCCGGTGCGCTGGCCAAGGCGTTGCCGCAAGGCGCCGAGGCCACGCCGTGGGATGCCGTGGCCGAAGCCACGAGCGAAGGTTATGCGCGGGTGCGTTTGACGCGCCGCAATGCGGGTATTCCGGAACTGGTGACGGTGACGCGCGAAACCCTGCACAGCAACGGTTACCGCCAGCTGGCAGCACTGGCCGACGACCTGATGCCGTTGATGGGTGGCGGCGTTTACAAGGTGGCCGAGGCCGACCTGCCGTGGGCGACACCGACCGACTTTGTGAACCATGTGCTTGATATCGGCGCCAAGGGCTGGCAGATTCAGCGCTATAAAGGCTTGGGTGAAATGAACCCCGAGCAGCTGTGGGAAACCACGCTCAACCCCAGCAACCGCAGCCTGTTGCAAGTGGAGGTGGCCGACGCGATGAACGCCGACAACATCTTTACCACGCTGATGGGTGACGTGGTTGAGCCGCGCAAGGACTTTATTGTCCAGAACGCGCTGACGGTCGC
>CAZROO010000019.1:16625-19665 GCA_964601735.1 uncultured Pseudomonadales bacterium
GTGACGTGGTTGAGCCGCGCAAGGACTTTATTGTCCAGAACGCGCTGACGGTCGCTAACCTGGATATTTAGGCTTTACGACATGTACACGCTACGCCCGGTCACGCCCGATGACTGGGCGTTTTGGCGCAACCTGCACCATGTTGCCGAGCGTGGTACGATTGTGCGCCAGTTCGGCCACTGGGATGAGGCGGCGCAGGATGAGTTTGCACTGCAGAGTTGGAACGACAGCGAAGGCGAGCGTGCGGTGATTGTGGTGGATGGCATGGATGCAGGCTGGTGGCAGGTGAAAAAGCGCGGCGGAGATTACTTTCTTAACCAGATTATTTTGCATCCTGATTTTCAGAAGCGCGGGGTGGGAAGCGCTTTGATTCGCGACCTGATTGAACGCGCCAAGCGCGAGGGATGCGGGCTGACGTTGCAGACGCTTTTGCAAAACACGGCGCGTCAACTTTACGAGAAAATGGGCTTTGAAGTGACCGGCCAAACCGAAACGCACTGGTTGATGAAGTGGCGCGGCCCACAATGAATTTAGGCTGGTTTTCGAATGAGTTGGGCAAGATGCGCACGGCGGTGTTGCTGCTGGCCGTGAGCGCGCTGGCGAGCGTGTTGGCGACATGGATTCCACAGAGTCTGCCGGCGCAGGATTACGTGGCCAAGTATGGCTATGCCACGGCAAAAACCCTGATGTTGATTGGGCTTACCGATGTAGTGCGGGCGTGGTGGTTTGTGGGGATTTTCGGGTTTTTGCTGTTGAGCGTGAGCGTGTGCATATGGCGCAACGGCTATGGCGCGCTGCGCACGATTGGCATGATTTGGGTGACGCAATTGTGGCGCACCAGTAGCGTTGACCGGCTGCGGCTGTGTCGCAAGGCCGGCTATTTGCTGGTGCATAGCGGTGTGCTGATGGTAGCTGCTGGTGCGCTTCTGACGGGTCTGGTGGGCTGGCGTGGGGTGATGAACCTGCGTGAAGGCGAGAGCGATAATGTGGTGCTGAGTTTTCATGGTAATACGGCGACGCCGCATATGCTGCCGTTCAAGGTGGCCAACAGAGGCTTTACGGTGGAGCAGTTTGCCACCGGTATGCCGCGGCGTTTTGCCACCGAGCTGGAGACCCAGATGGCTGGGGGCGGCAAGCGTTATGTGGCCGAGGTGAACGCGCCCGCGCACATTCGCGGCTATACATTCTATCAGGCGGGGTTCGGTGATGGCGGGAGCACCATCAAGGCTGATGGCGTCAGTTTGAGTGACGGGGCGCTGGTGCCGTTTGAAGGCAAGGTGCACGAGGCCGCACGGCTTGCCGATGGGACGCGGATTGAACTTTTGGATTTTAGGGCCAATACGGTGGAGAGCCTGTTCGACGAACACGGCAGGCGCCTGCCGCCGGTGGATGTGGGGCCGAGCCTGGACTACCTGGTGCAGCCGCCGGATGCCGGGGCGCGGCAGTTGCGCAGCTACCTGATGCACCCGGCGGTGCTGGGCGTGGCCGAGCGCGCAAATAACGAGGGTGCCGCCGTTTACACACCGGTGTGGCTGGGGGTGGTGGAGCCGCAATTGTGGCCGGTGGTGGCGAGGCTGGCAGCGATGAAGGTGGATGATTTCACTACCGGTGATGGCTTGGCGGCGTTCAAGCAAACCGCCGCGCCGGTATTGCAGACGCTGCCGGAGGGTAGGCGCGTCGAGGCGGGGCTGGGGGTGTTGCAGGCGGTGAAGATGGTGCGTGAGACGGGGTTGACGCACCTGATTTTTGCGCGTGATTTCAAGTTGCGGCGTTATAGCGGTTTGCAGGTGGCGTACGACCCTGGGGCTTCAACTTTTTGGATAGGAGCTCTACTGGGCTTGATTGGTGTTATGCTGATGGTGTTCACGAATCGCAGAACATGAAACGACTTTGGCTTTGCGCGATGATTCCCGCCCTGGGTTGGGCGCAGCCGCCTGCGCCGACGCCGGTGCAGCAGGCGTTGCTGAACGCCTGCCGTGGCGACATGCCGCACCGCGTGGGCCTTTGGCAGAACCACGGTGACTTGGCCTGTGGTTGTATGTTTACCGGCGATACCGCGTGGCGCCCCGGCGGCAACCCCGCGCAGGCCGATAGGCTGAGCCGGTTACTGGCCGACAATATTGCGGCGGGGAGCATGAGCCTGGACATGCGCTACAACGCCATCCGCAACGGCATCGGCAAAAGTGATGTTGACCGGATCGAGCTGCTGGCGCGGGTGTACCCGGCGGTGTTTTTCCAGAACAAGAAAGTGGTGGCATGCTTTAACGCCAAGTGCCGGGCGACCGATGGGTGTGAAGTGATCATGAATGACGTGAGCGGGACGGCGCCGAGAAATTAATGAAGGCTGAATTGAATGATTAGTAAAACCAATCATGGAATAAAATTGGGAAATAATTTTCTTTTAGGCGTCCTTCTCTTTTTCCCAATGGCAGATATTCTTGAACTATGGGCAAGAGCCTACGCCAATGGTCCTCTCGGTATCTTCTTGTGTGGGGTAAGACCTTATATTTCCATTACAGATGTATTTTTCTCCCGACAGCTTATTGATTTTGCTGCAACCCAATGTCAGCAGGGGCAGCCCCAAGACCCTGCGTATTTTATCATTTGGATGATGATTAAGCTGTTTGTACCTCTTTTAGGAGGCCTATTGCTTACGATTTATAGCGCATTTCAGCTGGATTTTAAGCTTAGCCCTCGAAGCATAGAGGCTTTTCAAAAGAAGGGCGTTATTAGGGTCTTTGCAGAAGGTTGGATTTTGTTGATTGTTTTTGGATTATTCTTTTACAGAGAGCTATGGAGAGTTTCTTTGTGGAATACGCCTGAAAAATTCAGTGCTCTTCTAGGTGCGCTAAGTGCAGATTTTTTGGCAATATATCTCTTCTTAGCTTCTGGAATTTTCTTTAACAATCTATATGAAATTATAGTTATTCTTACTGCTAAGATACGCGCTAAAGCGGGGTGACACTCCAGCCGGAGGGGGTGGGTTGGAAGAGGTAGGGCGTGGCGTTGGGGGCGCGGATATCCTCGCCGGTCAGGGCCT
>CAZROO010000019.1:19765-22820 GCA_964601735.1 uncultured Pseudomonadales bacterium
TGGAAGAGGTAGGGCGTGGCGTTGGGGGCGCGGATATCCTCGCCGGTCAGGGCCTCGGCCAGCACGCGGAGCACCGTGCGGTGGGCGACAAACACCAGTTTTTTATCCGGGTGCGCGGCAAGCCAGCGGCCCACGGCGCCGAGCGCGCGTTCGGTCACTTGCGCCCAGGGTTCGGCGGTGTCGTCGATGTATTTTGACACCGATTCCCCCGGCGGGAGGCCGAGTTTTTGGCGAATGCCGCTGATGGATTGGCCCTCGTAAGCGCCGAAGGAGCGCTCCCGCAACGCGTTCTCGATATGGATCGGTTTGCGGTGGGTTTCGGCGATGGCGGCGGCGGTTTTAAGCGCGCGGATGAGCGGGCTGCTGACGACGCAGTCGACGTGGTCGGCGCGCAGGGTTTGGCAGATGGCGGCGGCCTGGCGCAGGCCCTCGGCGTTGAGGGGGTTGTCGCTGCTGCCCTGCATGCGTTCCTCAATGTTCCAGTCGGTCTGGCCGTGGCGGACGAAGATGAAGGGGCGTGGGGGGAGGGGCATTACTTCACTTCTGTCACTTCCCAGCCGGACCTGGTGGGGTTGAAGAGGTAGGGCTGGGCATTGTCGGCGTAGGCGCGGGCGCCGGTGAGGGTTTCGACCAGCGCGCGGTAGGTGGCGCCGTGGCCCACGAACACCAGCTTGCTTTTGGGGTGGCGGGTGAGCCAGTCGCCCACCACGTCGAGCGTGCGCGCGGTGGTTTCGGGCCAGAGTTCGGCATCCGGCGGCAGGATGGGGTCGAACGGGTCGCTTGGCCCCAAGCCGTGCTTGGCGCGCAGGTCGGCGGTGATGTGGCCCTCGAGGCCGCCGAAGGTGCGTTCTTTGAGGCGGCTGTCGATATGGATGGGTTTTTGGTGGGTCTCGGCGATGAAGGCGGCGGTTTTGAGCGCGCGAACGAGCGGGCTGCTGATGACGTAGTCGACGTGATCGGCGAGCAGCTTTTCGCAGATGGTGGCGGCCTGGCGCACGCCCTCGGCGTTGAGCGGTACGTCGGTGTGGCCCTGCACGCGGCCTTCGACGTTCCAATCGGTCTGGCCGTGGCGGACGTAGATGAAGGGGCGTTTGGGGAGGGACATCAGGCGCTAGGCAACAAGTATCAGGCTTTGGTGTTACCGAACTTGGCTTCCCACTCGGCGCGCTGCTCGTCGGTGATTTTGGGGAACAGGACTTCGGTGGGCAGCGTAAACTCAAGCTGGCCGGGTTTCATGATGGACAGGCTGGAGGGCCAAGTTTTGCTCGGGTCTTTCAGCAGCGCCCCGGGATTTTTGAACAGCGCGAGGATTTTATCCGACGTGAACGGAATGATGGGGCGCATGGCGTGGGCGTACATCACAATCATGCCGCAGGCGATGTTGAGGATGCTGGCGGCGCGTTCCTTGTCGGTTTTGACCACCTGCCAGGGCTCCTGCGAGGCAAGGTATTCGTTGCCCGCCACCCAGAGTTCGCGCAGGGCTTCGACTGCCTTGCGGAGTTCGATCTTCTCGAGGTGGTTGGTGTAGCGTTCGAGAATTTTGTTGAGGCGCCCGGCGCAGTCCATATCGGCCTGCGTGGGGTTTTTGAACTCGGGCATTTTATTGCCGAAGTTGCGGCTGGTGAGTTGCAGTGTGCGGTTGACGAAGTTGCCGAGGACGTCGGCGAGGTCCTTGTTGACGACGCTCTGGAAGTCGTCCCAGGTGAAGCTGCTGTCGTCGCTTTCGGGTGCGCGGGCCAGCAGATAGTAGCGCCAGTAGTCGGCGTTGGGGAGGATGCCCAGCGCCTGGTCGGTGAAGACGCCGTGGCGTTGAGAGGTGCTGAACTTACCGCCGTAATAGGTCATCCAGCTGAAGGATTTGATCTGGTCGACGAGCTTCCAGGGCTCGCCAGCACCCATGAGCATGGCAGGGAAAATGATGGTGTGGAAGGGGACGTTGTCCTTGCCCATGAATTCGGTGTAGCGGACGTCATTCGCATTTAACCACCACTTTTGCCACTCATCCGGCTTGCCGATTTTTTCCGCCCACTCGGCGGTGGTGCCGATGTAGCCGATGGGAGCGTCGAACCAGACGTAGAAGACTTTATCGGCGAACTCGGGGCCGAACTCTTCCGGCACCGGCACGCCCCACTTGAGGTCGCGGGTCATGCCGCGGTCGTGGAGGCCTTCGTCGAGCCACTTGAGCGCAATGCTGCGGGTGAGCGCGGGCCATTCGGTTTGCTCGTTCACCCAGGCGCGGAGCTTGTCGCTCATTTGTGAAAGCTTGAGGAAGGCGTGCTTGGTTTCGCGGATTTCGAGGTCGGTGCTGCCGGAAATGGCGCTGCGCGGATTGATGAGGTCGGTGGGGTCGAGCACGCGGGTGCAGTTTTCGCACTGGTCGCCGCGGGCCTTGGTGTAGCCGCAGTGCGGGCAGGTGCCTTCCACATACCGGTCGGGCAGGAAGCGGTTATCGGCTTTGGAATAAACCTGCTTGATGCCTTTGACGTCGAACATGCCGTTCTTCCACAGGCCTTTGGCGATGCGCTGGGTGATGCGGCGGTTGGGCTCGCGGCTGGTGGCGCCGAAGTGGTCGAAGCTCAGGCCAAAGCGTTGGTAGATGTTTTTTTGAATCTCATGTTGCTCGGCGCAGAACTCGGCTACCGGCTGGTTGGCCTTGAGCGCGGCGATCTCGGCGGGCGTGCCGTGGTCGTCGGTGGCGCAAAAGAACAGGACTTCATCGCCCTTGGCGCGAAGAAAGCGGGCGTAGACATCGGACGGCAGCAGGCTGCCGATGAGGTTGCCGAGGTGCTTGACGCCGTTGATGTAGGGCAGGGCGCTGGTGATGAGGTGCTTTGTCATAAAAATTTATCCCGCGGCGATAAAATCATTTTTCCTGGTCCTGCGCTCCTCACGTACTAAAAGTGTACGCTGCGGTGCTCGGCCGTCGGAGAAAATGATTTTCTCATCCGCGGCCGCAAGAGCTGATAAATTTTTAACGCAGGTCATAGGGGCGGAACGTATACCCATAGCCGGAATTGGGCAATACAAAAGCCCTGTTAAGGGTTTAGGTTATTTC
>CAZROO010000020.1:0-21749 GCA_964601735.1 uncultured Pseudomonadales bacterium
GCGAGCCAGCCGGGGAAGTAGACCTGCTTGGCTAGGCCAGATTTGGCAGCTTGCCGCTTGAGGTTCTCCAGTTCTTCGCCCTGGCCAACGATGACACAGCGTACGCGCTTTTTTTGCGCCGGGGGCAGCGCGGCGATGGCGGTGAGGAGGATGTCGAAGCCTTTATCGAATACCAGGCGGCTGCCGGCGGTAAGCAGGATATCCTGTTTGCCTGCATTATAGCGTTTGCGGATGGCGGGGCGCTGCTTGGCGAAGTCGGCGCGGGTTCTGTTCACCTCGACCAGGATGGGCAGGTTGACGAGCTGGTTGCGGTTGAAGCCGCGCGCGGCGAAATATTCGACCGTCATTTTGCCGACGCAAAATACGGTTGCGTTACTGGTGCGGAGCAGCAGATAGAAGAATTCGCGCAGCAGGTTGGAGAGTTTGGAGCGTGGGGCGCTGTCCTGCGGGCAGTCGAACCACATGCCGAACCTGCGGCGCAATAGGCAGAGCAGAATGAACAGGGCGCGGGTGGACGGGTTGCTCCAGCCGACCAGCAGGATCTTATCGTTCGAGTTCTTCAGCACCTGCCGGAGAAAGGCGAAATCGATTTTGCCGTTGGCGTAAAACCTGGCGGGGACGACGGCGTTGGAGAGGTCGTCCTTCCAGCCGTATTTGGCGGCCTTGGGCTGGCAGTACCAGGGTTGCAGCTTGAGGCCCCTGGTTTTTTTGAGCGCGGCCAGCAGCACGTTGTTGTGCGGCGTGGCGGTTTCTTGAATAAAGTGCAGCATCAGGTGCGGTCCACGTACCACTGCACGGTGGCGCGCAGGGCGGTTTCGAAATCGTGCTCGGGTTGCCACTTCAGCTCGGTTTCGATTTTGGTGCTGTCGATGGCGTAGCGCATATCGTGGCCGGCGCGGTCCTTCACGTAGGTGATCTGGTTGGCGTAGGAGGTTTTGCTGGTGGGTTTCAATTCGTCGAGGATGGCGCAGATCTTCTGGGCCATGAAGTTGTTGTCCTGCTCGTTGTGGCAGCCGACGTTGTAGGTTTCGCCTGTCCGGCCGGTACGGTGGACGAGTTCGAGCGCGCGGCAGTGGTCGCGCACGTAGAGCCAGTCGCGCACGTTTTTGCCGTTGCCGTAAATGGGAATGGGTTGCCCCGCGAGTGCCTTGCGGATGACCGTGGGGATGAGTTTCTCCGCGTGCTGGTGCGGGCCGTAGTTGTTGCTGCAGTTGCTCATGGTGGTGTTGAGGCCGAAGGTGCGGTTGTAGCTGCGGATGACGAAATCGCCGCCCGCCTTGCTGGCGGCATAGGGCGGGTTGGGGGCGTAGGCGGTGGTTTCGGAGAACAGGCCGGTGTCGCCCAGCGTGCCGAAGACCTCGTCGGTGCTGGTGAGGTGAAAACGGCAGTTTTCGTAGCCCTTCTTCACGTCGCCGGGGCCGTTCATCCAGTGGCGGTAGGCGGTATGTGCCAGCCGCTGGGTGCCGATGACGTTGGTCATGAAGAAGATTTCCGGCCCGGTAATGGAGTTGTCGACGTGACTTTCGGCGGCGAGGTGGAAGACGCCGCGGATGTCATGTTCGGTGAAGAGTTTTTCCAGCAGTTCCTTGTCGCAGATATCGCCCTGCACGAAGGTGTGACGCGGATTGTTTTTCACCGCGCTGAGATTGGCGAGGTTGCCGGCGTAGGTGAGCTTGTCGAGGCTGACGATGTGCCAGTCGGGATGAACCTCGAGCAGATATTCCACCAGGTTGCTGCCGATGAACCCGGCGCTGCCGGTGACGAGAATTTTAGTGGCCATAAGAGGCGTCCTTTACAACTTCTAGCAAATATTTGCCGTATTCGGTTTTGGCCAGCGGCTTGGCGATGGCGGCGACATCGTCGGTGCTTATCCAGCCATTGAGAAGAGCGATTTCTTCCAGGCAGGCGATTTTAAACCTCTGGCGGTGCTCGATGGTTTTGATGAACCAACTGGCCTCGAGCATGCTGTCGTAGGTGCCGGTATCGAGCCAGGCGAAGCCGCGGCCGAGGATTTCGACCTTGAGCTGTTTACGCTTTAAATATTCGTTGTTGATGCTGGTGATTTCGAGTTCGCCACGGGCGGAAGGTTTTACCTGTTTAGCGATGTTCACCACATCGTTGTCGTAGAAATAGAGGCCGGTGACGGCAAAATTACTTTTGGGGTGTTCGGGTTTTTCTTCGATGCTGACGGCGTTGCGGGTGTGGTCGAATTCGACCACGCCGAACTGGGTGGGGTTTTGCACGTGGTAGCCGAAGATGGTGGCGCCGGTTTCGCGTTCGGCGGCGGCCTTGAGCAAGGGGGTGAATTTGCTGCCGAAGAAGATGTTGTCGCCGAGAATGAGCGCGACGCGGTCGTTACCGATAAATTCTTCGCCGATGACGAAGGCTTGGGCGAGGCCGTCCGGCTTGGGTTGTTCGGCGTAGCTCAGCTTGATGCCCCAAGTGCTGCCGTCGCCCAGCAGCTCTTTGAATTTAGGCAGGTCGTGCGGCGTGGAGATGATGAGGGTGTCGCGGATGCCCGCCAGCATCAGTACTGATAAGGGATAGAAAATCATCGGTTTATCGTAAACCGGCAGCAGTTGTTTGGAGATGACTTTAGTAGTGGGGTGAAGCCGCGTGCCGCTGCCGCCTGCCAATATGATACCTTTCAATCCAACCCCCTGTATTTGATGGTGTTGTGCATAGCAAAGGTGAGGCTTTGGGGCAAGTAACCCGCCGTTTTGTGCAGCGCATTGTCAGGAGTTTCGTGAGTTATCTCGCAGTGCGGAAACGGCCTGAATGGCGGAAAAAAGCCAAAATGGCGGGTGTCAGGTGGCAGTTTGGCGCGGATGACCCTTCATAAGTTAACGAAGGAGTAAAACCCATGAAAAACCGCCTGCCCAATCCGACCGCCGCCGCTACGATTCTTGGCGCGCTGGCCCTGCTGGCCGGTTGCGCGAGCGTGCTGCCCAACAGCAGCAGCAAAAGCCAGGTGAAATGGGAAAACTATGCTGCGGCCAAAGATGCCTATGACGCCATTTTTGAAGACAAAACCACCGAGAAGGATTTGCGCGTGCTCGGCTTTAACCCCGAAGCCACGCCCAATACCAAAATTTTGAACTACGTGGACGTGGTGAACCTGTTCGGCAGCTCGTTCAAGCCCGAGCAACTGCCGGCAGGCATCAAGAAATGCGTGGCCGCCACCTACAATTGCTTTGCCTACGTGGTGCAGGTGCAAAACACCCATAACAAGCAGGAAGGCAGCGTTCTGGCCAACCTGTTCGGCTTCCGCAAAAACACCCGCACCACCGGCTGGCAGTTCCAGGCTACCATGGTGCTAGTGAACAAGGTTGTGGTTTACAAACTGTGGACCGGCACGCCGGAAATCGAGAGCGTCGAGAACAGCGTGACGCCGCTGGGTCCGATGCAGAACCTGGGCTTTTTAGTGCCTAAACCCAACCTCTAACAGTTAAATTCTACTAGGCCGGGCTGCAAATGCCCGGCCTTTGCGCTTCCTCCCCCTTGTGTACTAGGGGGTATGCGGTGGGGTGCGGTTCTCAAGTTTGGGCATTTTCGCTACGGCCTAGCGAATTTATGTCCTTATAAAATGGCGCCCGCTTGGGCGCCATTATTGTATATATGGTGTATGCATATCATGATGCCATAAACGAAGGAGATTCCACGATGACACTGACCGAATTTGGCAATGCCCTGAACGCCGTGGCCGATGTGGTGTGGGGCTGGCCGATGTTGATTGTTCTAATGGCTACGGGGGTGTACCTGACCGTGCTGCTGCGGGGGTTGCAGTTCCGCATGCTCTTGCCTGCCTTGTATGTGGCGTTTGGCCCCGCCAGCCTGCGCCAGGGTGGCGAGGGGATTATCAGTAACCGCTCGGCACTGTGGACGGCGCTGGCCGCCACCGTCGGCACCGGTAACATCGCGGGGGTGGCCACGGCCGTCGCTTTGGGTGGCCCGGGGGCCGTGTTCTGGATGTGGGTGAGCGGGTTGTTTGGCATGGCGTTGAAATTCAGTGAAGCGCTGCTGGGTGTACACTACCGTGTGAAAGACAGCGACGGCCAATGGCGGGGTGGGCCGATGTATTATTTGTGTCATGGCGCCAAGGCGCCGTGGCTGGGGATGGTATTTGCCGCCGCGTTGGCGCTGGCCACCCTGAGCATCGGCGGCATGGTGCAATCCAACAGCATTGCCGACGCGATGGCGAGCGGCTTTGGTGTCCGTCCCACGCTGGTGGGCTTGGTGGTGGTGGCGTGCGCGGGTATCATCATGTTTGGCGGACTCAAACGCATCGCGCACACCGCCGATATTCTGGTGCCGCTCAAAATCAGCGTGTACGCCATTACCGGCACGGTGGTGCTGCTGGCTAACTACGACATGTTGCCGATGGTGTTCCAGCAGATTTTCCATGATGCCTTCAACGGCAGCGCGGCGCTGGGCGGTTTTGCCGGCAGCAGCCTGCTGCTGGCGATGCGTTATGGTCTGGCGCGCGGCGTTTTTGCCAACGAAAGCGGTTTGGGCAGCGCGCCGATTGTCGCCGCCACGGCGCAGACGCGTCACCCGACCGAGCAGGCGCTCATCAGCATGACGCAGACCTTCATCGATACCTTCTTTGTTTGCACCTTTACCGCAATGGTGATTCTGGTAACCGGCGCGTGGCAGAGCACCGGCGTGGCCAGCGCGGGGGCGAGCCTGACCAGTTTTGCCTTTAACCAGGGGCTGGGGCACGCCAGCCTCTTTGGCCTTCCCATTGGCGGCACGATTGTGACGGTATGTTTGCTGATGTTCGCCTTCACCACCATTCTGGGCTGGGGTTTTTACGGCCAGCAGGGCGCGGTGTACCTGTTCGGGCCGCGCGTGGCCAAGCCTTACCTTGTGGTGTTTCTGGCCTGCACGCTGTTTGGCGCGGCGGTGCTGGATATTGCCGAAAGCATCCGCGAAGGGGTGAAATTCATCTGGGTTATCGCCGATATCACGACCGCGCTGATGATGCTGCCCAATCTGGTGGGACTGCTCATCATGGGTGGTACGGTCAGGAAGCTAGCGTTCGATTACATCCGCCACACCCGCACCGGCCGTGCGCTGGAGCATGCACCGTTTTATTTTGCGGTGACGCCGCGGCAGGTGGCCGGCAAGGGCAGGGTGAAGGTCAAGGCTAAACCCAGGCGCAAAACACGGCGGTAAAAAAGGCGGGGATTTCTCCCCGCCTTTTGGTTTTTCGTGAACAGTCAGGTACGTTGCCAGCGACGGCGGCTGCGGTAAAACAGCAGCAATCCCACAAACAGGCCACCGCCGATGGCGAGGCTATTCGGCAAGCGTGGTATGTCCGGCAGGTCGACATGGACGATATCATCGGTATTGAACGTCTTTGCGCTGTAAGCGCAACCGATGATTCCGCCCTCGGCAAACACCTTGCCGTAGAGGGTTTTCACCTCGTCGGCGGGGGCCTTGCTATTGAGTTGCTGGAGCAGGGCCTGCGTACCCGCCAGAAAGGCGTGAGTGCATAGGTGCAGCGGGCTGTACTCACTTGCGGCAAGACCAACGGGAATGAAGCCGCCGGCAAGACCGTAGGCGCAGGCTTCACGCTGTTTGCCGATGTAGCTGATGAGCGTATTGGCCATGCCATCGTACGGCAGGTACTTTTGCGCCAGTGCGACGACGGCATTGCGGTTGGCGTCCATCGGCGCGAGTTGATCGTGCATCAGCGGTTGCAGTTCGTAGCCGGTCTGGGCGCTGAGGTTGGCGTAAATGCCGCCGTGGCTACGGGCTTGTGCAGGAGCGTTCATCAGCAAACCTGCCAGGGCGGCAAGGCCGATATAAAGAAGTTTACGCATGGGCTCTCCTTTCCGAGAGGTTGGCGTGGAAACAGTAGAGATAAGTCTATTAGACCGTGGCTTTATACGCGGGTCTGTTTTAAAGAAAAGGCGAATGTCCGAAAAAAGCGCCGTGACGGTATTTGTTTGCACCATGTGCGACCGCGACCCCGCGAAAGTGGAGGCACCCCGGGCGGAAGGATTGGCTTATTTAGCACACGTCAAAAAGCTGCTGCGCGGGCAGCCGGTTAAAGTGTGCGGCGTGAAATGTCTGGGCGGTTGCGAGGCCAATGGTACGCCGAACGGCTGTTGCAGCGTTGGACTGGCGGGCGAGGGGCGGCACAGCTATGTGTTTAATAAGCTTAATCCCGAAACGGATGACTGGAAGTTGCTGGAATTCCTTAAGCTGTACCTGAGGAAGCCCCACGGGCGAATTATGTGTGGAGAGAGTGCGCGGGCTGACGAGTTGCGTCCGCATGTAGCAACCCGCGTACCGCCCCCTAAATTGTAGCGACGGTGCGAAGGCGAGTACGGGTGGAAAGCTCGGCTTGAGAGAGCACCGGTACCAGCGGCAGGGCGCGCTCGATGAGAAGGCGGGCAAACGGGCGGCTGGCAGGTGAGGTGAGCAGAATGGGGCGTAGGCCCGCGTTGAACTGACGCTCGAAGGTATCTCGCGTAACCTTGAGGAAGTTCTGCACTTTGTCCGGCGACATGGCGAGTTGGCGCTCTTCGCCTTCGGCCAGCATCGAATCCTTGAACTCCTTTTCCCACGCCGGGCTGAGGGCGACGACGGTGAGGGTGCCTTCGGCATCGCCGAACTGGGCATTGATTTGACGCGCCAATCGGCTGCGTACGTGCTCGGTGAGAATGGTGAGGTTGCGGATGCCGGGGGCTTCAGACATTGCTTCCATGATAGCTGGTAAGTCACGGATACTGATGCGTTCACGCAGCAGGTTTTGCAGAACTTTTTGCAGTGCTGCCTTGCTGTATTTTTCGGGAATCAGTTCGTCGATGAGCTTGGCGTGGGTGGGGCGCAGCTCGTCGAGAAGCTTATCCAGTTCCTGGCGGGTCAGCAGGTCGGCGAGGTTGTCCTTGATGATTTCCGTCAGGTGGGTGGTAACGACGGTGGAGTTATCAACGACCGTGTAGCCGTTGAACTGCGCCTGCTCCTTCTGCGCGTCGGTAATCCACTTGGCGGGGATGCCGAACGCCGGGTCGAGCGTGTCTTTGCCTTCCAGCGGCGGAGCTGCGCCCGCGCTGCCGGAAATCGCCATCAGCTGGCCGGGCTCGAGCACGCCGCCGCCGGCTTTGATGTCCTTGATGTAAATATTATACTCGCCGGGCTTGAGTTGCAGATTATCCTGGATGCGCACGCTGGGCATCACCACGCCCATCTGCTTGGCCAGTTGGCGGCGGGTTTCCTTGATTTGCTCGGTCAGGCGACCACCGCGAGATTCGTCGATGAGGCCGAGCAGCGCGTAGCCCATTTCGAGCTTGAGGGTATCGACGTGCAGGTAGCTGGCCAGCGGCGGTTCGGCGGGCGTGGCTGCCGCCGCAGCGGCTTCTTCGGTCTTTTTTGCTTCTTCTGCGGTGGGCGGTTTGGGCTTTTTGCTTTGCTGGTAGGCCTGCCAACCGGCCATACCCATGCCTGCGCTCATAATCCAGAATGGCAGCACCGGCATGTTGGGAAGCAGCGAGAGGAACGCGGTAAGGCCTGAAGCCACGAACAGCACGCGGTAGTTGCCCACCAACTGGCCGAACAGTACGGTGCCCGCGCCTTCGGTGGTGCCGCTTTTGGCCACCAGCATACCAGCGGCGATGGAAATGGTGAGGGCGGGAATGTAGGCAACCAGGCCGTCACCCACTGCCAGCAGGGTGTAGCGGCTGAGGGCATCGAACCCGCCCAGCTTGTGTTGCGTAACGCCGACGATGACGCCTACCACCACATTGATGCCGGTGATGATAAGGCCGACGATGGCGTCGCCGCGGACGAATTTGCTGGCACCATCCATAGCGCCGAAAAAGCCGGTTTCCTGTTCCAAATCGCTGCGGCGCTTGCGGGCTTCGGATTCATTGATGAGCCCGGCGTTGAGGTCGGCGTCGATGGCCATTTGCTTGCCGGGCAAACTATCGAGTGTGAAGCGCGCGGCGACTTCGGCGATACGGCCGGAACCCTTGGTGATGACGATGAAGTTGACGATGATCAAAACACTGAAAATCACTAGGCCGATGACGAAGTTGCCGCCCATGATGACCTTGCCGAAGGCTTCGATAATGTGACCGGCGGCGGAAGTGCTGTTGTGGCCGTTTTCCAGAATCAGCCGGGTGCTGGCGACGTTGAGCGCTAGGCGGAAGGTGGTGGTGACCAGCAGCATCATCGGGAAACTGGAGAAGTCGAGCGCGCGCTTGATAAAAAGAACCGTCAGCAGCACCAGCACGCCCAGCGTGATGTTGGTGGCGATGAGCAGGTCGAGCACCGGGCCGGGGAGGGGCACGAAGAACAGCACGATGAGCGTCAGCACGCCCAGCGCCAGCATAACGTCTTGCTGCTTGGCCTGCGCCAGCAGTTTGGTCATGTCCATATTCTTGTTATTCTCCCACCTATTTTATGGCGCGGGAGAGGCTGCGCCCGCAAGGGCTATGATGCCGTATTCAGCAACCCCAGCGAAGAAAGTTTCTCACGCAGGATGACCACAGAAATACCGAGCAGATGCGCAGCAAAATCTTCGTTGCCCTTGGTGTAGCTCATGGTGGCGCTCAGGGTGTCGCGTTCGACCTCGGCCAGCGGGCGGGGCACGTAAACCGGTGATGGCCCACCGCCGTAAGCATTAGCCACGGCCTGCGCCAGGCCGGCGGCCTGGGTGCCGCCCGGCGTGGTGCCCGCCTGCTGTACGTTGGCGGCCACGCTCATCATCTGCATGCTCATGGGCGAAATCTGGATATGGTGGGCGTCGAGCACACGCTCCTTGCCCGCCAGCAGGATGGCGCGGTGCATGGTGTTTTCCAGCTCGCGTACGTTGCCTTTCCAGTAGCAATGGATGAGTTTTTCTTCCGCCGCCTTGGTAAGCTGGGGCGTGGGGCCTTCGGCGTACTTGGCGGCAAAATGTTGGGCCAGCGGCACTATGTCTTCCAGCCGTTTGCGCAGCGGGGGGATGTCGAGCATCACCACGTTGAGGCGGAAATAGAGGTCTTCGCGGAACTTGCCCTGCGCCACATACTCTTCCAGCGCGCGGTTGGTGGTGGCGATGAGGCGGATATCGACCGGCACCGGCTTGTCGGCGCCGAGGGGGTCGATGACGCGTTCCTGGATGGCGCGCAGCAGCTTGGCTTGCAGGCTGGCGTCCATCTCGGAGATTTCGTCGAGCAGCAGCGTGCCGCCGTGGGCCTGCTGGAACTTGCCGATGCGTTTGTTGAGCGCGCCGGAGAAGGCGCCTTTTTCGTGCCCGAAGAGTTCGGACTCGAGCAGGCTTTCGGGAATGGCGGCGCAGTTGACTGCGATGAACGGTTTGCTAGCGCGGGGGCTACAGGCATGGATGAAGCGGGCCAATACTTCCTTCCCCGTACCGCTCTCGCCGCGCAGTAATACGGTGGCGCTGCTGGCGGCAAACTGTTTGGCTTGCTCGTGCAGGGCGATGCTCACCGGGTCGGCGGCGATGGGTTTGCGGCTGTCCACCGGTGGGGCGAGCTTTTCCATGATGGCCTGGAGCAGGCGGGCTTCCACCGGCAACGTCAGATACTCCTTGGCGCCCAGGCGGATGGCCTTGGCCCCGGCGGCGGGGTTGGCCTCGCCCACCACAATCACGGGCGTTAGGAGCTTGTTATCACGCAGGGCGGTGAACAGCATGGCCAGATCGAGCCCGCCCGGTACCAGCAGCAGGGCAAACTCGCCGGAAGAGAGCTGCTCGATAAGCTCACTCAGCCCGCTTGCACTTTCAATGTGCGTGCCCGCAGGCAGGGCCGCAATCAGCGACGGTTCGGCATGGAGGGGGCTTACGGCCAGTACGGACGGCATGGGCCGGAGTGTAGCGCGGCGGCGGCCAGACTCCAAGCAACCGGTGCAGGATTATTTAGTTTATAAACTAGCGGAAAACCGTGCTGCGCTGGCTGGGCGGCAGTAGGGCGTTGAGGTGCAGTTCGAGCTGGCGCGGGTTTTCGCGCTTGCTCATGCTGATGACCGCCATAGTGTAGATTTTGCGGATAAGGAAATCGTCGGCGGAAATCCGGTCGAGTTTGTTGGCCAGTGGCGTGAACACCATGTAGCTGAGCACCGCACCGTAAAAGGTGGTCAAAATTGCAATCGCCATCGCCGGGCCGATGGTATCGGGGTCGGACAAGTGGCTGAGCATTTGCACCAGGCCGATAAGCGTGCCGATAAGCCCCATTGCGGGCCCCAGTTCGGCGGCGCGGCGCAGCATGGCAATGCCGGTGGCGTAGCGTTCCATCAGTGTGGCGGTGTCGGTCATCATAATGCGCTCAATCAGGTCGACCGGGGTATTATCTACCCCCAGGCTCAAGCCCTGGCGCAAAAACGGGTGCTGTTCGGCGGCTATCTCGGCCTGTGCGCCCATCAGGCT
Organism: uncultured Pseudomonadales bacterium; assembly: GCA_964601735.1. Taxonomy (GTDB): domain Bacteria; phylum Pseudomonadota; class Alphaproteobacteria; order UBA2136; family UBA6156; genus DATAJX01. The sequence goes on from CAZROO010000020.1 coordinate 10,382, forward strand.
GTCCTTGCGTACTTTTTGCGATAACCGCACCAGGCGGGTGGTTTCGCCGGTGAAATTGGGCGCGGTATGCATCAGGGCATTCAGGATCATCAGGCTGCCCATGCTGATTTCGCGCGGGCGGAAGCTCACCATCGTCACCAGAGCAGTGCCGCCGACGACAATCAGCAGGCTGGGAATATCGACAAACGCCGCGGGGTTGCCGCTCATGCCGATGGCAACGCCCACCAAGGCTAACGATGCTAGCAGACCGAAAATCGTTGCAACGTCCATAAGAGTTTAGGTCAGGTTTTTAACAATTTCGGTCATGGTGACGCCGAGCTTGTCGTCGACGATGACGACTTCGCCGCGGGCCACCAGGCGGTCGTTGACGTAGACGTCAACGGCGTCGCCGACTTTACGGTCGAGTTCCACCACCGCACCCCGGCCCAGCTTGAGCAGTTGCGAAATGTTCATACTGGTGGTGCCCAGCACGGCACGTACCGTCACCGGAACATCGTAAACGGCCTCAAGGCCTGCTTCGGCGCCTTTCATGCCGGCATTGGCACCGCCGAGGTCTTCGAACTTGACGTTCTGCTTGTTATCAGCCGCAGGTGTGTCAGCCATGAAAATCCCCTGTTCCCTTGTTGTTGGGGGTTAACCTAACCTGCCGTGGCCCGGCGCGGCAAGGCTTTTGCTTGTCATTTCAGCGCATCCACCAGTTCATCATCACCCAGCAACTCGGCGGCGCGTTTTTTGGCGGGGTCGGCGGGTGCTGCGGTGCTTGCGGCTGTGGCGGGTAAACCTGGGGTGGCAGCGGGAGTGTCGGCTACCGGCGGTACGGCCTCGGGCGCGGGTGCCTGCACAGGTGCGCCCGCGCTGGCCAGCAGTTCGGCAATCAGCTTCTGGTGCTCCTGCAGCTTGGCTTCCAGCCCGCCGCCGTGCCACTCCACCACACAATCGCTGGGTAGCAGGCCGTGGTCGTCGATGATACGGAAATTATGGCCGCTGATATGCGCGTGCGCCAGGCCGAGCTTTTCGTGGAAGTGGCGGGCATTGGGGTGGAGGCGCAGGGTCAGTTCCTCGCCGGTACGGATGAGCGGCAGCAGGCTTTTGAGGTGTTGTTCGAACACCTGTTCGGGGTAATGCTGCGCGGCCTGGCCCAGCAGGCGGCTGAAGCTTGCATGCCAGAGGGTGAGCAACTGCCGCACGCTGCGCTCTTCCCATGCGGCCTGGGCTTGGGTCAGCTGTTCGGTGATGGTGTCCAGGCGTTTGGCCATCTCGGCCATCTCGGCCGTAGCCATGTTTTTACCTTCGTTCAGCCCCGCGGCGTAGGCTTCGGCACGAACCTGCTCGATGCCATCGGCTTTGGCCCTGCCACCATTGAGGCCGCTGGCGATATCGAGTTCGAAAAATTCGTTGTCGAAACCGAATTTGGAATAAGGAGCCTCCGGCATGGTCAGGCGCTATGAACAAGGAATTTATGTGTTTGTAGCCAGCCAAACCGATGGCTGGTTTGTGTTTTGGACGACGATACGTGGTTGACCCTACGTGAGGAGGACAAAACCAAACCCAGACGCGGTTTGGCTGAGCTACCCTTTGGGCACGGGCCAAAACGGTTCCCCGATGCCGTCTTGCCGGGCTTAAGCAGTGTCAACTGCTCGGCGCCCTTCGCGCCGACACGGGATAACCGTTTATGGCCTCGCGCAAACATCATAAATTCCTTGTTCATAGCGCCTCAGGTAATAAACTCTTCCTGGCCTTCGACGCCGGTGATGATGACGATTTCGCCCTTGTCGGCCAGGCCCTTGGCCACCACGACAATCTTCATCTGCGCCTCGTCCACGTCCTTGACCTTGACCGGGCCCATGGTTTCCATGTCTTCCTTCATGATCTTGGCCTGGCGCTCGGACATGTTCTTGAAGAACTTTTCGCGCATTTCGGGCTTGGCGCCCTTGAGCGCGAGCGTCAGCACGTCCTTATCGGTCACGTCGCGCAAAATAGTTTGCACACCCTTGTCGTCTGTCTTCATGATGTCATCGAAGGTGAACATCAGTGCACGAATTTCTTCGGCGTCATCGGGGTTGCTCTTTTCCAGCAGGCCCATGAAGCGCTGTTCATTCGAGCGGTCGAAGTTATTGAAGATTTCGGCCATCGTTTCGTGCTGGTCCTTGGTGTTTTGCTGGGCCAGGCTGCGCATGAACTCGGTTTTCAGGCTCTCTTCCACGGCGTTGAGGATTTCGCGCGGCACGTTGTCCATCACCAGCACGCGCTGCATCACTTCCAGCGCCAAATCTTCCGGCAGCACGCTCAGCACCTTGGCGGCATGGTTGGGTTTGATGCGGCTGATAATGACCGCCACGGTTTGCGGATATTCGTTGACCAGGTAATTTGCCAGCACTTCCTCGCTGACATTGGCCAGTTTTTCCCACATGGTGCGGCCTGCTGGGCCGCGCATTTCTTCCATCAGTTCCTTCACTCGGTCTTCCTTGAGGAAGCTCTTGAGGTAACGCTCGGTAGCGCTCCAGCCGCCGACGATACCGCCACCGCCACCACCCACGGCATTGGCGAAGTCGAGCATGGTCTGTTCCATTTCTTCGCCGCTGACCTGGCCGAGCGTGGCCATTTCGCGCGAAATATCCCGGATTTCGTAATCATCCATGAACGAGAACAGGTTTGCGGCACGTTGTTCGCCCAGCGCCATCATCAAAATGGCGGCCTTGCGGGCGGAGTCGCCTTTGCGCGAGGAGTCAGCCATTATGAAGTTTCACCGCTGCTTGTGTTGTTGCCCGCCATCCAGCTGCGGACGACGTTGAGACTTTCCTCCGGGTTCTGGTCGACAACCTCCTGTACCTTCTTTACCGACGATTCCTTGACGCGGCCCTGTACGCTACGGATATCAATCAGACCTTCGCTGCCGGTACCACCTTCAACGGCGGCGGAAGGGGTCATGGCCTGCAGTGCCGGTAGCGGAGCTGGGGCCACCGGTGTGCTGATGGCGTTGTTCAGCGTGGTCAGCGCGGGTTTGACCACCAGCAGTGCGACGATGAGGAGCGCCACTGCCAGCAGGCCGTACTGCGCCAGATGCAGCATTTGCGCCTTGGACAGGAATGGTTCGTTCACCGGCGCGGGCTCGGGTGCGGCCGCAAACGGCATGTCGGTGATGGTCACGTTGTCGCCGCGGTCGGCATTGTAGCCGATGGCACTTTGCACCAGTTGCTTGTACTTGTCCTTCTGTGCGTCGCTCAGCGCAGTGGGGGCGGCGCCGGGGCTAGCGCCTTCGGCGGGTTGAGGGCTGGCAATCAACACTGCCACGCTGAGCTTCTTGATTTCACCACCTTCACGGACGAGCGTGCGCTCGGTCTTGGAGATTTCGTAGTTGGTGGTGGTTTCCGAGTGGGTCTCGTTACTGTTGCCGCCGCCACCCGCGCTGCCCGTGGCACCGCCGGGGGTATTGCCCTGTACGCCGGTGGGTGTGTTGGCGCTGCCGTCGGCGCTGGTACTGGTACTCTCATTGGTCTGTTCGCTGCGTACCACCTGTTGGGTGGGGTCGAATAATTGGCTGTTTTCCTGCACCTTATCCATGTTGACGTCTGCGGTAACGCGCACGGCCACCTGGCCTGGCCCAGCTACGCGCTCAAGCATGGTGGTCAGGGTTCCTTCGTACTGCTTTTCAATCTTGCGGCGCATGTCGGCCCCGGCATTGGCGGGGTCGGCCTGCTCGCGGCCGTCAAATAGCAGCGTACCGCGGGTATCGATGATGGTGACGTTGGCCAGCGTCAGGTTAGGCACGGCAGCCGCCACCATGGCGGCAATGCTGTGCACCTGGTCTGGTTCCAGAATCCGGGTGCCGACGTTTAGTGCCACGGCGGCGGAAGGTGGCGTTTGTTCCTTGGCGAACAGATTTTCCTTGGGCAACACAATATGCACGCGCGCGCTGCCGATGGCCGGGATGCTGGAAATGGTTCGTGCCAGTTCGCCTTCGAGTGCACGTTTTGCATTAAGGTTTTGCACGAAGTTGGTTGTTCCGAAAGTGCTTTCGTTGTCAAAAAGCTCATAACCCTGGCTGCTGCCGCCCACCAAACCCTGGCCTGCCAGTTGCAGGCGGAGCTGGCCGATTTTGTCCGAAGGTGCGTAGACGGCGCCTTCACCTCGGGTTTCGAATTGTACGTTCTGGGTGCCGAGGTATTCTGAAATTCGTGATGTTTCCTGGGCATTTAGGCCGCCGTACAGCAGGCTCATGCCCGGTTGCTGGAGCTTGCTGACAGTCATGCCGGTGATGGCCGCCGCTGCGGCAATACCTAAGAATAACGCCAGAATCCGGCCCGGACCTAAACTCCGAAATGCATTCAACAGACCTTCCACGACCCCGCCTTGCCTTTGGCAACCTATTGTTTTTATTTGGCGCTTACTTGCCTGAACTGCGGCCCTACGTGGCCTTGAGGCTTACTCTCTCCGACCCCACCTTGACGAAATTTTTACCTGCCAACAAGCCCATCCTGTGACTGTTATGACGCAGTATCGGGCACTGTTTTTAGGGGGTGGGATGTGGATAACCCCCCAGTTCTGGTGTGTATTTTTGATGCTTTTGTGAAGCGGAACGGATGTTTAAATGTCGTTGCCGTGTCGGTTTGTGGTGCGCTGATGGCGCATTTCCGGCACATTTTGGTTTAAACCCCGAAAAACCGGTGGTGGAGAGGAGGCCTGTCAGGAACGGCTGAGATGCGGTTGCATAGAAGCCCCGCGAGGACGCGAGACCAAGGCGGGGGGTGGACACCTGCCCAAAACTTGGACATTCTTGCCAGTGACCGGCATGAGGCCGGTAAAGATGAATCCTAAGTAAGGGATAATAACAATGTCTATCACCTTCAATACCAACATCTCGGCGTTGGGTACGCAGCGTTACCTCGGTATCGCCTCGGACAACACCAGCAGCTCGCTGGCCAAGCTCTCCTCCGGTAGCCGCGTGCCGACCGCCAAGGACGACGCCGCCGCGCTCGCCGTGGGTACCCAACTGAAGGCGCAGGTGGCCGGTCTTCAACAAGCCAGCCTCAACGCCAGCCAGGCCAGCAGCGTGTTGCAGATTGCCGACGGTGCGCTTTCGACCACCGCCGACATTCTGACCCGGATGAAGACCCTGGCGGTGCAAGCCTCCAGCGGCCAGCTCTCCGACAGTGACCGCAGCCTGCTCAACCAGGAATACACGGCTCTCCAATCGGAAGTTGACCGTATTGCCAACGTTACCAACTTTAACGGCAACACCCTGCTCGCCGGTGGCGGTAACGGCCCGGTGCTGATTAAACAGGCCGTGAACGGCGCGTTCGACAACGCCGGTATCGGCATCACCGTCGACTCCGGTACGGCGGCCACGGGCGATGCTTTCCGCATGACCTACGCCTATACCGACAACAGCGGTTCCCATGCCGGTGACCACAGCTATGACAACTTCAAAGTCACGCTGACCGACACCACCACGGGTGCCCAACAGACTGTTGACCTGCAAACCCTGGTGAACGCCAACGTTGCCAGCCCTGCCGCCAACAACGCCAACCTCGCTGCCGGTAAGACCGCGACCGCGTCGTTTGCTGCCTTGGGTGTGAGCCTGACGTTCAACCAGAACTTTGCGCTGCATACCGATGTGGCGGCTTCGACCTCGGTGCCGGCCAGCATCACTGGTGACGCCAATATCACCACCTTCACCGCCAACATGGTGCAGGCCAACACTGGTTTGGACAACGCCACCCTGGCCGATCTGACCAGCCTGGCGGCCTACAATGCCGCTACCGGCGCGTTGACCATCAACGTCAGCAACTCGGCCACCGGCAACACCTTTGGCGTGGATGCGACTACCGGCCTTAAGTTCTCGCTCAACGGCGGGGCTGCGGGTGCGACCATCGCCAACACCAGCGACATGGGCGCGGGCGGCGTGATCGGCGTGTACGATACTGCCACCAACAAGAAGCTGTTCGACCTGAACATCACGGCTTATGCCAGCAACGCCACCAGCGGCTCGGGCACCCTGGCCGTGACGTTGCCGAAAATGGCGTTTGGCGAAAGCTATACCGCCGGTGCCACCACCAAGAGCTTCGACTTTAAGGTGGGTACGGGTACCAGCACGAACGACAGCGTGTCGTTCACCCTGTCGGCCGCGACTCAAAGCGCCCTGGGTATCAACGGTACCTCGATTGACACCGCGACCAACGCGAACACCGCCATTACCGCGGTGACCGCCGCGATTACCACGGTGTCTTCGAACCGCGCCAGCATCGGTGCCAGCGAATCGCGTCTCGCCTTCGCTAAATCGAGCGTGGACGTTGCGGTGCAAAACACCACGGCTGCCGAATCCGGCCTGTTGGACGTGGACGTGAGCTCGGAAATCACCAAGTTCAGCAGCCAACAAGTGCTGCTGCAAGCTGGTGTGTCGCTGCTCGCTCAAGCGAACCAACAACCGGCCTTGCTGCTCAAACTCCTCCAATAGTTTGGGAACGGTTAGAAAGGGCCCTTCGGGGGCCCTTTCTTTGTAGGGTATTCTACTGCGCGGGGTACTTTTTCATTATTGCCTTCGCTAACGCTCGGCGGTCTCCGCTGCGCTACGGCTCCTAGCCCTGGTACTAAAAGTGTACGCTGCGGTGCCCGGGCGTCGGAGGAAATGAAAAATCCCTCCCGTGCAGCGAGTGTGATTCGCCCCTTGGCTTCTCACCCCTATACGTTAGTGTTTTTGCGCTTAGTTCGGGCGGTACGTTTTACCTGCCGGAGGGTCTCTTATATTATAAAGTGCATGACCACCCGCCTGGAAACCGCCCATGCCCAATTCGCCCAAGGCGATTTTGCCGCCGCTGCTGCCACCGCCAAAGGCCTGGTGCAGCTGGGGCAGCAGCTTGACCAAGCCTACACCATGCTGGGCATGGCGTCTTTCCGGCAGGGGCAGTTGCCCGCGGCGCGCCAGGCGTTTGGCAACCTCACCAGCCGTTACCCGCAACAGCCTCACGGCTGGACCAACCTGTTTTTGACCGCCCTGGAACTGCGCGACAACGCGCTGGCCGAAACTTGCCTGCGTAAGCTGATGGCCCTGCAGTCCGACAACCCGCAGCACGCCACGTTGCTGGCAGGCCTGCTACTGCAAAGCGGCCGGGCCGGTGAGTTCCGGCACTTGCTGGACGACGTGCGGCGGCGATTCCCCGCATATGGTGACGCGGCTTACCTTGATTTTGAAGGACAGGTGCAGTTTGCGCCGCCGGCGGCGTGGCTGGCGGCGGCGCAAAAATTGCAGGGTATTTCGCTGACGCCGGTACAAACCGCGCTAGTGTGGCTGGCCCTGAATTTGCAGGGTTGGCTGGAGCGGCTGCCGATGGCCGAGCGCGGCATGCGGCTGACGGAGCTGGCCATGAGCGTGGGTCAATTGAAGGCGCTGGCGGGGGCCGAAACGCCGCAGGCGCAAAAGCAGAACCATGTGAACGGCCGGTTGGCGGAAGGTTACCTGGGCATGCTTCGCCGCCTGCTGCCGCTGGAGGCGCCGGCGCCCGACGCCAGCCTGCCGCGCGTTTACCTGCTGGGCGATAGCCACGTACTGCCGCCTCACGGACAGACCGTGACGGTGGATGGCGTGGCGCACCAGCTTGAGGCGCAACTGGTGGTGGGCAGCAAGCTGTGGTTTTTGGCCAAGCCCGCCGACAATATGCGGCGCGCGGCGCTGGCCGCCAAACTGGCGGCGTTGCCTGCCGGTGCTGTCTGTGTGGTCAGCCTGGGCGAGATTGATTTGCGGCCCGACGAGGGCATCTGGCCTTTATATAAAAAGGGGCGCGGGCACTGGCGTGAGCTGGTGGCGTCCACCATTCCGCCCGCGCTGGCCTGGCTGGCGGCGCAGGCCGGGGGGAGGCGATTGATGATAACCGGCACGCCTACGCCCAGTGCCATTCAACTGGCCAAGGTGGAAGAGGCGCAGCGTGGCGAATACCAGGAATTCGTAGTCGCGGCCAACGCCGCGCTGGCCGATGCGGCCCGGGCGCATGGGTTCGGGTTTATCGATATTCATGCCTTCACCGCCGGGCGTCCGGCGGGGTACCTGGATGAAGTTCACCTGCTGCCTTGTGTGTTGCCCGAGGCTTTGACACAAGCCCTAGGGGGTGAAAACCCCGAAAACGGCCCTTTATTTTAAAAGCGAGGCGCCGGGATACTATATCTGGTAGTTTGTTCAAAAAAGACACACTAGGTCATGGGTCGTGGCGGCTTGGACTGCCTAAAATAAAGGCAGCTTGCGCTTATAAATCAGGGGGTTGGTGGAAGACTCAATAGGTTGGCTGACGTTGCGAGGCGGGGGTTGGGGTGCCATTGTCCCGACTGCACCCCACCCCATGGTTAAGGAGAGGTGTGGCGACGTAGGAACCGACACGGGCAACCCCCTGAGGTTCCTGGCCACAAAAGGCCGGAGGATTTTCCGGTTCGAAAGTAGCCGCCGTAGCCCCGTATTGTAAGATAATTGTAAGCAGGCAAGGGAGAGTCGACATGTACGACATCAAATTGGACGATAGTCGCGATGCGATGTTTACCGATTTTGGCATGGCGACCCTGCAAGACCGTTACCTGTTGCCCGGTGAAAACCCGCAAAAGGCCTTTGCCCGCGTGGCCAGCACCTATGCCGACAACGCCGAGCACGCCCAGCGCCTGTACGATTACATGAGCAAGATGTGGTTTACGCCCGCCAGCCCGATTCTGGCCAACGGCGGTGCCAACCGCGCGTTGCCGATTTCGTGCTTCCTCTCGGAAGTGCAGGACGACATGCGCAGTATCGTCGGCAAGTGGAACGAAGGCGTGTGGGTGGCTGCCAACACTGGTGGCCTGGGCACTTACTGGGGCAATGTGCGTTCCATCGGCGAACAGATCGGCGCCAAGGGCAAGTCCACCGGCGTGGTGCCTTTCATCGTCGTGCAAAACAGTTTGAGTGCGGCCATCGACCGCGGTGCGCAACGCCGCGGTGCCGCCGCCGTGTACCTGCCGGTCTGGCACCCTGAAATCGAGGAATTCATTGAAATCCGCCGCCCCACCGGTGGCGACCCGCTGCGGAAAGCGCTGTTTTTGCACAACGCGGTGCTGATTGACGACAAGTTCATGAACGCGGTTGAGAAGGACGAGATGTACGACCTGCTTAGCCCTCGCACCGGCAAGATGGTGCGCCAGGTGAAGGCGCGCGACGTGTGGATTCGCATTTTGACCTGCCGGATTGAAACCGGCGAGCCGTACATTGTGTTCATCGACACCGTCAACCGTGCGTTGCCCGAGTTCCAGCGCAAGCAGGGCCTTAAGGTGAAGATGAGCAACCTGTGCTCCGAAATTATGCTGCCCACCGGGCTCGACCAGTTCGGCAAGGACCGTACCGCGGTGTGCTGCCTCTCGTCCGTCAACCTCGAAACCTTTGAAGATTGGAGCAAGGAGCCGCAATTCATCGAGGATATGATGCGCTACCTCGACAATATTTTGCAGGATTTCATCGACCGCGCGCCGGACGAGTTCGAGTCGGCCCGCTACAGTGCCATGCGCGAACGTGCCGTAGGCTTGGGGGCGATGGGTTTCCACAGTTTTCTCCAGAGCAAGGGCATCGCGTTTGAAAGCGTGATGGCCAAGATGTGGAATATCAAGATGTTCAAGCACATCAAGGAACAGGCCGACGCTGCCAGCATCAAGCTGGCCGAAGAACGCGGCCCGTGCCCGGATGCCGCCGAAGTACTGGTGAAAGAACGTTTCAGCCACAAGCTGGCGATTGCGCCCAACGCCACCAGCAGCATTTACTGCGGCAACGCCAGCGCGGGTATCGAGCCTTATCCGAGTAACTCGTATAACCACAAAACCCTTTCCGGCACCTTCAACGTGCGCAACAAGTACCTGCGCCCGCTGCTGGAGAAATATGGCCGCAACGATGAAGATACCTGGACCTCCATTACCGTACATGGCGGCAGCGTGCAGCATTTGGACTTTTTGACCGACCAGGAACGCGACGTGTTCAAGACCGCGTTTGAGATTGACCAGCGCTGGGTGATCGAACACTGCGCCGACCGCACGCCGTTCATTTGCCAGAGCCAGAGCCTCAATGTGTTCCTGCCCGCCGACGTGCACAAGCGCGACCTGCACATGCTGCACTACCAGGCGTGGAAGAAGGGCGTGAAGGCCATGTACTACTGCCGCAGCAAATCGCTCCAGCGCGCCGAGGTGGTGAGCCTGCCGCAAGGCCAGCAAAAACCTGCCAAGGTGGTGATGAAAGCCACCGGCACGGATGATTCTTCAAAATATGAAGAATGCCTCAGCTGCCAGGGTTAAGTTTTTGACCGGTTCTATTTTTGAGTAAGGATTTCTTGGCGGTTTTTTTGCCGCCGGGTTAAGAGGGGGAGAAAATCGATGGCAGATGTCATCAACTTTGAACCGGCACGCGTGAAGTTAGCTCACTCGGCCGCCCGCGACAAACATGTGAAGGAGGGACGTACCATGCCTAATTTGATGCAGGATCGCATCGGCTACAAACCATTTGCCTACCCGTGGGCCTACGAGGCCTGGCTGATGCAGCAGCGCATTCACTGGCTGCCGGAGGAAATTCCCATGGCCGACGACGTGAAGGACTGGAACACCAAGCTCAGCGCGGGCGAAAAGAACCTGCTGACGCAGATTTTCCGCTTCTTCACCCAGTCGGACATCGAGGTGAACAACTGCTACAACCGGCACTACATGAAGGTGTTCAAGCCCACCGAAGTGCTGATGATGCTGACCGCCTTTTCCAACATGGAAACCGTGCACGTCGCGGCCTATTCCCACCTGCTCGACACCATCGGCATGCCCGAGGCCGAGTACAGCGCCTTTATGGAATACGCCGAAATGAAGGACAAGTACGACTACATGCACGGCTTCAACGTGGACAACAAGCACAGCATTGCCATGACCATGGCGGTGTTCGGCGCGTTCACCGAAGGCCTGCAACTGTTCGCCAGCTTTGCCATGCTGATGAACTTCCCGCGCTTCAACAAAATGAAGGGCATGGGCCAGGTCATCACCTGGAGCGTGCGTGACGAAACCCTGCACTGCCAGTGTGTGACCAAGCTGTTCAATACCTTCATTCAAGAGAACCCGGAAATCTGGACCGACCAGCTGCGCACCGAAATCACCGAGGCGTGCCGCAAGATTGTGGGCATGGAAGACAAGTTCATCGATCTCGCCTTTGAAATGGGCGCGGTGGAAGGCCTGACCGCCGAGGACGTGAAGGGCTACATCCGCTTCATCGCCGACCGCCGCCTGCGCAGCCTCAACCTTGAGCCCATTTTCAACACCAGCAAAAACCCGCTGCCGTGGATGGATTTGATGCTGAACGCCGATGAGCACGCCAACTTCTTTGAACAGCGCGCCACCGAGTATG
>CAZROO010000021.1:0-3014 GCA_964601735.1 uncultured Pseudomonadales bacterium
GCGGCGGAGCAGGCAGGGCGTGTGGACGTTGGCCATTTCGATGCTGAAACTGGCCTGATCGTCGAGCAACTGGTCGAAGCTCAAGGGGTCGATGGTAAGATTGAGCAGAAAATTACCGTCGCCGGTGGGCAGGGCATAAGCGGGTTGCGACTCGTGCAGTTTGAGGCGCAGGGTGTGGCTGCCTTCGGCAAACGGCAGGCTCACGAGGTTGAGCGGCAGGCTGTTTTTATCGACTGCGCTGAGCCCCGCGATTTGCAATGCGGCGGCGGGGGCCAAGTAATCGCGCAGGGCAAAGTCTGGTGCCGGTTCCCAATCGGGGTTGTCCATGCGCAGGCGTTCGACCGCGATGATATGGTCGAGGTCGAGCGAATGGAGTTCGAATAGCACATGGCGTTCGGTAAAGAGGCGGCCGAGCAGGCTCAGGGTGCCGTCGTTGGGGCCGATGACCGTGTTACCCCAGTCGGTGGTGAGCATGGTAAGTGTGGCGTTGCCGGTGGTGGTGGCGCACAGGTACAGCGCCGGACTGCCGTGGCCGACCGCGCGCCAGGCGCGGTAGAGCGCCATGGCGCTGGCCATCGGCGAGGCGTCGAGCGCCGACACGCGGATGATGGGTGGCAGTGCCGCTCCCCTGGTGTGGTGGATGGCCATGGTGCGCAGGCGCAGTTCGGCCTCGGCCGCCGTGAACTGCGGGCCGGTGTCGAGGATGATGATTGCGTTATATTTTTTGGCGGCGTGGCATAGCGACGCAGGCTCTTTTTGGGCAGCGTTTTTTTTTGCTTTGATGGGCATGGGGATAGCCTAGAGCGTTCCGCTAACCATCGGCAAGGCCAGTATAAAATTTGACCGGGGGTGTGTGGTGCGGTAGAGGATTGTCTTACCGGTACGGACGCCCGCGTGGCCCAACCCCGCCAGGCCCGAAAGGGAGCAACGGTCAGCGCATGGGGCGGGTCGTGCCGGCTCGCTATTCTACTGGCCGGGGTGCTTTTTAATTTTTTCGTCACCCTGCGCTCCTCACGTACTAAAAGTGTACGCTGCGGTGCTCGTGCGCCGAAGAAAATCAAAAATCCCTCCCGCCCAGCGAATATCGCCGCTTTTCATTGTAGCAAAGAGTGGAATTATTTGCTCGTGCATTGTATAACGGCGGCATGGGGGATGGGGTTTCTAACGACTATATCGTTTTAGCGCGGAAGTACCGCCCGCAGCGCTTTGAAGAGCTGGTGGGGCAGGACGCGCTGGTGCGTACGTTGACCAATGCCATCAAGGCCAACCGCCTGCACCATGCCTATGTGCTCACCGGCATTCGCGGGGTAGGGAAGACCACCACCGCACGCATTATCGCCAAGGCGCTGAACTGCGATAACGGCCCGAGTGTGACATGGAGCGACGACGACCCGCAGGTGAAGGCGATTACCAGTGGCACGCACGGTGACGTACTGGAGTATGACGCCGCCAGCAACCGCAGTGTTGAGGATGTGGAAAAGCTGTTTGAGGGTGTCAATTACGCGCCGATGAGCGGGCGTTACAAAGTTTATATCATCGACGAAGTGCACATGCTGAGTGCGCATGCGTTTAATGCGTTGCTGAAAACGCTGGAGGAGCCGCCTTCCCGTGTGGTGTTTATTTTTGCGACCACTGAAGTAGACAAGATTCCAGTGACGGTGCTCTCCCGCTGCATGCGGTTTGACTTGAAGCGCGTGCCTGCTGAGGTGCTGATCGCGCATTTCACGAATATTCTCGGCAAGGAAAAGCTGGAGGCCGAGCCTGCGGCCATTAATATGATTGCGCAGGCGGCGGACGGTAGCGTGCGCGATGGCTTGAGTCTGCTCGACCAGGCGATTGCGCTTTCGCATGGCGAGGCGATTAAGGCATCGGTGGTGCAGGATATGCTGGGGCTGGCCGACAAAGCCCGCCTGTATGATTTGCTGGAATTGCTGCTGACCGGCAGGACCAAAGAAGCCCTGGCGGTGCTGGATGATTTGCATGCGCGCGGGCAGGATGCATTGATGGTGGTGCAGGGCCTGCTTGAAACCGTGCACATGCTGACGCGGTTATTGCTGCTCCCCGATTTGAAGAACGATACCGCGCTGGATGAAATGGCGCGGACGCGCGGTGTGGCGCTGGCCGCGCAGACGCATCTGGCGGGGTTGAGCCGGGTGTACCAGTTGCTGTTTACCGCAGCGGCGGAAGTGAAGGCTGCGGAGCGTCCGTATGAGGCTTTAAGCATGGCGGCGGTGCGCATTGCCTACCTGGCGCCGTTGCCGCCGCTGGGTGAATTACTGGAGCGCGCGCCTGCCGCAGCGCCTGTGCCAAAGCCGGAGGGGGTTCCGGTAGTGCAGGTAGAAGCGGTGGTGACGGAAACCGTGGCTGTAACTGAAGCTGTGTCAAAAGTGGTAGCGGCTGTGCCGGGTGACTGGGCCGGGCTGGTGGTACAACTGGAAAAATCGAAGCCGAGCCTGGCCGCCACGCTGCGTGCACAGGTGCGTTGCGTGGGACTGGCTGGGACGGAATTGCGTGTTACGGTGGATAAAGGGTTGCACGACGCCAAGGATTTGATTCGCGATTTGCGAGCCGAGCTGAAAAATGTGACCGGTGAGGCCTGGAATATCATCCAAGAAATGCGCGAAGGCGTGACCGCGCCGACGCTGCGCGAAGCAGCGGTGGCCGAGAATAATGCACGCAAGGAAGCCGCTGCCACCGAGCCTGCGGTACAGGATATTCTGGCAAGTTTCCCCGGAGCAATCATAGAAGGAGTGAAGAACGATGGGCATGTTTGATATGCTGAAAAAGGCGCAGGAGCTGCAGGCCAGCATGCAGAAACTGCAAGAGGAACTGAAGGTGGCCGAGTTTAGCGGCAGCGCCGGCGGCGGCCTGGTGAACGTGACCGTGAGCGGCGCGCATACGGTGAAGAAAATCAGCATCAAGAAGGACGCGGTGGATGCCGACGATGTGGCGACGCTGGAAGACCTGGTGACCGTGGCGGTGAATGACGCGATTGGCAAAGCCAATGCCGAGAC
>CAZROO010000021.1:3114-18920 GCA_964601735.1 uncultured Pseudomonadales bacterium
TTGCTGCGCATGGTGGGTCGGTTGCCCGGTCTGGGCCCTCGCAGCGCCCAGCGTGTGGTGCTGCATTTGCTGACACGGCCGGAGGTGCTGCATGAGGTGATTCAGCAACTGGCCGAGGTGGGCGGGCAAGTGCAGGCCTGCAAAATCTGCGGCAATTTAAGCCTGAGTGAAGAATGCGGGATTTGTACCGACCAGGGGCGTGACGCCAGCCAGCTGTGCGTGGTGGAAGGTGTGGCTGACGTCTGGGCGATTGAGAAAAGCGGTGCTTTTAAAGGCCGTTACTTTGTGCTGGGTGGGCTGGTGAGCGCGCTGGATGGGATTTCGCCTGAGGATGTGAAGATTCCTCAGTTGGTGGCGCGGCTGAGCGATGACGCGATTAAAGAAGTGATTGTGGCGCTGCCAAGCACGCTTGAAGGCCAGACCACCGCGCACCTGATTGCCGATCGGCTGATGCCGCTGGGCGTGGCCGTGACCGCGCCCGCTAAGGGCATGCCGGTGGGGAGTGCGGTGGATTATCTTGACGAGGGTACTTTGGCTCTCGCACTTAGCGGGCGGAAGGCTGTTGCTTAGGTTTTTTTCAGGTGTGGGCGGAAGTTCTTGAACACTTCTGCGTAGATGGGTTTGCGGAAGGCGATGACGTGGTCGTGCAGCCAGTCGGCCTCGACCCAGTTGAGCTCTGAGAATTCTTTGTGCGCGGCGCGTTTGATATCCGGCAAATCGTCCTTGAGATAACGGAACAGGAACCATTTTTGGGTCTGGCCCTTAAAGCGGCGGCCCTGGGTCCATTCGCGCGGCAGGTAGTAGGTGGTCCAGCCGGGATTTTCGGCCACCAGCGTCACTTCATCGGGCTGCAGGCCTGATTCCTCGGCCAGTTCGCGGTAAGCGGCGGTGAGGGGGCGCTCGCGGCCTTCGATACCGCCCTGGGGCAACTGCCAGGCGCTCTCTTTACTGGCCGCGTGATAACGTAACCCCGCCAATACCAAACCGGCGTGGTTCACCACAACTAAGCCGACATTCCGGCGCAAGCTCTTGTCGGCCCCTCTATGCTTCGGACGGCTCCTGCGGCGCTTGTGGCGGGAGCGGCCCTGTGTCGAAGCGGGCTCCATGCGCCCAAGGTGTCATACTTTGGGGGGGATTACTACTGTTTAGATTGAAGGCCGACGGTGACCGGCACCAAGGTAACGCCGCTAAGCGTAGGCAAACGGCTTTCCAGGACGGCCAGGGTGTTGGAGAGCGGGTGGCCGATGGCGATGGCGAAACCCTGCTTTTGGGCGACGGCGACGGCGTGGTTGAGCTGCTGATTGATGACCTCGGGGTTGTCGTCGTGGTCGAGGAAGACGTCGCGGCGCATCACCGGTAGGCTTAACCCTTGCGCGACGGCGTGCGTGGCGGTGGGGGTAATGGTGAGGCTATCGAGGAATAAATAACCTTGCTTATCAAGTTGTTGCATGACCACGCGCATGCCTTCCGGCCAGGCGGTGAAGCGGCTGCCCATGTGGTTGTTGATGCCGACGGCGATATCGCCGAGGCTGTTAAGATGATGATTCAGCTTGGTTAAAATGTCGTCCGGAGTGTCGCCGACCTCCAGCGTTTCGGGGCCGGGGTTGAGCTTCACGTCTTTGTGGGGCAGCGGTTCCATCGGCACGTGGATGAGAATTTCGTGACCTTCTTCAAAGGCTTGGCGGGCCAGTTCGTCGCTGCTTGGGCCGAAGGAAAAGAACGAATAACTCACGCCGCGGGGCAGTTTGACGGCCTCGCGGCTGAGGGGGCCATCGAGGCCCATGTCGTCGATGAGGATGGCCAGTTTGGGGCCTTTAACCTCGCTGTAGAGGGGTGCTTTGCTGTTGCTCTTCCAGTGCAGGGTTGATGCAGCGTTGTCGGTTTTTGATGCGGAAGCCCCGGTTTGTGTCGGTGAAACGGGCGCAAGTGAAGCGCTGGTGTCGGCGGAGGCTGAAACCGTGGTGGCGGAGGGGAGGGTGGCGGCAGTTTCGGGCACGTCAGGGAACTCGGTGGCGACCATGCTGGGCGAGGGGATGGTGTGGGCCGGGAAGGGGCTCGGGTGGTTTTTTTCGGCCACCCCTTCGGCCACGTGGGGCGAGGTGACCGGGGTGGGCAGCAGCATGGCCGCGACCAGGCTGGTGAACATGGCCAGCACCATCAACCCCAGGGTGACCCAGAACCACCGCGGCATGGGCGGCTTGGGGGCGGGGGGCTGCTCCATGCCTATTATTACTGGGCGGCGCGGCTGCTGCCGGTGAGCGTTTTAAGGATGCTCAGGGCACGGTCGAGTTGATAGTCCGGCTTGCCTTCGAGGTTGACCAGCGTGTCGGACGGCGACTTCACGGTTTTGGGCTCGACGAAGATGCTTTGCGGCAGGTCGGCGCGGCGGGGCATGGTGCCGCTCACATCGGTGGTTTTGGGGTGTATCAGGTGGTTGGGCAGCGCGGCTTCGGACGGGTTGATGTCGTCGTCGTCGAGACCTGCCAGCTTTTTGTCCTTGGGTTGCTTGACGAGGATGTCTGGCTGGATGCCTTGCGCCTGGATGCTGCGGCCGCTGGGCGTGTAGTAGCGCGCGGTGGTGAGGCGCATGCCCGCGCCACCGGGCAGCGTGAAGATGGTTTGCACCGAGCCCTTGCCGAAGCTGCGGGTACCGACCAGCACGGCGCGGCGCTGGTCTTGCAAGGCGCCGGCGACGATTTCTGCCGCGCTGGCGCTGCCGGCGTTGATGAGCACCACGATGGGCTTACCGTTGAGGATGTCACCGGGGCGGGCGTTGTAGCGCGAGTTCTGGCTTTCGACCCGGCCGCGGGTGCTGACGATTTCGCCGCCTTGCAGGAAATCATCGGACACCGCGATGGCCTGGTTGAGCAAGCCGCCGGGGTTGTTGCGCAGGTCGATAATCACGCCCGCCAGCGGTTGGCCCTTGTTGGCCTTTTGCAATTGGGCGAGGTGGTCGCGCAGGCTGTTGTCGGTGTAATCGTTGAAGCTGGTGATGCGGATATAGCCGAGGCCGTCGCCCATCAGCTTGCTCTTGACCGGCTTGACCTTGATGACAGCGCGGGTGACCGTGACGCTGAAAGTGCGCTTTTCGGACTCGCGGAAGACGGTGAGCTTGATTTTGCTGCCGGGCGCGCCGCGCATTTTGTCAACGGCGTCCTTGAGTGTCATGCCCTGCACGTCCTTGGCGTCGAGACGGATGATGAAGTCGCCGGATTCGAGGCCTGCGGCGGCGGCGGGCGTGTCTTCGATGGGGCTGACGACCTTGACCAAGCCGTTATCCATCGTCACTTCGATGCCTAGGCCACCGAACTCGCCTTTGGTGGTTTGTTGCAGGTCTTCAAAATCTTCAGGCTTGAGGTAGCTGCTGTGCGGGTCGAGGCTGGTAAGCATGCCGTTGATGGCGTTTTCGATAACCTCGGTTTCGGTCACCTGGTCGACGTAGCTGGTGCGGATTTTTTCCAGCACGTGGGCGAACACATCGAGCTTTTCGTACACCGCCGGATTGACCGGGCGCGGCGCGGCGTCCTCGGCGGACTCTTGCGCATAAGCGCCTGGCGCGAAAATGGTGGGAGCGGCGCCGAGGCCGAAGACAACGGCCAGCAGCAGGGTCAGCAGCTTATTTTTGATGTTCATCCGGCCCGCATTGTTACGGGGTGTTGCCCGTGTAAGCAAGAGGGTTGAGACTCTTTTAGGAAATTTTAATTACAGCCGCCGCCGGGGCTGTTATAAGGAAGGCGATATCCCCCTCACTTTTACGGATAAAATCTGATGGACGCCAAGATTCACGTTCGAGATATCATGCGGCTGCTTGGCCGGGACTGGCCGATTGGCTTTCATGATAAATTCTACATGACGCGGTCAGGATACTACACGCCGACACCGGAGCAGCCTGATTCGTGGACATCGAATTTACAGGTGGTTGCGGCTGAAGAACGGAAGCGCGCCTGAACCGAAAAGAAAAGCCCGGCCCTTTAAGGGGGCCGGGTTTTTTTAACGCCGTGTCAGCGCTGGGCGAGAATGCGGCTGGCGGGGAGCGGCTGGCCGTTCTTGCGGACTTCCCAATACAGATGCACCGGGGCCTTGCCGGGCAGGACACCGATTTGCTGGCCGCCCTGCACGGTTTGCCCGGCCTTGACATTGAGCACGCCGAGCCCGGCGAAGATATGCTGCACGTGGGGTGCGGTTTCGATGATGATGAGGCCGCCGAACTGGCGGAACGGTCCGGCGTAGAGCACCTTGCCGGGTAGCGCGGCGCTGACCGTGGCGCCCGCCGCCGGGGTAAACAGCAGGCCGGTGGTAGTGGCGCGAGGTTTGGCCGCGACCGGCATATGCAACCCAGGTTTGAGGTTTGCGGTGCGAGGTGTGAGGGTTGGTGTTTTGGCGGATTTTGGCGGGGTGAGGTCTTCGGCCACCGTTTGCGGGCCGGCGACCTGGCTGAGTGCCGGGGTGAGGGCGTTTTGGATGCCGACGGCGAGTTGGTCGGCAGACGCGGCGGCGGCGTAGAGTGCGGCCTGTTCGTCTGTCGACAGATGCTTGCCGCCGTCTTCGGCCTGCTGCCTGAGCGCGTCGATGCTGGCGGTTTTGGCCTGGGCCTGCTCGCGCAAAGTGGCCAGGGTTTGTAACTGCTGCTGGCGCTGGGCGAGGTTCCGTGCGGTTTGGCTGCGCAGGTGGGCCAGCAATTGCGGCGTGTTGACGTGGCCTTCGCCCACCGCGGTGAGGGTGAGCAACGGCATTGGCCAGCGCGACAGGCTGAGCATGCCGATGTTGAGCTTTTGGCTTTGCGCCAGGGCGGAGGCCTGCTTTTGCTGCTCGGCGGCGATATGCTGGTTGAGCGCGTTAAGCTGGAGCTGGAGGTTTTGCAGGCGGTTGTGGAGGTAGGGGAGGAGCGGCGGGCCGGCGGCAAGCGAGGCGAGAGGCAAGAGGCAAGCTGCCAGCAACAGGTGATAGGTTTTAGGTTTTAGGTGATAGAAAGAAAGAGTGGCCATGATTTTTCCTGACACCTAGAACCTATCACCTAACCCCTGTGGTAGGGGTGGCCGGACATTAAGGTGCCTGCGCGGTAGAGTTGCTCGGCGAGGAAAACGCGCACCAGCTGGTGCGGCAGCGTGAGCGCGGAGAGCGATAGCACCATGTCGGCTTGCTGCCGCACGCGGCTGGTGAGGCCGTCGGCACCGCCGATGAGGAAGGCGATGCTGCGGGTGCCGCGGTTGGCGAATTCCTGCAATTGCGTGGCGAATTTTTCTGAGCTCAGCGATTTGCCGGTTTCGTCGAGGGCGATGAGGATGCGCGGCTCGGGCAACGCGTTAATGGCGGTGAGCTGGGTGGTGGCTTCGGTTTCGGGATTGGGATTATCCTTGATTTCGCGTACGCTTACCGGCCAGCCTGCGAGCATGCGCTGGTGATAGGTGCTTTCCAGCGCGAGGATGTTTTTATCGCGGGAGGTGCCGGTGGCGATGATTGTGATTTGCATCGCTGCTTTTATAGCGGGTTAGGCGAGTGTGGGGAAGGACCAGAGTTTTTCGAGCCGGTAGTGCTCGCGCGCCAGCGGCGTGAAAAGGTGGATGACCAAGGCGCCGGCGTCGACACAGACCCAGTCGGTGCCGGATTTGCCTTCGACCCCTTGCGGGCGTTGGCCGTTTTTTGCCAGCGCGGTAGTGACGGCGTTTGCCAGCGCGGTGAGGTGGCGGCTGCTGGTGCCGCTGGCGATAATCATGAAGTCGGCAAAACTGGCTTTTTGGGTGAGGTCGAGGCAGACGAGATCGAGGGCTTTTAAATCGTCGAGCGCGGCGATGACGGCTTCGCGCAGCTCAAGGTCATGCGCGGCGAGAGGGGTTGCGAAAATTCTGGAGGACTGACGTGCTTTGACGCTCGGCATCTACATATGTATGGCACGCTGCCCAAATAAGATGCAAGTTGAATCTGACAGGAAGGCGGAAGGTATGTTGCGTTGCGTCAACGAATGACGACCTCGCGGTAGCCCAGGCTAAGCTGCTTGGCGGCTTCGCCTTCGAGAAAGCTCATGTTTTCGGCTACGATTCGCAGCTTTTTGGCGGGGGTCAGCTCGGCGCCGATGGTGTTGGCGAAGTCTTCGAAAAAGCTTTTTTCGATGATGCCGGTGATGCGGCCATTGTCGGTGAGCAGCGAGCAGGTGACCTTGCCTCCGTCGGCCTGGCGCAGTGTGTCCTGAAGAATTTTTGGCAACATGTTTTTACCTACCCCGTGATTTTAGTTCACTCCTGCGCGGGCGTCCTGTCAAGAGGAGAGGTGGCCGAGATGCCGGTTGCTCCGCTACCCGAGAAAAAGGCGCGGTAGGCTGCCACGCGGTTAAGCGGTGGGTTGACGAAAGTGACCTGCCAACTGGTGCTTTGTTGCGGCGCCAGCGTGTTGCTGGTGTAGCTGACCGGCCAGTAATCGATTTCGATGCCGTCGCGGTCGAGCAGTTGGACGCGCAGGTCGGGCAGCGTGGCGGCGGTGGAGGTGCTGTTGGTGAGCATACCGTGGATGATCAGCATGATGTTGTTGTCGCGCTTGGCGATTTCGCGCGTCAGGTGCGAGAGGACCAGCCCCGTGGGTTGGGGCCCGGGCTGGTGGGTATAGCCTGCCACCTGTGTGGCGACGGACAGGCCGTCGGCCGGTTGGTAGCGCAGCAGCCAGTTGAAGCCCGCCACCGCCAGCGCCATGACGCCGAGGCCTGCAAGGGTGAGGGTGATTTCGGGCCCCCAGCCGACCCGCACCTTGCGCCACCAGCTGGAGCCTGCACCGATGCCGGCCATTTCGTCGAGGCTGGCGAGAAAATCAGTTGAGTTGGCAGCCGGGCTGGGAGGCAGGGGCGGCAGGGTGTCGGCGGCAGCCGTGGCGGCAGGTGGCGCCACAAACCATTTATGCTTGCACTTGGCGCATTGCAGCGTGCGCCCGGCCGGGCCTATCTGTTTGGCCGTGAGATTGTACTGGGTACCACAATGGGGGCAGCTGACCTGCATATGGGGAGGTTATAGGTTTTAGGTTGCAGGGTCTAGGTAAGTGCCTGCAGTTTGATGCATCTGTTGGCGCTTTTGGCGCACCCTGCTATGGTACCGCCATGATTCGCTTGGATGGCGTGAGTTACACCTACCTGCCGGGGCAGCCGCCCGCGGTGCGGCAGGTGAGTGCCGATCTGGCCGCCGGGAGTTTCCATTTTTTAACCGGGCCCAGCGGTGCGGGCAAAACCACGCTGGTGCGGTTGCTTCAGGCCGACCTGCTGCCGACCGAGGGTCACCTGACGTTGCTCGACCAGCCGGTAACGCGGCTGAACCGCGATGGGCTGGCGTTGCTGCGGCGGCGGATTGGCGTGGTGTTCCAGGACTTCAGATTGCTTGACCGTTTGACCGTGCGCGAGAACGTGGAGCTGCCGCTGTGGGCCATCAACCCCAAGGGCGGTGCCCCCACCAAGGCGCAGCAGCAGGCGGTGGACGACATGCTGGGCTGGGTGGGGCTGGGTAATAAAAAGGATACGCTGGCGGCGCGGCTCTCCGGCGGCGAAAAGCAGCGTGTGGCGCTGGCACGCGCGGTGGTACACCGTCCACAGTTGTTGATTGCCGACGAACCCACCGGCAACGTTGACCCGGCGATGGGCACGCGGATTATGCGCCTGTTGGTGGAACTGAACAAACACGGCACTACGGTGGTGGTGGCCACGCACGACAGCGAGTTGCTGCATAACTATAAATATCCGGTTCTCCGCATGGAGGATGGAAAGTTGGCGAGCCATGATTAAAGTGGGTAACCCGGTACGCGCCGCGCTGGATTTGCGCGCCGACGGGATTTTCAATTTATTGGTGGTGTTGACCGCGCTGTTGGGGGCGGTGCTGGCGCTTTCCGCCGGTGGCGGCGTGCTGTTGCAGCGGATTTACGGCAACTGGCAGCTTGACCGCCAGCAGACCGTGGCGGTGTACCTGCCCGCCGAGGCCGGCGGCGACGCGGTGGAAAAACTGATGGGCGAGCTGAAAACCCAGGCCGGGGTGGAGGCTGTGAGCCGTGTGCCGGACGCCGAGCTGCGCACCATGCTACACCCCTATGGTGATGTGAGCGCCGGGTTGCCGCTGCCGGTGGTGCTGGATGTGAAGCTGGCACCGGACGCCAACCGCGACGCGATGGAGAGCATGGTGAAAGCGGTTTTTTCCAGCGCCGAGCTGGATGACGCGCGGCTGCTGCTGGGCACTGTGGCGCAGGGCGTACGCTGGGTTCAGGCGGTGGTGCTGGGCACCGGCATTGTGATGCTGGTGCTGATGGCGATGTTGATTGTGCTGACGGTGCGCACGGGGCTCCAGGCCCGGAAAGACACGCTGGCGTTGCTGCGCCAGATGGGAGCCACCGACGGCTGGCTGGCCCGCGCCGTGGTGGCGCAGGTGGCCAGCCGCTGCGCCCTGGGCTGGGCACTGGCCAGCGCCGTGGCCGTGGGTTTGCTTTTGGCTGTGGCCTTAAGCTGGCCGGTGGTGGGCGGTTATTTGGGCTGGATGGTGTGGGCCGGGCTGGCGGTGGCGCCTGCCTCGCTGACGCTGGTGGCGACGCTGGCAGCTTATCTTACTTCTCTGCAAGTTGTGCGGCGGCAATGAAAACGCTGCTGCGCCTGCTGCTGGCCCTGGCCGGCGTTTATATTCTCGGTTTCGCATTGTTTCTGGCGGCAATGCCCAACCCGGCGGTGGGCGTGCCTGCGGTGGCGGGGCTGGCGGTGTTTACCGGCGGCAGCAACCGCGTGGGGTTGGCGGTGGATGCATTGAGCCAGGGCTACAGCGGGCCGGTGCTGATTAGTGGCGTTGACCCCAAGGTGAAGTTGCGCCAACTGGCACCCGACCTGGCTTACGACGTGGCCCAACAGATTGAACTGGACACCGCCGCACTGACCACCGTCCAAAATGTGGATAACACCGCCGCGTGGGCGGCCCGGCACAACATTCATAACGTGGGCATCATCACCAGCACTTACCATGCGGCGCGGGTGCGGCTGCTGTTCTGGCGGCGGGCGCCGCAACTGCGCATCAGCATTGTGGCGGTGCAGCCCAACCAGGCCGGGTTGCTGGCCATGCTGCATGAATATAACAAGCTGCTGGCGGCGCCGGTGATTGCCCAAGCTGACTAATCTGGCCGATTAAAGAGCGCTGAAAGAGTCTTGGTTTTAATTGACCGCACTGATATGGTGCCGCGGTGAAGAATTTTCTGTTTACCTTGAGCGCCTTGACGCCCTTATTCATGCTGGCCGCGTGTGCCACGATGCCCCTCACCGGCGGTTCGGGCACCGACCAGCAGGTTAAAATAAACACCGGTGCGGGGTTGCTGGGTACCTACCTGCAAGGGGCGGTGGCCGAGACCGAAGGTAATTTTGACCTGGCCCAGCGCGCTTACCTGCATTCCCTGACCGATGACCCTGATAATCTGGCGCTGCGGCAACGGGTGTTCCAACTCAGTTTGCTGGAAGGGGATACGCCGACTGCGTTGCGTCTGGCCAAAACTTTGCCGCCCAGCTACCAGAACCAGACCATGCCGCAACTGCTGCTGGGCGTGGATGCCTTGCACCAGAACAACCTGCCCGAGGCCTCCACCCACTTTAACCGGGCCGGGGCGTTGGCGCCGCAGTTGCTGCATTTTGTGGTCATCCGCGATTACCTGGGGCTGGCGCAGGGGCAGTCTGCCACCACCGTGATTAATGACCTTCAAAGCCTGAAAGTGCCGTCGGGCATGGCGGCCCGGCGTGACTACCATGTGGGGCGGATGTATTTGAAGGCTGGCGACCAGGACCATGCGCGTGCCGCGCTGGAACAGGCCGAACAACTGGAGCCGGGGACGGTGTTCACCACCCGCCTGCTGGGCGAACTGTATGAACACGCCGGCGATAAAGGCCATGCGGCGGAGGTATATAGTGCTTTCCGCAAACGCAACCCCACGGTGCCGTTGTTTGGGGCTGCGATTGAGCGCTTGAAGAGTGGCCAGATGCCCCCGGCTTTTGCCAGCACCGTGCAGCAGGATGTGGCTGAGGTGTTGTTCGATTTTGGTTTGTTGGTGTGGGTGCAGGGGGCGGACGGCCCGGCGCGGCAGATTATGAACCTGACCATGAACCTGACCGACGGCAGCGACCCTTACGCGGTTTATTATGCCGCATTGATTGGCGAGCTGGGCGAGCAGAACGGTTTGAGCCGCGCGCGTTATGAGGCCTTGCTGAAAAATCCCGACCTGCGTGTGGCGGCAAACTTGCGGCTGGCGCAGATGGATTTCAATGCCGGTAAAAAGCGCGAGGCTTATGGCCGGTTGAGCGATTTGCTCGGCAGGAGCGGCGTGGATGATCCGGTGGTGGAACGCATGCTGGCCGATACCTTGTTTGCCGATAAGCAATATGCCGAAGCCGCCAGGCACTATAAAAACCTGTTGCCGCTGGCCAGCAGCCAAAGCACCGGCCAGCAGGTGGCGCTATGGTTTGCCTATGGCGCCTGCCTGGAGCGCATGAAGCAGTATGATGCGGCGGGCGATGCTCTCAAAAAAGCCGTGGCGCTGGACTCTACCAATGCGCAAATCCTCAATTACCTGGGCTACATGTGGGTGGAGCAGGGCCAGCACCTGGACGAAGCATTTGAGCTATTAAAGCGGGCTAATTTGCTGGCGCCGACCGATGGCGCGATTACGGACAGCCTGGGTTGGGCTTATCATATACGCGGTAACGATACCGTGGCGCTGAGCTACCTGGAACGCGCCGCCGAGCAGGAGCCCACCGATGCGACCGTCAACGAACACCTGGGTGATTTGTACATGAAGCTGGGCCGCAAGGAAGAGGCGCTGAGGCAGTGGCGCCTGGCGCTGCAACTGGCCGGTGACGATGCCGAGATGAAGGCACGGGTGCAAGCCAAACTGGATGGTGTCAAATGACCTCGATGGAAATGTGGGGCGTATTTTTTTTGGTGGCGGCCATGCTGCTGGCACTGGACTTAGGGGTCTTCAACCGTGGTGCGCATGAGATTAGTGTGCGCACGAGTTTGCGGCAGACCGGATTTTACCTGACGGCGGCGACACTGTTCGGCATCTGGCTGGGCTGGCAGAGCGGCAGCAAGATGGCGCTGGATTTCTATACCGGTTACGTCACCGAGTTTTCACTGTCGATGGATAATATTTTTGTTATCGCGCTGATTCTGGGGATGATGAAGATTCCGCGCAACCTGCAGCACCGCGTATTGTTTTACGGCATACTGGGGGTGATGATTTTGCGCGGCCTGCTGATTTGGAGCGGCGCGGTGATGGTGGAGCAATACCACTGGACGCTTTACGTGATGGCGGCGTTTTTGGTGCTTACCGGTATCCAGATGCTGCTACCGGGCGCTGGGAAAAACCCGCTCAAGGTCGGTAACCCGGTGGTGGGTTGGTTCCGCAAGCATTTTCGTGTGACCGATGAGCTCCACGGCAGCAGGTTTGTGGTGCGGCTGACTGATGAGCGGGGCCGCAAGGCCACATACATGACGCCGCTGCTGCTGGCGTTGATTATGGTGGAAGTGGTGGACGTGCTGTTTGCATTTGACAGCGTGCCCGCGATTTTCGCCATCACCACCGACCCGTTTGTGGTGTTCAGCAGCAACGTATTCGCTATTCTCGGTTTACGCAGCCTGTACTTTGCGCTGAGTGCCGTGCTGCAGCGCTTTACCTATATGAAGTACGCGCTGGCGCTGCTGCTGGTGTTCATCGGCGGCAAGGTTCTGGTGGCCGAAGCGTGGCTGGGTATTGATTTCCCGGCGTGGCTGAGTCTATTGATTACCGGCGTTATCCTGGCCTGTGGCGTCTTCTATTCGGTGTGGAAAACGCGCCGGATGGCAGTTCGCGTTTAGCGGGGCCGCTTAAGTATCTTCAGAATTTCCCGGCAGCGGTCGGTGGCTTCGTGGCCGTCTTTGAGCAGGCGTTTGTGTCCGGCCTGAGCGATTTTTTTGATGCGGGCGGGATTAGCGAGCAGTTTTTTGACCTGCTTTAACAGTTCTTGCGGTGATGTGAAGTAAATCGCTTCGGTATCGGGTTTGAACAGGTTGTTGGCGAGATCATCCGTATATTTTGACACCATGCAGGTGGCGGCAGCGGGGATTTCAAAACTGCGGCGGGTGTAGGTATCGTTGTTGAGCCTGGAAAGAAAAGCCAGCGCCAGCGGGGCCGTGAGGTTGAGTGCCTTGTTGTAATCGGGGCCGTAGACGGGTTTGATGGGGCCGAGTTTTTGCGTAAAATAATCGTAGTGCTTTGAACAGTGCCAGCCGGTGCCGTAAAGCTTGAGATCGATGCCGTTTTCCAGCAGCAGCTTGAGGGCGTCGTCGCGGCCGTCGTTTTCGTAATGCCCGGCGAACATTGCTTGGTGCGGATAGCGTTTGGGTTTGGGCAGGGGAAAATTCTTTTTGGCGACGTAATAGGAGCGCAGCAGGCTGGCATGGTGGTAGCCGAGCCTTTTATAGTCGTCGAGATTTTTTTGCCGGTAGGCGAAAAGATGGTCGTAGGCGAAAATGCCGCGGCGGAAGTGGCGCCAGAAATAGCCGGGATACTGCGGCGAGAAGGGGTCGTCGTTGTTGTAGCCAAACACCGTCAGGCCCATGCGTTTTATGCGGCGGAGGGTGGCGGGATAGATGTGCGTGCCGCGATAGATGAAGACGAGGTCGGGTTTGTAGGCCTTGGCAGTTTTGGCGAGGTCGATGTTCAGCCTGAGCATGGCCGGGCCGAGGGTGAATTTGTTCTGGAAGCGGTAGTAAATCGAGGCCAGCGGGTTGTTTTTAGTGGGGTAGGCGTTGGCGTAGGGGTAGTTTTTAAAATACTCCTTCCAGGTAAACAGGTGGGTGTCGTGCCCAAGTTTTTTGAAGCCGTTGCGCAGTGCGCCGACGTAGATTTCGGCGCCGTGTCCGTCGGCCACCAGCAGGATTTTAAGCGGCCTGGTTTTGGCCCTTTTATTTGGAATTACGGCAGCAGTTCGGGCCATAGTTTTTCCAGTAAATTTTCGACCAGCGTACGGCCGTTGAGGGACAGTTTATCGGTTTTTTGGGCCTTGCCGACCGAAAACCCCTGTTTTTGCCGGTAAAGACACTCGTGAGGCAGTGGGCCGTCGTACAGGCTTTTAAGCAGGCTTTTCAATTCGCCGTTTTTAAACAGCAGCCCTTCGGAGATTTGCCATGCCGTTTCGATACCTGCCTTACTGAGAAAAGGCACGCGGGTTTCGAGGGCCACGGCCATGCTGGCGCGGTCGACCTTGGTGAGGAAATCATCGTGCATGACGGTATGAAAATCGAGATACATGCTGCGTGATTTGATGGGTAAATCGGGCCGGTAAAAGGCTTTGTGGTACCAGAGTTCGTCGTAATTTTTTGGGATTTTGAATTTTTTGCGGAACCTGGCTTTGAATCTGTCATGCTTGAGCAGACCGCCGCGCAGGCGGATTTGGCGTTCCAGCGGGTTCAGCAGTGTAAAGATTTCCAGCTTGCGGGCCAGGGAATGAAGTTTGCCGCTGCTGTGATTTTTGAGCCAGATGACGGGTTGGCGCAGCGGGAACAGGAAGCCGAGCCACGGCGTGAGTTTGGAAAACCATTTGGTGTAATGGACGTAGCCGCCGTAAAGCTCGTCGCCGCCGTCGCCGGTGAGGACGACGGTCATGGTTTCTTTCGCCAATTCAGAGACTTGATAGGTGGGGAAGGCTGAGGTATCGGCAAAAGGCTCGTCGAACCACTCGCGCAGCTTGTTGAACTGCTTGTTGACCAATGCCTGGTCGAGGTGGCGGGTATGATGGCGTGTGCCGAGTTTTTGCGCCACCTGCCGGGCGTATCTGGTTTCGTCCACCGAGGGGTCTGCCATGCCGATGGAGCAGGTGTTGAGGTGCTTGATGAGTTGTGCGGCCTCATAACTGACGATGCTGGAATCGACGCCGCCGGAGAGGAAGGTGCCGATGGGCACGTCGGACATCAACTGCTCTTTCACCGAGGTGGCAATGGCGTTTTTTACCAGCTTGCGCGCGGTTTTCTCATTGGTGATATTGCGGCCCACCGGCAGCTGCCAGTAGCGCTTTTTGTGGAGTTTACCGCTGTTGATATCGAAACAGGCATAGTGCGCAGGTTCGAGTTTGTGGATGTTCCGGTACAGGCTTTTGGGCGTGGGGATATAGCCGTAGGTGAGGAAGTCATAGACGGCAGTGTGGTCGATTTTGAGATTACGTTTGCCGTGGAAATTGACCAGCGCCTTGAGCTCGGATGCCCAGCCAAGAGTGTTGCCGATGGTGCTGTAGTAGAGCGGCTTGATGCCGGCGTGGTCGCGGGCGAGATAAATTTTGCCATTGCGACTGTCGTGCAGGGTGAGGGCGAACATGCCGTCGACGCGCTCGAGCAGCTCGTCGATGCCCCAGGCGATGTAGCCGTGGAGGAGGACTTCGCTGTCGGAATGGCTGGTGAATCTGACTTTATGTTTTTTCTCCAGTTCTTTGCGTAAGATTTTGTAATTATATATTTCTCCGTTGGCGGTCAGCGTGACGCCTTTGGCTTGCATCGGCTGCGTGCCGTTGGTGGAGAGGTCGATGATGGAGAGGCGGCGGTGGCCGGAGTAGACACCGTTCACGTGTTTGAAGCTCCAGCCGTTTGGCCCGCGATGGGCGAGCGTATTGAGCGCGGCATGCGCTTTTTTAAGGTCGTCTTTTTTAATATCGCTATGACCGAAGAGACCGCACATCTAGGCGAACTTTTTGATGGTGGCGACAATATGGGTGATGTCGTCGTCGGAAAGACGGGGGTGGAGTGGCAGGCACAGCGAGGTGTCGTTGAGCTTTTCGCACACCGGGAGTTTTTTGCTTTGCTGGCCGTAGAGCAGGTTCAGGTGAAGCGGGTGGTAGCGCAGCGTGGTGTAGATTTGGTTGTTGAGCAGGTAGTGGGCGAAGTCGTCGCGTTTGCCGTTTGCCACTTGCACCGCGTAGGTGAAGTAACCGTGGACGTTTTCCTTCGGTGCTTCGGCGGGCAGGGTGAGCCAGGGTATGTTCTTGAACTCCTGCTGGTAAGTATCCCAGACCTGTTTGCGGCGCTGCTGGTTGGCGCCGAGCTTGCGCAACTGGGCGAGGGCGATGCCGGCGTGGATGTCGGACGGGTTCATTTTGATAAACGGCTCGGAAATATTGTACTCCCACCAGCGGCGTTTGCCGTGGGTGCTGGCCTCGAACCCTGATTTGCCAATACCGCTGTAGCGCAGCAGGCGGGCGCGGGCCATGCGCTCGGGGCTGTGCGCGGTAATGCCGCCGCCCTCGCCCGCCGCGATGTTTTTGACCGCGTCGAAGCTGTAGATGCCGACGTCGGCCACGCTGCCGCAGAGCTGGCCTTTGTACCAGCCGTCGGCGGCTTGGGCGGCGTCTTCGATAACTGGATAACCGAGGGCGAGGATGGGGTCGAGGTCGACCGGCAGACCGCCGTAGTGCATGACCATGATGGCTCCGGTGTTTTTGCTGAGGTGCGGTTTGATGGTTCCGGCGGTGACGTTGTAAGTGGCTTCGTCGACATCGCAGAATACCGGCTTGTGTCCGGCCAGCAGGATGGCTTGGGCGCAGGACACCCAGGTTAGGGATGGGATAATGATTTCGGAGCCTTTGGGCAGGTTAAGCAGCGTGACGGCCATGTAGAGCGCGTTGGAGCCGCTGTCGACCATCAGGAAATCGGGCAACTTGCCGTGGGTTTTGAATTCGTCTTCAAACGCCTTGAGCTTGGGGCCCATGCCCAGCCAGTTGTTGTTGATGCTGTCGGTGAGCTGGGCGATCTCTTCGGCGCCGACTTTGCTGCCGAAGACTGAGATCATCTCGCGTGTCA
>CAZROO010000022.1:0-2363 GCA_964601735.1 uncultured Pseudomonadales bacterium
TAATCTTTGTAAAACTTTAATTGTATCGACCCCGGCTTTGAAAGCGTCTACGAAATCAAATGCTTTAAGAAATCCCTTCTTGCCCTCTTTTTCAACTAGATAGCTCCTAGAGAACATACCACCAGACCCACCAGGAGCGCGGGTCACTTGGCTTATCACTTTCCACCCATTTGGAAGGTCAAGCCCGGTAAGGCAGTCAACAGCTTTCACTGATATTTACACCTAATCTCTTTTACAGGCTCAGTAAAGAATCACAGCATTTTAACAAGATGAAGGACTACCACATCTTATGACACGATGGTTCTTGATGCGGACAACCGGATCGCCGAACAGAGAAAACAAGCCTGAAACCAATTGAGAAGCCGGGCCAACCTAAGGTGCTCTCTAAGTCCCTAGGCGATATTCGCCGCTGTGTGCGGGGAATACTGTTGAATGATTAAATATGAATAATATCAATAACTTAAAATGGTGGACTTGAGGGGAGTCGAACCCCTGACCTCGTCATTGCGAACGACGCGCTCTACCAACTGAGCTACAAGCCCGAACCCGAACAGCGCCTTCGGCTTGCCCTTATGAAATTCGCCTTTGGCGAATACCGCTCGCGCGTCCAGGGTGCCTTCGGCATCATTAATAAATGGTGGGCCAAGTAAGACTCGAACTTACGACCCCCGCGTTATCAACACGGTGCTCTAACCAACTGAGCTATTGGCCCGACCGGCTGCGGTGATAGGGGAGTGATGGGCGGGTGTCAACCCGGTTGAGGGTAAAAGCGCCCCTTGCCGCCACAAAAAACACCCCGGGCGAGGTATTTTTTTGAGCTTTTGAGGCTTTGCTTAATGGTAGACGACCTGCTGATATTGGCTTGACAGGGCGGGCTTCTCTGGCCAATGTGCCGCCGCCTTGCAGGCACCCGGTGGCCAGATAGCTCAGTTGGTAGAGCAAGGGATTGAAAATCCCTGTGTCGTTGGTTCGATTCCGACTCTGGCCACCATTAAATTTGCCTTTGGCTGCGTTCGGCAGTTATGGCCAGCCATCATACGGGTTTGAAATCGCCCCCTTTCGGGAGGGTGATTCCGGGGGTAAGTTTTGGCTTTTGCGGGTTATCATAGTCTTTTAGACATGAGGTCTGGTTTTACTTTTGTTGCTTGCATGGCGGCTTTTGGCCTGGCCGTGCCTTTGGTGTGGGCCGACGGAAGCATTTGCGCGACAGAGACGCCGCTGCTGAGCCAGGCCACCTTGCAAGCCATGCAAACCGCCGCGGCCAATTACCAGCGGATCGTTGACAGCGGCGGCTGGGTGGCCGTGCCGATGCAGTCGATGCAGGCCGGCGCGGTAAGCCCCAATGTGCGCCTGTTGCGCTTGCGGCTGATGCGCGAGGGAGATCTGGCCGCGACCGGCAAACTCTCGAACCGGTTTGATGGCGAAGTAGCCGATGCGCTACGGCACTTCCAGGCGCGTTACGGCTTGCCGGAGACGGGGATTTTGGACCAATACACGCTGCGGACGATGAACGTACCCGCGCGCACGCGGCTGGCGTGGTTGCAGGCGGATATCCTGCATTTGCAGAAACTATTGGCCGCGATGCCCGTTTCGCCCCGGTATGTGATGGTGAACATTCCCGCCGCCGAAGTGGAGGCCGTGGCGCATGACCGGGTGGCCGGGCGTTATCGCGCGGTGGCGGGCGCCGCCGAGCACCCCTCGCCCGAGTTGCAGAGCCGCATTGTGGCGGTGGATTACAACCCCACATGGACGGTGCCCGCGAGCATTGTGAAGCATGACATATTACCACTGATGCGCGAGGACCCGACGTATTTGACCCGGGCGAACTTCACCGTGTTTGACGCGCGCGGGCGCACGGTCGACCCGGCGCGCATCGACTGGCACGGCGACGGTGCGCTGCGCTACACCTACCGCCAGGCGCCGGGCGCGGGTAACCCGATGGGCGACATCAAGCTCATCATGCCCAACCCGGACGACGTGTACATGCACGACACGCCCCGGCGGTTGCTGTTTGAGCGCGGCATCCGCTTTTTGAGCGCGGGCTGCGTGCGCGTGCAGGACATTGCACGGCTGGCGGTATGGCTGCGCGGCGGCGACAGCAAGCCCAATGCTTTGAACATAGTGCTGGCGCAGCCGGTGCCGGTGAGCTGGGTGTACATGCCCGCGTGGAGCACGCCGGAGGGAGTGACGTGTTTCCGGCCCGATATTTATAACCGGATGAGTGGGGCGGCTTCGCGTTAGGTCTGCGACGTTAGTCCTTGGATTAACGATTTCTGCTTCGCTTCCCGTCTTCGCGGGAATGGCTGTCTGGTTTGAGTGCCTTCGGCACGTATTATCGTGGATCCCGACCTGCGTCGGGATGA
>CAZROO010000022.1:2463-15098 GCA_964601735.1 uncultured Pseudomonadales bacterium
TGGTTTGAGTGCCTTCGGCACGTATTATCGTGGATCCCGACCTGCGTCGGGATGACAGAGGCTTGTGCCGGAGATGTTCTTTCATAGGGCGGTGTAGACGTGGATCCCGGCCTTCGCCGGGATGAGGCGGAGTTTTTAGAGGCCCGTTCAAATCGGTTCGTTATTCCATCACCACCGGTTCGGCGGGGGTGGCAGGCGCGCGGGAGGCCTGAGCAGGAACAGCAGCGGCATCACCGCCAGCGTCATATACATCATCAGGCGAAAGTCGTTGAGGTAGGAGATCATCGCGGCCTGGGCGTTGACCTGGGCGTTGATTCTGGCGAGGCCGAGCGTGGTAGCGGTATCGATTGGCAGGAACGCCAGCAGCGGGTTGAACGGGTTGATGTGGGCGGCGAGTTCGGCGTGGTTGATTTGGGTATTCTGCGCCAGCAGGGTGGCGACCACGCTGACCCCCAGGCTGCTGCCGAGGTTGCGGATGAGGTTGTAGAGACCGGTGGCGTCGGTGCGGAAGTGCGGCTCGATGGTGCCGAAGGTGATGACGCTGAGCGGCATGAAGATGAACCCCAGCCCCAGGCCCTGGATGACGCCGCTGGTGATGAACGGTTGCATGCCCATGAGCGGCGACCAGCCCGCCATCTGCCACAGCGAAAAGGCGGTGAGCGACAGGCCGGTGAAGATGAGCAGGCGGCCATCGACCCTGCCGATGATGCGGCCCAACGTGAGCATGGCCGCCATAGTGCCGAGGCCACGCGGCGCCAGCACCATGCCGGTGAGCGTGATGGGGTAGCCGAAGATGGTTTGCATCATGGGCGGCAGCAGCGCCATGGTGGCCAGCAGGATGACCCCGACGCCGAAGATGAGGACGATGCCGACGACGAAGTTCCTGTCGCGGAACATAACGGGATTGATGAACGGGTGGCGCGCGGTGAACATCTGCACGAAGAACATGTAAGCGGCGGTGACGGTGATGAAGGCTTCGAGCAGGATTTCGGGGGAGGAGAACCAGTCGAGCTGTTCGCCGCGGTCAAGCATGAGCTGGAACGCGCCGACCGCGGCGCTGAACAGGGCGAAGCCGAAGAGGTCGAACTTGCGGCGGCGGATGTCGGTTTCGGGCATGAACACGCTCATGCCGAGGAAAGCCAGCAGGCCCACCGGCAGGTTGATGTAGAACACCCAGCGCCAACTGAAGGAATCGGTGAGCCAGCCGCCCAGCGTGGGGCCGATGATGGGCGCCACCATGATGCCCGCCCCCCACATGGCCATAGCCTGGCCGTGTTTTTCGCGCGGGTTGATATCGAGCAGCACCGACTGCGACAGCGGCACCAGCGCCGCGCCGAAGATGCCTTGCAGGGTGCGGAACACGACCATTTCCGGCAGGCCGGTGGCGATGCCGCACAGCATGGAGGCGATGGTGAAGCCCGCGACGGCGGTGAGGAACAGTTTTTTGCGGCCCAGCCTATCGGCCAGCCAGCCGGTGACGGGCGTCATGATGGCCGCCGCGACGATGTAGCTGGTGAGCACCCAGGTGATGGTGTCCTGCGCCGCGCCGAGGCTGCTTTGCATGTTGGGGAGCGCCACATTGGCGATGGTGGTGTCGAGCGCCTGCATGGCGGTGGCCATCATGATGCAGACGGTGATGATGCCCTTGTTGGCGACGGGCGTCGCTACAGCTCTTATTGGGTTGGCAGCCATAGCGTGGAGGACGGTTGGGTGGCCGCCGGCGCGGGCTTATCGACCGGCAATACGCTGCCGCCGCTGAGGTACCGGTAGAGGCGGTTGTGGCCGGTATCAACTTCGGCTGAGACGCTCAGACCGCTTTGCAGCACCAGCCCCTGCGGCAGTTGCAGGTGCAGGCGCACCGGCACGCGCTGCACCACCTTGACCCAGTTGCCGGTGGCGTTTTGCGCGGGCAGCAGGCTGAACTGCGCGCCCGTGCCCGCACCGAAGCTGGCGATGGTGGCTTTGAATTCCTGGCCCGGATAGGCGTCGATGGTCACCGTGGCGGGCTGGCCGACGCGCATGTATGTCAGGTCGGTTTCCTTGAAGTTGGCATCGACCCAGGTATCGCCGGATTTGACCAGCGACATGACCGCCGTGGCCGGTTGCAGGTACTGCCCCACTTGCAGCTTGCCGGTTTGGGCAATGGTGCCCGCCGACGGCGCGGTGACGATGGTGTGGGACATGTCGGCCTGCGCCTGGCCGAGCTTGGCCAGCGCGGCCTGTACGAGGGCGTGGTCTTCCGGCGCGATATCGGGGTCGTCCTGCAGCGCGGCGAGGGTTTTGTCGCTGTTGCCCTGGGCGGTGGCGAGGCGCTGTTTGGCAGCTTTCAAATTATAAGTGGCGGTGTCGAACTGCGACT
Organism: uncultured Pseudomonadales bacterium; assembly: GCA_964601735.1. GTDB lineage: Bacteria > Pseudomonadota > Alphaproteobacteria > UBA2136 > UBA6156 > DATAJX01. Next base: position 4,823 of record CAZROO010000022.1, read on the forward strand.
GGCTGGCGGCGCCGGTGGGCACCAGGCTGCTGACGCGGTCGAAGGATTTTTGCTGGAGCGTGAGGTTGGCGATGGCGTCGTGCAGGTCGGCCTGCGCCTGCAGGTGCGCGGCCTTGTACTGGCGCACCTGGATGATGGCGCTGGTCACATTCGCCTGCGCGTTTTGCAGGGCGAGTTTGTAGGGAATGTCGTCGAAGGTGAAGAGCACGTCTCCCGCGTTAACGCGCTGATTTTCGGCCACGTTAACGCTGGTGACGCGGCCCGAGATGTCGGAACTGATGGTGACCATGTCCTGCCCCACGTAGGCGTCGTCGGTGCCGACGTAGCGGCCGGTGGTGAGCCAGAAGTAACCGGCGGCGATGACCGCGATGGTGGGCAGGCCCCACATCAGCAGCGCGCGGCGGCGCTTTTGTTGCGGGGTTGGTTCGGGCTTTGGCGCGGCGGTCGGGTTCATGCGCGGCGCTTTTGGGCGGTGACGGCGGCGGGCTGGCCGCCGAGGTTGTTGTTGAGTTGCAGCAGCGTGGCGTGAAGCTGTTTTTGCGCGGCGGGCGGGATGCCCTCGAGGATTTCGGCCAGCAATTGTTGCCCCACGCTGCGCAGGTTTTTAAGCACCGGCGCGGCCTTGGGCGTGAGGAACACCTGGCGGGTGCGGCGGTCGGACTTGTCGGCGACGCGTTTGATCCAGCCGCCCTTCTCCATCCGTTCCAGCAGGCGGGTGAGCGTGATGGGTTCGATTTCCAGCCGCTCGGCCAGTACGGCCTGGTGCAGGCCTTCGAGCCTGGACACCGTGCCAAGCACCTGCCACTGGGCGCGGGTGAGGCCCAAATCACGCACGCGGCTATCGAACCGGCGCCGCAGCAGGCGGGCGGTGTCGCACAGCAGGAAGCCGAGGTTGGCGGTGTCGGTTTTAGTCATGAATTTATTTCGTTATTGGGATATTCATAAGCTAGCTTATGTTTGATGTTCAAGCACGGCGGCGCAAACGCGGGCAGCGGTGTGGCGAAAAAGGCCGTCGCCTCCCGGCAGTTAAAAACCCAATGCACGGTGGCGGCGGGTTTATTAAAAAACGGCTAAAGCAGGCCGCTTGACGATTGTGCTATAAGAGAAGTGAATCATCTATTCGACCGCGATGCGGCTCACTGTTACAAAGGAGGAAAGACATGATCGAACACCGTAAATTCGGAGACCTGGGCACCGTGGATTTTGGCTGGCTCAAGGCCCGCCACCACTTCAGCTTTGGCCATTACCACGACCCCGCGCGGATGCACTTTGGCCTTTTGCGCGTGGTGAACGACGACAGCATTGCCGCGGGCAGCGGCTTTGAAAAACACCCGCACGACAATATGGAAATCATCACCTACGTGCGGCAGGGCGAGATACGCCACCGCGACAATCTGGGCAACGACGGCGTGACCTCCGCCGGGGATGTGCAGGTGATGAGCGCGGGAAGCGGCATCATCCATGCCGAGCATGCCAGCGATACCGAACCTACCCGGCTGTACCAGATTTGGATTTTCCCCAACCAGCGCGAAGTGAAGCCGCGGTGGGAGGCGGCGAAGTTCCCCGCCGAGCCGGTGACGGGTGCGCTGCCGTTACTGGTGAGCGGCGTTGAGGGCGAGGCGCCGCTGTTCATTCATGCCGATGCCAAGCTGTGGGGCGGCAAGTTGAGCAAAGGGACAAAGCTGACGCAGGATGTGGGCCCGCGCGCCTACGTGCTGGCCAGCGCCGGCGAGACGGTGGTGAACGGCCACGCCCTTGCGCCCGGCGATGCGCTGAGCTTACTGGACGAAGGGCCTCTCAACATCGAGGCGGCGAGCGATGCCGAGCTGGTTGTCATCGGATTACCGAAGTAAAGAACACGTAAGGTGCTTTGCGCCGGGCTTACCGCCCGGCGCATTTCGTCTTGCGGGCTTATGGCGGCGGCGTATCGTCGGTTTATAAGGAGAACGACATGACCCAAAAACTGAACATGTTGCTTGCCACCGCCGCCCTCACCTTGGGTGCCTTGGGTGCCGCCGCCGCGCATGCCCAACCGGTGCAGGACGTGACCACCGGGGGTGATTACTGCCGCGAGTACCAGCAGACGTTGACCATCGCGGGCAAGACCCAAAAAGGTTTTGGCATGGCCTGCCTACAGGAAGACGGCAGCTGGGAATTGCAAAACAGCGAGCCTGCGCCAGAAGTAGCCGGCGCGCCGTTACCCCCGCCGAACATCGGCTACTACGTGGAGGAAGAGCACGTGTACGTGACGCCGCCGGAACCGTTTGTGGTCGGCACGGTGTTTATTGACGGCCACCGCCACCACTTTGACCGCGACTTCCGCCCATACTGGCATGGTGGGCATCACTACTGGCATTAACAGGTAGCAGGGTCACAGGATAACAGGAAATCCCCCGACTTGACCGGGGGATTTTATTTCCATATTTTTGGATATGGAAAAGCTCCTTCACGCCATCCCCCTCGCCCTTACGTTCGATGATGTTTTACTGGTGCCCGGCCCAAGCGCTGTTTTGCCGCGCGACGCCAATAGCGAAACCTTTCTCACCCGCAAGCTGAAGCTGTGCGTGCCGCTGATGGCCGCCGGGATGGATACCGTGTGCGAAGCGCCGATGGCGGTGGCACTGGGCAAGCTGGGGGCTGTGGGGGCGATTCATAAAAACATGCCGCCGGAACGGCAGGCCGATGAAGTGGCTACGACAAAAAAAACCGGGGCGACGGCGATTGCTGCCATTAGTATTGGCGATGATGCACGGATTGAAACCCTACTGAACGCCGGGGCCGACGCGCTGGTGATCGATACCGCGCATGGGCACAGCGCCGGTGTGCTGACGTTGCTGAAGAAGATCCGTGACACGTATCCGGGGACGCAGATTATCGCGGGCAACGTGGGTACCGCCGAAGGGGCCGAGGCTTTGATTGCGGCGGGCGCGGATGCGGTGAAAGTGGGCATCGGGCCAGGCAGCATCTGCACCACGCGGATTGTGGCGGGCGTAGGCGTGCCGCAGCTTTCGGCCGTGATGGACTGCGCGACGGTTTGCCACAAGCACAAGGTGCCGCTGATTGCCGACGGCGGCATGCGGTATTCCGGCGACGTGGCCAAGGCCATTGCCGCGGGCGCCAGCGTGGTGATGGGCGGCAGCATGTTCGCGGGCACCGACGAGGCGCCGGGCGAGAGGATTGAAATCGACGGCAAGGCCTTTAAGAGCTATCGCGGCATGGGAAGCATTGCCGCCATGCAGCAGGGCAGCGCCAGCCGCTACTTGCAGGACATGAAAACCGTCCCCGCCAAGCTGGTGGCCGAAGGGATTGAGGGTTTCAAACCCTGCAAGGGCCCGGTGGAAAATGTGGTGTTGCAGATGGTGGGCGGTTTGCGCGCGGCGATGGGTTACGTGGGCGCCGCGACGATTGAGGAGATGTGGGCCAAGGCGCGGTTTGTGCGGATTACCAATGCGGGTCTGACGGAGAGTCATCCGCATGATGTGGCTCACATTCAGGCCGCACCGAATTACAGCCGGTAGGTTTACCAGTCGCTGTCGTCGTATTCAATGTAGCGGAACCGCATGGGCGGCGTGGGCGGTTCCTCCCTCCATTTGCGCATCAGCTCGCGGGCGCGGGCGTGGATTTGCGGGCGGATTTGCTCAAACCGTTGCATGGCGCGCTCCATGCTCACCGCCGAATAACTGTAGGCGCCGCAGCGGCGGTTGTATTGCTCGGTCTGGTAGTCGATTTCGCGGTGCGCGGCGATGGTGTAGGCGTGCGGGGTGACCTCGTCCAGCAGTTCGCCGGTGGCCAGGCAGTAGAGCACCTGCCCGGCGTCGAGCACGTGGCCGTCGCCTACCGGCGGCAGGCGCGGCACCAGCGGTTTGGCCGGACCGACACTGTACTGCACCACCACCGGTTTGGGCGGGGGCGACGCGACCTTGGCCGGTTTAGTGGCGGAGACGGTGGTGACAGCCGATTCCTGGGCCTGGGGCAGCGACACCACCGGCGGCACGGTGGCTGACACCGGTGTGGTAACAGGCATGGCGACGAGCGAAGGTTTTTCTTCCTGTTGTGCCGATTGGGGCGGCGCGCCGGTGCGGTGCCCCAGCCACCAGCCCACGCCCAACGCGGCCAGCAGCGCCACGGCAACGGCGGCGCCTGCGCCAATGGAGGGCCTGTTGTTTTGACCTGGCGGCAGCGGCCGCTCGATGGGCGGCTCGGCTGGCGGGGGAGGCAATGGCCTTTTGGGTTTGGGCGGCATGGGGGAAATCATAATTTTATAAGCGTTAGAAACCCATGCTGTTTTTAGCAGGTGGATTTTGGCGCGATTTTGGCCTACGGTGCGGGCATGCTTGTTTGGCCTGATTTCAACCCCGTTGCGATTCAGCTTGGCCCGCTGGCGGTGCGCTGGTACGGCCTGGCTTATGTGGCCGGGATGCTGGCAGGCCTGTGGTACGCCAAGAAAATCACGCTCTGGCACAAGGCCAAGAACGTCACGCCGGACGTGATGGAAAGCTTTTTCATTTGGGTGGTGATTGGCATTATTGCCGGCGGGCGGATTGGTTATGCGCTGTTTTACGGCCTGGCCCATTTGCTGGACGACCCGCTGTGGCTGTTCCGCGTGTGGGAGGGGGGCATGAGCTTCCACGGCGGCGCCATTGGCGTGATGGTGGCGATTTTCTGGTTTGCGTGGCGGCAGCGCATCCACCCCGCCGACCTGGCCGACCGCGTGACCCCCGTGGTGCCGATTGGTTTGTTTTGCGGACGGATTGCCAATTTCATCAACGGCGAGCTGTGGGGCCGCCATGTGCTGAACCCGGATGCGACGCCGTGGGCGATGGTGTTCCCGCAAGTGGACCCCCTGCCCCGCCACCCCAGCCAGTTTTATGAAGCCGGGCTGGAAGGCATTTTGCTTGGGCTGGTACTGTGGCTGGTGGTGCGGCACGGTGGCGATTACAAGTTCCGCCGCTGGGTGCCGACCGGCGTGTTTTTGGCCGGGTACGGGATTGCCCGCTTTACCGTGGAGTTTTTCCGCGAGCCGGAAATCACCCACAATGTTTTCGGTTTTGTCATCACCCAGGGCCAGACACTAAGCCTGCCGCTGATTGTGGCGGGGCTGGGATGCTTCTATTTGGCCTACCGGCGCAAATAGCGGCTAGCGGTTAGCGGCTGGTGGTTCGTATGGTTCCTGCCTGGCTGGTGGATGAAATTGAATCGCGGGGCGGGTTTATTTCGATCCATGATTACATGAGCGTGTGTTTGTACCACCCGGTTCATGGATATTATTCGCGCGGCGACAATTTTACCGAAAAATTCGGCAGGGATTTTGTCACCGCGCCGATGCTGAGCCCGATTTTTGCTTCGGCGATTGCGCACTGGGTTGAAAAGACGTGGCGCGATTTGGGGTCGCCTTCCCGGTTCATCCTGGCTGAGGCCGGACCGGGAGATGGGACGTTAATATTCCATACTTTAAACGAGTTAAGCAAAGATATTCTTTCGTCATGTGAAGTACTGATGATTGAAACATCGCCTGTATTGACGGCGATGCAGCAGGGAAAACTGCGTGGCAAAAAAGTGCGTTGGGTGACAGAGTTGGCGGCACAGGACGCGCCGGTGATTCTGGTGGCGAATGAGTTGCTGGATGCTTTTCCGGTTCATCAGTTTGAGGTGAAGGATGGTGAGTGGGTTGAACGCGGATTCGATGGTGAGTTGAATCTTGCGGTGAGGAAGGGGGACGTGGATCCCGGCCTGCGCCGGGATGAAGCCACCGTAGGAGAGATTTCGCCGGAGATGGATGCATGGTTGCTGAAACTGCGTGACACCGCCAGTGCGGCGCTGTTGATTGATTACGGGTATGTGGAGGGTTCCGGCGACAGCGTGCAGGCGATGCGGGGGCACCGGCCGGTGGCGCTGACTCATGAACCGGGGGCGAGTGACATCACCGCGCATGTCAATTTTGCCCAAGCCGTGCGCACACTCCAGGGTAGCAGCCGGGTGACCGACTTGGCGGAATTCCTTTTGAGTAACAAGATATTAGACGCCGCCGAGGCGACGATCAACGACGAATCGACTGCGGCGACACTGCACCGCCTCCTCCACCCCACGCGCATGGGGGCCCTGTTCAAAGTGCTGGAGTACCGGCAAAAATAACCCATGCTTGGGGTTCCGAATTTTGTACCGTTGGATTTTGACCTGCCGGGAGCGGACAGCCGCTTTGGCACGCGCGCCCATACCCACCCCGACGCCAACCAGACCGTGGTGCACTACACCAACCTGCTGGGGCCGGTAGCGCATTTGCGGCAGGTGCACGGCAAGCGGATTGTTTACGCCAAGAGCGGCGGTTTGTACGAAGAGGCCGACGCGGTTTACACCGACCGCCCCAACCTGTGGCTGGCGGTAAAAACCGCTGATTGCGTGCCGGTGCTGCTATCCGCTCCCGGCGTGGTGGGTGCGGTGCATGCGGGGTGGCGGGGTTTGAAGGAAGGCGTCATTGCCGAGGCAGTGAAGACCCTTTGCGGGGCCGCCAATATCATGCCGGATGAAATCCATGCCGCGGTGGGGCCGTGCATTTCCGCGCCCTTCTACGAAGTGGAAGTGGAGATTGCCGATGGCATCCCCCATGCCGTGCACGGGCCGAGCAAAAACTACGGCAAGGCGCTGTTAAATTTGGGCCAGACCGCGCGCGAACAGTTGCTGGCGGCGGGCGTGCCGGGCCGTCAGGCGCACCAGGTGAGGCGTTGTACCTTCAAGGAGAAGAGCTGGTTCAACAGCTACCGCAGGACGAAGGGTGGAGACCCAGCCGCCTACGCAGTTCAGTTATCTTTAATTAAACTAGCTTAATTTCGCGGGCGCACAGCCCTTATGAAGCGCACCTTTGGTGCGACGCGGCGACCCTGCCGCTTATGCGGTGCAGCTTTCCCTCATTAAGCTGGCGTAACCCGTAAGCGCCGCGCTATAACGCGCCATGCCCCAACCCAAACCCGTTGCCCTGACCCTGTGCGTTCAATGCGGCACGCCCGGCGTGGTGCGCGGGCGGAACGGCAAAAAGCGCGCCAACCCCGCCAACCAGAAACTGGCGGTGGAGATTAAACATTTATTGGATGCGTTGGACGCACAGGTGCAGGTGCGGTTGAGCCGCTGCCAGGAAAACTGCAACAACCCGTGCAGCTGGCAATTGGCGAGTGCGCATGGCGAGAGCCTCCAGTTTGGCAAGGGCGGCCAGCCGGGCGGTCCGCAGGCGGCGGATATTGCCGCCGTAGCCTGCGCCTATGCGGCGTTGCCGGTGGGGGAGCGTTTCAATAAAAAAGAGTTCCCGGTTTTAAAAGGCACGATGGCGGCACGGGTAGCACCGTGGCCGCGCGTGAAAGCACAGCCTGAATAAGCCAAAGGCGCTTCTGGTGAAGAAGCGCCTTTGGGTAACTTAAATGCAGTACGCATGCAGCCGTGGGGCATCGGAACAGCCCGCGGCCTTGCCCGCCGGATGGGTTTTTACCACCATCGGCAACCGCAGCTTGCCCGGCCCGGCCTCGACCGGGTTCGGCACCCTGAGTTCGGTAAAAGGAACGCCGGACCCCAACTCGAGGGGCATATCGGCCCAGCGGCTGTCAAACGAGTCGTGGCGTTCTGCCAGCTTGGGTTTGGGCGCATTGGGCATAGCCCAGATAACCGTGGTAAATACCGAAAGCAGGCCCACGGTTGCGACGGCAGCCCGTTTAGTGAAGATTTCCATGATGCGATTCCCCGGAGAGAAGAAAAGCCGTCAAACGGCCAGGTGATACACAACTGAAGTGCCATCGTGCCATCAAAATGTGTATACAGTAAGAGGGTATACGGTTTTATTTGAAGCGGAGCGGCAGGTTAGCCTTTTTTGTTGAACTCACTTTCGAGCCAGATGTCGACGTCATCGCCGACCATGGGGATGTAACCGCCCATGTTGAACGCGCTGCGTTTGAGGATGGTGTGGGCGCTGAAGCCCATGCTCTCCTTGCCCTCGAAGTTTTTGGCGTGGCCGTGGAAGGTCACGTCGAACGTGACCGGGCGGGTGATGCCGTGCATGGTGACGTCGGTTTCGAGCCTGCCCCGGTCGGGGCTGACGATTTCCAGCTTTTTGGCCACCAGCTTGATGGTGGGAAAGTGTTCGGCGTCGAAAAAACCGGCACCTTTAAGCGTGCTGTCGAGCGTGGGGTTGCCGGTGTCGATATTCGAGAGCTTGACCCTGCCTTCCATATTCACGCCGGTGGGATTTTGCGGGTTGAAGGCTAGGCGTGCGTCGACGTTGTTGAAGCGGCCGACGAAATTGGACAGCCCCATGTGCGAGATGCGGAAGGTGACGCTACTGTGGTGCGGGTCGGCGACGTAGGTGCCGGCTTCGGCGGTGCGGTAGTCGGGATTCGGCGGGGTGAATTTGAAATCGGCGGCGTGGACGGCGGTAAAGGCTGTCGTCGCCAGCAGCGCGGTCGCGAACAGGGTACGCATGAATGACTTCCTTTTGTTGGGCACATCTTCAGCGGGGCGGCGTTAAAAAACAATCAAGAAGGCAAAACGCCCGCCGATTTCCCGGCGGGCGTTTTTATTCGATGGTCGGCTACTTGAGGAGGTCGCCGGTGAGAAAGCGGGTCAGTGCGCCGCGCACGGTGCCGACCGGCTCCCTGTAGGTGGGGGCGAGGTTCAGATTCCGGTCAAGGGCCTCGGAGAAGATGGTATCGCTCCCGATCTCACCACGGGCTTCGTCACGCTTTTGCAAAGCGTAGGTTTGGCCGAAGGGTGAAGAACCCAGAATCGAGCGCTCCTGATCGACGCGACCGCTTTTGATGCGGTCGGTCCATTTCCAGCCAAAGCTGCGCGTGGCCAGTTCTTCGTTGGCCGCCTGGCCAAGCTTATCAAAGATTCCCAAGATGATGCTCCATTCGTGTGAGTGGTGGGAGAAGTGTAGGGCGAAATTAAAGCTATTCAAGGGTAAAAAAGGAAGAGGGGCTTCGTTAGTCGCCTGCACTGGATTCCCGTTTGCGCGCGGCATCGACGGTGGCAGCTTCGATACCGGCCGTGGGCCGTGCTCCCGGGAATGACGCCTGCGGCGGCAAGGGGTCTACGACCCCTTGCATCCCCCTTCTCTCCCACAGTTAAACTTGTCCCCTTTTGCTGTGGATAAGTTTGGGGATGGTTTCCTTTATATGATTTTTATGTGCTTGAAATATAAAGGTCTGGCCCGGGTTTGCACGATTGCTGAGCAGCCAAATTATTATTATATATCATATAGTTAGTATATTAAGGCGGATTTAGGCCAAAACAAAGGTGGTTGACAGTTTGTAAAGGTTTTGCCGCTTGGGTTGGTTGTGGAGAATATCGGACATACAAGCTTACGGGGGTCTTTATTTTTTCCGGGGGTTTGGGGGTGGATGTTAGAGGGCGTTCTTTAGAGAATCCAAGTTGCTGCAGAGTCAGAACCCTTTTATATTCAGTCTATGAGCGAGACCACGACTATCGTTTCATTTAATCCTTTAAAGACTGAGGAGCATCATCGATTTACGGAGCTTCTCAATTTTTTAAGTCGCTGCCCATATTGCGGAACGGCCAACCCAACAATGGAAAGGTTGTGGCTAAGTAGCTCTACAGTAACTCGTGGTACAGTAGGGCCACGACAAGCATGGGCATGCTATAAATGCACATCATGTGGTGGAGTAGTTCTTGCCAAAGGTAGCGATGGAGATAGTCCTGGCTCTGCAAAAATTGTTGAAATCATTCCAGCGCCTAAGGTAGCACATAGCGACATTCCAGAGCCTGCACATACATTCCTAAAACAGGCTTATGAAACCCTGCACGCGCCAGATGCTGCGGCGGTTATGTCAGGCAGCGCAGTTGACTCTATGTTAAAAGATATGGGCTATAAAGATGGGAGCTTATATTCTCGCATTGATAAAGCTGTCGCAGATAATAAGCTTACTAAAAGTATGGGAGAATGGGCCCATGAAGTGCGGCTCGGGTCAAATAGACCTCGCCATGCTGATGAGGCTAAACCGCACGTATCTCAAGCCGAAGCAGCTCAATCGGTAGAATTTGCAGAAGCATTAGGATTTTTCCTTTTTGTTCTTACAAAAAGAATTGAACGCGGAACCGAGGCCGCTAAAAAAGCTTCAGAGTAGTAACTCTTAAAGCGGTTCTTCGCGGCCGCCTAGGGTCAGGTGCATTGCTTCTAGCTCTTTCAGGCGGTCGCGCATGGCGGCGGCGTTTTCGAAGTCGAGATTCTCTGCCGCTTTGAACATGGCTTTGCGCAGGGCTTCGATCTCCTTGGGTAAAT
>CAZROO010000023.1:0-1533 GCA_964601735.1 uncultured Pseudomonadales bacterium
GCGGGGCGACCTTCGCTTCACTTAACGCGATGGCGATGGCCTGCTTGCGGCTTTTGACCTTGGGGTGTTTACCTTTGCCGCCTTTAAGTTTTCCGGCTTTGAATTCGCCCATCACTTTTTTGACCTTGCGTTGCTGGCTGGCGGTTTCTTTAGGCATGTGATTTATCTCCCGGTTGTGGCGTTTTTTGAGAGTCAGGGTAGGGCGGTGGGATTAAAAAATCTGTTAGGGCTTTAAGCGAAGCGTTCGAGGCCGTCCCAAGTGGAGGGTTGGGGCGGGATGCTGCGCGGGTCGATAAGGCCGAATTCCTCAAGGCTGGTTTCCATTTTGGCGCAGTTGCAGGGTTGGCAGGCGATGATCATGTTGTCGAGCGTGTTGGTGCCGCCGTAGCTGTGCGGAATGACGTGGTCGTAGGTGAGCCACATGGCCTGAAAGGCCGCGTGTTGTTCGGCGTTTTTACGGCCCCAGCGCACTTCGGGGTACACGGCTTTCATGCGCTTGCGCACGTCGGCGGTGATGAGTGGGATGCCGCAGTAGCGGCAGGTGCGACCATCACGGGCGATGAGGGCTGCCATTTCAGCCCTGGTGGGCATGCGTAAGGGAATGCGTTGGGCCATGGGCAGTAGCGGCAGGCTGCTGGCGATGGCGCGGAGGCGATGGACGCTTTCGGTTTTAGGGCCCCAAAGGGCTTCGGTCCAAGCGCGGATGGAAGGCATATCGGCTTCGGCGATCAGGTGTGAGGCCTTGGCATGGTCGCCTGCCAGGTGGGCGTCCACGGCCTGGGAGAGGAGCCGGGCCGCCAGCGCGATTTCGGGCACCGGCGCCAGCATGCAGCGGCGGGGTGCCCAAAAATCGTCGGGCGGCGTTGCGGCCATTAACCGCGGATGAGTTTGGTCAGGCGGTTTTCCAGCTCGCTCACCGGCACGCGCTCTTGCTGCATGGTGTCGCGGTCGCGGAGGGTGACCGTGGCGTTTTCCAGGCTTTCAAAATCGACCGTGATGCACAGCGGCGTACCGGCTTCATCGTGCTTGCGGTAGGCCTTGCCGATGTTGCCGGAGTTCTCCAGCAGCACGCGGCCGAGGCCGAGTTTTTGCAGCGTGTTCTTAATATCCGTCGCGAGTTGCACGAGCTTGTCGTCGTTACGCTTGAGCGGAATAACGGCGGCCTTGAAGGGGGCCATGTGAGGCTTGAACCTGAGGACGGTGCGGGTGCGTTTTTCGCCGGTCTTTTCGTCGGTGCCCAAATCCTCTTCGTGGTAGGCCTCGTTGAGCACGGCGAGGACGCCGCGTTCGACACCGGCGGAGGGTTCGATGACAAACGGCACGTACCAGCCTTTGCCTTCTTCGAACACTGCGAGCTTGGCGGTGCTGTCCTTGTTCTCGTGCACCTTGGCGGTGATGTTCAGCTCGCTCTGGTGGCGGGTGTGGTTACCGAGGTCGTAGTCGGTGCGGTTGGCGATGCCTTCGATTTCATCGTGGCCGTGGGGGTATTCGTATTCAAGGTCGAACGTGCGTTTGCTGTAGTGGGCGAGGTCG
>CAZROO010000023.1:1633-10211 GCA_964601735.1 uncultured Pseudomonadales bacterium
TTGCGGCCGGTGGTGTCGAGCACGTTTTTGAAGTTCATGAAAATGTGCTGGGCGGTTTCGGGGCGCAGGTAGACGGTGCTGGCGCTATCCTCGCTCGGGCCGAACTGCATCTTGAACATCATGTTGAAGGCGCGGGGCTCCATGAGGTCTTTGCTGCCGCAGTTTTCGCAGACCGTCGGATCCTTCATTTTATCGGTGCGCATGCGGGCCTTGCACTTGCGGCACTCGGTGAGGGGGTCGTTAAAGGTGTCGACGTGGCCGCTTTGCTTGAAGGTAACGGCCGGGCCGATGATGGAACTATCGATGCCTTCCATGTCGTCGCGCTCGTAGACCATCGCGCGCCACCAGGCGGCCTTGAGGTTGTTTTTGAGCTCGACGCCGAGGGGGCCGAAATCGTACAGGCCTTTCATGCCGCCGTAGATGTCGGCGCTTTGAAAGATGAAGCCGCGGCGCTGGGCCAGCGATACGAGGTCGGACATGTCTTTGGCGGGCATGGGTAATTCCTTTAATTTAATTTCTGGTGGTTAGTAGCTTAGAAATGGAGAAAGAACAAGAATATGGCCTAACGGCCACCACCGAGACGACCTTGGAAGCGTCGGATTTGCATGAGGTTAGAATAAGCGATTTGAGATGTGTTGACAAGTTATTGGGATAATTGCAGTTTGCGGCATCTGTCACGCGCCAACCTTGGAGGATTGCGCATGAACCGAACCATCGCGAGTTTGATTTTTTACACCTCGGCTGTCGATATTGGGCTGGAGAAGATGAGTCACACGGTTTTTCTCAACCTGAATTACATGGCCGACGTGAAAGGGCATTACAGCCTGATTGGCGTTTTATTCAATGGTGGGGGGCAGCATATTGACCCCCGCGATATTGCCAAACGGGCGGCCATCATCGGCCAAGTACCGAGGGTTTTTCAGCTGGAGAAGCGTTATGCACGCGAGCAAGACTACGCTCTGCGCGTTGCCATAACACCTCTGCGCAAGGCCATCACCCAGGCCATAGGCCTCTATACCCTGTTGTACTTTGATGGGTGGGGGAATGCTCATTCCTACCATTATCGATTGGAAGAGCGCACCGAAGTACGTCCGCTGGTGCAATTGATGTGGGATGGCAAGGAACTGGTGCCGCCAGAATTTTTGAAGCGGGCGGCCTGAACTTTTTTGCGAGTGGCGGATGCCCCCTTAACCGGGGGCATTTTGCTTGTTTATTGCTGCGTCAGGGGGTTGGCGGGCAGGGGCCGCTTATGCCAGTATGCGGCACGATTTTTGAGAGAGTTTGCAAGGGAATGAATTGCACATGTTAGCCGAAGACAAACAACTGCTCTGGCGCTTTAGCGCCGCCACGCTGGGCATGGCCCTGCCGCTGGTTCTGATTGGCCGCGGCGTGATGTTCGCGCTGATTATCGTGGGGATTCTGACCGGGCTGGCCGCCACCAAGGGCGAGAGCCTGCGCGTGACCGTGCGGCTGATGAGCCAGAGCTGGATGTTGCTGGCGATTATCGCCCTGCTGGCCAGCACGCTGCTGGGTGCCGGGCTGGGCATTAACGTGGACATGGCTTTCCATAAATGGGTGGAAGTGCTGAGCGTGGTGGTGGGCAGCGGGCTGCTGTTTTTCACCCTGCGCGAAATGCCGGGACAGTACGTGGAGCTGCTGCTCAAGTCGCTGGCGATATCCGGTTTTGTGATGATGGGCTTGGCCAGCGTGGATGCGTTGCTCAACGACCAACGTCTGGGCGCCGCCCTGCATGGCGCGCGCATGGCCGTCAACCCGTACCGGCTCAATACCTTTTCTGGCGTGCTGGCGGTGATTCTGCCGTACATTTGGGCGCGGCTGCTGATTAAAACCCGCGAGGGCGAGCCGTTTGCGCAGCGGATTTCGCTGCCCGCCGTGCTGTTCAGCATTTTTTGCCTGCTGCTGTGCGGCGGCCGGGCCGGATGGGTCGGCGGCGCGCTGGGCGGCGTGACGTTTATTTGGCTGCTGGCGGCCCGTCACCGCGTAGTGCTGCATGCGCGCGAATGGCTTTTGGGTGCGTTGGCGGTTATCGCCGGGCTGGCGGCCTACGGCCTTGCCAGCGGCTGGCAGTTTATGTGGGGCCGCGTGTGGATGGTGGAGGAAGGCGGCCGTGGCCCGATGAGCGGCCGGCTGGAAGTGTGGAACAGCGCCATCAACCATTTGGGGCATGACGTATTTTTGGGCATTGGCTTGCAAAACTATCGCTTTTTGAATGGCGCGGTTGATGTGCACCCGCACAACTGGCTGATTCAAATGCTGCTGGAGACCGGGATTATCGGCACCGCACTGTTTCTGGTGGTTCTGGGCATGATTGCCTGGCGCTTTTGGCAGTTTGCCCGCAACAACATTTACGGCGTGGCTGCTTTTTCCAGCCTGCTGGCTTTTCTTGTGACCGGACTGGCGAATACCAGCATCGTTAATGTATGGTGGCTGACGTTTTTTGCCTTCACCAGCACGCTGGGTTGGCGTGTGGCGTGGGGCGGGCCGGACGTGGCCACCCGCCGCCGCAAGCGGTTGCTGCCGCGCCGGGCATTGGTGCCCACGGGTGCGCGCCGGAAATAAGAAGTCGTTAGAGTAGGAGTTTTTTTAAAAAATGGTCGTTGTTTCTCCGGTTAGACCCGTTGCGCGTCAGCCGTTGCGGCTCATGCACCTGATTGCCAGTGCCGAGGCAGGCGGGGCCGAACAGTTTTTCCTTCGCCTGATGGTGGCGCTGGCGCGGCGGCCCGAGGACGCGCTGATTTATCCGGTGGTGCGCGCGGGCAGCTGGCTGGATACCGAGTTGCGGCGGGTGGGTATTCGGCACGAAACTGCCGGTTTTAGCGGGCTACTGCCGATGTTTACCCGCCGCAAGGTGGCGAGGCTGGCGCGGGCGTGGCGGCCCAACGTCATCACCAGCTGGATGAAGCGGGCCTCGGTGTGTACGCCCGCGGTGACGCTGGAAGTCGAGAAGCTTGAGGACGGCAAAAAGAAGGTATTGAAGCGCGGCGTGCCGACGGTGGGGCGTCTGGGCGGTTATTACGACCTGAAGTATTTTAAGGGCCATGTGCGGCACCTGGTGTGCAATACGCCGGACATCTGCCACTGGGCACGCGAACAGGGGTGGTCTGGCGACTACGTGGATTACCTGCCTAATTTTGTGCCCATGCCGGTGCCGGGCTGGCGTAACAACCGGGGCGAAATGCGCAGCTACCTGAAGCTTCCGCCCAACTGCTTTTTGCTGATGATGGCGGGCCGGTTGCACGCCGTGAAGGGCGTAGACCTTGCAATTGAGGCGCTGGCGCGGCTGGATGCGCGGTTCCATTTGCTGCTGGTGGGGGGCGGGCCCGAGGAGGCCAAGCTGAAAGCCCTGGCGGCCAAGCTGAAGGTGGCTGACCGCATCCACTGGGTGGGTTGGCAGGCCAATATCAGTGGTTGGGTTAGCGCTGTCGACGCGTGGCTGGTGCCCTCTCGCGACGAGCCGCTGGGCAACACCGTGCTGGATGCCTGGGCTCACGGCGTGCCGGTGATTGCCAGCCGCACCAAGGGGCCGCTGCACCTGATTGAGCATGGCCTTAATGGACGCCTGGCCACCACCGGCAGTGTGGCCGACCTGGCAAACGAGATTCAGGAACTGGGCGACCGGCGGGTGCTGGGCATGCAGCTTTCCAACGGCGGGTTGAACACCTGGCGGCAGAAGTTCAGCGAAGATGTGGTGGTGGAGCAATGGCTGGAATACTATGAAAGATTAGCAAAAGACGAGGCTTCGTATGAGTGAGCAGAAAACCTTTGAGAATGTGATGGGCGAGCTGGCAGCCCTGGTGCGCAAGCTGGAAGGCCATGACGTGTCGCTGGATGAGGGCCTCAAGGCTTACGGCGACGGCATGAAGTTGGTGGAACAGGCGCGCGAACTGCTTAAAGGCTATGAGATGAAGGTGGAAAAAATCATTTCTGCCGGTGGTGAGACCGAGCCCTTTGAAGGGTGACAGGGTTACAGGATTGCAGGGTTATAGGCAGAAGAAACAAGAAGATGGGTAATTTAAAGTTAAGCGCCGACGAGCAAAAGCAGTTTAATAGCTGGGTAAACCGCGTGGCTACCGCCACCGACGATGTACTCGCCGAGGCACTGCCGCGGAGTGGTACCCGGCTGCCCGAAGACCGGTTGTGGGAATGCATGCGCTACAGCGTATTTTCCGGCGGCAAGCGGTTGCGTCCGGCGCTGATTCATGGTGCCTACGCGTTATGCGGCGGCAAGAAAGCCGGGAGCGCGGCGCATGCCGCCGCCGCGATGGAGATGATTCACGTCTACTCGCTCATCCAGGACGATTTGCCGTGCATGGACAATGACGACATCCGCCACGGCGTGGCGACCGCGCACAAGAAGTTTGATGAAGCCACCGCGCTAATGGCCAGTGACGGCTTGCAGGCCAGTGCGTTTGAGGTTTTGGCCGGTAAGGAATTACATGAAGATGCTGACGTAAGATGTGAACTTGTAAAACTTTATGCCAATGCAATGGGTGCGCTGGGGATGGTGGCCGGGCAGATGGTGGACATGGAATGGGAATGGAAAAAGACTGAGGTGACGCGGGCCGACCTGGCGCGGCTGAGCCATTTGAAAACCGGCGCTCTCATCCATGCCAGCGTGCTGGGCGGCGCGGCGCTGGCCGGGGCCGATGCGGGCCTGCGCCGGGCGCTGACCGCGTATGCGAGTGGGCTGGGGCTGGCGTACCAGATTCATAACGACGTGCTCGACGCGGAAGGCGAAACCGAAGTGACCGGCAAGCAGAAGGGCAAGGATGCTTCGGCGGGCAAGCGCACGTTTGTGACGGTTTTAGGATTGGACGCCGCCAAGAAGCAGGCGCTGGCCGAGGCCCAGGCGGCGCTGGATGCGCTGGAGGAGTTCGGGGAGGAGGCTGATCCGTTACGGTGGTTGGTGCGGTATGGGGTGACGCGGGAAAAGTAATCGGTCAGCGGTCATCGGCTAACCCTGTATCGCACCGATAACTGATTACCGATAACGGATGACATGTTAAGGTTATTGAAATGAAAAAAAAGAAGCCCGCCGTTAAAGTTGCTACGGCCAGTAAAAAGAAGCCCGCCCTGCTGGTGCCGGAGAGCGAGGCGGTTGACAGTATTCTCAACCAGCCGGTGATGATTCTGTTTGACGGCCGCACCGGCAACCTGGCGCAGAGTTTGGGTTTGGCCGAGGCCATCGGCTGGAAGAACCCCGAAGTATGGAACTTGCAGCCGCGCTGGATGCGCAAATGGCGTACGCTGGTGCCGGTGCGCTGGCAGTACAGCAACTGGCCGGATATTGAGCGCGGCGTGGTGATTGGCACCGGCTGGGACGGTAGCCGTATTTTGCAGCAGTTGAAAAAGGAACGGCCCCGGCTGTTTACCGTGCAATTGATGCGCCCGGCGGCGTGGACGCGGCCTGCCGATTACGACGTGGTGAGCTTTCCGCAGCACGACGTGGGCGGGATATGGAAGGAAGGCCCCAATGTGGTGGTGACGGCAGGAGCGGTGAACCGCGTGACCCCCGCCGTGCTGGCGCGCGAGGCCGACCGTTGGGGTGGCCGCCTGAAGCATTGCAAGGGTGAGCGGCTGATGTTGAGCATCGGCGGCAGCACCAAGCGCAGCACCATGCAGCCTTCGCAGGTGCGCGGGCTGGTGGAATCGGGCCTGCGCTGGGCGCGCGAGCACGGCGGCAGCCTGCTGGTGACCACCAGCCGCCGCACCGGGCCGGTGTTGACGGCGCTAGCCAAGAGCATTCTGGAGCGGCAGGCGCAGGGGCCGGAGCCGGTGGCGTATTACTTTTGGAGCCCGGAAGACCCTCACCACCGCGACAACCCCTATTTTGCCTATTTGGCCACCTGCGAGGCGGTGGTGGCTACCGCCGACAGTGTGAGCATGGTGAGCGAGGGCGCCACGGCGGGCAAGCCTGTATACCTGACCGCGATGGGCAGCGATCTGAAGGAAACCAAGTTCAACAAGCGCTTTTTTGCCCTGATGCAGAAGCTGGGTTATGCGGCCAAGTGGGAAGGGCGGCTGTCGCTGCGTAAAATGCGGCATCCGCTGAATGATACGAGCTTGGTGGCGGGGTTTGTGCAAGGAGTTTGGAACAGACGCCATTGAGTGCTCGGGCGTCGGAGAAAAGCAAAAATCCATCCCGCCGGATGCGCTCAAATTAAAGAAGCCCCAAACGTTTGGGTATTGAATAAACATGCAAAAAAACCCCAGCCGTTGGCTGGGGTTTTTTTGTAACTGTAACGAGCACTGCTCACCTCGCGGGAGCCGCTTCGAGTGTTTTTCGTTCACCGCCGGACCGCGGTCCGTTTTTGGGCCTAAGCCCTCTACGTGGGGTTAACCTAAAGAGTAGGAAAAGCACCGAAACGACAACGCGTCAGGAACAAGATGCTCGCTCAGGGCAGGCATGAAACACGCAATTGCTGGGGGCTGATACGCCTTCAACATGTTTCTATGCTTGCAAAAGGATTATAAGCCCTTTTGCTTTCATCAGCTTTTGCTGATTACCTGGCCAACTTGCGCGAGTCTTTCGGCTCGCAAGGAACTTATAGGAAAAGGAATGATTTAGGTTTGGGCGATATAAGGTATCGACGGGTTTTTTTCAAGGCTCAGACTAGACTTCTTTATGAAATATTTATGAAAACAAAGGCCTGTCGCTTAATCTTAAGCGACTGTGGGTGGCGTAGGGCCTAGAATATGGGCGCCGGTATCGACGTTGTGAACTTCGCCCGTCACCCCGCTGGAGAGGCTGGACAGCAGGTAAACCGCGGCTTTGCCCACCTCATCGGCCTCGGTCAGGCGTTTGAGCGGCGCGGTGGCGGCGTGGTGCTTGAGCATGGCGGGGAAGTCGGAGATGCCGCGCGCGGCGAGTGTGTTGATGGGGCCCGCCGAGAGCGCGTTGACGCGGATGTCGGCCGGGCCCATTTCGGCGGCGAGGTAGCGGGTGGCGGCTTCGAGCCCCGCCTTGGCCACGCCCATGATGTTATAGTTGGGCACGACCTTTTGGCTGCCTTCGTAGGTAAGGGTGAGTAGGCTGCCGCCGTCGGTCATCAACGGTTTGGCCAGTTTGGCGGTGTGGATGAACGAATAGCAGCTCACCTGCATGGCGAGGTCGAAGCCGCCGCGGGTGGTTTCGGTGATGCCGCCCTTGAGTTCGTCCTTGTTGGCAAAGGCGATGGCGTGGACGACGAAGTCGAGCTTGCCCCAGGCCTGCTCGAGCTTACTGAATACTTCGGCCATCTGTTCGTCGTTTTGCACGTCGCAGGGGTAAATCATGGTACTGCCGAGGCTTTCGGCGAGTGGGAGCACGCGGCGCTCAAGCTGCGGCAGGGCGTAGGTGAAGGCCAGTTCGGCCCCGGCGGCGTGGGCGGCTTGCGCGATATGCCAGGCCAGCGAAAAATCATTGGCGACGCCCATGATGAGGCCTTTTTTGCCCTGAAGCAGGGTGGGGAGCGGTGTGTTCATGGCCCGTAACCTAACACCGGCTTGCAAACTGGCCAAGGGTAGGCTGTGAAGCTTGCTGTTCGGGTTTGTTTTTATATTCGGGCTGCGGTTATAGTCGGCTACGACATAAGGAGTTACCCATGCTGGGAGCATTGTTCGGGAGTAACAGGCGTCAGTTTGACAGCCTGAGCGAGCGCGAGATTCTGGCGCTGGCGATTGGCGGCGAGGAGGAAGACGGCCGGGTGTACCGCGATATGGCCGAGCGGGTGCGGGAGGCTTTTCCCGATACCGCCGCGTTGTTTACCGACATGGCGGGCGAGGAGGACGAACACCGGCGCAGACTGATTGACCTGTATAAAAAGCGCTTCGGTAACCATATTCCGTTGCTTCGGCGCGAGGATGTGCAGGGGTTCATCCGTCCCGAGGCCATCTGGTTGCGGCCCGGGCTGGATGTGGAGCGGTTGTGGGAGATGTCGGAGCAACTGGAACGCCAGAACCAGCGCTTTTACGTGCTGGCGGCCAGCCGCAGCGGCGACGCCGACACCCGCAAACTGCTGGGCGACCTGGCCGCCGCCGAGCAGGGCCACAAGGCCAAGGCCCGCGAGCTGGCGGAGGTTCACCTGACCGAAGACGCCCGGCACAGCGAGCGTGAGCAGGCGCGGCGACAGTTCGTGATGCAGATTGTCCAGCCCGGGCTGGCGGGGCTGATGGACGGCAGCGTGAGCACGCTGGCGCCGCTGTTTGCTGCCGCCATGGCCACCCAAAACAGCCACGCCACGCTGTTGGTGGGGCTGGCTTCGGCGGTGGGGGCGGGCATCAGCATGGGTTTTGCCGAGGCCATGAGCGACGACGGCAAGATTAGCGGCCGGGGCAGCCCGTGGCTGCGCGGTGGAGTGTGCGGGCTGATGACCACCGCCGGGGGTATTGGCCACGCTTTGCCCTACCTAATTGGCAACGTGAGCACTGCGACCGCCCTGGCGGCGGCTGTGGTGGCGGTGGAGCTGGTGGCGATTGCCTATATCCGCTGGCATTACATGAATACTTCGTTCTGGCGTGCCATGGTGCAGGTGGTGCTGGGCGGTGTGCTGGTAGTGCTGGCCGGGGTGCTGCTGGG
>CAZROO010000023.1:10311-14569 GCA_964601735.1 uncultured Pseudomonadales bacterium
CGGCTGGCGACGCGGATGTTGTTGAAGGCCTTGGCCCAGGCGGTTTGCACGTTGTTGACCATATTAAAGAATTTGGTTTTGTGGGCGCCGGCCAGCATGACGCTGGTGGGCAGCTTGGTGTTCATGGGGTCGACCGGCACGCCCTTGATGTGCACCTCGTAGTGCAGGTGCGGGCCGGTGGAAAGGCCGGTGGAGCCCACGTAGGCGATGATTTGGCCCTGGCGCACGCGGCTGCCCTTTTTCACGCCCGGTGCAAAGCGGGAAATATGGGCGTAGCCGGTATCATAAGTGGCATTGTGGTGGAGGAGAATGTAGTTGCCGTGGCCGCCGTGCCAGCCTTCAAACGACACCACGCCGTCGCCGCTGGCCTTGATGGGCGTGCCGAAGGGCGCGGCGAAGTCGGTGCCCTTATGCATGCGGGTAAAGCCCAGCACCGGGTGCTTGCGGGCGCCGAAACTGCTGGAGATGCGGAAGACTTCGAGCGGGGTTTTGAGCAACAGCTTCTTTTTGGTTTCGCCGTGCTCGTCGTAATAGTCGCCGTTATAGAGGAAGGCGGTGCGGCGCTTGCCCTTGGCAATCAGCTCCGCCGCCGTGATGCGGCCGGTTTTGTAGACCACGCCGTGTTCGTCGCGCCAGGCCTCGAACTGCACCTTGAAGGTGTCGCCGGGCTGGATTTCGCGGGTGAAGTCGACGTCCCAGGAAAACAGGTCGACAAACGGCTTGATGAGGTTGGCGGGCAGGCCCGCGCTGGTGGCGTCTTCCCATAAGGAGCCGGAAATGTGCCCCACGGCCACGGCGTCGGTCTGGGCGATGGGCTTGCTCTGGATTTGCGCGGTGGTGGCGGCGCCCTTGATGGTGATGCTGGCGGTTTTGTCCATGCTGGCGCGCACACCGAGGGTGGCGCTGCCGATCTGGTAGGGGGCGCTTTCGGTATAGCTGAGCGTGAGCGGTTGGCCGGGCTTGATTTTAGCGGCATCGAGATGCTGGGCGGCCAGCGCCTTTTGAATGCTTTGCACCTGGGCCGCACTGAAACCGGCCTCGGTTAGCGCCTGTTTAAAGCTTTGACCGCGGTGGAGCAGCAGGGTGCGCTGCACGCTCAGGGCGGGCAGGTTTTCGGTCGAGGCAATGGCGGCATCGAGTTTGGCAAATACCGGCGCAGCCGCAGCGCTTACATTTTGGGTCACTGCGGCCGGGGGTTCGGCCTGGGCTGCCGGCACCGCCGGGGTAGGCATTTTGGCAAAGCCTGCCAGGACGGGAATGAGCAAAGGCACCGCGAACAGCGGCTTGAGCTTTAAGGCCTGAAACACAGCCAAGCGGGGGGTAAATGCCCTCATGGGGGCTCTTTTGGGGTGAAAAATTGATATAAACAAGCTTGACAGCTTATTTTTTTAAAGGGCCGGGGCAGGGGTGTTGCCATTTAGTTGGCGCCGGTTGGCTTGAAAAAGTGGGATTTCACCCCATTTAGGAAAGGTCACTGCAACCACATCCCGTCGGTTGCCACCGAACCTTTTTGGAGGAAACCATGAGCCCTTTGATTGAGGCCCGTCTTCGTGCCCAGCCGACTGGCGACCTTTCTGAAGGTGCCAAGGCCCATATTCGTGAGGTTGGCCAGAAAGGAGGTATCCTGGCGGCAGATGCGCTATTACGGATTTTCCGTAAAACCTCGATGCCGAGTGATGATGCGGCCATGCGGGCTTTCCGAGGCATGCTCACTCGCTGGCATTAGCGTAACGAAAACAGCGGCTGCCTTTGGGTGGCCGCTGTTTTATTGGTCATCGGAGCTTTTTTAGGCTATAATATAAAAGTTAATCGAAGAGAAATCGTAGAACGTTTGAACGGTTTGCCGGGGTGTTCCCGCCGGCGGCCCATAACCTGGGAACTTTCGCGCCCAACCATGGAGTTTGTGATGTGCGATTTCAGTTTACATGCGGCGGCTCAGAAACCGGCTGAAAAAGGCCATAAAATGAAGACGGCCCGTCTCGCATACACTGGGGGCAGCAGTGGCGGCTTTTTCGATGCCGACGACCCGAGTGTTGCGGTCTGCCTGCAGCCCGGCACCGAGGTGGCTTTTGACAAACCTCCCCTTCTCCGGCGGGGTTTCCGTGCTTTTGTGCCGTCAATCATTCGGCGGGGATTAGGCGAGGGGCTGCCGCAGATGGCGACGTTCCGCAAGGTCGATCTGTCAAAGACACACACCCATCATGATGCGCTTGAATTTGTCGGTGGTCGTGTGGTGAAGATTGATGATCTCAAGACGGGGTTGTCGGCGAGGGTTGTTTCGCTGCCTGTTTCCGGCGATGTGCCAGTGGAGCAGATGGTTGAGGATGTAGTAGAGAAGATAGTCCAACAACGACGCCCGTTTGACGGCAACAGGCTGGCCCTGAGCGGCTGATAGCGAAGAATACAAAACGGCGGCCTCTTGATGGAGGCCGCCGTTTTGCTGGTTGAAGGGTTATTTCAGCAGGTAGCCATAAGTGTAGTGGTGAAGGAGTATGTGGCCTATGCCGGTTTTTTCTTTTTTGGTGGTGATGGTTGAAAAACCGCCGGTGAGACCTATCTGGAAGGGAGTATTCGGTAACATCTATCTATCATCATTTACATGGAGGCCACCTAGCATGAATATCATCAGCTCCGTATTGACCGCTACTCTGGTTCTTGGTGTGCTCTATATGGCTCTTCCGCCTGAACCTGTTTCGAACCACAGTTTGGTGGCGACAGCTTTGCAGGTCAACCGGGCCCATAAGGCCGACAGGCTGCCGGTGGTGGGGCGGGAAGCGCCGCTGCGCGGCAATATTAGCGAATAACGCCTTGTGGCGGACGAAATGGCGGCCCCTTATTAAGTTAAGGGGCCGCCATTTTGCATTAGAACTAAAGAAGGCGGCCATTGATGGCCGTCTTTTTGCGTCGATAAGTGGCTGTAATCATGAGGGCAGGGCGAGGGCCTGCAAAAAATCGTAAAAAAGCGTGCGGGGGAGTGTTGACACGGGTGGGGGGATGGCCTAAACACCGCCCACGCCGAGGGGTTCGGGAGGACAACCAGGCAACGCTCCGTGACAATCACATACGCAATTCATATTGTTACTGCCCACACGGTTTGTGGGTATTAACAGCCAAGCAGTTGGCGAGGTTCAGGTGACAGCCAGACCCGCTCTTCCTCCACGGAAGAGCAAAATCGACTCTTAACCGGTCGGCCGACACTAGAGATTGAGGGGCGCGAGCCTCTTAATTGAATCTCACTAACTGTCTTATGTACAAGACTCGTTTAGTAATAAACGAGGTCTTAAGTAGTAATAATCGAAGCAGTCTCTTCGGAGATTGTTTTGGTAAGGTTCGGCAATTCGATAGCTTCTTCGGAAGCAATTGAGTCCGAAATCTCCAAGTAACTATAAGTAAATAAGACGAACAGTAGATGCCGTTGAGCCCTTTAGCGGGGCGAAAACGGTTAAAGCTAGTGATCGGACCGACTTGGATTTTCTGCCTTCGGGCGGACACATCAAGTTGAGAGTTTGATCCTGGCTCAGAACGAACATTGGCGGAAAGCTTAACACATGCAAGTCGAGCGAGGCTTAGAGCCGAGCGGCGAACGGGTGCGTAATACATAGGAATCTGCCCTGAAGTGGGGGACAACAGTCAGAAATGATTGCTAATACCCCATAATCCATATTGGGAAAGCGCGCAGCGCTTTAGGATGAGCCTATGGCCGATTAGCTAGTTGGTGGGGTAAAAGCCTACCAAGGCGACGATCGGTAGCTGGTCTGAGAGGATGATCAGCCACACTGGAACTGAGACACGGTCCAGACTCCTACGGGAGGCAGCAGTGGGGAATCTTGCACAATGGGGGCAACCCTGATGCAGCTATTCCGCGTGCGCGATGAAGGTCTTCGGATTGTAAAGCGCTTTAGGTGGGGACGACGATGACGGTACCCACAGAATAAGTCACGGCTAACTTCGTGCCAGCAGCCGCGGTAATACGAAGGTGGCGAATGTTGTTCGGATTTACTGGGCGTAAAGCGTCCGCAGGTGGCCGGTTACGTTAGGTGTGAAAGCCCCGTGCTCAACATGGGAACTGCACTTAAAACGGACCAGCTTGAAGGTAAGAGAGGTAGGCAGAATTCCGGGTGTAGAGGTAAAATTCGTAGATATCCGGAGGAATACCCATGGCGAAGGCAGCTTACTGGCTTATTCTTGACACTCATGGACGACAGCGTGGGGAGCAAACAGGATTAGATACCCTGGTAGTCCACGCCGTAAACGATGG
>CAZROO010000024.1:0-11662 GCA_964601735.1 uncultured Pseudomonadales bacterium
TTCTCTGCCGCTTTGAACATGGCTTTGCGCAGGGCTTCGATCTCCTTGGGTAAATCGGTGATGCCGAGCTTGCGGACTTCGCCCACCGCTTCCCTCTCCTGCTGGGCCTGGGTTTTACCCGAGGCGGCGCCGACGATGCCCTCGCGCACTGCGCGGATGATGGTTTGCGGCGTGATGCCGTGTTCCTGATTAAAGGCGATTTGCTTGGTGCGGCGGCGGTCGCATTCGTCGAGCATGGTTTGGATGCTGCCGGTGATGGTGTCGGCGTAGAGGATGGCTTTGCCTTCGACGTTGCGCGCGGCGCGGCCCACCGTTTGGATAAGGCTGGTGGCGCTGCGCAGGAAGCCTTCCTTGTCGGCGTCGAGGATAGCGACGAGCGCGACCTCGGGGATGTCCAGCCCTTCGCGCAGCAGGTTGATGCCGACGAGGACGTCGTAGGCGCCGAGGCGCAGGTCGCGGACGATTTCGGCGCGCTCTAGGGTTTCGATGTCGGAGTGCAGATAGCGCACGCGGATGCCGTTTTCATTGAGGTAACTGGTGAGCTGCTCGGCCATTTTTTTGGTGAGCGTGGTGACCAGCGTGCGGAAGCCGGCGGCTGTGGTGGCGTGGATTTCGCCCATGAGGTCATCGACCTGGCCGGTGACCGGTTTGATGATGACGTGGGGGTCGACCAGGCCGGTGGGGCGGACGACTTGTTCCGTTACACGGTCTTCAGCAAGTTTAATTTCGTGCTGGGCGGGGGTGGCGCTGACGTAGATGGTTTGGCTGCGTTTGGTGTCCCATTCCTCGAAGGTGAGCGGGCGGTTGTCGACGGCGCTGGGCAGGCGGAAGCCGAAATCGACCAGCGTGCGTTTGCGCACTGCGTCGCCGCGCGACATGCCGCCGATTTGCGGGACGGTGGCGTGGGATTCGTCGACGAACACCAGCGCGTCTTGCGGCAGGTAATCGAACAGCGTGGGCGGCGGGGCGCCGGGAGCGCGGCCCGACAAGTGGCGCGAGTAGTTTTCGATGCCTTTGCAGGTGCCGGTGACGTTCATCATTTCGAGGTCGAAACTGGTGCGCTCGCGCAGGCGTTGTTCCTCGAGCAGTTTGCCGTTGGCTTTGAAGTAGGCGAGGCGTTCCTGCAGTTCCTTTTCGATGGCGTAAATGGCGCTGCGCATGGCGGGCGCGGGCGTGACGTAGTGGCTGTTGGGGTAGACGGTGACGCTTTGTGGCTTGCCGACGATGGCGCCGGTGAGCGGGTCGTAGGCTTCGATTTTTTCGATGTCGTCGCCGAAGAGCGTGATGCGCCAGGCTTCGTCCTCCAAGTGGCTGGGAAAGATCTCGATGACCTCACCCTTGGCGGCGAACCAGCCGCGCTCGAGTACCCCGCTGGTGCGGCCGTATTGGAGTTCGACCAGTTTGGACAGCAGGGCGTCGCGCTCGACGGTATCGCCCACCGCCAGCGGCACGACGGATTGCTCGTAGTAGGTGCGGTCGCCGATGCCGTAGATGCACGACACGGACGCGACGACGATGACATCGCGGCGCTCGAGCAGCGCGCGGGTGGCGCTGTGGCGCAGGCGGTCGATTTGCTCGTTGATGTCGGCGGTTTTTTCGATGTAGGTGTCGGAGCGCGGGACGTAGGCTTCGGGCTGGTAGTAGTCGTAATAGCTGACGAAGTATTCGACCGCGTTTTGCGGGAAGAAGCCCTTGAACTCTTCGTACAATTGCGCGGCGAGGGTTTTATTGTGCGCCAGCACGATGGCGGGCCTGCCGGTGCGGGCGATGACGTTGGCCATCGTGAAGGTTTTGCCGCTGCCGGTAACGCCGAGGAGGACGCTGTCGCGCTTGCCTTCCTCGACCCACTTCACCAAGTCGGCGATGGCCTGGGGCTGGTCGCCGCCCGGGGTGAAGGGGAATTCGGGCTTGAACCCTTTATAGCCTGGGCCTCTGGCCTTGATTTCGAAGGCTTTGGGGCTGGCAACGGGCTCAAGGGCGGGTTTTGAAGGAGGCATGCGAGGATGCTATACCCCCCTTTTAAAACGGCGCCAACTGCCCTATTTATAAGGGGAACTTAATCATCATCCCGTTTTTACTGTTGGCGTACGGGACCAGCGGAAGGAAAACGACGATGTCTCTTGAACCGATGCCCTACCCGCTTATTCCCAAGCGGTTAAAGAGTTTGCACCTGCCAACCCTTACCCTTTTCGCCGAGCGGCTTCAGGCCGTTCAGGAAGGACGCATGGGCAATCGCAACGCGCTGGTTAAAGCCTTTGCGCCAGTGTCGATAATACTGGCCGAGCTGGGCCATGAGGATGAATTGTGTGATACCGCCAGGATGGTGGCGGAACTGAGCGGCGACCTGGGCCAGGTAGACATGTTGCTACGGCTGGCTTTCAGGAATGTCTGCGAAATAGCGAAACGCCCCCGGCATTAGGGGCGCGGCCAGGGCAGGTTCTCATTATAGAGAATCGGCCCTTTGGCTTTTGCCCAACCCATACGATTTACTTGACAGGAGGCGGCTTTTACCCCAAAAGCCCGCCTGCAGCCCGGTTTCTGGCCCCGCATTGGGGGTTACGAGAGCCCGGCCTAACCAACCGCTGCAAGACTGAAACAGGAGAGATAATACAATGACCAAGCCAAAAACCGTACACGGGCCGAGCTACACCAACCGTACCCGCCCGAAAGACAAGCTGGGCCGCCGCCTGGGTGAAAACCTGTGGGGCGCAGACAAGGCCAGCGTCAACCGCCGCCCGGTAGGCCCGGGCCAGCACGGCGCCCGCCGCAAGAAGCTGACCGACTACGGCGTGCAAATGCGCGAAAAGCAAAAGCTGAAGGGCTACTACGCCAACGTCGGCGAACGCCAGTTCCGCAACATTTACGAAAAGGCCGCCCGCATGAAGGGTGACACCAGCGAATTGCTGATTGGCCTGCTGGAAAGCCGCCTGGACACCGTTATTTACCGCCTGAACATCGCACCGACCCTGTTCGCCGCGCGTCAGCTCATTAACCACAAGCACATTATGGTAAACGGCAAGATTGTGAACATCGCCAGCTACACATGTGAGCCGGGCGACGTGATTGAACTGCGCGAAAAGAGCAAGGGCATGGCCCTGGCGATTGAAAGCGTGGGCAAGATGGCCCGCCAGGTGCCGGAATACCTGACCTTTGAACCGGCCGCCTTCAAGGGCACGTTTGTGCGCCTGCCGGTGCTGGATGACGTCCCCTACCCGGTTCAAATGAACCCGAACCTGGTGGTGGAATTCTACAGCCGCTAGCCAGAGCCGGCCTCTTCCGCTTCGCTACAGCGAGCCAAGCTCTGGTTCGCTTCGCGAAAAAGCCCCGCTCTGAGCGGGGCTTTTTATTTCAAGTGCTCGGCCAGCGTGCGCTGGAGGCGGGCGATTTCGGCCCGCGCGGCGTTGCCCTGCATCTTGAGCTTGGGCGGCATCTCCGACTTGAGGAGAATATCCATCCAGTCGGTGAGCGCGGCCAAGCCGGTTTCGAGGTCGTGCGCCGCTACTTCGGGCAGGACAATGACGGGCGGCAAAAGCTTCAGGTTGGGAATCATGAGTTCACCTGTTAAACGGGAGCATTCGGTGAACTACACATAGGATTTCATACGCTATAATCAAATATATTAAGCCAATTTAATTCATATATTGCACATATATACGCTATATTATACATTTATTACATGTCTAAACGACTCAATACCCGCGAGGTGCTGGAGGAAATCCTGACCAGCCGGATTTGCCGCAGCCATGAAGATATCCAGCGCGAGCTGGCCAAGCGCGGGATTGTGATTACGCAGGCCAGTGTGAGCCGGGCGTTAAACCGCCTGGGCGCAATTAAAGCGCATTTGCCGGACGGCAGCATTGCCTGGCGCCTGCACAAAGGCACGGTGCAATACAGGGGCGCCTCGCCCAAGATCACGCGACAGCACATTGCGCACCATCTGGCCGAGCGGATTATCGGGAACGGCAACGTGTTCGTGATTCTGGGCAAGCCGGACAGCGGACGCTATCTGGGTACGTTTGTGGATGATGCTGCGTTGCCCTCGGTAGCAGGCACGATTGCGGGCGGCAATACGCTGCTGGTGGTGCCGTTTTCTGCGCGTGGCTATGCCAAGACGCTGGCGGATTTGAAGCTGTTGTTCCCCGGTGTGGCGGTGGTCAGCAATAGTTAACGATGGTCGTTTGTAACGAGGCCCCGGCCTTCGCCGGGGCGCCGAAAGAGGCTTAAACCATCAGGATGTCGATTTCGTCGCCGGGCTGGAGTTGCTCTGCGATTTCGCGGACGTGCTCAGGCTTGAGGGCGATGCAGCCGGCGGTTTCTCGCGAGCCCGGGCGGATGGCGTGGATGAAGATGCCGCTGCCTTTTTCGGGTACGATGGGGTCGACATTGTAACCGACGAAGATGCTCACATCGTGCTGTGGGCCGGTTTTCCATAAGCCCGCCTCGCCGATGGTGTCGGGGTCTTCCTGCACCAACTGGTTGTAGGCGTTACTGGCGGGGTCGTCGTTCCAGCTGTCGCCTTTTTCGATGACCTGCCAGGGGAATACATGGTTGGGCGGCACGCCGCGGTCGGCACGGTAAAAGCCCTGCAACAACGGGTAGCGGCCCAGCGGCGTGTAGCCGTCTCCCTCGTGCTTGTCGTGCGCGGCGATGGGACCGCCCCGACCGATGAGCGCGGGATATTCCCTGCCATTGAAACGTACCGTCGCGTGCGACGAGCCCACCCGGCAGAACACTTCCACAACCGCCATTACTCCCCTCCTTGTTGTTTTTAGGCGCGGCTCACTTTCAGCAGAATCAGGAATTCGGTGTCCTGGCCTTCGTTTTTGGCACGCTGGAAGATTTCTCCCAGGCCGGGAATCTGGCGCAGGTTGGGCTCGTAGCTTTCGGACACATTGGTGTCATTTTCTACCAGGCCGCCAATGGCGTAAATACGGCCGAACTCCAGCACCATATCCTGATCGACAACGTTATTGGCCATGTTGGGCACCAGGTTGGCCACGGGGTCTTGATTACCGATAGCGGTTTTGATGGTGGTGTTGCCGGACTGCGTGGCGACCGAGAGGCGGAAGCGCATCTGCACGCGGTTACGGCCGATAAACGGCATGACGCTCATGACCGTACCGGCATTTTTGAACAGGGCCTTATCCTGCCGGCTGCCGATGACGATGTCGCCGGTGCTGGTGGTGTTCTGGCTCACTTCGGTTTGAGCATAACCCAGCTGACGGGTGACGCTGACGCGCGAGATTTGGTTGTTGCGGGCAATGAGCGTGGGCGTGCTGATAGTGTAGACATCGCCCAGGGTGGAGAGCGATTGCACCACCAGGTTGATGTCGCCGCCGCCGCTTTGCAGGGTGAAGAATCCACCCGCCGCGCTGGCCGCCGAGATTGGGTCGGCTGCCTGGAAACCCAGTGTGCCCAGCGCGCTGCCGAATAAGCGCTTGGGCGCGTTACTCGAAAGGTTGACGCCGCGGTCGGTGGTCTTGTCGCGGATGAGCGCGACGATGCGGGCTTCCACCAGCACCTGACGAAGCGCGCTGCCCTGCACTTCTTCGAGATAGTTCTCGATCTGACGGTGGGCTTCGGGGCTGGCGCGCACGGTAATCATGCCCGCGCTCTTGGTAATTTTGAGCCAGGGCGTGGCGTCGGCTTCGGAGGCTGCGAGGTGGTCGGTGCCGGTGGGCACGGTCACGCTCGGCGGGGTGGTGACCGCAGCCATGGCGATGCCGCCGGGCAGCGTCAGCGACACCGCAGCGGTACCGTTGAGGATGCTCTTGTCCTTTTTCACGCCCGCGATTTCCGGCGGGGGCAGAATGCCGGTGGTGCCCGCGGTGCTGGCCGAGATGGCGGTGGACAGCAACGCGCCGGTGGCGGTGAAGCCCACGGCGTTATTGGAACTGGCGCCGCCCGTGGTAACCCCGACGGTAATAAGCTGGTTAAGGGTTTCCTGCACCTGGTCCCACATTTCGTCGTTATAATCGCTGTCGAGCTCGGAACTGCCGCCATTGGTAGTGGCGCCCGCGGCCAGCTCGGGGCTCAGTTCGGCCTTGCTGGTGAGGCTACCCTTGCGGTTGCTTTGGCCGACTTCGAGGATGTAGTTACGCACCGGGTAGCGGGTAATGTAGAATACGCCGTTGACGTAGTTGTAGCTGTATCCGGCCTTGTTGAGCACGAGGTCGAGCATTTCGGGGAAATTGGCGCCGTTGTGCACCAGCGTGACAGTGCGGCCGCGCAGGCTTTGGGGAATGACCACGCTTTCGCCCGCCGCATTGGCCAGCTCGAGCACCACCTGTTCGAGGTCGCGGCTGATATAGGCGACATCGAACGGCGGGAGGTCGGGCTTTTTAAGGTGGATCTCGTCCTTGACCCGCACGGTGCTGCCGGTTTGCACGCGCTGCATGTTGAATACGCCCTGGCGCAGCGCGCTTTGGGGACGGATGTTGCTACGGGCGTCAGTCAATTGCTGCTCGGTGGGCGGGCGCACCTGGTCTTCGAACCCGGCGCAGCCCGTGAGCAGGCTGGGTAGCGCGATGGCCAGCATCAGGCTTTTGGCGGTGAGGTGTTTGAGGGTGTTTTTCATACTTTGTGCGCCTCTAGTAATAGGTGTCGGCAACCATGATGATGCGCGACTCGTTAAAGGTGGTCACAAACAGCTGCACGCCGCTCATGTTCTTCACCCGTTCGGTCAGTAAATTGATGAAATCGCCGAATTTGGCTTCGGCGGTCAAATTGACGCGTTCGTCCAGCAGCGCGGCGTTTTCGGGCTTGAGGCGCCACTTGACCTGCCAGGGCCCGGTATAGCGGGCGGCCTGGACGACCACCTTGTGCATGATGTCGCGCAGCGAATCATTTTCGACATCCATCACCACCCGGATGTCTTGCAGCGGGATGTTTTTGGGGTCGGCAGTGCCGGGCACCATTTCGCGGCTGGGGTCGCTGAAGACCATCACCTCGGGGACATCGGAATGCTTGGTAAGCATATCGGCAGCCTTAGCATTGTTGGCACCGTTGACGGCGGTGGCCTGGAAGGCTTTTTGCGCGGCGGCGTAGGCGGCATCGGCTTCGGCGTCGGAGGGCGGAACGGCGGTGTTTGCAGCGCGGTTAATGGCCATGCTGCCGCCCGGGGTCCCCACAAACAGGACCGCCATCAGCGCGAGCAGGCAAGGCGACGTCTTCCGCATCTGGCGAATTTAACCAATAATCCCGCGCCTTTGGCAGGGGTTGACCGGCCTTTTGGCTACCCCCTGTGGCTTTTTAGGAGGCCATTTTGGCCAGCGGGGGTTTTAGGTGTTAGGTTTTAGGCGGCCTGCTTTACGCTTTTGGCTTAAAGCCTTAGGGTTGCCCTCATGTCGCTGCGCGTCGTCTCGCTGTTCATGAACCTTGCCCTGCCCGCCGCCCTGACCGTTGCGGCCACCCACCTGGCAGCGGGCGGCGCGCTGCTATGGTGGCTTTTTTATGTGAATATTCAGGAACTTGTTTTACTGGCCAAAGACAAGCTCGCTGCCATTCAGAAATGGAGGCGCACACCCGAAAGCACCCTGCTGATGTTGGCGTTGGCAGGCGCCAGTCCGGCGCTGCTGGTGGGGCGATTTGCCTTTAAGCACAAGACCAAAAAGAACAGCTTTGTTGCCGCCATGTGCGGGGTACTGGCGGCGCAGGCGCTGGCGGCATGGTACTTCTGGCCCACCGTAAAATCGTTTATTTAACAAGTAAAATCAGGTATATACGCTGCATGAAAACCCCTCCTCTCGCCGTCATCATCCTTGCCGCCGGCAAGGGCACCCGCATGAAGAGCGACTTGCCCAAAGTGCTGCACCCGGTGGCCGGGCAGCCGATGATTCATCACGTACTGAAGGCGGTGAACGCGCTGAAGCCGGACCGCACGCTGGTGGTGGTAGGATATGGTGCGGAAGCGGTGCAGGAAAGCTGCAGGACTGTCGCTCCGGCGGCGGAATACGTAACCCAAACGATATTGAATGGTAGCGGAAGCGCTGCCCAAGCGTGCGAAAACGCGCTCAAGGGGTTCGACGGCCGGGTGGTGATCGTTTACGGCGACGTGATGCTCAACAGCTGCCCGCATACCCTCCCTGCCCTCATCGAAGCCTCGACCAAAAACAGCAAGGGGCTGACACTGCTCTCGGCGACGCTGGAGGACGCAACGGGGTTTGGCCGCTTTGTGAAAAAAGGCGGCGCGTGGCGGGTGGTGGAAGAAAAGGATTGCACGCCCGCGCAGCGCAAACTCAAGCAAGCCAACCCGGGTATCTACGCCCTACCCGCCAAGACGTTGTGGCCGCTGCTGCACAAGCTCACCCCGCATAACGCGCAGAAGGAACTTTACCTCACCGACATCATTGAACTTGCGGCCAAGGCCAAGATGAAAGTGGCGGTGGAGCCAGTGGAAGCGACGCGCAGCTTAATGGGCATCAATACCCGCGAGGAGCTGAGCAACATGGAAACCGAGGTGCAGAACCAGTTGCGCAAAATGCACATGCTGAACGGCGCCACGCTGATTAACCCACCGAGCATTTACTTTGCGATGGACACCGTGATTGGCCGCGACGTGACCATCGGGCCCGCGGTGATGTTCGGGCCGAATGTGAAAATTGAAGACGGCGTGACGGTTCATGCCTATTGCCACATTACCGGCGCGACGCTGAAGCGCGGCGCGATTGTGGGGCCGTTCGCGCGGGTGCGCCCGGGCAGTTCGATTGGCGAAAATGCGCATATCGGCAACTTTGTTGAAATCAAGAACAGCGTCATCGGCGACGGCAGCAAGGCCAACCACTTGAGCTACGTTGGCGATGCGACAGTGGGCGCGGCGGTGAATCTCGGTGCGGGCACTATCACCGCCAACTACAACAAGAAGACCGGCAAGAAATCGAAGACCGTGATTGGGGACGGCGCCAGCACCGGCAGCCAGACCGTGCTGGTGGCGCCGGTGACACTGGGCGCAAACGCCGCCACCGGCGCGGGCACCGTGGTGCGGAGCGATGTGGAGGATGGCGCACTGGCGGTGGCCAAGCCGCACATCATCATCAAAGGCAAATACAATACGTAAAAGACGCCCCGAGGGGCGTCTTTTGGTTTCGTTACAGCCAGGACGGTTTGGGCAAGAGCACCGGATTGCCAATCCTGGCAATCAGCGCCTCTTCGCCGACCGTGAAACGCAGGAAATCGGGTAACGAGTGAGGGGCATTTTCGGCATGCACCAGGGGTGAGAGAACATCGCCGGTAATGTTATAGCCGGACATCTGCTTGAGGCCGAGCATCTGTTGGATTCTGGCAATCGTGTAATCGCGGTAGCCGGGCAGCTTGTGGTCGCCCAGCTTAACCAGGTCGGCATTGGAGGCCTCGCGCTCGAGAATGATGGATATCATCAGCATAGGTGAATCTCCAAAGTGGAATTGCCTGCTTTTTAGTCTGATGACGTTTGTTTTACAAGCATATAAACCGGTTTTTTGGCGAATTCACCCTTTACGCCTCCCCCCGGTTTGGGGCTAATAAAGGGATGTGCGGCATCGTAGGGGTTGTCGGCTCGCCGCAAGCAGCCGAAGTTGTGATTGAGGGCCTGAAACGCCTGGAATACCGAGGCTATGACAGCGCGGGGGTTGCCGTGATGGACAAGGGCGGCGCGGTGGATATCCGCAAGGCGGTGGGCAAACTTTCGGTGCTGGAAGGCGTGATTAACAAACAGGCCCTACCTGCCTCGCAAATCAGCATTGGCCACACCCGCTGGGCGACGCACGGCGTGCCGAATGAACTGAACGCGCACCCGCATATCGGTCAGAGTGGTCATGGCGGGCCGCAGATTGTCGTCGTGCATAACGGCATCATCGAAAACTACCAGGAACTGCGGCACCATTTGGGGCATCACGGTACGGCGTTCAAGAGCGATACCGACAGCGAGGTGATTCCGGTTTGCGTAGCCGAGGAGCTGGCGCACGGCGCCCAGAACCTGACCGAGGCGGTGTGGCATGCGGCGCAGAAATTCCGCGGTAACTTCGCTTTCGTCACCCTGGAAGAAAGCCAGCCCGAAGTATTGGTAGGCGCCAAGCGCGGCGCGCCGCTGTGCGTGGGGTTGGGCGATGGCGCCAACTACCTGGTGAGCGACCCGCTGGCCGTGGCCGGGTTGACCGACAAGTTTATCTTTCTTGAGGATGGAGATGTCATCACCATCACCGCCGACAAGATGCTGATTATCGACACCGAGGGCAAGCCGGTGCAGCGCGCGGTGAAGACCGTTGACCTTTCTGCCGACGCGGCGGGTAAAGGCGGCTATAAACATTTCATGCTCAAGGAGATTTTTGAGCAGCCTGCGGCCCTCACCCGGTTGCTGAGCGCCTACACCGATGCGCAGATGTACCTGCCGAAGCTGCCGCTGTCGCTCGACCGGAAAGAGCTGGTGGATATTCCGCAGATCAACATCGTGGCCTGCGGCACCGCCTACCTGGCGGGGTGCGTGGGCAAGTACGTGCTGGAGCAGTTTGCCGGGGTGCCGGTGAACGTGGATGTGGCAAGCGAGTTCCGCTACCGCCAGCCGCCGATGCGGCCGGGCGGGGTGTTCATTGCCATTTCCCAGAGCGGCGAAACCGCCGACACGCTGGCGGCCGTTGAATATGCCAAGAAGAACTTCCAGCACGTGATTGCTCTGGTGAACGTGCCCACCAGCAGCATCGGCCGCGCGGCGGATGACGTGGTGGATATTCTGGCGGGCCGTGAGATTGCAGTGGCCAGCACCAAGGCCTTTACCAGCATGATTGGCACGCTGGTGCTGCTGGCATTGCAGATGAGCAAGCTCTCGGACAGGGAGGTGGCGGCGCACGTGCAAGCGCTGCGGCAACTGCCCGCGCTCATCACCGGGATGCTGACGCAGACCGGTGCGCTTGAGGCAACGGCGGAGAAGTTGAGCGAGGCGCGGAGCGCGTTCTATTTAGGGCGCGGGATGCTGACACCACTTGCCTATGAAGGCGCGTTAAAGCTCAAGGAAATCAGCTATATCCACGCTGAAGCTTATGCCAGCGGTGAAATGAAGCATGGGCCGATTGCGCTGGTGGAGAAGGGTTTTCCGGTCATCAATTTAGCCGCAAGCAATGACGGGCTGTTTGAGAAGACGCTCTCCAACCTGAAGGAGATTGAGGCGCGGCACGGGCAGGTGATTTTGCTCACCGACGAGGCCGGGGCCGGGATGATCGATGACGCGACGCGGAACAATTTGACGCTGCTGACCGTGCCGACCGTGGATGCGTTACTGCTGCCGATTGTGTTTGCGGTGCCGTTGCAGCTTCTCGCTTATTACACCGCCGTTGCGAAGGGGACGGATGTGGACCAGCCGCGGAATTTGGCGAAGAGCGTGACGGTGGAATGATGGATATTCGCTGCATAAATATGTTGGGCATCGTTTTAACGATGCTTGGTATAATTATGAGTGTAAGTGCTCCGCGAATTGTCGCTCGTTGGAGTGATGAGAAAATGTTGAAGCAAGAATTTTATCTCGCTGTACGTTATTGGTTAGGTATTGCCCTGATATTAGCTGGTACTGCGTTACAGTTATTTTCTGTTTGGAAAGGCTAGGCTGCGACGCGGAGGGGGGTTTGGGCGGCCGAACCCAACGCGGGAACTTGCAGGCCTTCGGCCAGGGGGAGCCATTCCTGAACCAGACTGGTGC
>CAZROO010000024.1:11762-14402 GCA_964601735.1 uncultured Pseudomonadales bacterium
GCGGGAACTTGCAGGCCTTCGGCCAGGGGGAGCCATTCCTGAACCAGACTGGTGCCTTGTTGCTTGGCGGGGAGTTGCAGCGGGGCGTTGAGCTGGTTGGCGAGCAAGAGCTGCACGTCGTGCAGGATGCCGGACAGGGCGCGTTCGGCTTCGGATTGGGCGATTTCCATGGTGACGGGGCCGGACTGGAGAGTGAGGCCGAAGGTGTTGCGCTGGGCCAAGCTTTCATCGGCGCCAAGGGCCAGCGGGCCGACGTAGATGCTTTCGGGTTGAATCACTGCGCCGAAGCGCCAGGCGTAGCCGGCGCGGCGGACTTCGGCTGCGCGGGCGGCGGAGAGGTGCGCGACGTCGAGGCGGGTGGCGGCGGCGGGGTTCATCCACTTGTGGCCGCTCCAGAGACCGTGCAGGGCCAGGGCGCGGGTAAGCGTGATTTTGCCGGCGAGGTCGGAAACATCCTGATGTTTGGCGAGCATGGCGGCGCGGGAGGATTCGACGCTTTGGCCGAGGCTTGCCAGACGGGACAGCGCTTCGGATGCGGCACCGTCGGAGAGCAGTATCATTTCGTTGCCGGTTTGGGGGACGGGCAGGCCCCCGAGCAGCGCGCCGGAGAGGCCGAGGCCGATGTGCTGGGCCTGGGCGGCGGTGCGCATCACCTGGCCGTGGACGCCCGCGAGCAATGCGCTGGCGGAGATGACCGGCAGGCCCTGGCCCAGTGCGGTCATGGCGCAATCGAACGCCGGGGCCATGCCGCCGGTGGCTTCGATGACGCCGAGGAAACTGGGAAGCGGGCCGCTGAGGTTTTGGGTCATGGCCACGCCGATGCCGAGGGCGCGGAGTTCGCGGGCCACGGCGAGCGCCAGCGTACCGCCACCCACGATTGCAATTTTATTGTTATTGACCCTAGCGATGTTCATGCCGTGCTGTTATGTTGCGCCCAACAAAGCCCAACAAGAAGGCGAACACCATGCCCAACCCCCTGAATACCTCCGGCCTGAATGGCTTTGGAGCCACACCGACTCTTAGCCCCCAGATACAGGCTCAAGTTTCTGGCATGCAAGCCATAGGCAAGGCCGCCCAAGGCTGGCTGCAGAACCCCGAGGCGCTGCTGGCCAAGCAACTGGAACTGGCACAGGGCTACATGAGCATTGGCGCCAACGTGCTGGCCGGCATGCTGGGACACAGCGTGGAGGCGGTCGTCAAGCCCGCCAAGGGCGACAACCGGTTTGCCAACGAGGGCTGGAACCACGGCATTTTTGACCTGTTGAAGCAAAGCTACCTGCTGACCAACGAATGGCTGATGGACATGGCCAGCCACGGCCCGCGCGGCAGCGAAGGCCTGGACGCCCGCACCCGCCAGATGGCGCTGCTGCACACGCGCAACCTGATTGAATCGCTAAGCCCCTCGAACTTTTTTGCCACCAACCCGGAAGTGATTGCCACGGCGATTTCGACCAAGGGCGAGAGCATCCGCCAGGGCATGAAAAACCTGATGGAGGACATGCAGAAGGGCAAGATTTCGCTGACCGACACCAGCAAGTTCCATGTCGGCAAGCCCGGTGAGGGTGGGATTGCCGTGACCCCCGGCACGGTAGTTTACCGCAACAAGCTGATTGAGCTGATTCAATACACTCCCACCACCAAGCAGGTGCATGCCAAGCCGCTGCTGATTTGCCCACCGTGGATTAACCGCTACTATATTCTCGACCTTTCGCCGAACAACTCGTTGACCAAACACCTGGTTGACCA
This sequence comes from uncultured Pseudomonadales bacterium, assembly GCA_964601735.1. Taxonomy (GTDB): domain Bacteria; phylum Pseudomonadota; class Alphaproteobacteria; order UBA2136; family UBA6156; genus DATAJX01. Next base: position 13,509 of record CAZROO010000024.1, read on the forward strand.
GGGCTTCACGGTGTTCATGATCAGCTGGAAGAACCCGGACGCCAGCTACCGCGACGTGGGTTTTGAGGACTACATGACCGACGGCCTGATGCAGGCGGCGGAGGTGGTGATGGATATCACCGGCGAGAAGTCGGTCAATACGCTGGGCTACTGCATCGGCGGCACCATGCTGGCCATTACCGCCGCCATTTTGAATGCCAAGGGCGACAAGCGGCTCAACGCGTGTTCGTTTTTGACCACCATGACCGATTACACCAACCCCGGCGAGCTGGGCGTGTTCACCGACGAAGCGCAACTGGATGCGCTGGACGCGCAAATGAGCCGCGACGGGATATTGGACGGCAAGAGCATGGCCGGAACGTTTAGCGCCATGCGCAGCGCCGACCTGATGTGGGCGTACGTCACCAGCAATTACCTGCTGGGCAAGCAGCCCCTGCCCTTCGACATTTTGTACTGGAACGACGACAGCACCTGCATGCCCTACGCCATGCACAGCTGGTATTTGCGCAACCTGTACCTCAACAACAAGATTTCCCAGCCGGGGGCGCTCACTTTGCTGGGCACGCCGCTGGACATCTCCAACATCACCCAGCCGCTTTATATGGTGGGTGCGCTCAACGACCACATCACGCCGTGGCTCTCGACCTTTGCAGGGTTCGCCCGCATGCAGAGCAAGAGCAAGCGTTATGCGCTGACCCGCGCGGGGCACGTGGCCGGGGTGGTTAGCCCGCCGACCGCCACCGGCAAGCCGGTGAAGCGCAGTTACTGGACCGGCAGTGTGGCCGCCAGCGGCAACGGCAACGGCCAGCAATGGCTGGAGACCGCCCACGAAAACCCGGACAGCTGGTGGGCCGACTACGTGGAATGGCTGGGCCAGCAGAGCGGCGAGATGGT
>CAZROO010000025.1:0-13950 GCA_964601735.1 uncultured Pseudomonadales bacterium
GGCCACCCAGTAAAATAACCAGCAACAGCAGGCAGGCCAGCAGGGCCTCGCCGAGGCCATCATACGTAAAAGCGTTCAACGCACGTTTCATATTCATAAACTCTCCCTGCCCCCTCGAATGCAGGACGCGTGCCAACTTGTAAGAAGGTCATAAAAGCGGTCAGTTCAACGCATTGGCATGGGGCGTGCATATAAAAGCGCGGAGAGAGTGCCCTGCCCCCGAATGACCAAGCGGTGCAGGGTTGAGAGGAACAGGAAGGAAACTGGTTTTATGCCCAACGTCACCGATGCGCTGATCAGCCGCATGAACTACGACACCGCCCGGCAGAACGTGATTGCCGGGAACATCGCCAACGTCAGCACCCCCGGCTATTTGCCCGCCGACATGAGCTTCAAGAGCTATGTGGCGGCAGCCCAGCGCGGCGGCAGCCTGCAACTGGCCCGGACTGACGGCATGCATATGGGCGGCAGCCAAAGCGCGGGCGGCGGTGTCACCCTCACCCACGACAAAAGCTATGTACAGCACAACGGCAACGGTGTGCGGCTGGACCAGGAAATGCTCAAGATGCAGCAGAACAATCTGGACTACAGCACCATGACTCAGCTTTACAGCGCCAACGCGCAGATGCAGAAAATCGCCCTCGGCCGGGCCCAGTAAAGGAGAATAGACAATGGACATGCTTTCTTCGATGAGCGTGAGCGGCCAGGCCCTGGCCGCCGAAAGCCTCCGCATGCGCACCGCCGCCGAAAACATCGCCAACCAGGACAGCGTGCGCAACGGCGCCGGTACCGGACCGTACCGCGCCAAGCAGGTGTTCTTCCGCGCCATGGTGGACAAGGCCACGGGAGCCACCGGCGTGCAGGTGCAGAAAGTGGGCGACGACATGAAGAGCCCTTTGACTGCCAAGTACGACCCGGGCAACCCGTTTGCCGATGCCCAGGGCGTGGTGCAGTACCCGAATGTTGACCCGACGGTGGAGAACATCAACATGAAAGAGGCTCAACGCGCTTACGATGCCAACCTGGCGGCCATCGACACAGCAAGGACGATGGCACAGCATACCATCGACATGATTAAATAATTCACGCCACCCCTCCCTCGGCCTCCGGCCCGGGAGGTACGGCCCTGACGGGCCGTTTTCAACCCTTATGAAGCGCGCCTTTGGCGCGACACTGTTGAAAATATCAACATGAAGGAGGCGCAGCGGGCTTACGATGCGAATCCGGCGGCCATCGATACAACAAGGACGATGGCACAGCATACGATTGATATGATCAAGTAACCCCCATCGTCGGCTTTAAGACTTTAACTTAAATATCACCGCCTACCCCCCGTTGGCTTTGCGCCGGGTTATTAGAAGACAACCCCGTCATTGCCCCAGCGAATCTGGCGGCAGGTCTCTTGTTTGGTTTCACTCGCCGGTCCAACGCGGGGGCTGGCGGCAATATTTTAATAAATGTGTTTCCAGGTAACTTCAGATTGGCACGGGGCATGCAAAGAAATAAAGCATGACAGCGTCCCTCACCACCGCACTGAGCATCGCCACCGGCAGCATGCAGTACGAGCAGTTGGCGCTGGGCACCATTTCGCACAACATCGCCAACGCCAACACCGCCGGGTACAGCCGCCAGCAGGTAATGGCCAGTGCGGTGAGCTACGACGGCTTTGGTGCCGGGGTGCAATTGCTGGGCATCACCCGCGTTACCGACAACCAGTTGCAGAACCAGCTGTTCAGCCAGCAAAGCGACAAGACCTATGCCGACGTGACCGACACCTATTACAGTTCGGTCAGTAATATTTTCAACCCCAACGGCACCAGTAGCGGGCTGTCGGACAACATCAACAGCCTGTTCAGCGCCATGAGCGGGCTTTCGGCAAGCCCCAACGACAGCGCCCTCCAACGCAGCGTGGTGGAAGCCGCCGGGCTGCTGACGCAGAACATCCAGAGCGCCTCCAACAGCCTCACCACCATCGGCCGCCAGGTGGACAGCCAGATTACCGCCGACCTGGCCACCGTGAACACCGCCCTGCAACGGATTTCTCAGCTCAACATCCAGATTGCGCAGCAGAATATCAGTGGCAACGGCGCCAACGCCAACGACCTGCAGGACGCCCGCGACCGGCAGGTGGCCACCCTGGCGCAGATGTTCAAGCTCAACGTCAGTGAGGATGCCACCACCGGCGCCCTGCGGATTTCCACCGAAACCGGCCGCCGCCTGGTGGACGAAAACGGCTACGTGCAGTTTGAGCGCACCACCGCCACCGTGCCCGGCGGGCCGCAGGGCATCGGCTACCGCAACATTCTTCAAACCGGCCAGTCTTCCAGCTACGTGATTGGGGTGAACACCGACGACCTCAGCAGCGGCGAAATCAAGGCCCTGGTGAACGTGCGCGACACCGTGGTGCCCAATTTGCAGAGCCAGCTTAACAATCTCACCCAAACCTTGCTGCTGGGCGCGGTCAACAGCCAGGCCTCGCAGGGCAGTTCGTTCCCGCCGGTGAATTCCCTCACCAGCGGCAGCACCGCCGGGCTGGCAGGTACCGGCAGCGATATTCTGGCCGGGCTGGGCCTGAGCAGCGCCAACAGTTTCAATATCAGCGTCACCGACGCCCAGGGCAACGTGCAGGACGACGGCGGTGGCAACCCGCTAACTGCTACCATCAGCCTTGCCCCCACCCTGCCGGCCACCACCTTCAGCCTGGACGATTTGGCCGCGGCCATTAACGGTTCGGCCATCGGCAGCGGCACGCTGGGCGCGGGCAACGGTGTGACCGCCACCGCTGGCACCGACGCCAACGGCAAGCCTATTTTAACCATTGCCGCCGCCAACGGCACCCAGCGTATTGTGCTAGGCAACAACAACGGCAACGTGCTGGGCGCGCTGGGCATGAATACCCTGTTTACCGGCACCGACGCTGCCAGTATCGCGGTGAAGAGCAGTATCGCGGGCAACCCCAGCCTGCTGCCCACCGGTCAGATGCGTAGCGACGGCGGGCTCTCCAGCCTTAATGCCGACAACATCACCGCGCTCGCCCAGCTGGCCGACACCAGCATCGCCTTTGGCGCGGCGGGCGGGCTGCCCGGCGCCAGCGTGACCGGCAGCGGCTACGCCAACAGCATGGCCAGTAACCTGGCGGTACAGACCTCGGACGCCAAGAGCCGCAGCGACTTTGCCGGTAACGTTTACACTCAGCTCACCCAACAGCTGGGCTCGGTTTCCGGCGTGAACCTGAACGAGGAATTGAGCCAGATGCTGATTTTCCAGCAGGGCTTCCAGGCCAGCGCGCACATTGTGAGCGTGGTGAATGATTTGATGGACACGCTGTTCCAGGTGGTCAACCGGTAACAAAGGCAACGCAAGATGGTCGTATCCCGCATCTCTACCTACCTCCAAAACCAGCAAAGCCTGCAAACGCTGCAAACGGCGGCGCAGAATATCGCGCTGAGCACCTTCCAGATCACCACCGGCAACAAGGCGCAAAACCTGTCGCAGGTGGCGAAGGACTCGAACCAGATACTAACGCTGGGCGACGTGACCACCCGTGCCGGCGTGTACCAGAACAACATCACCAGCGCCAACAACCAGTTGCAAAGCATGGAAAGCGTGCTCAACAACATGCTCAACATTTTGCAGGACGCCAGCAGCACAGCCACCCTCGGCAGCAACGAAAACGACGCCTCCACCCGCGCCAGCCTGGCCCCCAAACTGCAAAGCCTGGTACAAAGCTTTTATGCCGCCATGCAAACCCAGTTCAACGGCAAGTACCTGTTCAGCGGCTCCAACGGCCTGACCAGCCCCATTGCCGGCAACGGCACCTCTACCCCTTATAACAACGCGCAGGCCAGCAGCCAGTGGTACCAGGGCGACGGCGACCTGCCCACGGTGGTCACCGGCCCCGGCACCAGCTTGCAGTACGGCGTGCTCGGCAACGACCAGGCTTTCCAGGACATGAAGACCGGCTTGGAAGCGCTATGGTACGGCCTGCAGAACAACTCCACCACCGACATGGACAGCGGCATTGCCCTGCTGCAGAACGCCCGCAGCGCGGTCAGCAGCCTGCTGGGCGAAGTAGGCGGGCAAATCAGCGCCCTGAACCTGGACAGCACCAACAATACCGCGCAGACCCAGTTCATCCAGAACCAGCTCGACAGCCTGCAGAAGGTGGACGTGAGCCAGGCCATCACCCAGTTCAGCCAGCAGCAGGCCACGATGCAGGCCAGCATGGCGCTGATTACGCAGGTCAATCGCCTCAGTTTGCTTGACTTCCTGAAGTAACCCGCCATGATGCCGCGCAATGCTTTTGATCACCCGCCGCGAGAACGAAGCCATCGTCATCAATGGCTCCATTACCGTGAAGGTGTTGGAAGTGCGTGGCGGCCGGGTAAAGTTGGGGTTCGAGTTTCCTGCCGGCAGCACGGTGTACCGCCAGGAGCTGTTCGCCAAGATCCAGGCCGAGAACGTGGCCGCAGCCAAGGGTACGGGAGGTGCAGTCTCTGTTAACCTCCCCGATGCCTTAAAAAACCTGCAACAGAAATTGAAATTACCGGATAATAAAAATGACCACCGCCCAACCCCTCCTCAAAACCCTGCAAAGCAAGCTGAGTAGAGTCATCATGAGCGCCAAGCCCCAGAGCAAGCCCGAAAGCAACGAATTCACCAGCACCACCCGCTTTGGCGAAATCACGCTAAGCAGCGACAAGCTCATTACCTTTAGCCAGGGCCTGTTCGGCTTTGCCGAATGCACCAGCTTTGGGCTGAGCCAGGTACCGGGCTCGCAAAACTCGCCGCTGCTGCTGCTGCACTGCCCCGACCGTCCGGAAGTGACCTTTGTGGTGGTGGACCCCAGCGCGCTGGGCCTGACCTTTAACGAGGGCGACATCGAAGGCGCCATCAAGGAAGCCGGTTACAGTTCGGCCGACACCCAGGTGCTGGTCATTCTCACCATCTACAAGACCGACGAAACAGCCAGCATCACCGCCAACCTGCGCGCGCCGATTTTGATTGATACCGCCGCCCAACGCGGCCTGCAGTTCATCATGCTCGAAGGCAACTACAACACGCAGCATAAAATCTAGGTGACGTTCTAAATTATGCACCAAGCTCCCGCATGGGGGCTTGTTTTATTCCGGGGGTTTGCTAGGTTCCGCCACATGACAGGGCTAATCGACATACTTTTCATCTTTTTGCACGAGGCCATAAACGGCTATCCCGTGACGGTGAAGAGGGCGCGGCGCACTAGAATAGTGCGTAAGCCCGAGGAAACGATATCGGGGAGTTGTTTTGGCCCGTGCCCGAAGGGTAGCTCAGCCAAACCGCGTCTGGATTTGGTTTTGTCCTCCTATCGCAGTATAAACTGCGGGTCGTCGTCCAAAACACAAACCAGCCAACGGTTTAGCTGGCTACAAAAAGGTGAAAAGTATGTCGGTTAGCCCTAATAAGAAAACCCCACGTATCGAGATTGATGACCAGCTCAGCGACGCCCCTTCGGGCGACGTTGACGCCGAGCGCCGACAGTTCGTCATCAACACCACCGCCGCCTTTGGCGTGGCCGGGGCCGCCTGCGTGGCCTGGCCGTTCATTAAAAGCATGGAGCCCAGCAGCGACGTGCAGGCCCAGGCGACCGTGGACATCGCGATTGGCGACATTGCCGAGGGCACCATGAAAACCGTGCTGTGGCAGGGCCGCCCGGTGTTCATCTGGCACCGCAACGCCGCGCAGATTGCCCAAGCCCGGGCCGAGGACAAAACTTCCACCATGGACCCCCAGCCCGACGCCGAGCGCGTGCAGAAGCCGGAATGGCTGGTGGTGCTGGGCGTGTGCACCCACCTGGGCTGCGTGCCCATTGAGGGCGGCGATTTTGGCGGCTGGCGCTGCCCCTGCCACGGCAGCCAGTACGACTCTTCCGGCCGTGTCACCCACGGCCCCGCCGGCCAGAACCTGGCCGTGCCGCCATACAAATTCGTCGACGCCAACACCATTCGCATCGGGTAAACAAAAAGCCAAAAATGTAAGCACTGCGCCATGAGCAAAAACCTGGGCCCCACGCCGGTTGAAACCGACATCGTCAAAAAACCGTTGCAGTGGATTGAAGACCGTCTGCCGATTTTTTCATTTTTAAACAACTCGCTGGGCCGCAACTACCCCGCCCCCAAAAATCTCAACTACATGTGGAATATGGGTATGCTGGCGGGTATCGCGCTGGTCGTCCAGATTCTCACCGGCCTGTTTCTGGCCATGCACTACAAGGCCGACACCAACCTCGCCTTCGGCAGCGTGCAACACATCATGCGCGCGGTGGAATGGGGCTGGCTGATTCGAGACATACACATGGTTGGCGCGAGTTTCTTTTTCATGCTCGTCTACCTGCACATCGGCCGCGGGCTTTACTACGGCAGCTATAAAACCCCGCGCGAACTGCTGTGGATTATCGGCATCGTCATTTTCCTCGTCATGATGGCCACCGCCTTTATGGGCTATGTGCTGCCCTGGGGCCAGATGAGCTACTGGGGCGCGACCGTGATTACCAACCTGCTCAGCGTCATCCCGTTTGTGGGCGACCATATTGTGGTGTGGGTGTGGGGCGGCTACAGCGTGGGCGACCCGACGCTGACCCGCTTTTACGCGCTGCACTTTTTGCTGCCGTTCGTGATTGTCGGCATCGTTATCATCCACATTTGGGCGCTGCACGTTCACAAGAGCAATAACCCCGACGGCATCGACCTGAAGGACCCGGACGAGTTCATTCCGTTCCATCCCTACTACACCATCAAGGATATTTTCGGCCTCGGCATCTACCTGATTCCGTTCAGCTTCATGGTGTTCTTTTTGCCCGACTTCCTCGGCGACGTCGCCAACCAGATTCCCGCCAACCCGCTGGTGACCCCCGCGCATATCGTGCCGGAGTGGTATTTCCTGCCCTATTACGCCATCCTCCGCGCCATCCCCATCAAGCTGCTGGGCGTACTGGCGATGTTCGGCAGCATCCTGATTATGATGTTTTTGCCGTGGATTGACCGGAGCAAGGTGCGCAGCGCCCGTTACCGGCCGATTTACCGCCAGATGTTCTGGATCTTCGTCGCCAACTTTGTGGTGCTGGGCTGGATGGGCGCCAACCCGCCGGAAGGCATTTACGTGATTGTCAGCCGTATCTGCGCCGTCATTTACTTCGCCTTTTTTGCCCTGCTGCCGCTGGTGGCCAGGGTGGAAAAGACCAAGCCTCTGCCCACCACGATTGGGAAGGGTCGCTAAATGAAAAAGCTGTTTCTCCCCCTGCTGCTGGCCACGGTTGCCATCACCACGGGTTTTGCCGCCGAAGAACATTACCCGGCGCAGAACTGGAGTTTCAAGGGCGTGCGCGCCGCGTGGGACAAGGATGAGCTCTACCGCGGCTATACCGTGGCCACGCAGGTTTGCCTGGCCTGCCACAGCTTCAAGTACGTCAACCACCGCGATTTGATGCGCGTGGGCTTTACCGAGAATGAGGTCAAGGCCATGGCCGGCGCGCTCAAGATGACCGTGGACCAGCCCATCGTCAGCAACCTTACCGACAAGGACGCGCAGGACATGTACGGCAAGATTCCGCCCGACCTGAGCCTGATGGTGAAGGCGCGCGAAGGTTTGGCCGACTACGTCTACGCCGTACTGACCGGCTTTGATGACAAGTCGCCGGAGATTGCCAAGGATTTCCCCCAGGGCATGCCCAAAGGCACCTACTTCAACCACGCCTTCCCCGGCCACGCCATTGCCATGCCGGCACCGCTCACCGGCCCTGATATGGTTACGTATCATGATAAAACCGCCGCCACCGTGCCGCAGATGGCGCACGACGTAACCACGTTCCTCCAGTGGACGGCCGAGCCGGAACGCATGGAGCGGCAACGCTTGGGCGTGTTCGTGATTCTGTACCTGATTATCTTCAGTGCGCTGGCCTATGCCACCAAGCGGATTATCTGGCGGAACGTTCACTAGTGACGGCCATCAAGCTCGCCAGCGTCAACATCGAGCGCAGCAACCACCTGGAACGGGTGGTTGCTTTTTTGCGCGGGCACCAGCCCGATGTGCTGTGCCTGCAGGAGGTATGCGCCCGCGACCTGCCGTTGTTTGAGCGGGAGCTGGGCCAGCCGGGCTTGTACGCGCCCATGACCCGGCACCCCGCCGAAACCGAACCGGCCGAAATGGGCGTGGCCGTTTTTGCCCGCGCACCGCTGGGCCAGCCCGCCGCCCATTATTACGTGGGCAACGGCCAGCCGGTGCCGGTCATTCGCCAGGGGCCCGGTGCCGACGGCAAGTTCGACGTTGATGCCAACACCATTCACAGGGTGCTGGTGTGCGCCACGGTGGGAGGTTTTCGCATTGCCACTACGCACCTGACGTGGACGCAGTGCGGCGCCTCAACCCCCGGCCAGCTGCACGATGCTGGCATAATGCTGAAGTATGCCGAAGCCGAGGCCACCGAGCATGGCGGGCTGGTGCTATGCGGTGATTTCAACGCCCCGCGCGGCCGCGAGACCTTCAGCAAAATCGCCGAACACTTCAAGGACGGCATTCCGCCGCATTACAAGTGCAGCCTCGATTTGACGCTGCACCGCGTGCGCCATAACCCGGCCGAGGCGGTGCGCGTGGGAACGCTGATGGTCGACGGCCTGTTCCACACCGGCAATTACCATGTCGCCGACGTGGAGCTCAGTTCCGGCGTCAGCGACCACCTGGCGGTGACGGCTACGTTGTCGAAGGCTTAAACACCAGCGCAATTCCGTTCATGCAGTAGCGTAAACCTGTCGGTTCGGGACCATCATCGAACACGTGGCCGAGGTGCCCCTTGCAGCGCGCGCAATGGATTTCGGAACGCGGATAAACCAGTTTGTAATCGATGCTGCCTTCCACCACGCGCGGGTCGATAGGCTGGTAAAAGCTCGGCCAGCCGGTGCCGGAATGGAATTTATGTTCACTGGAAAACAGCGGCAAATCGCACCCGGCGCAAAAGTAGACCCCTGCCCGCTCTTCGGGTTCCAGCGGGCTGCAACGCGGCGGCTCGGTGTGCGCGTGGCGGAGCACCTGGTAGGCCTCGGGGCTCAGGCGTTTTTTCCATTCGGCGTCGCTGAGTTCCAGCGGCACGATGAGGTCGGGAATCTCGGGCTTCATGCCCGTCAGTTTACGCGCGGTTGAGTTGGAAGGCCAGCACAGCGGTGGCGGCGGCGAGGTTGAGGCTTTCGGCCTTACCGTGCATTTTGATTTTGGCGAGGTGCGTACAGCTCTCTTGCAGCGCCGGGGAGAGGCCTTGCTGCTCGTTGCCCATTAAAAGCACGGCAGGTTTAGTGGTGGGCAATTGGGTGTAATCGACCGTACCTTTGAGGCTGGTGCCGACCACCAGGCCACTGAACTTCTGGCGCCAGGCGAGCCAATGTGCTTCATCCACCTTGGCTAACATCACATTGAAAATACTGCCCATTGTCGCGCGGATACTTTCCGGCCCGAAGGCATCGACGCTGTCGCCGATGAACAGCACGCCCCCGGCCCCGGCGGCGTCCGCCGTGCGGATGATGCTGCCGACGTTGCCCGGGTCGCGCGGGCGGTCGAGCGCAATCCAGAACCCTTCTTTAATGCTGGCAGGCAGCAGCGGCATCCACTTTTGCTTGAAGGTGGCAATGGCGGCCTGCGGGTTGTCCTTACCCGAGAGCTTGCCGAGCAATTCCGGCGGCACGGTGTAAACGTGTTCGGCCATCAGCGTGGCCTGCTCCAGCAACACATGGTTGCGCCCGGCGCCGTACACCAGCGTGTCGATGCGCCAGCCGGCCTTGAGCGCCATGCCGATGAATTCCCAGCCCTCGACCAGGAACAGGCCGGTTTCAGAACGGTCCTTCTTCCGCGCCAGCGCGGCGATGGATTTAAGGCGCGGGTTGGCGGCGGAGGTGAGATGCATTTAGACGTTAAACCGGAAGTGGAAAATGTCGCCGTCGTGAACGGTGTAATCTTTGCCTTCCAGCCGCAGCTTGCCCGCCGCCTTGGCGCCTTCTTCCGACCCCGCCGCGATGTAGTCGGCGTAGGCGATGGTTTCGGCGCGGATGAAGCCTTTTTCAAAGTCGGTGTGGATAGCACCCGCCGCCTGCGGCGCCTTGCTGCCATTGCGCACGGTCCAGGCACGGACCTCCTGCACCCCGGCGGTGAAGAAGGTGATAAGCCCGAGCAGCGCGTAACCGGCGCGGATGAGCTTGTTGAGCGCGGGTTCTTCCAAGCCTAATGTAGAGAGAAAATCGGCGCGGTCGGCCTCGGGCAACTGGGCAATCTGGCTTTCGATCTCCGCCGAGATGATGACGCAGCCTGCGCCGTTGGCCTTCGCATAATCCTGCACGCGCCTGGAGTATTCGTTGCCGCTGGCGGCGTCGCCCTCACCCACGTTGGCGACATAGAGCGTCGGCTTGCTGGTCAGCAGTGGCAGCTTGGCCACGTCGAGTCCGGTGCTGCGGGCTGTTTTACCCGCTGCCAGTGCATCGTACACCGGCTTCAAAACTTCATATTCGGCAATCGCCGCCTTGTCGCCGACCTTGGCTTTTTTCTCCAGCGCCGGAACCTTCTTTTCCAGGCTCGCCAGGTCGGCCAGCATCAGTTCGGTTTCGATGGTCGCGATGTCGCGCAGCGGGTCGACGCTGCCGTCGACGTGCGTCACCTCGCCTTCAAAGCAGCGCACCACGTGCAGAATTGCCTCGGTTTCGCGGATGTTGGCAAGGAACTGGTTGCCCAGCCCTTCGCCCTTGTGGGCGCCCGCCACCAGCCCGGCGATATCGACGAACTCAAGGCTCGTCGGAACCACCTTTTGCGGCTTGACCAGCGCGGCCAGTTTATCCAGCCGCGGATCCGGCACCGCCACGCGGCCCACGTTGGGCTCGATGGTGCAGAACGGAAAATTGGCCGCCTGCGCCGCCGCGGTTTGCGTGAGCGCGTTGAACAAGGTGCTTTTGCCCACGTTGGGCAGGCCGACGATACCGCATGAAAATCCCATCACTTCATCCTTTGGGATGCGCTTACACGCCCAGCTTGAGATGCGCAAGCGCCTTGGGCGCATCGGCCAGCAACTCGGCCATGTCGTCCACCAATGCCTTGAGCACGCCGTTCAGGCGTTCGGCCTCGGCCTTGCTGAATTTTTCCAGCACGTAATCGGCCACGTCACCGTAGGCGGGACGGCCCACGCCGATACGCAGACGGCGGTAATCCTTGGTGGCCAAGCTTTGGGTGATGCTCTTGAGCCCGTTGTGCCCGGCGTCGCCGCCGCCGGTTTTGTGGCGGAGGTCGAGGAAGGCCAGGTCGATGTCGTCATGGATGACCAGGATGTCGGCGGGTTTGATCTTGTAGAACTTGGCGGCGGGCTGCACCGAGTCGCCGCTGATGTTCATCCAGGTTTGCGGCTTGAGCAGAACAGCGGCTTCATCGCCAATCCGGCCCGTGCTCACCAGGCCCTTGTGCTTCTTCGTCCACGGTGAAAAACCGTATTTTTCCGCCAGCGCGTCCACCACCATCCAACCCACGTTGTGGCGGGTGGCGGCGTATTCTTTTCCGGGGTTTCCAAGGCCGACGATGAGGTGCATGGTTCAATCTAGCATAAAAAGAAAGGCCGCAAAGCGGCCTTTCCTGTCACCTGATACCTGTCACCTGATACCTGATACCTGTGACCCTTTTTAGCGTTTGTCGGTTTTTTCGTCCCCGCCCTTCTTTTCGTTCGCCTTGGCGGCGTCGGCAGCCGGGGCACCGGCAGCGGCGGCGGCCCCTTCGGTGGCGCCTTCGGCGGCAGCCGCGGCAGCGGCGGCGGCGTCGGCGGCTTCGTCTTCGGCAGTGCTGCTGGTGCGGGTGCTGATGATGCTCACGATCGTCAGGTCGCGGTCGGTCACGGCGCTACGCACACCGGCGGGCAGCTTGGTTTCGGACAGGTGGACGGTATCGCCGATGTTGAGGCCGGCCACGCTCACCTCGATTTGTTGGGGGATGCTGTCGGCACGGCAGACCACTTCGAGTTGCGATTCGATGAGCTGGAGCACGCCGCCTTCCTTCAGGCCCGGGCATTCTTCTTCGCCCACGATGTTCACGGTCACGTTCACGTTCACCTGGCGGGCCGGGTCGTAGCTCATGAAGTCGACGTGGATGGGCTTGTCGGTGACCGGGTGGCGCTGGATAACTTTCGCCAGCACCTTCACCACCTTGTCGCCCACCTTCAGCTCTTGCGCATGGGTGTAGAAGTGACCCAGTTGCAGGGCGCGGTTGAGGTCTTTGACGTTCAGGCCCAGCACGGTATTAGCCTGGTCGCCCGGGGTGTAAATAACCGCAGGAACAAAACCCTGACGGCGCATTTCACGCGCGGCGCCCTTGCCGTTTTTGTCCTTGGTCATGGTATTGATTTGATACACTTCACGCGTCACGGCGCTTCTCCTTCGTTAATGGTTTTCATTTCCGGCCGTTACGGACTCGCCCTTATGAAGGATGGGCCGTAACACCCGTTGCCCTGAAAATCCCGAAGGATTTACAGAATTTAGGCGGCTTTTAGAGTTTCCCGAGAGCCCTGTCAAGTCTTTGCAAAGAAACCCAAACCCACTGGCAGGTGGCGTTAAAAAGGAACCCGCTCCAACCGTGGCCGCAAGCGGGTAATAAACTCACCGGCTTCCATAGGCGAGTAAGGTTTGGGCGGGTTTTGGCCCCAGACGGGCTTCGGCCACGCCGCATCCCCTTCAAACCGCGCGATAATGTGGATATGCAACTGCGGCACCATGTTGCCCAATGCCCCCACATTGAGCTTTTGCGGGTTGGTCAATTCCTTCAAAACGGCCTGCACGGCCAGCATCTCGGCCCACACCTGCTGTTGCTCGCGGGCGGTAAGGTCGAGAAACTCGCGGGCGGCGCGCACCTGCGGCACCAGAATCAGCCACGGGTACTGGCGGTCGTTCATCAGCAAAACCTTGCACAGCGGCAGGTCGGCCACGGCCAGCGTGTCTGCGGCCAGTTGGGGGTGGAGCGTGAATGTAGGCATGGCCAGCAGAATGGCTCTTTTCTTAGTTAAAGTCAAAACTCGCTGGCAGGAGACGATTTTTCGTTTTATCCGACGTCCCGAGCACCGCAACGTACACTTTTAGTACGTGAGGAGCGCAGGGCTAGGAGCCGTAGCGCAGCGGAGACCGCCGAGCAACGCGAAGGCAATAACGAAAAAGCGGCCCTGTCCAGTAGAGTTTGCTGATTGCGTGCCTCCGTCCGGCATGGTACGCCACAGCATCATGCCTGCAACCCGCGATACCCTGCAGACCATCGAGGATCTCGGTGGTTACAAGTACGGATTCGCCACCGATGTGGCCTCCGACGTCGCGCCTGCGGGCCTCTCCGAAGACACCATCCGTTACATCTCGGCCAAAAAAGATGAACCCGACTGGCTGCTGGCCTGGCGGCTCAAGGCCTTTGCCCGCTGGCAGCAAATGCCGGAACCTACCTGGCAAAAGGTTAAATTCCCGCCCATCGATTTCCAGGCCATCAGCTACTACAGCGCGCCAAAGAGCCAGAAGGAAGGCCCCCAAAGCCTCGATGACATCGACCCGGAAATCCTCAAAACCTACGAGAAGCTCGGCATTCCGCTGCGTGAGCGTGAGATTCTGGCAGGCGTCACCAACAGCCGCTATGCGGTCGACGCGGTGTTCGACAGCGTCAGCGTCGTCACTACCTTCCGCGAGGAACTGGCCAAGGTCGGTGTTATTTTCTGCAGCATGAGCGAGGCCGTGCGCAGCCACCCCGAACTGGTGCAAAAGTACCTCGGCAGCGTCGTTCCGGCGGGCGACAACCACTTTGCCGCGCTGAACAGTGCCGTGTTTTCCGACGGTTCGTTTGTTTACATCCCCAAGGGTGTGCGGTGCCCGATGGAACTTTCCACCTACTTCCGCATCAACGAGCGCAACACCGGCCAGTTCGAGCGCACGCTCATCA
>CAZROO010000026.1:0-13135 GCA_964601735.1 uncultured Pseudomonadales bacterium
ACCCAGGCGGGTTCGGAAGTGTCGGCGCTGCTGGGCCGCATGCCCTCCGCCGTGGGTTACCAGCCGACGCTGGCCACCGACATGGGTGCGATGCAGGAACGGATTACCTCGACCAAGCGCGGGTCGATTACCAGCGTGCAGGCCGTGTACGTGCCCGCTGACGACCTGACCGACCCGGCGCCTGCCACTACCTTTGCCCACTTGGATGCAACCACCGTGTTGAACCGCTCGATTGCCGAAAAGGGGATTTACCCGGCGGTTGACCCTCTGGACTCCACCAGCCGGATGCTTGACCCGCAAGTGGTGGGTGAAGAGCACTACCGCGTGGCGACGCAGGTGCAGAGCACGCTGCAACGCTACAAGGCGCTGCAGGATATCATCGCCATTCTGGGCATGGACGAACTCTCCGAAGACGACAAGCTGGTGGTGAGCCGTGCGCGTCGTCTGGAGCGTTTTCTCAGCCAGCCCTTCCATGTAGCCGAACAGTTCACCGGCGCACCGGGCAAGTATGTGAAGCTGGCGGATACGATTCGCGGCTTCAGCGAAATCCTGGCCGGGAAGCATGACAATTTGCCGGAAGCCGCTTTCTATATGGTGGGCGGGATTGATGAGGCGCTGGAGAAGGCTAAGAAGCTGGTTTCGTAAGCACAGGGTCGAAATAAACTTGCCCCGCTTTGGCGGGGCTTTTAATTTGGCGGCATGTTCAGGTATCTGCTGGGTGGGGTTCTGCTGTTGAACGCGTTGCCGGCGTGGGCCGATGTGTCGGCTGCCAGCCCGCTGAAGAGCCAGGAGGAGCTTCAAAAGCTGAAAGAGCAGCGGCGCGAGATGCGCCAGCGCAACGCCAAGGCCGCGCGCGACCCGGTAGCATGGGGTGTGGTGCGCCAATGTCGTGCGACCATGAAAGCAGCCAAAACCCCGCAGGACAAAGCCGCCGCCGCCACGCTGTGCCAGCAAGGTGCGGCATGGGAGAGGGAACGCCTGGACCTGCAACGCTAGGCCACAAAACTGCCTTGCCGTAAGGCAAATGTAACCATCGCTCTTGGCCCTGGCTCCGCCGGGCCCTATTTTACAGGTAAGAAAAGGAAAGGTGTGGTCGCCATGCAAAAATACCTATTGCTTACCCTGATGACCGTGACGGCGCTGCCGGTAATGGCTTGGCCCGGTTTCGGGAGGGCGGGCGCTTCCCAGGTTTCGGGTACGCACCCTCGCCCCACCAGCGAGCAGATGGCCGCGCGCCATACCGAGATGCAACAGCGCATGGATGCCCGCCGCGCGGCCATGCAGCCCTGCTCGGCGGCCCTTCATGCCGCCAAAAATGCGGCTGACATGGTGGCGGCGCGCAAAACCTGCCGGGATATCAGCAAAACGCTGAGCAAGCAGGACGCGGCGGCGAGAAACCGCTAATGCGTGCGGTGTTGACCCTTATTGCGTTAAGCCTGGTGGCGTGGCCGGTGGCAGCGCTGCCGATGTTCGGTGGTGACGGGGTGACCAATGCCGAGCTGGCCAAGGCCCAGCAGGATGCCAAAATTAAAAAGGCCAAGGCTGCCAAGGATGCGCAGGCCAAGTGCATGCAGCAGGCACTGGCCGCCACCACCGCCGCACAAAAAGCGGTGGCGCGGCAGGCATGTCTGGAATCGGCCGCCAAGGATGAGGCCCAGACCCACCCGTGGGTGGCGCCACAGCTCTAGCGGCAAAGTGACGCGGCGTAAGCCAGTCGTAACAAATCCTCTTGCCCTGCGGTTGCGGGGCTTTATGCTTTTTGTGTTACCCAACCCTCAACAGAAAGAAAACACATGCAAAAGTATCTGTTAGTTGCCGCGCTGGCCGGTTTGGCCCTGCCGGTGATGGCCCAGGACGCCAGCGCCCCGGCGGCTCCCGGCACGGCCGACCACGATGCCAACCGCGCCGCGCATTTCCAGGAAATGAAGGCCAAGATGGCCGAACACCAGGAAGCGATGGACAAGAAGATTGAAGAACGCCGCGCTGAAATGGACGCCCATCGCAAAAAGTGCGAGCAGGCCGAACAAGCCGCCAAGAGCCCCGAGGAAATGAAGAAAATCCATGAGGACTGCCGCAAGGAAGCCGAAGCCATGCATGAAAAATTCAAGGCCGACCGCGAGGCCCACATGAAGGACAGGCAGGCCCGCCGCGCCGAATGGCAAGCCAAGAAGGCTGAGATGAAAACCGGCATGGGCACCCCGTCCGGTCAGTAAGCTGGTTGGAGCCAGACAGGACACCCCGCCGGGGTGTCCTGTTTTTTGGGCGATGCCGTTGCCGGGTGGGGTTGTTGCCCCGTAGCCTGACGGCAAAGAAAGGAATCTCCATGTTACGTTACCTATTGACCGGAGCGCCGCTGCTGGCCCTGGGTTTTTCCATCTGTTTGGCCGCGCAGGCCCAGCAACAGCCGCGACCGCACAGGCCGATGCCGGGTATGGAGATTGGGACCAAGGGGCCGAGCGGTTCGATGAGGCCGATTCCGTTGGAGACGCATGCGCCGATGGGCGATGTGGGCGGGATGATGCCGCCGCCGGGCGGCATGGGGCCACGTGTTGGGCTAGGGCAGGGACTTTCCGGCAGCCTTCCTATCGGGGCTAACGGGATTCCGCAGGACGGTCCCCGCGCGGGGCTGCCGCCGATGGGTTTGCCCGACGGCCATAAAAAGCCGCTGATGCCGCAGGTACGGCCACAGTACACGCCGGGCGGGGCCATGCCCGCCGTGCCTGCCGGGCAGCCGTAAGCCTGATGTAAGCAATTGTTAAAAAGGCATAAAAAACACACCCGGCAGGGTGTGTTTTTATATTTTGCGCCCGGCCTGTTGCCTGCTAAAGCGGCAGTCTTAGCATGGGCCCAGCCATTTAAAACTGGTGAATATAAAACAAGGAGAACCCACCCCATGCAACGCATCATGATGATTGCCCTGCTGGCCGCTTTTGCGATGCCGGCCATTCAGTCCGCGCACGCCGACGATATGAACCCCACCGACACCCGCGCCGAATTCGCCGCGCGCGCCGCCAACCACGGCCGTTACAACCCGGCCATGCACAAGGGTGAGCACAAGAAGGAATGGAAGCACCATCACCGCAAGATGGTGAAAAAGGCCGCCGCCAAGAAGGTGCGCAAGTAAGCTTGAGTTCTAAGCAAACTTGAACACAAGGCCCTCTTGGGGGCCTTGTGTTTTAAGGGGCCACGGTTAGACTGCGAGCAGTTTTTACACTGGTTGTACCCAAAACATAAAGGAAACAAGAACGATGAAGACAATCTTAATGTTGGTAACCGGCGCCTGCCTGCTAGCGGGCGCGGCGGTGGCCGAAGATGCCATGCCTGCCGCCGGCGGCATGGACATGGGCGCCGCCCCCGCGGCCCCGCAAATGGACATGGTGCCTGCTGCGGCTACGCTGGCGGCGGATACCAGCGCCAGCCTGGCGGTGGTGACGTCTGCCACCGTGACGGCCCCGGGCAGTGTCGATACCGGCCTGCCGATGGGCTTGCCCGCCGACACCCCGATGGGTGACGGCGGCACCGATGGCGACAACGAAGCCCCGCCGAGCCTGGGCAAGTAATTCCCGGTTATAAAAGAGCGGCGCTTGCCGCCCTTTTTATTTGCGGGTACAACACGCCCATGAAGTTTGAACTGATGACCCCCGCCGCCCAGGTTGCCGACATCGCGGAAGCCACCTTTGTGGCGCTGCCCGGCGATGACGGCGACTTTGGCGTGATGCACGGCCACATGCCGCTTATTTCCACCCTGCGTGACGGCCAGACCATTGAAGTGACCGATAATGTGGGGAAGAAGAGCCGGTTTACCGTCAACGGCGCTTTTGCCGATGTGCAGCCGCATGCGGTGACGGTTCTCGCTGAAACGGCCTCGGCTGTTTAGTTTTTGTTGAATCCTCCCGGTTATTGAAATATGAGGGGGCGTAGCCGCTTGGCGGTATCTTTTTGACGGAGTTTTTTCCATGCATACTATGCTGACAGATAGTGTGATTGACGATGTCACGCGGATAATGGCCGTTCAGGAAAGGGCTGTTTTGAACCATATTCTTGAAACCGTCACCAGCAAGGGCGTTTGCGAGGTACGGCTGCGGGACGGCGACCATCTGAAAATCAAAGGTGTTGGCGTAGCCACCGGCCTTGGCCGGATGGTGAAGCGCCTGGACGAGGCCGGGCATGAGGTGCGGGTGATCGTCAGGTTTCTTCGCTGGCCGGGGATATACCTGCGCGTGACGCGAAAGAACCGGAGGGCCGAGGCCCCCTGGCCGGCGCGGTTCAAGAATCCTTGAAGTTCAGGCCGGATGCCCCCATCTTATGGGGGCATTTTGCTTCATCTCACAGGAGTTTTTGATGACAAGCCTGGCAGCGGCCGAGGCCGTAAGGCGTGCGCGTGAGCGGGATTATAACTTTAACCTGAAAGAGATTCTCCAAACCATCAGAGAGAGAGTCGAGAAGCGCGGTGAGTTCATTGGCCGTACCGTCGGCTACCGGGAGAGCGAGAAGAACTACGACAAACTGGTAAAGGCCGGTGACTGCAGGTTGGATGATGTCGAAAAGGCCCTTAGCGAAGAGGGCGGTTACCATATCGAGTACACCAAACGATTTTGGGGCTTGCTCAGGGGCGTTCGGATAACGAAGAAAAAGGGGGCTTAGCCCCTTTTTCTATTTTAGGCCTTTCACAAATTTTTCGAGCCCGGCGAGTCCGGTCTTGAGGGTTTCTTCGTTGCCCGCATAGCTGAGGCGGATGGCCTTGGGGTCGCCGAAGGCCCCGCCGGGCACTGCGGCAACTTTCTGTTCTTCCAGCAAGGCTTTGCAGAAGTCTTCGTCGGTATTGATTTTACTGCCGCCCGCGCTGGTTTTGCCGAGGCAGGCGTCGATGCGCGGGAAGACGTAGAACGCGCCTTCGGGCGTGGGGCAGGGCAGGCTGATTTTTTCGAGCGCGGCGAGGGTGAGGTCGCGGTGCTTTTGCAGGCGCTTGAGTTGCGGCGCCAGGAACTTGAGGCCGCCCTTGAGCGCGGCTTCGGCGGCGGCCATCGGCACGGCGGGCAGGTTGGTGAAGCTCTGGCTGGCCATATCGACCAGCGCCGAGATGACCGGTTGCGGCCCGGCCAGCAGGCCGACGCGCCAGCCCGGCATGCCGTAGGTTTTGGACACGCTTTGCACGATGACTGTGCGGTCGCGTAATTCCGGAGCGACGTCGAGCAGGTGGGCGGCCCTTTCTTGGCCACTGAAGATGAGGCGGTCGTAGATGTCGTCGGAGATAATCCATAAATCCGGGTATTTTTTGAGGACGGCAGCGATGCTTTTGAGTTCGTCACGGGTGTAGACCATGCCGGTGGGGTTGGAGGGGCTGTTGAAAATCATCATCGTCACGTCGTCGCCCAGTTGGGCTTCCAGCTGCCTGGCGGTGAGTTTGTAACCCTGCTCTGGCCCGGCATGCGGGGTGAGGGGCACGCCGCCGGCCAGCTTGATCATTTCAGGGTAGCTGGTCCAGTAGGGCGCGGGGATGAGGACGCGGTCGCCGGGATTGACCAGCGCCAGCAGCAGGTTGAACAGCCCGCCCTTGCCACCGGGCTGGGCACAGACTTCGTGCATGTCATACATAAAACCTTTCTCTGCCTGGCTGGCGATGAAGGCCTCCAGCAGGCCTTTGCTGCCGCGGCCGGGGAGGTATTCGCCGGTGTCCTGCCCGATAGCCTTGGCGGCGGCTTTATACACATATTCCGGCGGGGTGAAGCCGGGTACGCCGATGGAGAGGCTGGAGATTTTTTCGCCCGCGGCCTTGAGGTCGTTCGCCCGCTGGGCCATGCGGATGATGGCGGAGGGTTTGAGGGTGGCCATGCGGTCGGCAAGAGGCGGCATGAGTGTTGCTCCTTTAGGCGTTTATGGCGCGTAACCTACGCTGCCCCCCTTGCAGCGGCAAGCGTGACATGGCATATAAGTTGTGTACACTATTTGTAGCACCGGCAACGTTTGCCCTTGGGAAGCCGATGGCTCCCCACTACAAATTCTTGCCCCCTAAATCCCCCCGTACCCCCAGCTTTGCGAGGAAAGCATGAGAAAGTCTCTCTGGCTGCGCGATCGTCGTCTTCCCCATATCTTGCGGAAAGTTCGTCTGGATTTTCAGATGGCCCGCAACGGGCGACGTCGACTGGCGCTCCAGAATTCGCCGCATCGCCGCCGCTGTTTCCGTCCCCACCGCACATCGGCCCAGGCCATGCGCGAAAGTGCAGAAGCCAAACTCATAAATGCCCAAAAGGATGCGTTCCGCCGCAAGACGGCCGCGCCCGGACGGCACCCCAGCGACCCTTTGTGCAGGGACTTTGACCGTATTGCGAAATACGACAAAGGCCTGGCGGCCTTCCGCCAGAAACTTGACGAAGCGGTTGCCGCCTAACCCTTTTACCTACCGCAGGTTTTGCGGTTCCAGCCAGAAGGAGTAACCGATGTCATGCAAATGACAACCTTTAACTTTTCACCAGCTTCGGTTCAACGCTTCGGGCCTTCGCTGTCGCCGGCATCGACGACGAAGAGGATGGAATTGGAGGTGATGACAGCCGGGTCATGACGGATCGGTTAGTGAGGCTACGTCACCTCACACTGAAAGGGCTGCCGCAAGGCGGCCCTTTTTTGTTGCCACGGGGGGTGGTTGCTTGTGGGTAGGCCAGCTTGCCGGGGAGGGGTTGCGGGGCTATGGTTCGGCCTAGCGAATTCCCGACAAAAGAACACAAAAAGTAGCGAGAAAATGCCCCAAATCGAATCGACCCCGGCTTTTGTTGAAAAAGTATATGCCACCACCCGCAAAAACCTTGATATTATCCGCAAGCGTTTGGGCCGCCCGCTGACGCTGACCGAAAAGATTTTCTACGGCCATTTGCGTGACCCCGAAAATGCCGAACTCAAGCGCGGCGAAAGCTACATGGAAGTGAACCCCGACCGCGTGGCGTTGCAGGATGCCACCGCGCAGATGGCGATTCTGCAATTCATGCAGGCGCAAAAGGACGAGGCCGCCGCGCCGACGACGATTCACTGCGATCACCTGATTCGCGCCTACAAGGGCTGGGAAGAAGATTTGGCCACCGCCAACACCGAGAACAAAGAGGTTTATAACTTCCTCGCCGCCGCCGGGCAGCGCTACGGTTTCGGCTTCTGGAAGCCGGGCAGCGGCATTATCCACCAGGTGGTGCTGGAGCAGTACGCGTTCCCCGGCATGATGATGATCGGTACCGACAGCCATACGCCGAACGCGGGCGGCCTGGGCAGCTTTGCATCGGGCGTGGGCGGGGCCGATGCGGTGGATGTGATGGTGGGCCTGCCGTGGGAAGTGCTGCATCCGAACATCGTGGGCGTGCGCCTGACCGGCAAGCTGCAGGGCTGGGCCGCGCCGAAGGACATCATTTTAAAGCTGCTGGATATCCTCACCGTTGAAGGCGGCACCAACCGCGTCATCGAATACTTCGGCGAAGGCTGCGACAGCATTTCCGCCACCGGCAAGGGCACCATCTGCAACATGGGCGCCGAGTTGGGCGCGACCACCAGCATCTTCCCGTATGACGCGGGTATGGATGCGTATTTGAAGGTGACGGCACGCGAAAACCTGTTGCCGCTCATCCACAAAAACGCCGACCTGCTGACGGCGGATAAGGAAGTGGCCGCCAACCCCGAGAAGTATTACGATCTGATCGTCGATATCGACCTTTCCAAGCTCCAGCCCGCGCTGGTGGGCCCGCACAGCCCCGACCTGCACAGCGATGCCGCCAACATGGCCAACCATTTGGCGAGCGACAAGGTGAAGAAGATCAATGGTGGCAACCCGGCCCCGGCAGACTTGAAATACGCGCTTATCGGCAGTTGCACCAACAGCAGCTACGAGGACATGGGCCGTATCGCCATTTTGGCCGACCAGTTGCTGGCCCACGGCGTGAAGCTGAAAACCCCGCTGGTGGTGACGCCCGGCAGTGAGCAGGTGAACGCCACCATCAAGCGCGACGGCCAGATGGAAAAGCTGCAAAAGCTGGGCGCCGTGGTGCTCGCCAACGCCTGCGGCCCGTGCATCGGCCAATGGAAACGCGACGACGTGAAGGAAGGCACGGCTAATAGCATCATTTCCAGCTACAACCGCAATTTTCCCAAGCGCAACGACGGCTTTGCCAGCACGTGCAGCTTCCTTGCCAGCCCCGAAACCGTGCTGGCCTACGCGGTGTTCGGGCGGCTCGACCTGGACCCGTTCAACACGCCGGTGGTGGGCGCCGACGGCAAGGAATTTTTGCTGCGCGCGCCGGGCCAGGTGGACCAGGTTCCGGGCAAGGGGTTCATTCCCGACGAAAAGGGCTACCAGGGTCCGAAGAGCGGCAAGCAACCCGACGTGACCGTGAACGAAAAGAGCGAGCGGTTGCAGTTGCTCAAGCCGTTCCCGGCCTGGGACGGCAACGACTACATCGACCTGCCGCTGCTCATCAAGGCCAAGGGCAAATGCACCACCGACCATATCAGCCAGGCCGGGCCGTGGCTCAAGTTCCGCGGGCACCTCGATAACATTTCCAACAATATGTACCTCGGCGTGGTCAATGCTTTCACCGGCCAGAGCGGCAAGGTGAAGAGCCAGCTTTCCGGCAAGGAAGACACGCCTGCCGCGATTGCCCGCGAGTACAAGGCCGCGGGCAAGGGCTGGGCGTTTGTGGGCGACCAGAACGTGGGCGAAGGCAGCAGCCGCGAGCACGCCGCCATGAGCCCGCGCTGGCTGAGTTGCCGCGTGGCGATTGCCCGCACCTTTGCGCGCATCCACCAAAGCAACCTGAAGAAACAGGGCGTGCTGCCGCTGACCTTTGCCAACCCGGCAGACTACGACCTGGTGGAGGAGGCGGATAAAATCAGCGTGCTGGGGCTGAGCCAGATGGCGCCCGGCAAGCCGCTGAAGGGCCGCATTACCCACGCCGACGGCAGCACGGTGGACATCGTGCTCAACCACACCTTCAACGCCGAGCAGATTGAGTGGTTCAAGGCCGGCAGCGCGCTGAACGCGCTAAACAGCAAAAAAGCCGCTTAAGCAACCTTGGCAAACGGCGGAGGTTCTCGTGGATAGCTACATGGGGGCGGCGTCCGTCCGGCACATTCTGGGCAACCGCCACGCCGTGCTGCGTTTGCAGCCGATTTATGAATTCGCCACCGGCAGGCCGGTGCAGCACGAGGCGCTGCTGCGGTTGCTCGACAGCGTTGGCAACGAAGTGGCGCCCGGCGGTTTTTTGCGCACCGTGGTGCAAAACAACCTGCTGCCCGCCATGGACATGATGACCGTGCATTTGCTGGAAAGCCAGTTGCAGATTCCCCAACTGGTGCCGGTGATGCCGCTGACGCTGAACATCTCCAGCCGCACGCTGGCGCACCAGCCGTACTTCGATTACCTGACCAGCCCGCGTTGGGCACCGATGCTGGACCGGCTGATTCTGGAGCTGAAAATCGGCGACCTGACGCAGAATTCTAAAAACATCGGCAATCTGGCGATGTTCAAGGAGCGCGGCGTGGGCATCAGCCTTAACTACCAGAGCGGCGGCGCCGCGCTCTCCAAGTTGATTGCGCAGATGGGTTTCGATTACCTCAAGTTTGATACCCGCGCCTTTTGCCTGAACTACAGCGACGAAGAGCGCGGCCAGGCGATGGACGCGATCAACGTGGCCAAGGAGCACGGCGTGCGGGTGGTGTTTGAGCGGGTTGAAACCGAGCAGGATCTGGTCGGCATCAAAATCTGCAAGCCCGACCTGGTGCAGGGTTACCTGTTCGGGTTTCCGCAGTTCCGCTTTACCACCGGCCGTACGCTGCTGCTCGGCAGGGGCCTCAATTCCTTATAACTTCAGGCCTGCCATGCCCTGGGCGATGGCGCGGGCGTTGAATTGCCCCAAATCGTCAATGCCTTCGCCAACGCCGATGGCGACCACCGGGAGTTTTTCATCTGCCAGCGGCAACAGGAAGCCGCCTTTGGCGCTGCTGTCCAGTTTTGTAACGACGAGGCCGGTCACACCCGCGACCTGCCGAAACAGCTTCACATGATTAAGCGTGGCCTGGCCGAGCGTGGCGTCGAGCACCAGCCAAACCTCGGGTTTGACATCGGGCCAACCATTACCGAGTTGGGCCTTGGTGACCGCGCGGGTGATTTTGGCGAGTTCGGCCATCAGGTCGTCGCGGTTGGGCAGGCGCCCGGCGGTGTCGATAATGGCGATGTCGGCGTTGTCCTGTACGGCTTTTTCAACCGTTTGATAAGCGACGCCCGCGGGGTCGCCGCCGGGCTTGTCGGATTGGACGAGGGGGACTTTCGCGCGGGTACACCATTCGGCCAGTTGCTGCACGGCCCCGGCGCGGAAGGTGTCGGCGGCACCGACGATGACTTTCTTCTTTTGCCCGGCCCACTGCGCGGCGAGCTTGCCGAGTGTGGTGGTTTTGCCAGAGCCGTTGACGCCGACCAGCAGAATCACGCTGGGTTTGCCGTCGAACTTCACTTCGGTTTGCAGCGGGGCAAGGCGCTGCTCGATGGCTTCGGCCAGCGCGTGGGCGGGGCTGTCGGGCCCGCCCTTGGCGACTTGCGCGGCCAGCTCGGCGGCGGCACGCGGGCCAGTGTCGGCGGCAATCAGGGCTTCTTCCAGCGTGCCGCGCTGTTCGGTAGTGAGGGCGCCGAAGCCCAATGCGCGCTTGACGGTTTTGAGAAGGCTGGGTTTGGGGGACTCGGGACCCGGGACTCGGGACCTGGAGGTTTTGGCTCCTTTAATTTTTTCCGGTGCCGGTTCGGGTTGAACTTCAGGCGTGGCGACATTTAACGCGTCGCTGACCTTTTGCGAGGTTTTGCCGAGGCCTGCTTTTAACTTATCGAACCATCCCATAAGGGATGTATGGCCTTAATTCGCTTCGTTTTCAACCGGGTCGACAGGCTGGAGGTCGGTCCATTGCATTAACAGTTTGTGCCGTAATTTGGCGTTTTGGGTATCGGCGGTGGTGCCCGCCATGCCGGGGCTGAGGCCCCAGAGAAGGGAGAACGGCAGCATCCACAGCACCACAAACGGCCACCAGCGGCGGCGCCAGCAAAACAGGAATAGCCAGCCCATCAAACTCCAGATGCAGAGGAAGCCCGCCGCCGTGCCGGACTTGCCCGCGTAGGCGTGGCCCAGGCCCGGCACTACGCCCCAGGCCGCAGCCATAGCGGCGCGTTGGCGGAAGGCGAGGTCGGCGGCATTGAGGCGGCGCTGCAATTCAATCGCCTTGGGCAGGCCGTAGGTTTTGGTGACGGGGCCGGTCTGGGCCTGCTTCCACACATCGTGGTAGAGCACGGCCTCGCCCCACGGGCCGCCGAAGGCCTTGAGGTTTTCGATGATCTCGGCCTGCTCGTCGCCGCTCACCAACTGGCTCAGGCGGTAAAAGGCGTACATGCGGCCAGGGCCGGTGCGCTCGGTGGCGAGTTGCCGCCACAGGCGGGCGGCGCCTTCTTTCTGCTGGGCGTTTTCGTAGCTTTCGGCGGCGTGCTCCAGCGCCTTGAGCTTGCCTTTGCCAAGCGAGTCCTGCGCCACGCGCTGCCATTCAAGCGCGGCCAGCGCCCACTCCCTGGCTTTTTCGAGTTGCGTGGCCAAGGTGGTGTCGGCGAGCTTGTTTTTATCGGGCAGCAGGTCTTCGCGCGTGGTGGGCATGGAGATGCCTTTGAGCGTTGGCGCGGCGGTGTTGTCGAGCGCGCCGACGTGGGCGCTTTCCTTGCCGTGCGGCAGCGGTTTGCCTTTGGCCAGGACCAGGCCGGGCAGGGCGAGCAGGATGATTATTATGATGATGAACCCGCGCATTGGGTGCAGACTAAGGGGGTAGAGCGTATACTGCAAACAATTGCCGAGCCGCTGCTTTTTAGGTAAACAACCGCATGTTCGATTTTTTAGCCGACAAGCTGCAAAGCGCCTTTAAAAGCCTGACCGGCAAAGGCGTACTGACCGAAGCCGACGTGGATGCCGCGCTGCGCGAATTGCGCCTGGGCCTGCTGGAAGCCGATGTGGCGCTGCCGGCCATCAAGCACCTCATCAACCATGTGCGTGAGCAGGCGGTGGGGCAAAAGGTGCTGGGCGGCGTCAACCCCGGCCAGCAGGTGGTGAAGATCGTTTACGACGGGATCATCGAGCTGCTTGGCCAGACTGCGCCGCTGGAAGTGAACAGTGCGCCGCCTGCCGTGGTGCTGATGTGCGGGTTGCAGGGCAGCGGTAAAACCACCAGCAGCGCCAAGCTGGCGGCGTGGCTGGGCAAGCAGGGCAAAAAGCCGTTCCTTGCCAGCCTCGATACCCAGCGCCCCGCCGCGATTGAGCAACTGGCGACGCTGGCGAAGGGTTTGAACCTGCCAGTGCTGGAAAGCGATTCCAAAAAGCCGGTGGAGCGTGCCAAGCAGGCGCTGACCGCCGCCAAAAAAGCCGTGGCCGATGTGCTGATCCTCGACACCGCCGGGCGGCTGGACGTGGCGCAGGAATTGCTGGACGAACTGGCCGAGATTCACAAGTTAAGCAAACCGGCGGCGACGATTCTGGTGGCCGACGCGCAAATGGGCCAGAGCGCGATCGCGGTGGCCGAGGCGTTCAAAACCACCGTGCCGCTGACGGGATTGATCCTGACCCGGCTGGACGGCGACGCGCGCGGCGGCGCGGCTCTGAGTTTGCGTTATGTGACTGGCGTGCCGATCAATTTCGTCGGCACCGGCGAAGCGGCGGACAAGTTTGAGCCGTTCCGGCCGGATGGCGTGGCCAGCCGCATTCTGGGCCAGGGCGACGTGGTGGCGCTGGTGGACAAAGTGCAGGCCGCGGTGGATGAGAAGGAAACCGCCAAGCTCGAGCAGAAACTGCTGAGTGGTGCGCAGCTCGATTTTTCCGACATCAAAAAACAGCTGAACATGATGCGCAAAATGGGCGGCATGGCGGCGATGCTGGAGCTGATGCCGGGCATGGGCGCGCTCAGGGGCAAAATCCCCGGCGAGGCTTTGGACAAGAAAGCGCTGAGCCGTCAGATTGCCATCATCGACAGCATGACGGCGGCGGAACGCGCCAACCCCAAACTGCTCAACGCCAAACGCCGTATCCGCATTGCGGCGGGCAGCGGCACCACGGTGCAGGACGTGAACAAGATTGCCAAGATGCAGGAG
>CAZROO010000027.1:0-5268 GCA_964601735.1 uncultured Pseudomonadales bacterium
GGCGGGCAGCGGCACCACGGTGCAGGACGTGAACAAGATTGCCAAGATGCAGGAGCAGCTCAACCAGATGAGCAAGCTGCTGCGCAACTTCGGTGGCGGGGCGGGGGGAAGCTTTACGGCTGTCAAAAACCTGTTGCGTGGCCGCTAGTTACGGGCTATAGAGCCCCCGTTGTGCAGGGGTTTCGCCTCTCCGCAGCCCCCTCGGAAGAGGCCCCAATGGTGGGGAAGCTGGCCAAATTGGCCAGAGAACTGAATGAAGAGAGATTGAGAATATGTCCGTTGTTATCCGTTTGAGCCGCGGGGGCCGTACCAATTTGCCGGTTTACACCATTGTGGTGGCCGACAGCCGCCGTGCCGCCACCGGCAAGTTCATTGAGCGCCTGGGCCACTTCCACCCCAACGCCAAGGGTGAATCGCAAGGTTTTGTGCTGAATGAAGCCCGCCTGACCGAATGGGTGGGCAAGGGCGCGCAAGTGAGCGACGCCGTGACCCGCTTGCTCATCAAGCACAACGTCGGCCCTGCCAAGCTGAAGGAAGAATACCAGGCCGGCAAAAGCCGCCGCATCAAGGCCCAACAATACGTGGCCGACCAGAAGGCCAAGGGTGAAGCCGCCCACGCCGCCAAAGCGGCTGCCAAGGAAGCCGCCGCGAATGCGCCGGCCGCCGAAGCTGCGGGTGAAACCCCGGCTGCTTAAGGCGTGGAAAAAAAGAGGGGCCTTGCGGCCCCTCTTTTTTATTGTCGAGCGGGTTGGTTATCTGCTGCCTTCAGCCTGTTCATCGCCTGTTGGAGGCGCGTGGGAAGAGGGCTGGTTTCCGGCGGAAAACGTTCGCGTAGGCGGCGTTCTGCTACCTCGTTGTTGCGGGACAGCGTCATGACTTCGTCCTCCTGGGGGAGAGGACGCCTTAGGGAAGCGTTCATAGATCGTCCTCTTCCGGTTGAGTCGAAATTCGGGACTTACCGCTTCAACGTAGGGAAGGGCTGATAAAAAAATAATACTAAAAGACCGCAAGAGGGCTTACAGCCTGCTTGCTTATGAGGCATTGAGTCCGCTGGTTAGAGGCCCAGTTCCAGCAAGGCTTCTTCGCTCAGCAGGCTTTTGTCCCACTTGGGCTCCCACACCAGCTTCACCTTGCAGTCGCTTACGCCCCCGGTTTTGAGGACGGCGGCCTGCACCATGCCGGGCATTTCGCCCGCCACCGGGCAGCCGGGCGCGGTCAGGGTCATTTCAATCGCCACGCCGCCGGTGGGCGAGATGTCGAGCTTGTAAATAAGGCCGAGGTCGTAAATGTTGAGCGGCAGCTCGGGGTCCATGACCGTACGCAGGTTGTGGATGACGCGCTCGCGCAGCGGGGCGTTGGCCTGAGGAGCCTCGGCAAAGCCTTCGGCGGGAATTTCGATATTAATCTTCATGAGAGCAGTTTCCTGGCTTTCACCAAACCAAGGGCGAGTTGTTCGATGTCAGCGCTGTCGTTGTACAGGCCCAGCGAGGCACGTACGCTGGCTTTGACGCCGAGCTTTTCATGCAGCGGCATGGCGCAGTGGTGGCCGCTGCGTACGGCTACGCCGCACTGGTCGAGGATGGTGGCGACATCGGAGGCCTGACAGTCCTTCAAATTAAAGCTGGCGATGCCGCTGGCGGGGTCGCCATAGAGCGTGAGGCCGTCCACGCCGCGCAGGGTTTCGGCCAGTTGCCGGGCCAACTTGTGTTCGTGGGCCACGATTGCGTCCCAGCCGATGTTCCGTACATAGTCGCAGGCGGCGGCCAGGCCGATGGCCTCGGCGATGGCGGGAGTGCCAGCCTCGAACCGCGCCGGGCTTTGGGTGTAGGTGGTTTTGTCGAAGCTGACCGTCTCGATCATGTCGCCACCGCCGTTGTAAGGTGGCATGGCGTTGAGTAACTCGGGCGCGGCGCAAAGTACGCCGATGCCGGTAGGGCCGTAGAGCTTGTGGCCGCTGAAGACGTAGAAATCGGCACCGAGGTTTTTCAGGTTGGTGGGGCCGTGGACAACGCCCTGGGCGCCGTCGACCAGCACGGTGGAGCCCTGTTCCTTGAGCAGCGGGATGATGTCCGACAATGGCAGGCGCTGGCCGGTCACGTTGCTCATTTGTGAAATGGCGCAAAGAGTTATCTTGTTTTCAAAAAGTGTTTTCTTAATTGAATCAAGAGTGGTTTCGTTGTTTCCATTGAGCGGTGCGACGACAATCCTGAAACCGATCTCATCGCGCAGCAGTTGCCACGGCACAATGTTGGCGTGGTGCTCCAGTTCGGTGAGCAGCACGGTGCTGCCGGCGGTCAGGTTCTGGCGGCCCCAGCTCTGGGCAACGAGGTTGACGGCCTCGGTGGCGTTGCGGGTGAAGATGGTGCCATTGGGGTCGGCGCCCACAAAGCGGGCCACGGTGCCGCGGGCGTCTTCGTACGCCGCGGTGGTGAGCGCGCTGTTGTAGTAGAGGCCGCGGTGGATGTTGGCGTAGGCACCGCCCAGCACTTCGCTGAGCGTCTCCAATACCATCTTGGGCTTTTGGGCGCTGGCGGCACTGTCGAGGAACGCCAGCCGCTGGCCGCGCACGGTGCGGACAAGGGCGGGGAAATCGGCTTTCCAAGGGTTGGTCATGGCCCTGCATAGCACATTTGCGCGCTTATGCTAAACTGCCTACGTCAGTAACGGGGAGCATCTTATGAACACTTACAGGTTTGACAAACTGGTGCGGGACAATTCGCCCGCCAACGTGACCGACAAGGGCGGCACCAGCGATTGCGTAACGCTGGACGATACCGGGTACATCCGCGAATTGCGCGCCAAGGTGCTGGAAGAAGGCCAGGAAGTGGCCGCCGCCAGCCCGGAGGAACTGCCCGAGGAACTGGGCGACTTGCTGGAACTGATTGTGTGCCTGGCCAAAACGCAGGGGCTGGCGCTGGCTGACATCGACAAGTTGCGGCAGGCCAAAAACGCCAGGCGTGGCGGGTTTGAGGGGCGGGTGTACATGCGCACCATCAGCGTGCCGCCGGGGTCGTACTTTGACGACTACTGCCGCCGCGACCCAGCCAAATACGTGCCGGTGACGACATAAAAACGCCCCTGCACGGGGGCGTTTTGCCTTAGAGGGTCGCGAGCCAGCCTTGCGCGGCCGGCTGGGCGGCGTTGAGGAACAAATCCGGCCAGCCCGCCAGCAGTTCTTCGGCAAAACCGGCGACAATGAGTTGTCGTGCGGTGGCGTTATCGAGCCCGCGCGACTTGAGGTAAAACAACTGCTCGGGGTTGAGCCCGCCGGTGCTGGCGCCGTGGCTGCATTTCACATCGTCGGCATAAATCTCAAGTTCCGGTTTGCCGAAGGCCTGGGCCGAATCGTCGAGCAGCAGGTTTTTCACCAGCATGTAGCCGTCGGTTTGCTGGGCGGCCTGCGCCACGTAATATTTGCCCTGGAAGATACCCTGGCCGCCTGCCGCAATGGCGTTGCGCTGCTGCACGTTGCACTTGTTACCGGGGCCGTTGAGCGTGAGCAGGACGGTCTGGTCCAAGACCTGATTTTGACCGCAGAGATTGATACCGGAAAGATTGACGGTGGCGTGCGAGGCGAGGGTGAGCGCGACGTCCAGCCGCGAGAGTTCACTCCGGGTTTGCAGGGCGAGGCGGTTGTAGGCGGCGTTGTCGGCGACGGTGATTTTTTCCGTGCGGGTGACGACTCCGGCGGCATGCTGTACCACCGCGTGCCGAACTTTGGCGTTTTTACCGAGGGTGAGATTGATGCTGTCGGCGGCCCAGCCGTCGCCCTTGAGGATTTCCAGCAGCGTGAGTTCGGCATTGTCCTCGATGACGATATTCAATTCGCGCGTCGCCAGCTTGTTTTTGCCGGGCAGGGGCCAGTCGAGGGTAATGTCGGCATTTGTGCCGGCGGCGACGGTGAAGACGCCGTTGACGGCTTTGACGCTGGTGCTCACCAGCGGCGCCGTGCTTATGTCGTTGGCCGCGCGTTGCCATGTGGCGTCGCGCACCACGCGCAGCGGCGTGTAGCGGGCGTTCTCGCCCTGCGGCAAATACTGTTCAAGGTCGGCGGTGGTTAGTGTCACAGCCAGCTGTAGCCTTCCATTTCAATTTTTTGCGCCAACTGCGGGCCGCCGGATTTGACGATTTTGCCGCCGGACAGCACGTGCACGTGGTCGGGACGAATCAGCTCCAGCAACCGCTCGTAGTGGGTGATGATGAGGAAGCTGTGGTCATCGGCACGCAGGCTGTTCACCGTACGGGCGACGAGTTTCATCGCGTCCACGTCGAGGCCACTGTCGGTTTCGTCGAGGATGGCGAGTTTGGGTTTCAGCAGCGCGAGCTGGGCCATTTCCAGGCGTTTCTTTTCGCCACCGCTAAAGCCGACGTTGACGAAGCGCTGGAGGAAATCGGCAGGCATGTCGAGGCTGGCGAATACTTCTTTCGCCTTCTTCAAGAATTCTGCCGCGCCAGGCTGCTTGCCTTGAACGGCGCCGACCGTGGCGCGGAGGAATTGCGCGGTATTCACGCCCGGCAGCTCCACCGGGTACTGGAAGGCGAGGAAAATGCCGTCGCGGGCGCGTTCGTCGGCTTCTTTCTCCAAAATATCTTCACCACCAAAAATAATTTTTCCCTCGGTGATGTCATAGCCTTCGCGGCCCGCTAGCACCTGCGCCAGCGTGCTCTTGCCCGCACCGTTGGGGCCCATCACGGCGTGAACCTCGCCGGGCTTCATTTCCAGATTGATGCCATTGAGAATGTTTTTGCCGTCTTCGGCGAGTTTGACGTGTAAATTATCGATTCTAAGCATATTAACCGACGCTCCCTTCCAACGAAATTCCCAATAGTTTTTGCGCCTCGACGGCGAATTCCAGCGGCAGCTTTTGCAGCACTTCCTTGGCAAAGCCGTTCACAATCATCGCCACGGCGTCCTCTTCCTTCAGGCCGCGCTGCTGGCAGTAGAACAGCTGGTCGTCAGAAATACGGCTGGTGGTGGCCTCATGCTCGGCGGTGCTTTGCGCATTGCGCACTTGGATGTAGGGCACGGTGTGGGCGCCGCACCGGTCACCGATGAGCAGGCTGTCGCACTGGGTGTAATTGCGCGCGCCCTGCGCCTTGGGCAGAATTTTCACCAGCCCGCGGTAGGTGTTGTCGCCGTGGTCGGCACTGATGCCCTTGGAAATGATGATACTTTTGGTGTTTTTGCCAATGTGGATCAACTTGGTGCCGGTATCGGCCTGCTTGCGGTGACGGGTGAGGGCCACGCAGTAGATCTCGCCGACCCTT